>CAZLAM010000068.1:0-57721 GCA_964557435.1 uncultured Eubacteriales bacterium
CCGCGTCCGGGGCGTCCGCTCCGGTTGTCGCGTTGGCCGTTTCCGCCCCTGTTTCCCTTGTTTTCGGATCGTCCGCCGTTCCGCGTCCGCTCCTGGTTCCTGTCGGTGGACTCGAACTCGACGCTGCGGTCGATGGCGTACAGCGCGGGCGCGGCCTTACGCTCGGGAATCATCCTCCCGATATAGCGCTCGATGGGATAGAGATTTTCCAGAAATTTCTCGCAGGCCAGCGATACGGCTTTGCCGGTCAATCCGGCCCGACCGGTCCGGCCGATGCGATGGACGTAGTTTTCGGCGTCCTGGGGCAGGTCGTAGTTGACGACCATGGCCAGACCTTCGATGTGCAAGCCGCGGGCGGCGACGTCCGTGGCCACCAGAACGGGGAACTTTCCGGCCCCGAAATCCTCGATGACGCTCATGCGTTTGGCCTGGGGCAGGTCGCCGCTCAGGTACCGGGCGCGATAGCCGTTGCGCTCGAGCTTGCGGGCCAGGCGTTCGGCGGCATGGCGCATATTGGTGAATATGAGGGTGCTTGCGGGCGCCTCGGTCTTGAGGATGCCCAGCAGGAGGTTGAGCTTGAGATGGCTTTTAACGTGGTAGAGCTCCTGGGAGATGGCCTCGACGGGGACGCGTTCGGGCGACAGTTCGACGAACACGGGCTTGTCCAGATAAACGGCGGCCACGTTGCGGGCGGCGCGGTCGAGCGTCGCGCTGAAGAGCATGCTCTGGCGGACGCCGGGGGCGGGCAGATGGCGGGTGATGCGGCGGATGTCGGGCAGAAAGCCCATATCGAAGAGGCGGTCGGCCTCGTCGATGACGAGCACTTGGTAGCCGGACAGGTCCAGTTTCTTTTTCTCGTCGAAATCCATCAGTCGGCCGGGCGTGCCGATGGCGATATGGACGCCTTTTTTCAGGAGAGCTTCCTGACGGTCGTATCCGACACCGCCGTAGAAGGCGGCGACGGTGAATCCGAGGTCCTTGCCCAGGATCTTGGCTTCGCCTTCGATCTGGACGGCCAGCTCGCGCGTAGGGACGATGACCAGGGCGCGGCCGTCTTTTCCGCCGCTCTTCAGGAGCCGCTGGAAGACGGTGATCAGGAACGCGGCGGTCTTTCCCGTCCCGGTCTGGGACTGAACGGCCGCGTCGCGGCCTTGCAGTGTGGCGCCCAGCGTCCGTTCCTGGACGTCGGTCGTCTCTGTGTAACCCCGGTCCGCGATGGCGCGGAGGAGCCTGGGGTCGAGGTTGAGTTCTTCAAAACGCATAACTATTCCTTAAAAGGTGATTTCAACATTGGGGGGGTGTGGTCAGTCAAGCTTATCGTGAGACAATCTATACGGCTGGCTATTCCTACCAGATGTTAAGAGGGCAGTATAAGCGTTTTCGGGATGGAATGCAAGCGAAAAAAAAGTTCGACGGGAACCGGGCTTTTCAGCGCTCATGGCCTCCTTCGTGAGTGCGGTTTCGTCTGCCGGCAAAGGATGTATCCCGCGGATATAAGTTGGTGGAGCGTCAGAGCATGAAACCCAGGCTCACGGTCAGCCCGAACGACGACGAGCGGAGGAGGCGCCCGAACACATCTCCTCCGTACACGGTCCGGAGATGGTTGATATCGCGCCCTTTGCCTTCGCCGTAGGCATAGAGGAAAACCTGGAATCGATAGACGGCTCCGATATTGATGAACGTTTCCCTCCCCAGGTCGAAAAGAACGCCCCCTCCCAAATTGGCCCCGGCCCCGGCATAGATCGCGTTCAAATCCGCCCCCCGGTAGAACGCGCCGTCCTTGACGAAAACGACCGGGATGGCGATGCCGAGTTGGAGGTAAGCGTGTACGGTCTCGCGGGGCCAAATGAAAGACCGCCCATTGATCTCCAGGTTGTGGAACTGGACGCTTTCGTTTCGGCCGTCGACGCCGGCTTTGGGCAAAGCCAGGGAATAGCGAATCTCCCAGGAGCCGTAGGCGGTCTTGCTGCCGAGGCCCACGCCGATATCCAGAACGCCGCTTTTCCCCAGCCGGGGAATGAAAAAAGATTTCTCGAAGTGCCACAGCGTGAGCGAGGAAAGGAAATCCCCGGTGTATTCGAGCGGCTGGGCCGAAAGCGTGAAATATAATCCCTCGGCTCGGGCGTGCCTGATACTGAAGCGCCTGTCGAAGCCTTGTTCGAAGGCCGAGGCGGAGACGGCCGAACCCAGCAAAGCCAGCGCGACTCCGGAGAGGAACAGAAACGGGATTCTAGGCGTTGTCATGTCCACCTCTTTCGCGGCCGGGCGGAAATGGCCGGAGATAAAAGGCTAGGCTCAGAAAGACGGCCGGGATCATTTTCACAAGGGGGACTGTAGCTTCCCCGGCCCTCGCTGTCAACCTGAGGCCGATGGGGTATAATAGCCAATCCCCGGAAAGAGGAGAGGCCGAATGCAAACCTATCAAACCGACATCCTCATCATCGGCGCCGGACCGGCCGGACTGACGGCGGCCATCTATGCGGCCAGGGCGGGCAAAAAAACCCTCGTCCTGGAAGGCGGACGGGCTTCCTCCCGGATGTCCATCGGCTGGGAAATCGAGAATTTCCCCGGATTCATGTCCATCAACAGCGTCGAGCTCCTGGAGAAATTCCGCGCCCAAGCCGCCCATTTCGGCGCCGCATTCGTCTCCGGCGACACCATCGCCTTGTCCCTGACCACGGACCCCAAGTTTGTCTCGACGACCGACTCGTTCATCGAGGCCAAGGCCGTAGTTCTGGCCACCGGCAAACCGTTCTCCAGGGAGCGCCAAATTCCGGGAGAGGAGAGGCTGGTCGGTTTCGGCGTGAGCTATTGCGCCGTCTGCGACGGTCCCCTTTACCGCGGCCGCAACGTCGCCGCCTATGGGCATTCCGAGGAAGCGGTCGAGGATATCCGGGCCCTGATGCAGATGGGCGTTAACGTCCATTGGATTACGGGCCGAATCAAAGACCTCGCCCCTCTCGAGGAAGCTTTCGTCAAGGCCGAAAAGGCGGGCATCGTCGTCTACGCCCAAACCGAGATCAAGGAGATCATAGGCGGGCAGGACGTCGAACGGCTCGTTTTGAAAACGCCGAATGGTGAGGAATCGCTGGATGTTACCGCCGTTTTCCTCTTCCGCGAAATCCCGACCGGGCCCCTATTCGCCAAGGCCGGCCTTAAACTCGATCATAAACAATGCATCGCGGTTGACCGCTTCCAGCGGACGAACCTGGAGGGCGTCTATGCCGCCGGCGACAACACCTGCGGAGGTCTCCAGGTCGTCGCCGCGGCGGGGGAGGGCTGTGTCGCGGCTCTCCAAGCCCTGGCTTTTTTAAGGAAATAATGAAAAGGGGATGGAAACTCGGTTATAAAAAAGGGGGCGGCGAAGCGCCGCCCCTTTGAGCGTTTGACGGATTTACTTCTTTTCGTCCGCGGCGGCCCGGATCTTCTCCAGATTCTTTTTCATCATGTCCTTGATGGCCGGATCGGCCAACTCGACCGCTTTTTCCCCCGCCTTGATGGCTTCGGCGTGGTTCTTCAGCTTGGACAGGATGTCGGCCAGAGTCGACCATTGGTAATACTGAGTCGGCTTGAGTTCGACGGCCTTCCTCGATGCGGCCAGGGCGCTGTCCAGGTTTTTGCCCTGGCGTCCCCAGAAAGAGGCGTAGGAATAAAGGGCTGAGCCGTCGGCCATCTTGCCTTGGATGTATTCCGGTCCGAACAATTCAAGCGCCTTGTCTTCCTTCCCCGTCTTGATATAAAAGTTGGCGACCTGTTGCAGGAAATAGGCGTTCTTGGGAGCCAGCTTCATGGCGGTTTCGGCCATGCTCACGGCGTGATCCAGGTTTTCGTTCTTGGCCAGCCAGAAATTGGCGTAGGTAATTAGGTTGTAGCCGAGATTCTGGACCTGGCCTTCGGCGAAGTCCTTTCCGTAGACATCGGCGGCCTTGGCCTTGTCACCCTTCGTCAGGTAGAAGTCGCCCAGAGTCTGTTGAACGTACGGGTCGGGATTCCGGTTGGTCGAGCTCTCGATCTTCTCGGCCAGTTCGAGTCCTTTATCCATCGGTTCCTTGTCCCGGACGATCCGGGTCAGCCAGGATTGGAGGACATAGGGATCCTCGGGGTACTTGGCGGCATATTCGGGGAAAAATTTGGCTGCTTCGTCTTTGGTCGCCTGATTGCCGTAGAAGTAAGACATCGAGGAATAGGCGTTCTTGACCATGGGACTGTCGGGGTATTTGGCGATGAAGGCCCGAATGGAGGCCATGTCCTGCTTGGCCCCCCGCGGGGTCGTCGTGGCCAGCGTATATTCGGCAAACACGGTATAGGGGACGGTCACTTTCGTGTATTCGTTGGTGTAGCTTCCCGACTTGCCTTCGGGGTCGAGCGCTATGACCTTCTTGTAGAGTTCGATAGGCTTGACCTCGTCGAACCTATCGCTCCATTTCCGGGCCAGCTTGAAGGTCAGGGCGGCGTCATTCGGATTTTTGGCATAGCCTTCGCTCACGGCCTTGAAAGTATCTTCACCTTTGAGGACCTTCTCCAGCTTGGCCTGGAAGTTTTCGGCCGGGGGGCCGTAGCCGACAAACCAGTCGACTTCGGCGCCTTCTCCGTCGACGACCATCGTCGTGGGTGTGGCTCGGATAGCGAATTTCTTGAAAACAGTGTTGCCGATCTCCGTATCCGTGTCGGCCCGGAAGAGGATGAAATTCTTGTCCAGGAAGGGATGGAATTTGGCGTTTTCGTAGAACTGCTCACCGAGCAGTTTGCAGCTCCCTCAGCCACCGCTGAAAAAGTCGATCAGGACCAGCTTATTTTCGGCTTGTGCTTTGGCCACGGCCTGATCCAGGGTTCCCTTGAACCAGTTCTGGGCGGACGCCGTGGCAGCCAGAAAGAGAATGAACATCAAAGCCATAATTTTTTTCATGCGACCTCCCGCCTAGGATAAGAATTTCAACTGGAAATATATGAAAGCCTTCCTTCGCTGTCAAGAACAATCGGGGAACCGGTCTCCCTATTTAATGATCGAGAAGGAGGACGAGACGGCGATGCCGCCCTTGAGCATGGCCCAAACGGGGCAGTATTTCTCCTCGGACAGCCGGATCGCCTTTTCGACGGCGGCGGGATCGATCGCCGGGCCCTCCACCCTGAACTCGAGGTGGATCGCGGTAAAGACCTTGGGATGCTCCTCCCGCTTGCGGCCGGCGGCTCGGACCGAGAAAGCCCGGACGTCCTGGCGCATTTTCTGAAGAAGTGAGATCGTGGTCTGACCGGAACAAGAGGCCAATCCCATCAGCACCTGCTCCATGGGCTTGTGCCCGAGCCCATCGCCCAGCGGCGGCGGGTAATCGATGGGGATGGGATGGTCGAATTCGGCTGTCCCTTCGAAATGCATCTTTTCGGTCCAACGTACGGTCGTGATCAGTTGGTCCGGCATGGGCGATTCCTTTCTCAGGTCTTCGATTTCTTGGCCCGGGTGAAATGGACGCCCGGCACGGATTCGAAATGGGCGTCTTGGGTCCAGATCTCGGCTTCATAGCGGGCCGCCGTCGCGGCGATGATGCTGTCGGCCAGCGGCAGACGCCGAGCCAGGCTGATCCGGGCCGCCCGCAAGGCGATTTCCTCATTCATATCGATGACCCGGCCTTGTCTCATGGCCGCGACGGCCTGCACGGCCGCGTCTTCCCCCCGCTCCCGTAGTGCCACTTTAAAAACCTCGAATAAAGCCAGCGTAGGGACGATGAGATCGTCCTTGGCGGCAAGGACGGGCTCGAAGAAAGAGGCGTTGGGGCCGTCGGCGAAAAATTCGAGCCAACCCGAGGAATCGACGAGGTTCACGATCGGTCGTCCTCGCGTTCAAATCCGGTGTCGATCCCGAGCAGAAATCCGCGCAGTTCGGTGAGGTTTCTTTCCGGGACGAGCTCGATCCTGTTTTCCAGGGGAATGACCTGAATTCGCTGCCCCGGCTTGAGGTTCATAGCCAGGCGGACGTTCTTGGGGATCACGACCTGAAACTTAGGGGACAATTTTACTGTTTCCAATGGTTTGCTCGATCGATATAAGTTATGTATAACGATATTCCTATCGATCGAAATTGTCAAGCGAGAATCTTTTTCGTTCATCATTGAATCAGACGAACGAAACAGTCTTTTTTCTCAACGCTGACTTCTGTGCTTTCCGGGGCATGCTCCGGGCTTAGCGGGCATGCTCGGGGCTTTGCCGAGCAAGTCCTAAGGTTTTTTTAGGGCAAGTCCCGGGTTTTTCCGGGGCACGAGCTCGTCGGCCGTCGCCGCCTGCCAGGCATAGGCAGCCATGATGACGGCATTCTTGATCAGGTCCTGGGCCTGGATCGTGTCCAGAAAGTCCAGGTTGGTGTGTCCGGCCGTCCCGGGAATGCGGTCCTGGATGAACTGGAATCCCGGCAGACCGGCCCGGTCGAACGAGACATGGTCCGTGCTCCCGACGCTCTGGTTCGAAACGGCTGTGAAGCCCATATCGCGGAGCGGCTCCATCCAGGCCGTCAGCATCCGGCGGGCGCTTTCGTTGCCCTGAAGATAAATCCCGCGGAAGGCCCCGGCGCCGTAATCCATGTTGAAGTAGGCCGAGAATTTATCGTAATCGGGCTTCTTTCCGACGGCCGGATCCTTGGGATCGCCGAAGTGCTTCTTGACATATTCACCCGAGCCGAATAACCCCTGCTCCTCGCCGCCCCACCAGGCGACGCGTATCGTCCGGCGCGGCTTGGCCCCGATCGCTTTGAGGATGCGGGCCGCTTCGAGGGCCACGGCGCAGGCGGCACCGTCGTCGCTCGGGCTGGGGCTGGCGTGCCAGGTATCGAAGTGGGCGCCGATGATGACGACCTGGTCCTTGAGGTCGGAGCCCGGGATTTCGCCGACCAGGTTCATGGCCTGCTCCCGCTTGGCCCCGACACGGTTGCGGACTTCGACTTCCACCTTGACCGGAACACCGCGCTTGAGGATGCGGTACATCCGGTTGTAATGCTCGGGGGTGATGGAAAGGATGGGGAGCGATCCCATCGTCGCCTCGTAGGACCACTTGTCGTCCTTCGTCCCGGGCCGGGCGAAGCCGGTGACCGCGCCGATCCGGCCGCCCGGACACTGAAAGACGACAAGGGCGCCTTCAGCCTTGTAGAAAGCCATCTTCTCCTCGGATTTCAGCAAATCCGGGTTCGGGACCGCGGCCGGAGCCGCGGGACGCGGCGCGGGGAGGACGGTCTCGGACAGCTTTTTCAAATCCTCGTCTGTATAGCGGTTGACCGGGGCGAAAATGGCGTAAGGATCGACGGCCGCGGGCGGGGTCATCAGAACCGCGACGCCCTTGAGCTTGCCCTTGTAGGCGGCCAGATCAGTCTTGGTCTGGATGTCGGCGACGACGGCCGGTAGAGTCCGCTTGCCGTTCGTGCCCGGCGTGTGGGCCAGGGGATAGCCGACCATCATCTGGTAGTCGGGCTCGATCATATGGATCGATGTATATTCGTTGTCCCAGGCCACTCCGTAGTCCATGAACGGCTCGAGAGCGACGTTCTCCAATCCGATCTGGACCATCTTGTCCTTGGCCCAGGCTTGGGCCCGCTTCATGTCTTCCGACAGGGTCAGGCGGGCACCGACGACGTCGGTCATGTATCCGACCAGGTCCCAGACTTGCGAACGCTGGAGCCCTTCCTCGCGGATGCGGGCCACCGTTTGCCAGTCGGCCTTGGCGGAATCGGATTGAGCGAAACCGAGCAGCGGGACGAGGATCAGGACGGCGAGAAGTGATTTGCGGACGAGGGACATGCGGGCCTCCTTGCGGGATCGGAATGGACTCTCTTACTTATCCCATTTCCGAAGGATTTTCAAATCGGGCGGCGCAATTTCAGTCGAGAACCGGAGATCGAACCGACGATCCGACGATCTTGTTTTCAGTCGGCGGAAATTGACTTTCGAATCCATACGGCGACGATTAGAGTTTTTTCGCGATCCGTTGGGTTTAATTTTCTCGTAGGACAGCGGGGGGCCGGTAAGCAAAGGCTTGCCGTCGATATAGACTCCGTCCGCGATGCCCCATTCCTCGAAGACGGCGCGGTCGAGCCCGTCGAGCGGGCGGAACTCGAGGCGAAAAATGATTTTTCACTCTTTATTCGTTTTCTGATATGTGATATTTTTCCATAAACTCCATTCTCAAGGAGAAAAAATGAAAACCAGAAAATCCCGTCTTTTAATCCTCGTCCTCTTTGCGGCGCTCGTTCTGCCCGCCCTTCTCCCCGCCCAAGGCACCCGCGCCGACTACGAGCGGGCCTCCGGCCTGCGCGAAAAATGGCAGGGGTTGGCCGTCAACCTGCCTGAGCGGCCGTCTTGGATCGGTGCCACGCATCGTTTCTGGTACCGCAAATCCGTCCTGGGCGGCACCGAATTCGTCCTGGTCGACGCCGACAAGGCCTCCAAGGCGCCCGCCTTCGACCACGATAAACTAGCCGCGGCCCTGGCCGTCGAACTCAAGGACAAGGTTGATCCCAAAAAGCTCCCGTTCAATACGATCACCTTCGTCGACGGCGAGAAAGCCGTCCAGTTCGAGACGGCGGCTTTCCGCTGGAAGTTTGACTTGGCCGCCGGGACGATCGTCAAAGTCGGTCCGGTCGAACCGCGCCGTCAGGGCGGCGGGGGATTGGGCCAGGGGGGGCCTCCGGCCGAGGCCGCTTCGGCCGAATTCAAGACCTCGCCCGACGGCAAATGGGAAGCCGGCATTCGCAGCTACAATGTTCTGATCCGATCCAAGGACAAAAAAATAGAGTTCGCCCTGAGCGCTGACGGAAGCGAGGGCAATTATTATACCTACCGCTCCCTCGCCTGGTCGGCCGATTCGTTGAAGATCGCCGCGGTCCGGATCAAGCCGGGCTACCATCGCTTCCTCACCTACATCGAATCCTCGCCCGCCGACCAGCTCCAGCCGAAATATACCGAGTTCGAGTACGCCAAACCGGGCGACGTCCTCGACCTCGACCAGCCCGTGCTGTTTCTGGTCGAAGACCGCAAGCGGGTCGATGTCGACAATGTCCTCTTCCCCAATCCCTACGACTTGACGACACCGGCTTGGCGCAAGGACTCGCGGGCCTTCACCTTCGAGTACAACCAGCGCGGCCATCAAGTTTTCCGGATCATCGAAGTGGACGGGGCGACCGGTGCCGCCCGGGCCGTCCTGAGCGAGGAACCCAAGACGTTCTTCTGCTACTCCGGGAAAAAATACCGTTTTGATCTGGCCGATGGAAAAGAGACGATCTGGATGTCCGAGCGCGACGGCTGGAACCATCTTTACGTCATCGATGCCGCGACGGGGGCGGTAAAAAATCAGATCACCAAGGGACCCTGGGTCGTCCGCGGCGTGGATAAGGTGGACGAGCAGGCGGGACAGGTGTACTTTCAGGCCAGCGGGATGGATCCCAAGCTGGACCCGTACTTCGTCCATTACTACCGGATCAATTTCGACGGGTCGGGTCTGACGCCGCTCACTCAGGGCGAGGCCAATCATTCCGTGGCCTATTCCTCCGATATGGCCTACTACACCGACATCTGGTCGCGCCTCGATCTGCCGCAGTCTCTGGAGGTCCGCCGCACTCTCGACCGCCAAGCCGTCCTGCGGGTCGAGAATACCGACATCACCGCGCTGGTCAAAGCCGGCTGGAAAGCGCCCGAAGTTTTCACGGCCAAGGCCCGGGACGGTAAGACCGACATCTGGGGCGTCATCTATCGGCCGTTGAATTTCAACCCCGGGAAGAAATACCCGGTCATTGAGAACATCTATGCCGGGCCGCAAGGTTCGTTCGTGCCCAAGACCTTTTCCCCTTTCAATGCCATGCAGTCGCTGGCCGAACTGGGTTTCATCGTCATTCAAACGGACGGGATGGGGACGAGCAACCGCTCCAAGGAATTCCACGATACCTGCTGGCGGGACCTGGGGGATGCCGGGTTTCCCGACCGGATCCTCTGGCACAAGGCCGTCGCGGCCAAGTATCCTTATTATGACATCACCCGCGTCGGGATTTACGGGACATCGGCCGGCGGCCAGAGCGCCCTGGGCGGATTGCTCTTCCATCCGGAATTCTACAAGGCCGGATTCGCCGCCTGCGGCTGCCACGACAACCGGATGGATAAGATCTGGTGGAACGAGCAGTGGATGGGCTGGCCGCTGGGGCCCGAGTACGCCGCATCGTCTAACGTGGACAACGCCTACCGTCTGAAGGGCAAGCTTCTTTTGGTGGTGGGGGAGATGGACCAGAACGTCGACCCGGCGTCGACTTACCAGGTTGTCAACGCCCTGATTAAAGCCAACAAGATGTTCGACTTGCTGGTCATCCCCGGCGCCGGCCACGGTTCAGGCGGTACCTACGGCGACCGCAAGCGGAACGACTTTTTCGTCCGCCATCTGCTCGGCGTAGATCCCCTGAATTGGAACGGGGACGAGCCGAAAAAGTGACCGGGAGAAATTTTTTTTCACTTAGCATGATCGGCCGGGGCTGGACCGAAAATTTTTCCAAGGAAAGTCAGCCCTTATGGTCTATAATAAGGTGAATTTTTCTTGTCTTGAGGAGAAGCTTAATGAAAAGAACAACATATGCCGGCCGGATCATCATCTTGGCCCTTTCTCTCATCCTCATCGCCGGCGCCGCTCAGGCTCAACGCTATGGCCGCAACCCTCGGGATTCCCGGTCTTTCGGCGATTTTTCGCGTTTCTCCCTTTCGGCGGGAGGCGGAATCGGGCTTCTCGAGCACGGGCATTCCATGGTCGACCTCAAGGCCGAACTCCAGTACGGACTGGCCCGGAATATCAAGATCGGCTTGGGAATCGGCTACATCAACAACGGCGGCGGCCGCGACGGCCGGATGGACGGCAATCGCCGGGGCAGCGGAATGGACATGATGAGCGACAGGCTCGACCTGCCCCTTCTTCAAGGCTTCAACCGGATGTCCGATCAGGGGTTTGAGTTCGGCCGCGCCCTCCGCGCCCTGCCGCTCAGCTTGAACGTTTATTACGTCCTTCCCCTCGGCCGCAAGTGGAACGTATTCCTGAGCGGCGGCGGAAGCTATTATTTCGGGTCTTTCCGCGGGCCGCAGGAAAACATTCATAAGAACACCCTCGGCGGCCAGGCCGGCTTGGGGTTTGAATTCCGGCTCACCGAGCGCATCCAACTGACGGCCGAAGGCGGCTATCGATTCGCCGAATTCAAGGGTTTGAAACAGGCCCAACAAAACCGGCCGATGCCTTTCCTGCGCGACCTTCCGCCGGCCTGGAGCATAGTCCAGACTTTGTTCGCACCCCCGACCCCGAAACCCGTGGATGTGAATTTCAACGGGTTCAGCTTCCGGGCCGGGCTGAAGTTCGGGATCTGACCGGCGCGGGCCTCAAACCGTCACTTTTTTCTTCTTCTTCCAGCGGAGCTTCATCGTCAGAACTTTGTCCGAAGAGAATATCTTCCCGGCCAGGATAACCAGGACGATGAAGAAGGCCAGCATGTAGAGCATGCCGAAGATGACGGCCTTCGTATCGCCCAGGAACATATTCGGAACGGCCAGGAAGGAATGGGAGAAGGGAATGGCCAGGACGAGGGCCTTGGCCGGCAGGGACATGGTTTTGACGTCGGCGAACATCGATAAAAAGTAGGGGATCATGACCAGCAGGATGACGGGCATGATCAGGCTTTGGGCGCTGCGGAAATCCTCGGCCAGAACGCCCAGGATGGTGGCCAGGGCCAAGGCGCACAGGATCGATAGAAAGAGCGAAACGCCCAGTACGATCAGGCTGGTTCCGCTCAAGCCGAGGCCCAACTTGGCGACGATCGATTGGGAGGAGGCGTCCGTCGGGATACCTCGGGTGAGGCCGCCCATGAAGGACTTGTAGCCCAGCATATAAATCGCCGCCGAAAGCAGCCCGACAATCCCCGCGGCCAGCATCTTGGCGGCCACGATCGAAGTCCGCGAGATGGGCACGGTCAACAGGGTTTCCAGCGTCTTATCCTGCTTCTCCATGGCGATGGCCGAGATGACCATTTGGGAGGAGTAGATGATGACCATCATCAGGATGACCGGAATGAGCAAAGACTGGGAAGTGACGATCCCGGCGATGGCCGAAGCCGACCCCTCGGCCATGCGGTCCCTGATCAGGACGAATTCCCGTGTCTTGATGGGGTTCTTGAGGTTCTCCGGATCGAGCTCCGGCAGGCGGTTTTTCAAAATGCTGTCGGATAGATAGTCGTTCATGGCCTCCAGGACGGCCTTGATAACCTCCGAACGCCGGATCCCAATGACGGAAAAGTTCCGCAGATAGGCATACGTCTCGATCTTCATAGGTTCGAGCCGTTCCACGGAAGCGCTGAATCCGGCCGGAACGACGACCAGGACATTGGTCTCGCCCAGGCGGGCTTTTTCCACCGCCGCCCGGCTGTCCGCCGCGTTGACCGGAACCAGCTCGAAGCGGGCTTTTTCCAGGGCGCCCAGGAGAGCCCGGGAGAGCTCCGACTTATCCAGGTCGTAAACCGAAATTTTCTGGGTCCCGGTCGCCTTTTTCATTTCCTTCTTGGAGATGTTGCCGATGAAGGTGAACAGGGCCATGGTGAAAACAAGCGAGATGACGAGCTGTTTCGTCACCAGCTCGCGAATTTCCTTGGCCAATAAATGGGTGAATTTTCTCATCGCAGGGCGCTCCTGAAGACGACTTCGAGGTTCTCGGCCTGGTATTTTTCCTTGAGCTCCTTGGGCGTGCCGGAATCCAGGATCCGGCCTTTGTCGATCAAGGCGACGCGGTCGGACAGGAATTCGATCTCCAGCATGTTATGCGAAGAGAGGAGGACGGAAATGCCTTCCCGGGCGTAACGCTTGATGATCTCCCGGACTTCGAGCGAGTTGATCACGTCCAATCCCGAAGTGGGCTCGTCCAGGATGGTCAGCGCCGGCCGCGTCATCAAAGCCCGGCCCAGCAGGAGCTTGCGGGTCATGCCTTTGCTGTAGGTCCCGACCTTGTCGTCGAGCCGTTTACCCAGCCCGCAGATGGCTTCGGCCCGGTCCAGGATTTCGCGCTCCTTCTCCGGAGTATCGGCGTAGAAACGGGCCATGAACTCGAGATAGCGGCGGGCCTTGAGGTTGCGGTAGGCGCCCGCTTCCTCAGGCAGATAGCTGATGTTCTCACGGAATTTTTCCGGGTGCGTTTTGATGTCGTGATCGAGGAGCTTGATCGAGCCCTCGGTCGGCGTCAGCAGGGTGGCCACGATCCGCAGGGTGGTTGTTTTGCCCGCGCCGTTCGGCCCGATCAGGGCGAAGACCTCGCCTTTTTCTACCTCGAAGCTGATGTCCTGGACCGCTGTGAGCTGGCCGTAGCGTTTTTTCAGATGATCGACTTTGAGGACGATTCCCATGCCGTTCTCCTTAGCGGGAAATTGGACTTGTCATGTTCCCTAAGAGGTCCGTTTCTACATTCGCCGGCGCCCCTCCAAGTTTTATAAGCAGGATAAAAGCGCCGCACTCATAAAGCAGAAGCCGTGCTTTATGAGTACAGGCCAAAGCGCCGCTCAGTATTAACCCAATTGGGTTTATATCACCGGTGGGGCCGGATTGACAATGGGAGCGGACCGCGAAAAAACCTATCGGATCCGGACGGCCTCGATTCGATTGGCCGTGATTTTAGTGATCTTGAGCTTCAGGGCCGTCGTTCCCTCCAGATCGGCCGCGAGTTCCATGGTTTTCCGCTTCGATTTCAGGGCCAGCTGGGCTTTCCCGGAGGCAAATCCGAGATGGCTGACTTCCCGGACCCCGGACAGCGCTTTGAGCGCGTCCGTCAGGGCGGACAGCTCGGACGCGCTGATCCCTTGGACTTCAAGATCGATGTCCCGGCCGGAGTTCAGCATCTCCACCCAGGTTTTGAGAATGCCTTGAACCAGTTCTCCGGCGGCATTGCCCGAAGCGAAAGTCAGGGCGTCTCTGCCCGCGTCTTCCGGTGTCCGTGCGCCGCGCATCGAATTTCCAGCCGCGGCGGCGATGATTTTACCCGTATCGGTCTGAACTACTTTGGCCTCGGCCTGGCCGGAGAAAAAATAAAGCTCTAATCCCTGGCTGTCCGATTTGTGATCAAAGATGCCCCGGGCCTCGACCTCAACCCGGAATTGGGGCTGGTCGCCGGTGGCGGGTGTTGCGGTCGCCGCATCCGGCGTCTCGACCAGGACGAACCCTTTCTCCGCCAGGACGCCGATCATTTTGTCCCGCGCGGGCGAACCCTTGAGGGCGGATCCCCCTTCCGTAATTTCTTCCTTGGAATGGACGGAGAAACGGGGCGCCTCCATCCGCTTGAGCAAAAGCTGGAGAGAGTCGCTTTCCCAGACCTTGTCGAGGGCGACCATGGCCCGCACCGTGACCCGGCGGATGCCTCCCTCCTGGCGGTCTTCGAGCACTTCGTAAGACCGTACGAATCCGCGTGTCTGGGCCGTGATAACGTCGCTGACGATGGCGGCGTTCTCGCTCAAGGTGGCGGCGTCGATGAACACCCCGAAACCCTTCTCGACGGCGTTGCGCAGAGCGTCCTCGACGGCTTTTTCCTTGGCCGCCGGGCCTTCGCCGGCCGCTTCCCCGGTCACCGTGACGGCCAAGTCCTCGCCCGCCGCCCACAATCCGGCGGCGAGAGCCAGGATAAGAACAATCCCTCCCCGGATTCCAATCTTGCCTTTCATTTCTGAATCCCTCCCCGTTTGTTCAAGAGATCCTTCAACTGCTTGACCTCGTCCTGGAGCCGGGTCAAGGCCGTTTCCATGTCAGCCAACCGGGCCAGCATTTCCTGGACGAAAGACGGTTCGGCGGAGGCGTTCTTGTAATCGGCGACATTGGCGATGACGGCCGCCACCGGCATTTCGATGTCCACTTCGGCCTCGTAATCCGATATGTAGGTGGTGCCCGTGATGGTGAAATTCTTGAGGTAAGCCTGGACTTCGGCGGCTTCCTTCGAACCTTCCTTGGTCTCGGACTTGAACCCGGCTGCTTCGGCCAGTTTCCGGTAGCCGTCCAGGACGGCGGCCCGCTTGGCCAGCACCCGGGCTTGGGCCGGAGGCGTGTCGGGGGAAGCTTTGCCCCGGCCTTTGACACGAAGAACTTCCTGGCCGGCGGACGCCGCGGCCGCGCCCAGGATTCCAACGATCAACAGTCCGACGATGAACCTCTTCATGGTTTTCCTCAGAACAGGATCGAAATCCTGCCCGCTTTGATTCTATGCCGGACCGCGGCGACTTTCTTGATGTCGTTGTCGGCCAGGACGAGGTCGCTTCCTTTGACCGCCTGGGAGGCCTTGACCACCAGCGGATTGATCCCGGCTTTGGAGACGCGGATGGCCTGGGACAGTGCGCCCTTGAGATAGCTTGCGGCCAGGCCGAAGAGCTTGAAGCCCTTCGTATTCAGGAAGGCGGGCGCCAAGGCCGGTTTGGCCCCCAGCCCGCGGGCATCGATCAGGAGCCCGGTGTAAGCCAGGTCGGCCGGCTCGCCGGCCGGAGGGACGTCGGGCCGGGCCCCGGGGATGGGTGTGGCGATGATATCAGCGACCTGGGTTTGCGCCTCGGCTTGGATCTCCTTGACCTGTTCGATCACCGATTGCAGCTCGGTTTTGGGGGATGTTCCTGCTTTGTAGGTTGCCAGTTCGGCGGACAGGGCGTCCAGTTCCTTGCCTTTTTCGGCCAGAAACTCCTTAGCCTGCGCCAGTTCCTTTTCGCCCACGGTGGCGGCGACGCGCTGGGTGGCGAGTTCGGCCTTCAGTCCGTCCAGGATCCCGGCCGTCGCCTGAAGCTCCGCCTTGGTGGAATCGACGGACTGCTGCAGTTCGGCCGCCCGCAGCTCCGTGGAGTTGAGCTTGCTCTCGGTCTGGACCAGGCGTTGATTCGTTTCCGACAATTGGGTTTGGGCGATTTCGAGCTTGGCCGTCGTTTCCTGGGCCTGTTTCCGGGCCGCTTCCAGGTCCTGATTCGTCCGGGCCAGTGTCGCCTGCGTTGCGTTCAGGTCGGATTTGGACGCCTGCAGTTTCCCTTGCGTCGCGTTCAGATCGGATTTGGTCTGGTCGAGCTCTTTCTGAAGGGCGGTCCAATCGAATTGCGGATACTCGTCCTTGGATTGGGCCGCCTTCTCGTTCAAGGCGGACAGCAGGTATTCCCCGAGCTGGTCCAGGTGGACCTCCAGGGTGACCTCGCAGATCCCGTCCTTGGTGTAGTTCACGGCCGTTTCCTGGGCCCCTTTGACCATCCCCTCGGTCTCGGCCTTAATGGTATCGTTCTGCAGCATCAGGTCCTGGACCAGAGTGCTGGACGTGACGCGCACCCCCTTGACGGCTTCGAGAAGATTCCGGTAAGCGTCTAAAACGGCCGCCCGCTTGGCCAGGATCTTGCGCCGGGCCAGATCCTTGATGGTCTCCGGGCCGGCCCCGTTGCCGACGGCTCGGACGGTTTGCTGAGTCCAATTCACCTGAGACTGGCCCTCGGCGCTCTTATCCACGTAATCCAGGCCGGGGTTGAGCTCCTGGGCCATAATCCAGGCGGCGGACAGAAAGAGGGCCGCTACGGCGATGGCTTTCGCGCGCGTCGACACGGTCATTCTCCCTGCGGCGCGCCGAAGATGCGCCGCGTCTCTTTCTTCATGATCTCTTTATCGTCGGCCCACTCGATCAGGCCGTTCTGGAGGTTGGTCAACTGGAGGTCGATCTTGTACCAGTTGCTCCGCTGGCGGCCGGCTTCCTTGACGATTGAGGAGATCTCGCCGTGCAGGGCGTATTTGGCCCCGATCAATTTGCCGTATTGGATACCCGTCTTGGGATCGACCAGGTTGGAATTCTGGAATTCGAGCTGGTCCAGGATCTCCGGGCGGATGTCGCTGGTCGAAGTGAAACGCACCCGGCCCGACTTGAGGAGAGTTGTCCGGATCTTGTCCGTGATGGCCTTGGTGTCGATGTGCTCCGAGGTCTTGTTCTTGACCTGGAGGACGACGAGCACGGGTCGTTCGTCCAGGATCGACAGTGCCACCAGCGACCCGACCATCTTCTCGGCGATGAGATGCAGATCGGTCGAGCCGAAATCGCTGGTCACGGTTTCCACCTGGCCGGGGTCTTCGTAGGTGACCTTGCCCGTCGAGGCGCAACCGACGGCCCCGAGGATGATTGCGGCGATCGCGGCCGCCGCCGTCCAACGCAGTGCGTTCATGGTTTCCTCCCTTCAATCTTGATCGATAGATCCAACCGGTCCACTCCCGATTTGGGGGCCATCAGAGTGGTGATGGCCATGTCCTTGCGCATGACGGAGACGGGCAGCCAGCCCTGGCCCGCGGTCTCCTGCAGCAGGCCGCCGGCAAACCAGCGGGCCTGCGTGGAAAACGTCAGGTCGCGATCGGTCATGTTTTTCCATTGGATGTGGAGGCCGATGATCCCGGCCGTCTCCGTGAACCGGACATCCTGGACATCCAGCCAGGCGTTGAGCTGATCGTCCAGGACGTTCAGCTTGAATTCGATGGGGGGATTCGAGGCGGCCAAGGCCATTCGCTGTCCCAGATCCGGGCCGGGCCGGACGCAGGCGGTCAGGGCCGCTAAGCCGATGATGAGAAATGCCGCGTTGCGCTTCATGGAGCCCTCCTTAAAACGTTTTGGAATAGACGGCCGGAACTCCGGCCAAACCAACGATGAAGACAATGGTTGTATGCCCCGCTTGGAGATCGACCTTCAGGCCGTCGGACGCCCGCCCCTCGAAGGCGTCTCCCGTTGATTGCCAGCCGATGGTTTGGGCCTGGCCCGGCTCGACGCGCGCCCGCAGGACGTGGATGGCGCGCGGAAGTTCATACCACCCCCGGAGGTCGGCCTTTTCGGTGGCCCAGTTGATCAGGTTCGCTCCCCATTTGCCCAGAATCCCGAGCTCTTTTTCGGCCGTTTTGTTAACTTCGTGTTTGGCCAGGACGCGAAGGATCTGACGGATGGCCATGCCCGGGACTTTTTCCTTCATGGCCTTGGTCACGATGGGAACGAAATCGAGTACGGAATCGGTCCGCCCCCGGACCGTACCGTTGACGGCAATGTCGATCCCCTCGGTGCGCCGGGAAAGGCCTTGGGGATCGAAAAACGGGAAAGCTACGCTCATGATCTGGCCGGAGATGGGGAGGGATAACTTGGCTTGTGTTTTCCGGGGAACCTGGCCGGCAAAATAAATGACGATGAGTTCGGCTTGTTTGGCCGCCGCCGCGCCCTCCGCCTTCCCCCCGGTGCCGAGGTCGAGGCCGTAAGACTCCTTGGCCAGGGCCCGCCATTTCTCCGCTTCGTCGCGGAAGGCCATGCGCCGGGCCAGCTCCCAGAGTTTTTCCAGGGTCGAACGGTTCCGATAAAGATTGAAGCTTTTCTTGTAGTCGATATAAGCGTTGTTGGGGTCTTTGTTCAGCTCATAGACCAGGCCGGACAGAAAATAAGTGAAACCGTTTTGGAAGGAACTGACGACGCCGGACGCGTATTCGTCCAGGACATCGTATTGTTTGAGGAGGGAGGTCTCCGACTCGCCGTTGACGTTCTTGTCTTTCTTCTCTTTTTCCAGCCGGAGAAGCTCCTTCTGATGGGCGTCCAATTCCTGCTTTTGCCTCAAGTCGGCCCGCCTGATCTCGACGGCCGAACCCTCCAGGTCTCCGAGAAACAAATAATCCATGGCCAGCAGGGTATTGAGCATGACCTTCTCGAACCCGTCGCCCTTGTAGGGGAGTTCCAGGTCGCTGGTGAGAAGGCTTTGGGCCAGTGCGGCCGCGTCGGCCGCGCTGATCACCGCTGCGCGCTCGTAGGCGATGATCCCGGCCTCGGCCAACTGGAGGAATTCGCGGCTTTTGGCGTAATCGCCCAGAAAAAGGTGGTAGTAACCCGCCTGCAGGGCGTGAAGAACTTTCTGCTTGGATTCGGCCCGGGCTTTAACCTCGATCTGGGCTACGACCGCGTCGATTTTACCTTGCCGGACGCCCTCGGCCTCCAAGGCCACGGTGCGGGAGAAATCCGGCTGGAGTGAGGCGCAGGAAACAGCCGCGGCGATGCCCAGGAATGCCACCACCCACGGAGTCCTTTTCAAACCGACGGCTCCTTTTCTAAAGGCTCTCTTTCGGTCCCGTCTGGCGATATTATCGAACTAATGGTCGCATGATTCAAGGTCATTACCTTAAAATACAAGAAACCAGGGGGGAAGTTGGTAAACAACGGAAATTATTCATATTGCCGCCGGCTGCTTTTTTGATAAAATGAAGCCTAAACCGGATCAGGAGGTCTCGAAGATGACGACAAGACGGGAATTCATCAGAAACGCGGCCGTGGCGGCCGGGGGAGCGGCTTTGTTCGGGCCCGACGGATTAAGCTTGGGCCGTTCGGGCGGGACGGCCGGGATGGCCGCCGTACGTTCCGCCTCCGCCCAGGCCGGCCCTTCCGCCAAGAGCCGGGTTGTTTCCGTAGCCGCCTCCGATATGTTGGCCGAGGCCAAATACAACCCTCCGGCCGTGGGCCGGGCCTTCGAGGCGGGGATGCGGGAGCTCACCGGGGAAAAGACCGCCGCCTCGGCCTGGGCCTCGCTGGTGACTCCCGACGACGTCGTCGGGATCAAGATCAACTGTCTCGGCGCGCCGAAAATCTCCTCCTCGGTCGAATCCATCAACGCCGTGATCGCCGGGCTCAAAAGCGCCGGCGTTAAAGAGAACGCCATCATCGTCTGGGACCGCCTGGACCGCGAGTTCCAGCGGACCGGCTTGACGATCAACAAAGGCACCGCAGGGGTTCGCGTCCAGGGAACATCGACCCAGGGGGAATCCATCCTGCCGTGGGTCGAGGGCTACGACCGCGAGGTCTACCTCTCTTCCGACGCCGGAACGCTCAAAAAATTCCGCGAGCTGTGCCAAAGCGGCTATTTCACCGGCGCATCCTATCGCGAAATCTTCAACTCCGTCACCTGGCTGTGGATGCTGAGCCGCCTGGGCGACGAGCGGGCCAAGGCTTTCGAACCGGAGCTGCGGCGTCTTTATTCGGCTTACGACGACCGTGACGGGATCAAGAAAATCGCCGACCAGGTCATCGATAAATTCGACGGCGTGACCATTCCGGATGAGGAGAAATCCTGCTTTTCCACCATCGTCACCAAGGACATCACCAAGCTCGTCAATATCGCCGTCCTCAAGCACAACGAGGACAGCGGCGTCACCTGGGCGACGAAAAATATCGGCTTGGGCGTGACGACCAATAAGGTCCGTTTCCATATCGATTATTGCGCCAAGGCCATCCCGGACATCTTGTCCATGCCCTGCCTTAAAAACAAGATGATCCTGCATATCGGGGAGGCGGCCAAGATATCGACCGTCAGCGTCGGCGGAACCCATATGGCTTTCGATAACCGCATCTTCTTCAGCCGCGACCCCGTGGCCATGGACCGCATCGGGCTGGACATCCTGGAGGAAAAGCGCCGGGCGCAGGGCCTGGAGTCCATCCGCCCGATCGCCGGTCATGTCGCCTCCTGCGCCCGCCAAGGACTGGGAACGGACGATTTCGCCCGCATCGATTGGCGCAAGATCGAGGTGTGAGGCGTGATGACGGCCTCGACGACCGGGCTGGTCGCGTTTATCGCTCTTATCATGACGGCCGCGCCGGAAGCGACGCCTCTCCCTGCGCCGCAGTCCATCACCCTCGTTTCCTCGCCCCTCGGAAAAACATTCGAAGGCATCGGCGCTCTCTCCGCCGGCGCCTCCTCGCGTCTGCTTCTCGATTATCCCGAGCCCCAGCGCTCGCGCATCCTCGACCTTCTCTTCAAGCCTCTCTTCGGCGCTTCGCTCCATCACCTCAAGGTGGAAATCCCCGGCGACGTCAATTCGACGGACGGCACTGAATCCTCCTTCGCCCACACCCGCGACGAATTTCTCCACCCCGATCCCGCCTACTACCGCCGCGGCTATGAATTCTGGTTGATGAAAGAGGCCGTCCGCCGCAATCCCGACATCCTCCTGGACGCCCTTCAATGGGGGGCGCCGGGTTGGATCGGGAATGGTCAGTTTTTTTCCCGGGACAACGTCGATTATATCGTCCGGTTCATCGAAGCGGCCAAGCTCCATTACGGCTTGACCATCCATTACGCCGGGATGTGGAACGAGCGGCCTTATGCCTACGAACGCCCCCTAAACAGCGGCTGGATCAAGCTCCTTAAGGCCGAATTCCTGGCCCGCAACCTCGCCGTCAAGCTCATCGCCTCGGACGAAGTGGCCGGCTTTGCCGTGGCCGAGGAGATGCTGAAAGACCCCTCTCTCCTGGCCGCTGTCGATGTCCTGGGCAACCACTATCAGTCCGGCAATTCCAAGAGCTTCAATCCCGGCCTCCTCGCCGCGACCGGCAAACCCGTCTGGTCCTCCGAGGACGGGCCCTGGCGGGGCGATTGGGAAGGGGCGGTCGGGCTGGCCAAGCGTTTCAATCGCAACTACCTCGACTTCGGGATGACCAAGACGATCTTCTGGAGCCTGGTCACCTCCTACACCGACATCCTGCCCATTCCGGGCTCGGGCATCATGCAGGCTGCCGCCCCGTGGTCGGGGAATTACGAAGTCCAGCCCGCGCTGTGGGCGGTGGCTCATTTCACCCAGTTCGCGAACCCCGGCTGGGTTTACCTGAAGAACGGCTGCGGCTATACGGCCGATGGAAGCTCGAGCTACACGACCCTTCAGTCGCCCGATGGGGGAGAGTTGACTTTCGTCATCGAAACCGCGGAGGCCAAAGCCGACCAGAATCTGGTGATTGAAACGGGCGAACGGTTCAGCGGACGGGATTTTTTCCTCTGGAAGTCCGACCCCGCGGCGCTGTTCGTCCGGGTCAAGACCCTCCGGCCGCGAGACGGGAAGATCTCCCTTGTCGTGGCCAAGAATTCCATTCATACGCTCACGACCACTCGCGGCCAGCGCAAGGGAGACGAGTCTCTTTTAATTCCCCCGCCCGCCGCTTTTCCCCTTCCCTATGCCGACGATTTCGAAGGCTATGCGCCGGAATCCCAGCCGCGCTACACTCAGGACCAGGCCGGCGTTTTCGAGGTCCAGCCCTGGGGCACGGGGCAGGCGCTCAAACAGGTTGTGCCGGCCATGGGTATCGAGTGGCATTTCCACTTGAATTCCGAGCCGGTGACGATTCTGGGCGATCCGCAGATGACCGACACCGAGGCTTCGATCGACGTCCTTCTGGATGCTCCGCATCAAACGGCCTCGGTTTATGGCCGGGTTTCCAAGGTCATCCAGCACCAGATCCAGCCGCCGATGGCCTATTGGCTGAAAGTCCGGGCCGACGGGAGCTGGACGATGGGTAAAAATCAGGATCTTCTGCTCCTCGACCGGATCGACATCGATAAAGTCTGGCCGGCCTTGCGATACACATTCAGCGACCACACTCGAAACGCCCGCGTTTTTTCTTTTGAGGAATTCATCAAGCTGGACGATTCCATCCTGGACGCCCTGCCCGGCGTGCGCGGATTCCTGGCCAAAGACGCGGACCCCGGGTCTCTGAATCTCGGCGTTCATTTCGACGGCAGCTTTTACCTTTACCGGGACCACATCCTGAGCCGGGGGAAAACCGAATTCAAGACAGGCGAGTGGAATACTTTGAAAATCCGTTGCCGGGGCCGGCGAATCTCGGGTTTCATCAACGGCCGGCAGGTCGGCGAGTTCTGCGACGAAACCTACCCGCGCGGCCTGGCCGGATTTGGCTGCGGGTGGCACCAGGCCTGGTTCGATAATTTCTCCCTTTCTTGCCTTGTGACTTAAAAACGGTTAGCGTGGAAATGGAATACCGGCAAGCCTGGGGAGTCGAATGGGTTTAAAGTACCGCCGCAAATCCCCGGACGTAAGTCCGGGGTGTAGGTTCAAATATTCTGGCTTGCCCAAGCCTCTGCGTATCGCCCCCCGGACGCCAGCAGGCCCGCGTGCGTCCCGAATTCGACGATTCGGCCTTCGGACATGACGCCGATGAAATCAGCTCGTTGAGCCGTCGTCAGACGATGGGTGATAAGAAGCATCGTCCGGCCGGCCAGGGCGCGGCGGAGGCGGGTATACCAGACGGCTTCGGCCCAGGCGTCGAGAGCGCTCGTCGGTTCGTCGAGAAGAAGAAGAGGCGCGGGACGGACCAGGGCGCGTGCCAGGGCGAGCTTTTGCCATTCGCCCGTGCTGAGCTCGACGCCGCCGTCGAACATCCGTCCGAGCGGCGTCTCGTATCCGCGTGGCAGACGCTCGATAAAGTCGGCCGCCCCGGCCGCTTTGGCGGCCTCGCCGACCGCCGCGGAATCCGCGCCGAGACGCCCCAGACGGATATTCGTGGCGGCGTTTTCTTGATACTGCATGGGGATTTGAAGAAGGACGGTCGTCCGCTCCCGGATTTCGTCGCCGGAAAATTCGCGGATATCCCTCCCGTTCCAGAGAATCCGCCACTCGCTCGGTTCGTGGAGGCGGGTAATGAGTTTGTTCAGCGTGCTCTTCCCCGCGCCGTTCTCCCCGACGACCGCGGTCACCTTTCCCGCTTCGAGATCGAGAGTCAGGCCTTGGATGGCCGGTTTCTTCGAACCGGGATAAGTGAAGGAGATATTCTCAAGCCGCAATCCGACGGGCTGGAGATCGAGGGCGGAGGGAGCGGGGAGCGCTGTTGCGGCCGTAATCACGGCCGCCCCGGAATCGACGGGAGGCCGGATTTTTTTGCCGGGCTCCAAATCAAGGAACTCGAAGAAATCACCCAGGTAAAGCAAGTTCGCGTACATCTGCCCGGCGTTCTGAAGGAGCGTCCGGACGAGCGACTGCCCTTGGTTGAAGGCTTGGGCGAAGAGCGCGATATCGCCCAGACTGAGAGCTCCGCGCATGGCTCCGCGGCCCATCCAAGCCAGGGCCGCCCCGCCCGCCGCAAGGCCCGTCGTTCCGGCTGCGAATTGCCCGACCGCTTGTCGTTTGGCGAGGGCGATCCGTTCCGTCCGGAGGACGGCACGCTGGGATTCGTAAGCTGCATTCCAACAGCCGCCGAGCCCGAATTGCCGGAGTTCGGCGGCGTTTTCGCGCGATGTGAGCAGCCAGTCGTAATACCAGACGCGGCGCTGGGCCGGGGTCGATTTCCGTGACCAGAGATAGAGCCGCCGGCTGTTGTGGACGACGATGAACAAAGCCGGCGCCGTGCCCACCAGAAGGGCCAAGGGGATCCAGGGGCCGTACCGAAAAAGGACGGCCGTCATGGCGATCAGGGTTAAGCCGCTCTGGAAAATGTTCCCCAGCGCGGCCGTTTGGGCCAGGGGCAATTCGGCCCCGCTGACCCGGGCCCGGTGGAGGCGATCGTAAAAATCGGGATCCTCAAAATAGCGGTAGTCGATGACGATCGACTGGGCATGGATCCGTCGGGCCAATCCGTCACGGACGGTTTCGCTCTGGACCGCGGATATCCAGCCGGTCAGGCTCTGGAGCCCCAGGCCGAGGAGCGTGAGCCCGCCCATGAACGCCGCCGTGATGATCGGGCCGCGGATATTATCCCAGGCCAAGCCGCGGCCGACCGCGGCCGTTAGGCCGTTGACCAGAACGCGCGTCAAATAAACGAGGCCGACGGGGACCACGCTTTGCGTCACCAGGAGAATCAGCCAAGCCAGGTTCCATCCCGGCGCCGCGTTCCAAACAAGGGCGATGGTCCGGGGCAGGAGCGGGAGATGACGGGAGGCCAAGCGAACGTTCTTAAGGACGGCTGAAGGACTCATGAAGTCTCGGTTTGAAATTCTTTTCTTCCCTAACAGGGATCCGCATAGACGACGCGGTTTCGCCCTTCCGCTTTGGCTTGATAAAGCGCGGCGTCCGCGGCGGCGAGCAACGCGTCCACGTTGCTTTGGCCCTTTCCCGGAGCGACTCCGATGCTGACCGTCAGGGATATCGATCCCGCGTTTGTGGCGATTGCGGCTCCGGCGATCCGGGCCCGCAGCCGCTCATAAAGGCTTTCGCCGGGTGACCCGCCGGATCTCGGAGCGATGACGAGGAACTCCTCTCCGCCGTACCGGCCGAGGCAGTCGTATTCCCGCAATCCGTCCTGGATACGCCGGGTGAAAGCGATCAGCGCTTCGTCTCCGGCCTGATGCCCGTAAGTGTCGTTGATGTTCTTGAAATGGTCGATATCCAGCATCCCGATGCTCAGGTTTTCCTTTTCCCGTCCCGCCCGCGCCATCTCCTGTTTCAGCCTGTCCCGGATGGCGCGGCGGTTGAAGACGCCGGTCAGGAAGTCGTGCATCGCTTGATGCTCCAGGGCGTCCCGCGCTTCCAGCAGATTGGCCTGCATCTCCAGCATGCGCTGGCCCACCCCGATCCTGGCCTGCAATTCCCGGCTGTCATAGGGCTTGGCCACATAGTCATTGGCTCCCGCCTCCAGGCCCTGAACAATGTCGCCTTTCTCGTCCCGGGCCGTCAGGAGAATGACATAGGGAGGATTGCTCGAGACGATTTCTCTCAGGCGCCGGCAGATCTCCACCCCGTCCATAGCCGGCATATTCCAATCGAGAAGAATGAGCCGGGGCGCATCGGGCTGTTGGAGGACCTCCCAGGCCTTCCCGCCGTCTTCCGTAACGACGGGATCAAAGCCCCATTTTTTCAGGATCGCGGTCAGGATGCTCCGCGAGGTGAGATCGTCTTCGGCGATCAGGATCTTCATGAGTTCCCTTCCCTCAGTCGTGTTTTCAGAAGATCAAATTGCCGCTCCATCTCCGGCAGGAGGGCGGCGAGCTCTTCCCTTCGGCCGGCCTGGCCGGCTTCTTCCATCTCAAAGGCCGCGGCGCTAAGCGCCATGCCGCCCAAGTTGGCCGCCGCCCCCTTGATGGCATGGGCCTGACCTCCTGCCGATCCAACGTCGCCCCGGTCAAGGTCTCCCTTCAGCGCGAGGATCCGTTTGGGCAGGTCTTCCAGGAAAACCGCAATGATGTCTTTGGCCAAATCTTCGTCACCCATCAGCCGGGCGATGAGCGCGGGCCGGTCGAAAATAGGCGGGCCCGGGGAAAGTTCGCCCGCTTCTCCGGGCGCGCTGACCGCCGGTAAGCGTTCCTGGGGGTGTTCCCCCCATTTCTCGAGCGCTTCCGCCAAAGCCTGCGGCGCAATCGGCTTGGAGATATAATCGTCCATGCCCGCCTCGAGACAGCGCTCGCGGTCGCCTTTCATGGCATGGGCGGTCATGGCGATGATGGGAATTTTTGGATTGAGGACCCCGGTCTTTCCGGAGCGAATGGCCCGGGTCGCTTCAAAACCATCCATCTCCGGCATCTGCACATCCATCAGCACGATGTCGTAGGGAACCGCTTCCAGGGCCCGGATGGCCTCCCGGCCGTTGGCTGCGGTGTCGGCATCAAAGCCCAGTTTCTCCAGAATGCCCAGGGCCACCTGCTGATTGGTGGGGTTGTCTTCAGCCAGCAGGATGCGAACCATACGCCGGCGGGCCTCATGGAGCGTGTGGCGGGTGACCAGGGCGGGTTCCTGAGTCTGGACCGCCGCAACGCGGCCGCCGCCAAGGACCATGGCCAGGCAATCAAATAGCTGGGATTGCTTGACCGGTTTTGTCAGATAAGCGGAGAAACCGATGGCCTTGAGTCGTTTGGCATCGCCGCGTGTCCCTAAGGAGCTCATCATCACTAAGTACGTGTCGCGCAATTCGGCGTCGGCCTTGATGGCCCTGCCCAGGGATTCTCCGTCCATTTCCGGCATTTGCATGTCCGTGATCATGATGCGGAAGGGGTCGCCCTCGGCCCGGGCGGCGCGCAGCCAATCGGTCGCTTTCGCGGCGCTTTCGGCTTCCGCGTGACGAACGCCCCATGACTCCAACTGCTCGGCGACGACCAGGCGATTTGTGGCGTTGTCATCCACGACCAGGACGCGCACGCCGCGGAGGTCGACCGGCGGGAGTCCTTCCCGTCGATCGCGGCGGAGCTGTTTGCCGAAGACGGCCGTGAACCAGAAGGTCGATCCCCGGCCCTCGATGCTTTCGACTCCGACTTCCCCGCCCATGAACTCGGCCAGGCGCTTGGAGATGGCTAATCCCAGCCCGGTGCCGCCGAACCGGCGAGCCGTCGAGGCGTCCACTTGCTGGAAAGCGGTGAACAGGAGTCCGATCGCGTCCTGAGGGATGCCGATACCCGTGTCCCGCACTTCGACCCGAACCTTCAGTCGAACGTCGGTCTCTGATTCCACCTTCGCCTCGATGACGACCTCTCCCCGGGACGTGAACTTGATGGCGTTATTTCCCAGATTGATCAGGATCTGACGCAGCCGCCCGGGATCGCCCCGGAGGAAGGTGTGCACTTCGGGATCGATGCGGCAGACGAATTCGAGCCCCTTCTCCTGGGCGCGAAGGGCCAGCAGTTCCGCCGCGCCCTCGAACGTCGCCCGCAGGTCGAAATCCAGCTCCTCCAGTTCAAGCTTGTCCGCCTCGATTTTCGAGAAGTCGAGAATGTCGTTGATCACGTTCAACAGGGCCTCGGCGCTGGAGTTGGCTGTTTCGGCGTATTGACGCTGTTCGTCGGACAGGCCGGTCGTCAGGAGCAATCCGGTCATGCCGATAACGCCGTTCATGGGCGTGCGGATCTCGTGGCTCATGTTGGCCAGGAACTGGCTCTTGGCGATGTTGGCCGCCTGGGCTTCAAAGGCCAGCCGGTTCGCCTGTTCGGTGGCGGCTTCGAGACGGCGATTTGTTTCCCGGAGTTCTTCCTCCGCCCGCTTTTGCTCGGTGATGTCCCTGACCGTAGCCTGAAGAAACACTTTTCCGGTTTGCTCCATCCGGGTCAGGAGGACGGTGGCGGGAAATTCCTCGCCGTCGGTTCGGCTGTGCGTCCACTCGAAGAAATGGGAGCCTTCATGCATGGCCGTTTCGATCATCTCCTTGGCCTTCTCGGCGGAGAGACGACCGTCCGGTTGGCGCTCGGGTGACAGATTCCCGGGCCCGTAGGAAATGAATTCCTGAATATTTTTCGCTCTGAACAAGGCTGCCGTGGCCGGGTTTCCGGATGTGAAATTCCAGTCCGGAGGTTCCAATGTCATGATAGCGTCGCGGGAGCTTTCAAAAAGGGTGCGGAACCGCTCCTCGCTTTCGTGAAGCGCCTCCTCCGCCCGCTTTTGCTCGGTGATATCGCGCAGGATGCCCACGGCATGCCAGCCGTTCTTGATTCGGACGGCGGACAGGGATAGGGCCACGGCGATCTCCCGGCCGTCTTTCCGGATGGCCTGCAATTCGAGCGTCTTGCCTATGGCGGCTCCTTGACCTGAGCGCAGAAACCCGGGAAATGCGGCATGGTGGGCTTCGTGAAAGCGCTTCGGAGCGATCAAGTCGTGCAGATTCCGCCCGAGTGCCTCGGCCGACGGGTAACCGATGATTCGCTCGGCCGCGGGGTTCCAAAAGGTCAATTTTCCTTCAGGGTCCATCATTAGAATGGCGTCTTGGGCCGAATCCGTAATGGCGCTGAGGCTGGATTCGCTCTCCCGGAGCGCTTCCGCCGCGTTATACCGGTCCCGGTAGAAACGAGCCCCCTGCTGACGCCAGATGAATCCCAACGCCGCACCCGCGCCCAGGAGCAGGCAGGCGGCCATTATGATGATCCCCCGCAATCGTTTCCTCATCGGCCCGAATACTTCCGAAGTGTCCACGCGGGCGACCAGGAACCACGGCGAATCCGGGACGGGCCGCATGGCGGCGATCACCGCCGTGTCGCGGTAATCCATCCCTTCCACGATCCCTTCCTGTCCCAGCGCGGCTTTGACGGCCGGTACCTTCTCGTTCTTGAGCGGGATGCGCAAACGAAGAGCGGTGTTCTTTTGGAACTTGAGTTCGTTCAGGTACAGGGCGTCGTTTCCATCCCGGCGGACGAGCAGGGTTTCGGCCGTCCGGCTGGCGTTCGGCCAGCGGTTGATAAAGGGATAGAGATATGTTTCAGGATCTATGCGCAGGGCCAGGACCCCGATGACTCGGCTGTCCGCGGCTTCGTCGAAGATGGGGACCATGACCTTCAGGTAGATCCGCTGGTTCTGTTCATTCCAGTAGAAATCCTCAAAAACGATTTTCCCCGACCGCAGGCCTTCGGAGGAGCCGGGGGATACGAAGGATGTGCTTCGTTCCGGACCGTCGGGGATGATCATCTTTTTGTCATAAAGAGGGTCCAGCAGCATGACCCGGTCATACGAAGAGGCCGCCTGCATATGGCCGAGCCACGTCCGGAGTTGATCTTCCGCTCCCCGGTCCTTCGGGTGTTCAAAGTGGCGCCTCACCAGGGCGGAGAAGGCGGCGTTCTTGTAGAAAACGGCGGCATCCGCCAACCGCTCCCGCCTATATCTTGCCAGTTCATCGACCTTAAGCTCGGCGACTCCGCTCAGTTGGCGCTCAACTTCGACGCGGAAATTCCGCTCTTGGTTCCGGTAAAAATAAACGCTGCCGACGCCGATGCCCGCGGCCAGGAGACCGAAAATCAGGATAAAGACAGATCCCGCGCGACGGCGGGTCTGCTCGTGTGTCGCCATGCCGTTCATGAATTCCTCCGCTTAGATTCGGGGCGCATATTTCAACTCCCGGAACGTCACGGTAATAACCGTCCCCTGATCCCGGTCCAGCGTCAACGTCGCATCCAATTGACCGACCAGCAGGTTCACGATCTGAAGCCCGAAGCTTACGGCGAGTCGAAAATCCGAGTCCTTCGGAAACCCGATCCCGTCGTCCGCCACCCGAAGCACGATCTGGTCGTCGGGACCGCGGCTCAGCTCGATCCGAATCAGCCCTTGGCGGCCTTCCGGAAACGCGTGCTTGAGGGCGTTGGAGATCAATTCATTGAGAATCAACCCGCACGGAACGGCCGAATTGATGTCCAAGGAAACATCCCCGAAATCCGTCTCCAGCCGGACTTGATCGGGATTGACCACATAAACATGGAAAAGGTGGACGGCCAGGCTTTGAATATACCCGGCCAGGTCGATTTTCGACAGGTCGCGCGACTGATACAACTTCTCGTGGACAAGGCTCATGGCCCGGATGCGCGTCTGTCCCTTCTTGAGAATCTCGCGGCACTCCTGGTTGAGGGTGTGTCCGGATTGGAGGTTGAAAAGGCTGGAGATGACCTGCATGTTGTTTTTGACCCGGTGGTGGACCTCTCGCAAGAGGGCTTCTTTTTCCCGCAAGGACGCTTGGATGGCCTCCTCGGCCCGTTTCCGCCGGATCATTTCCCACATTTTGTTCATCAGGGCAGTGAGGGCCGCCGTGTCGGTTTGATCATAGGGCGTTTCTTTGTTGGCCGCGGCCGCGACGGCGACGATCCGCGACCCGTCAAAGATCGGGACGCAAAGCAGGCGTTTCAAGGAGACGTGGCCGTCGGGACACCCCTTTTTCCCCGGCCAAGCGGCGTCGTAATCGTTGAAGATGACCGGCTTTCTCAGCCTGACGCACTCACCCCAAAGACCGGATCCGGCAATCGGAAAATGCAAAGGCTTTTCGTCCACGGCGCATTTTTTCATCGCCTCCTTGGACCAGGCGTGAATGGTCAGGACGGATTCGAATTCGTCCATCAGGCCGACGAACGAGAGGCGGCTTCGAACGATTTTCAGCGTCGATTCCAAACAAAAATCCAAAATTTCGCCGAGCGGCTCGTCCATGCGCTGATGGAGGTCGAGCAGAATCTCCATCCGTTCGGCCTGCAACGCCGTCGCGTCTTCCGCCTTTTGGCGATTGGTGAAATCGATGATCGCCCCGTCGATCCGGATCACTCCGGACCTTTCATCCTTGACCAGATGGGAATTCGCCAAAATAACGATTCGACCGCCGCCGGCCGTTTTGGCCTTGACCAGAAAGCTATGGATGGCTCCCTTGACCATCAGTTCTTCGAGATAGGGTTTTCGATCTTCCGGATTCTGCCAAAAGTCGGGAAGAAACCGTCCTTTCATATCGAGATTGGGATCCAATCCGAGAATTCGGTTGAACGCGGGATTGTGGTCGAGCAGCAGCCCCTCCTGACTGGCGCTATAGTACCCTTCATCCAGGAATGTCACCGTTTCGCGGAATTTTTGCTCGCTTTCGCGTAATGCCTCGATAACTCTAGTCTGCTCGGTGATATCGCGTGCCGAGGAAAGGGCCCCGACCACGTTTCCGGAGGCATCCTTCAGTACCTGGCACGACCAGGCCAGAAGACGCTTCTCTCCGTCCTTGCGTCGCTGCCAGCTTTCGACATAGATCACGTCTTCATGGCCGTTAAAAATCGGCTGAACATCGAGGTAGGTTTCCTGCTCGCCTTCGAAATAATAGGACGCTTCTTTTCCGATCACGTCCTCACCGAAGAAATTCAACCCCGGCCGGTTGGCCCAGACATAAACCTTATTGGCATCCACTTCCATGATGATGTCCGGGATCGCCGAGAGGAGGGCTTCCTGGCGGGAGGAAACATCGTGCAATCTTCGGGTGGCTTCCAGCCGAGACCGGAAATAATTCGCCCGCTGTTGGCGCCAGATCAGGCCGAAGCCCGCGCCCGCGCCCAAAAGAATCGCGGCCAGGAGCCCTGCCATCAACCACAATCGAGCCCGATGGGGGCCGAACGCTTCCGCGGAGTCCATGCGGGAGACGATAAACCAGGGCGAATCAGGCACGCCGAGGGCGTAGCCGATTACCGGGACCCCGCGGTAATCGACGCCCTCCATGATCCCTAGTTCTCCCCGAGCCGCTCGGGCGGCGAGGAGACGGCTGGCGGAGAGAGGGAATTTCAGGTTCAGCGCCGAGCCCGATTGGAATTTGAGTTCGTTCAAAAAGAGGACATCGTCGCCCTCCCGGCGGACAAGCAGAGTTTCGGCCGTCCGGTTTCCGATTTTGATCCGGAAATTTCGGGAATATCCGTGGAAAGTTGCGTATCCGATGGCGATGATCCCCCCGGCCAGGACGATAAAAAGGGCCAGAAGGAGATATCCCGACCGGCGGCCGCTCCGGTCTTGAAGCCGAGACTCTGAACGGGGAGCTACAGCAGCCGATTTGGGCTGGCGCCCATCTCTTTTCTTCGGTCCTTTCAAGGCGACTCCGCTTCCCCGCTTGGGGTTCGATGCCGTCATGGGATCTTTATCCATCTGGGAAAGCTGTCTGAAATACGGACCTATGCTGTGAAAACCTTTCTGGAATCAGCATAGGCGCATCACCGGGGGAAGTCAAGAATGCTTCGGCCGGCCTGCTCCACAGCAGCCGGGATCCTGGGCTTTGCTCGGTGATCCACTTCCGCCGTACTCGCCCGTTGATATAAGGCACGAGTGAGTATTTCCGCCGCCCAGGCCTGTCCCTTGACGCCGCGGAAAAAGAGAATTCCCTGTCTTTCCTCAGCGGCGGCCGGCAGAATGGTCAGAAGCAGGATGGGAGAGGAATGATGGCGGGATGCGGAAGGCGATTCCGGCATACTAGTTCTCCTCAATAATATTTAGACACATGTGCGGGCGATTTTCTTCCACGAATTTCCATCCGTTTCCGGACGGCCACCCGTTTTCCTGACGTGAGAGGAGCCGTATCCTCCAGGATGCCATCGGTCGAATTCGAGGAGAAGAGAAATGACGGCGGTCAGTAGGCGATGGCCGCCCCGCGTCCCCGCGGATCGGCCGCCCCGCGGAATTTCGACGGCTTCCCGTCCGGCCCGATTTCAATGGTCAGGCCGTGGGCATTGGTCAGACCGCCGGGCGCGGCGATAGTCCGGATGGTGTGGCCCCATTCGCGCAACCGGCGGATGACGTCCTCGCCGACTCCTTCTTCGACGGCGATGGTATCCGGTTCGATGAAGCTCACCCGCGGCGCGGCCAGCGCGGCGGCGATACCGAGCCGGAAATCGATGAGATTCATGACCATTTGGGGGACGGTTTGGCCGATATTATGACCGCCCGGCGTTCCCAGCGCCGCCCAGGGCCGGCCGTCCTTGAGTATGATCATCGGACAGTCTCCGGAGAGCTTCCGCCGTCCGGCGTGCGCGTCCATGGGATTGCCCTTGGGCTCGAAGGTGCAATAGGCCAGCGAATTGTTCAGCCAGATCCCCGTTCCGGCCGGCATGATCCGGCTGCCGAAGGAATTGCCCAGCGTCTGTGTGGCGCTGACGATGTTGCCCTCGGCGTCGGCGACGACGAAATGGGTCGTGTGCTGCATCTCCGATTTCTCGAGCCCCGGGTATTTGAAAGGCTTGGCCCCGGCCGGATCGATTCGCGCTGCCTGGTCCTTCCAATATGCTTCGGAAAGGAGCAGGTCGAGCGGGGGAGGCTGGACGGCCGGGTCGCCGGCATATCGCAGCCGGCACCAGAAGGCATGCTTGGAGGCTTCGATGAACCGGTGGAGGTAGGGGGCTGAATTCAGGCCCAGGGCGGCGGCGTCGAAACGGCTCATCAGGCCCAAACGGATGAGGGAGCAAAACGAAGTCGCCGGAGGGGAAGCCGTGTACACGTCGTACCCGCGGTAGAGGATGTGAAGCGGGGCGAACCATTCGGCCCTGTCCTCCGTCAGGTCCCGCAGGGCCAGAAAGCCTCCGGCTTTCCGCATCTCGGCGTCGATCGTCCGGCCGATTCCGCCGCCATAAAAGGCCTGCCCCCCTTGCGCGGCGACCGTCCTCAGGGACCGGGCCAGGTCTTTCTGGACCAGCCGCGCCCCGCCGGGCAGGGGATTCCCGTCCTTCCCGAAAATCGCCCGGGCCGGAGCTGAAAATTCACTGAAAGCATCCCCAATGGAGGAAGCCAGGCGATTGTCGATGGCAAAACCATCCTCCGCCGTCCGAATGGCCGCTTCGAATAATTCCGCCCAGGGCCGCCGACCGAATCGTTTTGACATCGCTTCCCAGGCATGGACGTTGCCGGGTGTGGATACGGCTTTGGCGCCGATCCGGTTTTCCATATACCCCGGCGCGGGGGCGCGGAAAACATCGGAATCGACGGCGGCGGGAATCCGGCCCGACGGATTCAGAAACAAAATCTTCTTGGTGGGGGCGTGATAGACGAGAATCGTCCCGTATCCGCCCATCCCGGACATGTTCGGCTCGACGACATTCAACACGGCGGCCACAGCGACGGCCGCGTCAAAGGCGTTGCCGCCCTTTTTCAGGACGGCGATCCCGGCTTCGGCCGCCAGGGGATGGGCGGCGCTGACCAGGCCTTTCGTTCCGGTCACGGGGGCCGTGGTGCGTTGGGCCGTGATGTTTCCACCGGCCAGAAAGGCCATAAGTACGGCCAGGGCTGGTCCGGCTATTTTTTGAATTCGAACAGGCCGCATTTCGATCTCCTTTTCCAAATGTCCGGGGTCAGGTCTTAACATATAACATTCAGCCTGTATATTCATGAATAATAGAGTTCCAGAGTGAAAAAGCGGGAATAAAACGGCATCTAAAAAATCATGAATAATGCAGGATAATCGGGTGGTAGCTTACCTGTTTACCTGATTTCCGATTGCGGATTCGGCGGCCGAGGAGATCGGAGAATCTATTTTACTTTTTCCGCCTCCTGGAGCGCTTTGAGGTCGATCGTCACCACCTTGCCCAGACTCGAGAGGGGTTTGTCGAACAACTTGTCGTTGCCGACGACGACGAGGATCATCTTGGCGGGATCCATGTATTTGCGGGCCGCGGCTTGGATGTCGGCCTTCGTCACCTTCCGGATGTTGTCGATGTATGTATCGAGGTAGTTGTCCGGATAACCGTCCAGCTTGAGGCTCATGAACTGGGCCAGGATCTGGCTTTTCTGTTCGAAACGGAAAACGAAACTGTTGATCAGGGAATTCTTGGAGGTCGTAATCTCCTCATCCGTGACGGGATTCGTCTGGATGTCCTTGACGATGCCCTTGATCGTCTCGATGGCCTCGACGAATTTGGCCGCTTTGAGCTGGGAGCCGATCTGGAAAACGCCCCGGTACTTCCCGGTCCCTTCGCCGACTCCGCCGTAGATCCCGTAGGTCAGCCCGCGGTTCGAGCGCAGCTCTTTCATCAGCCGGGCGGTGAAGCTGCCGCCGCCCAGGATGTCGTTCATGACTTCGACTTTAAACTCATCAGGGCTCTTCTGGGCGATTCCGAGATGCCCCATGAAAACGTTCCCCTGGGGGGTTTCTTTGGAGGCGTAATAGATCGTCCCATCGGCCTTCTCGACGGGAGGCGCGACTTCCGCGAACGTCACTTTTTTCCGGGCCCATCCTTGAAAGGCCTTCTCCAAGACGGCCTTGGCCTCGCTCATGGAAAGATCTCCCGCGATCCCCAAGGTGAAATTGTTGGGAGCGTTATACTTCTTGTAGAAGGCGATCAAGTCGTCCCGGGTGACGGCCTTGATCGAGGCCGGTGTCGAACTCCGCCCGAAAGGCGTGTCCGCGCCGTAGATCTTTTCGTTGAAGAGTTGCATGGCCACCTGCATGGGCTGGTCCCACCGCCGCCGCATCCCCTCGTAAGTCTGGTTCTTGGCCAGGTCAAGCTTGTCTTGACGGAACTCGGAATTCACGAGGATGTCGGCATAGAGATCGAGGAGTTTGGGGAAGTCTTTTTTGAGGGAGATTCCCGTTAAGGTGAGATACTCATTGTTGACGGATGATTCGATCGAAGCGGCGATGAACTCGAGCTCTTCGTTGATCTGATCTCCGGTGCGGGTTTTAGTGCCGCCGGTCCGCAGGACCTGACCGACGAGGGAAGCCAGCCCGGTCTTTCCGGCCGGCTCGCAGAAGTTTCCGCCTTTGATAAACCCTCGGAGGTAAAGGAGAGGCAGTTCCTTGTCCTCCATGTAAAAGCATTGGATGCCGTTCGACAAGGTAAACATCGCCGGCTTGGTCAGCTTGAACTTGAGTTCCGGCGCCGGGCCGAGCTCGCGCGGGTGTTTTTGGGCGGTCGCGGTCAGGACGAGGGCGGCGATAATCGACCCCAGAACGAGTCCCTTGATTATTTTCTTTCTGTTCATGATCTTTCTCCCCTCAGCTTGCTTTGGCCTTCTTGATCAGAAAGGCCACGGTCCGGTTCTCCGGCGTCAGGTAGGTCTTGGCGAAGGCCATGACGTCGGCCGCCGTGATGCCGGTCAGGATGTCCTTATATTTCAGATAGAGCTTCCAGTCCCCGAAGAGCAGTTGATATCGGGTGAGCGTCATGGCCAACCCCATATTCGAGCCCATCTGGCGGACGTAGGAGGCTTCCCAGCTGTTCTTGACCTTCTGCAGCTCCCGCTCACTGACGGGTTCCGTTTTAACCTTCTCGATGTGCTCGAGGATGGCTTTTTCCACTTCCTCCACGGTATGGGGAAAGCGGGGCACGGCGTTGAAGGTGAAGAGGTTCGGGTAGCGGGCACCGCCGCCGGAGCCCGCGCCCACGGAAACCGCGATCTGCTTCTCTTGGACGAGGTCCTTGTTCATTCGCGATGTCCGCCCGGAGGTCAGGATGCTGGCCAAAACACTCGCCGCCGCGTCCTCCTTGCTCGGGAAGGTGGGTTTATGAAAGCCCATCATCAGCGCGGGTTCGGCGTCGAATTCAAACCGGACCCGGCGCTCACCGAGCTGTTTCGGCTCCACCGTCCTCAGGACGGGCGGGTCTTCGCCCCGCGGGATGTCGCCGAAATATTTTTCGATCAGGGGCCAGGCCTTGACCGGGTCGACGTCCCCGGCGATGGCCAGGACGCAGTTGTTGGGAGTGTAATACTTGTTCTTAAAGGTCTGGGCTTCTTCGAGAGTCACGGAATTGATGTCCGAGGCCCAGCCGACGACGGGGTGGTTATAGGGGTGGGCGAGGAAGGCCGCCCCCATGAACATTTCGTTCAGCAAGCGGGCCGGGCTGGCGTCCGTCGTCTGTTTCCGTTCCTCCTGGATGACGCTCCGCTCGGTGTAGAATTCGCGCAGAACGGTGTTCCGGATCCGCTCGGATTCGACCAGGCAGAAGAGTTCAAGCTGGTTCGAGGGCAGGCCGATGATGTATATCGTCTGGTCCGTACTGGTCATGGCGTTGAGCCCGGTGCCTCCGACGTTGCTGTAGATGACGTCGATTTCGTCCTTGACGATGAGCTTTTTCTGCTCGGCCTCGAGCTTGGTGAGATCCGCGCGGAGACGGGCCAGCTTGTCCTTGTCGGCCTGTTCGCCCTTAACGAGCTCCAGGCTCCATTCCCGGCCGGCCTGGTTGACCTTTTCCATGATCGGTTTTTCCTTCTCGAAATCGGACGTCCCGATCTTGGGCGTGCCTTTGAAAGCCATATGTTCGAACAGATGGGCGGTCCCGGTGATTCCTTGAATCTCATCTACGGACCCGACCTTGAAACCGTAGAGCGTGCTGAAGACCGGCGCGCCGTGCCTCTCGATGAGGAGGACGGTCATCCCGTTTTTAAGGGTTCGGGCGTGGACCTTTTCCTCGAGGTTCTGGCCCGTCAGCGGCCCGGCCCCGACGACGGCCAGGAATAGGATGATGCAACCAAAGATGGTCGATATTTTGGAATGTTTCATTTTTACCTCCCGTGATTAAATTTACTCTGGAGCCGGGACTTTGTCAATTTGACCGTAAATCGTGTCAATGCAAAGTGAAAATGTCCGGTTCTCTGCAAAGTGAATATGTTCGTTTCGTAAATCGGGGGACCGCTTACCTGTTTACGGCGGCAAAGGGCTTGGGCCTGTCCCTTGACCCGATTTCCAATTGCGGTTCGCCGGCCCAGGCCGCACCAAGCAACCTTTTCATGTTTGTTTGCGTACCTAGGAAAGGACGAATTGCCGCCGGCCAGCCGTCGTCGGCCGATTTTTGTCCGGCATTTCCGGAGGCTCCATGTTCAAGAACTACGTTAAAATCGCGGTCCGGAACCTGCTCAAGCACAAGGTTTATTCGTTCATCAACATCCTGGGGCTGGCTGTCGGAATCGCCGCCAGCGTCCTGATTTTCCTCTATGTCTTCGATGAGCTGAACTTTGACCGGTTTCATGAAAAAGCCGACCGGATATACCGGCTGACCGCCGACTGGTCGAACAAGGGAGATTCGCGGATCCATCAGCTTGGTACTCCGTCCATCCTGGCCCGGACCATCAGGCAAAAGTATCCCCAGGCCGAATCGGTTACCCAGCTCGCCGGCCGGCTCGGGGACTGCGTCATCCGCTATCGGGACAACTCCATCAAAGAGACGGAGGCTTATGCGGCCGAACCGTCCTTTTTCGACGTGTTCACGTTTCCCCTGCTCAAGGGTGATCCCAAAACCGCCCTCGAAGCCCCCTCTACCGTCGTCATCTCCCGGTCCCTGGCCGTCAAGCTTTTCGGGTCCGAGGACCCTTTGAACAAATCCCTGGAAATCCAAGCCTTGGGCTCGCGCGACCTTTTCCGGGTGACGGGTGTGGTCCGGGACGCGCCCCGCAATTCCCATTTCCGGTTCGAAATGCTCGTCTCCATGAAAACCTACTTCAAGGGCGACGAACAGGGTTGGACTTCGAACAGTTTCACCACCTATATCCTGCTCCGGAATGGGGTGACCCAAAAAACGATGGAGGAGAAGCTCGTCGAGATCGATAAAACATACATGGGGAGAGCCGGCCGTTCCCATATGCCCTGGATCTGGACCCCGGTTCCGATCACGAGGATTCACCTCTATTCGGACCTGGCCACGGGAGGCCAGCCCAACGGCAGCGCGGCTTACGTCAAGATTTTCACCGTGGTCGCCTTTCTCATCCTCCTCATCGCCGGCATCAACTTCGTCAACCTGGCCACGGCCCGGTCGGCCAAGAGGGCCAGGGAAGTGGGCATCCGGAAAATCGTCGGTTCCCTCAAGTCTCAGCTCATCGGACAGTTTCTGGGCGAATCGATCCTGCTGAGCCTGCTGGCCCTGGTCCTGGCGGTCGGGCTCATCCAGGCGGCGCTTCCGCTGTACCGGAACCTTACCGGGAGGGTGCTTGGACTGCCGTATTTCAGCAATCCCCTGGTCATTCCCGGGCTCATTGGAACAGCAATAGCCATCGGTTTTCTGGCCGGACTGTACCCCGCTTTTTTCCTGTCCTCCTTCAAAAACACGGACATTCTCAAGGGATCGCCCCTGGCCGGCAAGGGACGCGGCGCGCGTATTCTGCGCAACGGCCTGGTCGTCTTCCAGTTCGCCATGTCCGCCCTGCTGATCATCGGATCCCTGACGATTGGCAGACAGCTCGACCATATCAAAAACCGGCGGCTGGGATTCGATAAAGACCACATCGTCGTCGTTCACAACGCCGAACTATTGGACACCCGGATCGACGCCTACCGCGAGCGTCTGAAGCAGAATCCCGATATCCTGGGTCTGACCGCCGTCGAGGCCTTGCCGGGGGAGGATACCGCGAATTGGGGGATCGGGGTCGAGGGAGTGCAGTCCAACCGGCCGCTGAATTTGAATTTCCTGTCCTGCGACCAGGATTTCGCCGCCGTCCTGAACATCAAGATGATCGAGGGACGGTTTCTGTCCCGGGAATTTCCCGCCGACACGGGGGCCGTCGTCATCAATAAAAAGGCGGCGGAATATTTCGGGATTCCCAACCCGATCGGGAAAAAATTGAAGATCTGGGGGCCGAGAAAAGAACTGACCATCATCGGCATCATGGACAACGTTTATTTCGAATCCCTTCACAAGGATGTCCGGGCCATGGGATATCTCCTCCCCGAGGCCGTCAAATCGACCCGCCGACCCTATCTTTTGACGAAGGTCAATTCCCGCCGAACCGTCGAAGCCCTGGCCGATCTCCGCAAAGCTTGGGATTCGCTCTCGCCCGGACTGCCTTTTGAGTTCACGTTCCTCGACGAGAAGGTCAACAGCCTTTACGATAACGACAACCGGGCCGGGAAAATCGTCTCGCTGTTTTCCGTCCTGGCGATTTTCGTGTCCTGCCTGGGTCTGTTCGGGCTGGCCGCCTTCGTGACCGAACAACGGACGAAAGAAATCGGCGTCCGCAAAGTCCTGGGCGCCCGGCTGGCGAACATCCTCTGGCTCCTGACCGGGCACTTCGTCAAGTGGGTGGTCGTGGCTAACCTTATCGCCTGGCCCGTAGGTTATCTGGTCATGAACCGCTGGCTGAATGGATTCGCCTTCCGGACGAACCTGACCGTCCGGATTTTCCTGGTCAGCGGTCTGGCCGCCATCGGAATCGCCGTCGTCACCGTCAGCACCCAGGTGGTCAAGGCGGCCCTGGCCAATCCCGCCGCCAGCCTCAAGTACGAGTGAGGAAGCCCGACCGGGTTTAAGGCCGACGGGGATTCACGCAATCTTCACCGAAGAATCCACAAATCGACAAGGCCCGGAGACGCAATCCCCGTTATGCTTCCGGCTGATTAAAGCCGACGAAGGGGCTTGCTCCTTGTATCGGCCGGGGCTGTACTCTAGAATGGTGACAAGTAAACAACGGCGGGCCGGAGAACGCCTGACTATGGGGTGAAAGGCTGATGCATCAACGCCGGCGGATCGTCCTTCTTTTCGGGCTGGGGATCGTCCTGCCCAGCCTGCTTCTGGGATATCTGGCCTTCCGGGGCGTTCAGAATGATCGGGCTTTGCTTGAAAAGGAAAGGCTCGAGGAAACCCGGCGGATCGCCGACAGGGTCGTCAGCGAGGTCGATAGCGCGATAGCAGCCGTCGAGGACGCTCTGGCCAAAACGACCGCGGATCATTCCGGGAAGCCGTCCGCGGAGTCTGCCCGCGTCCTGGAAAAGCCGGCGGCCGCGAGCCCGCTGGTCGAGCAGTACTTTTACCTCCAGGGCTTCAAGGACATTCATTTCCCCATCGCAAAATTGTTGTTTGTTCCGGACGGCCGTCGTGAAGTCGTCTCTTCCCCTCCCGCCGATCTCGGTAGCTCAGCCGAAATACTAGCCGCCCAACGGCTGGAGTTCCGGGAAAAAAACTACCCCGGGGCTCTGGCCGCCTACCGGCAGGCACTTAAACGCGCCAACGCCCCTCCCCTTAAAGGGGCGATTCTAAACGCCGTAGCCAGGGTCCAAAAGAAATCAGGACTTCTCCAAGAAGCGGTTTCGACTTATGAAAACATCGTGCATGAATACGGCGGGATCGTTGTTTCCGAGAGCATTCCCTTGGGGCCGTCGGCCGCCCTGGAGATCTGCACGTTATCCCGGGAACTCAAGGACGCCGCCAAATCCCTGCCGGCGTCCCTGGGATTGTATCGGTCTCTTGTCCGCGGAGAGTGGCTCCTGGAGAAGTCCGAATTCGAGTTTTTCATCGAGCGCGCCGAAAGCATGATCGGTGAAAATTTGGCCGGCCCGGCGCCGGGCGAACGGCGAGCCGACGGCTCTTCCCTTGACCTCTCGGCCCTCCGAAGAGATTTTCAGGACCTTGAGTCCGAAAAGGCCAACCAAAAATCGCGGACCGAGAGAGTCCTCGTCTTCCAGGAGAGCGCGGTCCCGGCCTTGGAGGCGGGGATCTCGGCGGGCCCGGGCGAGTCGGATCGACCCACGGTCAGGATGCCGTTGAGAATCGGCCGATACTCGTTCCTTGTCTCGTTTCCGAAATCGCGGGGCCGGGAAAAAGTCCCCCCGGGGATGATCTGGGGAATCATATTCGACCCGGAACGACTCAGGGAGGACGTCCTTCGTCCCGTCTTAGGCCGCCTTCTGACATCCGGCGAGACGAAGTGGGTTGTCCAAGGGAGAGACGGCGTTCCCTTGATGTCGACGCAGCCTCCGCCTTCGGGCTCCGCCGCCGTTCGGGCGGATTTTTCCGCCAATTTCCCGGACTGGACACTGCAAATCCATCAACCGCCGCCCCGCCTCATCAAGACGTTTCTGCTTTCGCGACGGGGTCTTTATTCCTTTGTCTTTCTGCTCATCGCCGGCATCCTCGCCTTCGGGCTGGTCCTGACAACCCGTGCCGTGTCTCACGAGCTGGAGCTGGCCCGGATGAAGTCGGATTTCGTCTCGACGGTCTCCCATGAGTTCAAGAGCCCCTTGACCTCGATCCGGCAGCTTGCCGAGATGCTCCAAACGGGCCGCGTGCCCTCCGAGGAGCGCCGTCAAAAGTATTACGATGTTCTGCTCGAGCAGAGCGAGCGGCTGACTCTGCTCACGGACAACATCCTCAGCTTGGCCAAGATTGAGGAGGGCCGGGCGGAATTCAAGTTCGAGTGTACGGATATTGCCGTCCTGTTGACCGAGGTTGTCGCTTCCATTCAAGAGCGGGTGCGTCATGAAGGTTTTGACATCGGGCTGAAGGTCGAAGGAGCGTTTCCTCTCCTCGCGGCGGACCGAACGGCCCTGTCGCAAGCCGTGACCAACCTGATCGATAATGCCATCAAGTATTCCGGCGATTCGCGGAGAGTATCGGTCCGCGCGTCCGTGGAGGAACAAGCCCTGGTGATCGCCGTGCAGGACTTCGGCGTCGGCATAAAAAAAGAAGACATCCCCAGGGTTTTCGAGCGCTTCTATCGGGGGGGCGAAGAATTAACCCGGACGGTTAAGGGGAGCGGACTGGGATTGACGCTGGTCAAGGAAATCGTCGAAGCCCACCGCGGGAAAGTCCATGTCGAAAGCGAACCCGGAAAGGGCAGCCTGTTTTCAATCCGGCTGCCGCTTCCGCAAGGCAAAGGGGGGCCGGCATGACAAAAATCCTGATCATCGAAGATGAGGAGAGCATCCTCATGCCGCTCGAGGATAACCTCAAGCTCGAAGGATACGAGGTCTCGTGCGCGAGGGACGGCCTCGAAGGCCTGTCCATGGCGGTTGAGCATTCCTTCGACCTCATTGTCCTCGACATCATGCTGCCGGGGATGGACGGGTTCGAGGTCTGCAAGCGGCTGCGCCAGGGCCGGGTCATGACGCCGATCCTCATGTTGACCGCCAAGAGCCAAGAGATCGATAAGGTCCTTGGGCTGGAATTGGGGGCCGACGACTATGTCACCAAGCCGTTCAGCCCGCGGGAGCTTCTGGCCCGGATCAAGGCCATTCTCCGGCGGGGGAGTGCTCTCGACCGGGGTGTCGATTTCTACCGGTTCGACGACATCGAGCTCGATTTCGTCAAGTACGAGGCCAGAAAAAAAGGCCGGCCGGTCCCCCTGACCGCGCTCGAGTTCGCCCTGCTTCGTTTTCTCGTTCAGAACAAGGGGCGCGTGGTCCATCGGAATGAAGTCCTGGACGGAGTCTGGGGCAAGGACGTCTATGTCGATGCCCGGACCGTCGACAAGCACATTTCCCTTCTCCGAAAAAAATTCGAGGACGACCCCCAGGAGCCGAAATACATTTTGGGCGTCAGGGGCATCGGATATAAGTTCACGGGCTGACCGGTGTTCACGCAATCTTCATGGAAGGGTCGCCAAAGCATCAAGCGCGCGACACGGCGAGGGCATATATTCCCCATGGAGATAATCCATGAGGAGGCACGAACCATGAAAACAAGATCGATCGTATTCGCCGCTATCGCCGCGATTTTAGCCTTGGCCCTTTCGGGCGCCGGCCAACAGGGTGCCGAGCAGCTCTACAAGTCGGGCCTCTACGAGGAAGAAGTGGCGGAGACCTTTCGAAAGCCATTGGGATCTACCTGGACCTCCTGAAGCGGTTCCCGGATAACCGCGGAATCGCCGCCAAGGGCCAGCTCCATATCGGATTGTGCCACGAGAAACTGGGAACGAAAGAAGCGGAAAAGGCCTTCCAGAAGGTGATCGACAATTACCCTGAGCAGTCGGAAGCGGTCAGGGAGGCCAAGGAAAAACTCTCCCTTCTCCTCAGGTCCCGCGCTGTCCTGAAAACAGGAGCCGCCGAATTCGGCCTGCGCCAGGTTTGGTCGGGGCCCGGAGTCGATATCCTGGGAGCCGTCTCTCCCGACGGCCGGTATCTCTCCGTTACCGATTGGGAAACGGGTGATTTAGCCATCCGTGAGCTCGCCTCAGGAACGAACCGGCGCCTGACGAACAAGGGTTCCTGGACGCAGTCCCCGGAATTTGCCTTGTTTTCGGAATGGTCCCCCGACAGCCGCCGGATCGTTTATCAATGGTACAACAAGGACGAGATCTATGAGCTGCGCGTCATGGATATCGAGAATTCAAATTCGCGTCTTCTATTTCGGCCTCAAAACAAAGAGGACTATGTTCAACCGTTTGACTGGTCTCCCGACGGAAAGAACATCTTGGCGGGTTTTTACAGGGCGGAGACATTGATAGAAAGCTTTGATCGGGTCGGTCTGATTTCCGTTGCCGATGGTTCGGTGAAAGCCCTGAAACTCCATTCAACGAATCCCGGCCCCTGGGGATTCGTATTCTCGCCGGACGGGAAATATATCGCCTATGAGAATCTGCAGGAAGACAAGGGGAATGAAAAGCAGGACATTTTCCTGCTCTCAACCGACGGAAGCTCGGAAATTCCATTGATCGAGCATCCCGCCAACGACAGGGTCATCGGTTGGACGCCGGGCGGCGAGGGGCTTCTGTTCAGCAGCGACCGGACAGGGACGCAGGATGTGTGGTTCCTTCGCCTCGCCGGAGGCAAGCCTCAGGGAAGCCCCCAGTTGGTCAAATCCGGTGTCGGCCCGATCGAACCGATGGGAATCACTTCCCGCGGGGAATTATTTTACGGTCTCCAGGGCGGCGCTACCGATGTGTACGAGGTCGGGATTGATCCTCAAACGAGAACGATCTTGAGTCCGGCCCAAAAGGCCGTCTTGGCATCCGAGGGGCACAACGCGTACCCGGATTATTCATCGGACGGGAAGCTCTTGGCCTACATTTCCAGCCCGGGTATACCCGCCAATAATCAGTCCGGTCAGGTCCTGGGCATTCTCTCTCGGGAAACCGGCCGAACTCACGATCTGAAGCCCGATCTGAGGAAGTTTGGCTACCCCCGCTGGGCGCCCGACGGCCGCGCTCTTTCCGTTGAGGGCGTCGATCGGGAAAGCCGCGTCGGGATCTATCGAGTCGATGTGCAAACAAGCGCCGTTGTCCCGATTGTACTGATCAATAAAGGAACGGAGATATTCTCACACCGATGGTCCAAGGACGGGAAGGCGATGTTCTATTCGACCGGCGATCGGGCCGGAAAATCAGTTTCTGTTTTTGTTCACAATTTTGAAACAGGACGGGAAGAGCGGCTTTCCGGTTCCCCTTCTAATGCGCATGACATCGATATCTCCCCGGATGGAAAATGGCTGGTCCTCATGAATAGAATGGGAAAAAGAATGTTAAGAATAATGCCGACGGCGGGCGGAGAGCCTCGAGAAATATACAGCTTCGAACATCCGGAAAACCCAATTTTAACGCCAGCCTGGAGTGCCGACGGGCGCTATATTTACTTCTCCCAGATTCAGAAATCCCCAGGAGTTATGTGGGATCTTTATCGTGTCTCCGCAGATGGAGGAGAAGCACAAAAAATCAACCTCTCGATGGCTCGATTCCGTCATTTCAGTGTCCATCCCGACGGCCGGCACGTCGCCTTTTCATCCATGGGCCTGAACCCTGAACAATCACAAGTCTGGGTCATGGAGAATTTTCTGCCCACGGACAAGGCGAAAAAGTAGGCGATTTGTTACAATTAAACCCATTCGACTCCCCGGGCTGAAGCCCGGGGGATATCCAGGGTTAATACTGAGCGGGGCTATGTACCCCGATTTAAAAATCGGGGTTTCGCGCCGCGAACGTATGAAAGTGAAATCACGCGGAAACGATAAACCGCTCCTTCGATAGAAGAGACGCGCCAAATGCTAAGGAATCTCATCGGCAGAGCGGCATTTTGACGAAATCTTGACATCCTCTTGACACGATCTCGATTGAATAATCGCACTTATCAGGGTAAATTAAGGACAGGACGGGATGATCATGGCTGCAGCCCGGTTCCGAAAGCACCCTTCTCTCGGCACGGCGATCCTCTTCCTGGGCGTCGCGGCGGTGTCGGTCGCTGCGCTGGTCTGGATGGGCGTCCGTCTCATCAAGCAGGATCGGGCGCTCGAATCGCAGCAATTGAGAGAGCGACGGGAGGCCGCCGCAGATCGCCTGACCGCTTCATTGGAGCAGGTGCTCTCGGAAGAGGAACGCAAACTGGCCGACCTCCCCAATGTGGATTCCCGTCCGCCGGAAGATGATGTTGTTCTGGTATTTGCCGGCCCCTTGGGCTCTCCGGATTTCCGCGTCTGGCCTGAGAACGGTTTACTATACTATCCGGTGATCACTCCCGGGCGAGAAACGTCAGCCCGCCTTTTTGCCGAAGCTGAAAGATCTGAGTTTATCAATCAAGACTTCAGCCGCGCCATCAGGGACCTCCTCCCCTTCTCCAAATCCGGAGATCCTGTCATCCGGGCTAGCGCTCAGCTCCGGTTGGCGCGGAACTTCAGAAAGGCGGGTAACCTCGAGTCCGCCCTCGATATCTATGCTGAAATGGCCGTGTCCTCTGATCACGGATCCTCGCTCTCGGGAGTGCCGGCGGACCTGGCGGCACGCCGCGCCCGTTGTGCCCTGCTGGAGGAACTTGATCGCCGGTCGGAGCTACAAAAGAACGCTCAACGCCTCCATGACGATTTAGCGGGCAGGCGCTGGCGCCTCGACCGGGCGTCATATCTCTATTACCGCGACCAGGCAGCGCATTGGCTCAGCCAGGAGCCGGGATCCGACGCCGTACAGCAAGCCCTGGCGGATGTTATTATCTGGCTTTGGGAGAATCGCCAGGCCGCCGCCGAAACAGAACGCGGTTCCGCCGGACGCAGGTTGTTTCGCCTTCACGGCATTTCGGTCGCCCTTCTTTGGCGACAGTCAAATGAAGGGCTGGCGGCCGTCGCCGCTGGCCCCGCCTATCAGCGGAGTCGATGGTTCGATCCGCTCCTCCGAGGTCCCGATTTTAGCGGGGTTCTCGTCGGCATTCGCGATTCGGAAAATGCTCTGGTTTACGGAAAAGAACCGGCGACCGGTGTGCCCACCACTTCTCGGCTCGCTTCCGTCACCGGCCTGCCCTGGGACTTCACTCTCGTCAACGCCGACCCCGAGGCGGTCCTCATCCAGTTCGCTCAGCGACGACGGCTGATGATGATGGGCCTGGGAATGCTGGCTCTTCTTGTCATCGCCGCAAGTTATCTCATCGGCCGGGCCGTCTCCCGGGAACTGGCGGCCGCGCGGCTCCAGTCGGACTTCGTCTCCGCCGTCTCACACGAGTTCAGGACCCCCCTCACATCGATGCGGCAGTTCACCGAAATGCTGGTTGAGGAAGAAAACCTACCGGCGGAGAAGCGCCGGGCATTTTACGGCGCCCAGGATCGGGCCACCCGGCGGCTTTCCCGGCTGGTCGAATCGCTGCTCGACTTCGGCCGCATGGAAGCCGGCGCCCGGCCCTATCGGTTCGAACGGTTGGACGCAGGCCGGCTGGTCAAGGCTACGGTGGAAGAGTTCAAGCAGGAGACAGGTCCCGCCGATCTGGTGATGGAATGCGCCGTTCCGAACGAAGGCCCCATGGTGAAAGCCGACCGGGAAGCACTCGTCCAGGCCCTCTGGAACCTCCTGGACAACGCGGTCAAGTACTCCGGCGAAAGCGCTGTCGTCCATGTCGAGGTGGAAGCCGGAAACGAGGTATCGATCCGGGTTCGGGACCGGGGAGCCGGCATTTTGCCGTCGGAAAGGAAGCAGATACTCCGCAAATTCGTTCGCGGTTCCAACGCCAAGGCGAGTGGCGTCAAAGGGACGGGCATCGGGCTGGCCATGGTCAAACATATCGTGGACGCTCACGACGGCAAAGTCCTCATCGAGAGCGAGCCCGGCAAGGGCAGCACCTTCTCCATCCTGCTGCCCTCAGGAGAATAAAATATGCCGAAGATTCTGATCGTCGAGGATGACCGGGACATCGCCCTCGGGCTCAAAGAAGACCTCTCCCGTCACGGCCACCAGGTCGAAACAGTCGGCGACGGCGATGAGGCCGTACGCCGCGGCCGAAAGAGCGGCTGGGACCTGATCATCCTCGACCTCATGCTGCCGCGAAAGGATGGCTTCGAGGTCTGCCGGGAGCTGCGGCAGGCAGGCCTCAGGACGCCGATCATCATGCTGACGGCCAAGACCCATGAAGCGGAGAAGATCCTCGGCCTGGAGCTCGGAGCCGACGACTATGTCACCAAGCCGTTCAGCCCGAGAGAGCTGCGCGCCCGGATCCAGGCCGTGCTCCGCAGAGCGACGGACGAATCCGCCGGCATCTATCGGTTTGGAGACTGCGAGATCGATTTCGACCGCGGCGAAGTCCGCCGCAGAGGTGTGCCCATAAACACAAGCGCCCTGGAATTCCGGCTATTGGCGGCTTTCGTGCGCCAGCGGGGCCGGGTGCTGAGCCGGCGCCAGTTGATCGACACCGCATGGGGGCCGGAAACCATCATCACCGACAGGGTAGTGGACACCCACATCCTCAACCTGCGGAAAAAGATCGAGCCGAAGCCGGCCAGACCGCGCTACATCTGCAGCGTGCGCGGTATGGGTTACCGTTTCGAGGGCGAGCAATCTTGACAGACTCTGGACACAACCTCGATACGACCTCGATATCGGGCCATTATGATGAGGGCAGGAGGTAAGGCCCGATGAAGATCAGCATGGTGAAATCGATAGCGGTCGTTTTTCTGATCGCGGTCCTAGGGGCGCTGGCATCCGTTTCCGCGACCGCCCGGCAGGCTGAGGACCCCGGCGTGCTGCTCCGGGCGGCCATCGAAAAGGAGGAGGTCGACGGCAACCTTCAGGCTGCGATCGATCTCTATAAACAGATCGTCGCCAAATACGGCGACAGCCGCGTCATAGCAGCAAAGGCCCAGCTCCACATCGGCCTCTGTTACGAGAAATTGGGCTTGGAAGAGGCCCAAAAGGCCTTTCAGAAGGTTGTCGACAACTACCCGGAACAGTCGGAAGCGGTCCGGGCGGCCAGGGAAAAGCTGACTCTTCTTTCGAGGTCCCGGGCGCTCATGAAGACGGGAGTGGCCGAATTCAGCCTCCGCCAGGTTTGGGCCGGGCCTGAAGCGGACACCGAGGGGAGCATCTCTCCCGACGGCCGGTTCCTTTCTTTTGTCGACATGGAGACGGGCGACTTGGCGATAAGGGAGCTCGCCACCGGCTCCAACCGCCGGCTGACGACGGACAAGAGCGCCCGGCAACCGTGGTCTGAATTCGCCATGTTTTCGAAATGGTCCCGCGACGGGCGGCGGCTCGCTTATCAATGGTACTGCAAGGACGATATCCTGGAGCTGCGCGTCCTCGATCTCAAGGATTCCTCGATCCGGACGATCCATCGGAACAAGAGCCAGTATGACTGGGCCCAAGCCTTCGATTGGTCACCCGACGGGCGACGTGTCCTAGCGGCTATTTTCCTCGAGGCCACCCCCACTCAAGGCAGAGAGACCCGGGCCGGACTGATATCCGTCGAGGATGGCTCGGTCGAGATGATCGAAGGGCATTTCAGAACACTGCTCGCGTCCTCCTCACTTCCTCAGGGATTCGCCTTCTCCCCGGACGGACGATTCATCGTCTACGACGCACCCCGGACGGACGAAGAGGCCGGGGACCGGGATATCTTCCTCATCGCGATGGACAGCGGAAGGGAGAGCCGGTTGGTCGAGCATCCGGGATACGAGGAGGTGGTCGCTTGGACACCCGACGGCCGCGGCCTTCTCTTCACGAGCGACAGGACGGGAACCCACGACCTGTATCTCCTGCCCCTGTCGGACGGTAGGCCACAAGAGGGACCGCAGCTGATTAAGTCCGGCGTCGGGATCATCACTCCACTGGGGTTCACCCCCCGTGGTGATCTCTATTATGGACTCGGGGGCAGCGAGAGCGACGTCTATATCGTCGAGGTGGACCCCGATACGGGGAAGGTCAGGGGCCCAGCCAAGAAGCTTGCGCTGCCTTACCAAGGGCAAAACCAGGTCCCTGACTACTCGCCGGATGGCAAGCTGATCGCCTATCTTTCCACTCCCAGGGGTAGGGGGAGGATCGTCAGTATCTACTCCCAGGATACGGGCCGGGTTCGCGAGCTGCATCTCAGATTGCCGGGGATCATCTTCCCCAGTTGGATCCCCCCTGACGGTCGGACGCTCAGTATCCTTGGCAGTGATAAGGAAGGACGCCGAGTGATCTATAAGGTCGATATTCAGACCGGAGAGGCCACGACGATCGATCCCCACGTGGATAAAAGCCTGACTCTGCGCGCCGCCCCCGTTTGGGCGACGGACGGCAAGAGCTTTTTCTATACCGCCGGCCTCAGGTCCGACGAGAAACGATACATATACACCTACGATCTTGAAACGGGGAAGAACGAGCGGCTCCCCGGATCGCCCGACGACGCGTGCTTCATCGCCATTTCGCCGGATGGGAAATGGCTGGCTTTTATCAACGAGCAGGGCAAGAAGGTCCTCAGGATCATGCCGGCGTCGGGCGGCGAGCCCCGAGTAATCCACAGCTTCGAGCAAAACGACCATCTTATGTCGCCGGCCTGGAGCGCCGACGGCCGTTATATCTATTTGCCCAAGCTGCGCGATCCGAAGGGCAATATTTGGGACCTTGACCGTATCTCCTTGGATGGCAAGGATGTCGAGAGAACCGACCTGGGCTTGCTATGGGTGCGCTTCCTCAGCGTCAGCCCGGACGGCCGGTCCATCGCGTTCCAATCCCCGGGCACGGGCCGCATGCAGAATGAAGTCTGGGTCATGGAGAATTTCCTGCCCGCGGACAAGGTGAAAAAGTAGGCGCCGCGGGCAAAAAAGAAACGCTTATTTTTTCCCCTTGATGAGGTCCTCCACCTTGACCTCCCAGATCGTCCCGCTGGGGCGGGTCTTGATGAATTCGTCCGTGTAATAGGAGATCCACTTCCCGTCCGGAGACAGGAAAAACCCGTCTTTCCAGCTCTTGTCATCGGCTGCGAGCTCGGTGATCTCTCCCGTTTCTGGCGAGGCGAGATAGATCTGCGTAGAGTTTCCTTTGCTCTTGACTTTCTCTCCCAAAAAAGCAACGCGTTTCCCGTCCGGAAGCCACGTGAGCTCCCAAAACCGCCCCGTGAATCCTTTGCCTTCAAGATCGAGGATCTCTCTGGCCTTGCCCCCGTTCAGCAGAATGTTCGACATTTTTTTGTCGGAGATGACGGTCAGACTTTTTCCGTCCGGAGCCCAACACCAGGTCTCAAAACGGTTCAAAAGTGTCGTCGGCTCGCCACCGGATACCGAAACGACCATCAGCCTCGCGCTCGAGGCGAATGCGATCTTGTCTCCTCGTGGCGACCACTGAGGGCTCCCCCCGGCTTTCCCAGAAGTCTTCGTGATCTGGACCGGCTTTTCCTCTAGGGAAGAGGTCACCCAAATATCTCCTGCATGCCTTAAGGCGATATTTCTGCCGTCGGGTGACCATGAAGCTTGAAGACTCGTTTGACGCCTGTCCCAATCCCTAAAGATCAATACGGGAGGACCCGTAACGCTTGCTTCCTTCAATGAGATAGGAACCGTGTAGAGGTTCTCATGCTCGTTTGCCAAATCGATGGAGCAGAGGAGCCGGGTCCGGTCGGGGGACAAAGAGAGAGGTTTGAGGTTGTTATCACCCATAACGTTTACTTTGATAGGGATGGGCTCCCCTCCCGAGAGTGGAACGATCACGAACTGAGAATCCCCGGCTCTCAAGGTGACGATCCTATCGCTATCATCAGTCCAGAATTGTCGGTAGGGCCAAAGCTCGGAGTTTCTGGCCAATTGGAAAGAGGGTCCTCCAAAGATCGAGGCAATTCTTAGAGTGCTCCTCCAGTCATACGACGGCCGGTAAAAGAGCATTTTTTCCCCATCTCTGGACCAGGAGAAGAATCGTCCTACATCATCAGGGGAATCGATAGCAAGCACGCGTTTATCAGCCAGTCGGTAGAGATGCAAGCTCAGTCGATCATCGTAGGCAAGCCACGTCCCGTTGGGTGACCAGGAATGGAGTCTGCCGTATTCCATCCCGATAATCTTCTCTGACTCGCCTCCCCCGGCGAACACTAATCGGATCTCTTGTGTTGCTTCTCTCGTCATATACGCGAGTGTCTTGCCGTCGGGTGACCAGCAGGCATTTGACTCGAAGCCGGGGTCGGCCGTGAGCTGGGTCAACGTGCCGTCTTTAATGGAGAATATCCAGAGGTCTCCGCCTGTCTTATCGTCTGTTCCGTGAATAGCCATCTTCGCCGAATCGGGCGACCAGCTCACAGGATATTGATACTTGTATTTTCCGTCCAACAATTTTTTTACAGGCCCCGACGGGCGTCCGCTCTCTGGAGATACGGGCACAAGCCAAATGGCATTCTCCGCATAGTACGCGGCCATTTTCCCATCCGGCGACCATGTCCCGCGAAGCCCTTGTTTCGTATCCAGCGCAAACGGCTCCGTGCCATCCAGGGGGATGATGGTCATATCATTGAGGAGAAATTTGCCGTTGGGCGAAAGACTGTCTACGACGCCCTCAATGATGTCACTTTTGCCCGTCAAGACATGGATTCTTTTAAACTCCACCGCCGTTTTCGGGTCGACGATTACGCTCTTATCTAGCGCTACCTCTCTATTTAATTCCGTCTTCTTCGCCTCCTTTTCCTGTTCGACACGGGCGACCATCAGCTGCGCGACGGGAACGATCGAGCTTTTCGGGAATTCTTTGAGGAGCTTTTTGAAGACGGACATCGCCTCGTCGTACTTACCCATCCGGAAGTAGGTCTGCCCGATCCAATATCGGGCATCCTGGGCGATCGGGCTCTCGGGAAGCAGCCGAATGACTTTTTCGTAGGCAACGATCGCTTCGGAGAAATTCTCCCGCTTGAGGAGCAAGACCGCTTCGGCAAATTGCCTCTCCACAAGGCTATTCACCTCCACGGATTGCCCGGCCGGCGCTGGGGGTATCGGCCAGGCGCTTATCGGGCCGAATTGCCACATAAGAACCAAGCCTAAGCCCACGGCGATAAAGACCACTCCCTTTTTTTTCATAGTCCTCTCCTCCCCTGAAGTCGGATTTATTCAGAATTCGGTCGGATGACCTCCCTGCCGGGGATCATTCGTCGAATTTGCTAACACCTTTTCTCGCGTCCGAAAAAGCCTGGGCGATTTCCATTAAGCGGGACATATCCGCCCGGCCGATCAAAACAAAAGAGACATATGTGTTTTTCCAGGCCAGGATGGTCGTTCCCGCCTGATTCCCCGCGCTTTCAGCCGGTGTAGAGCTCCTGTAAACGGCGTACTCCCTGAAGTCCTGCGCGGCCAGGCCCTGCTTTCCACCGAGGGGCTGCTCGAATACGGAAAAGGTATCGATCCCGTTCGTGTATAAAAGATGAAGGCTCTCGCGTCCGGCGACCTTGGTGATGGTGTCGAGGATATAGCCGGGATGGATCCGGGAGGGCGCCACGGGGTCGAAACTCACAGCCTTTTGGGCCTGAGGCAGCGAAAGGGCTCTGGCACTCGAGATATCGGAGGCCGGGGCAGCCGCTTCGGCGTCCCGGCTCGATGAGGGCCCCCTCAAGATCACGCCGGGGCGTGAAACCCGGCGATAATCGTCGATGAATTCGTAATACATGACGTCGTCGCGGCTCAGGCTCAACCGGGCAGCTGGCCGCTCGGCGGGCTCCAAAGACGCAGTCTGCAGAACGGCCTCTTGGTGTTCCGTCATGTAAAAATTGATGGTAGCGAGGTCGGCGTCCGGACGCACCGGCGCGGGCTTCTGGAAATGGCGGCTGACCGCAAGGGTAATGAAGACGACCGCGGCGACTTCGGCGAACCGCAAGGCGGCTTTCCCTGCAAAGGCGGGCATCAACACCTTCCTCCGCCACGACTCGCGGGACTCCAATCCGACTTTCAGGCGTTGGTACAAATCCCCAGGGGGTTCTTCGGTCTTCCAAGTCTGCAGCACGCCTGACAGTTGTTTCAACTGCCGGACGACGCCGGAGCAATCCGGGCAATGCCCCAAATGGCCCTGGATTGTCGTTCTTTCTGCCTCCTCGACTTCGTCATCGAAGAAAGCTTTAAGTCGCTTCCGGATTTCTTCGCATTCCATCGTTTATTCTCCCAGGTATGGGGCAAGGGTGTTTCTGAGTCGCTCATGGGCCCGGTGATTGATGGATTTTAGGGTCCCTATCGGCCGGTTCGTGATCTCGGCGATCTCAGAGTATTTCAGCCCCTGGTATTCTTTCATGACAACGACAAGGCGCTCGTCCTCCGGCAGAGCCCCAACGGCCCCCTTGACAGCCGCTTCTAGCTCGCCGGCCTCGACGGACCTATCGACGGCCGCAGACGAATCGGAAACGAGATCCTGAAGCTCGGCGCGACAACCATCCTTAGCCGTGAGCGGCGAGTTAAGCGAGAGATGAGATCGGTGTTTCATCCGCCTCGTCCTGTCCCGGCAGAGATTGACGGCGATCTGAAAGAGCCATGTCTTGAACTGCGCCGTCGCCCGATATTTTCTCTTCGCGCGCACGACCCGGAAAAACGTCTCCTGGAACAGGCTTTCGGTGTCGGTCGAATCCGGGACCAGGCGATAGATGAAGTCGAAAAGGGGCTTCTCGTAGCGCCGGTAAAGCGTTTCGAAAGCTGCCGCGTCTCCGTCACGGTACCTGAGCATGAGTTCTTCGTCCGTCCGCCATGTAGTCATTGGGGCTTTTTCTGTGCCCTCACTCACTTAAACGCACGAGCCGGGGCAAGGTTGTAAATTATCTTATCACCGGCCGCGCCTCTGTTCCAACACTTGACATAATCTTCATACTCCCTTAACGTTCAATCGGGAAGAAGGGGATATGCTTAACCCCGTCCGATCCGTTGGGGTGCCGAATGCTCGAGAACCTCGGGATCGCCCTCAGAAAACAGAAGAAGCTGATCATTATCTTCTTGCTGACCATCTTTCTGCCCGCGTTGACGCTCAGCGTTTTCGGCGTCCGGGCCATCCGGAACGAGAGGTTCAGGCTGGCTAAGCAGGAGGAGAATGAAGGCCGCCGGACCGCCCGCCTCATTAAAGCCCATGTCCAGTCAAATTTCGAGGCGATCGTCCGCGTCCTCGAAGGATTGGTCCGGGACCCGACGTTTATCGGGAGGGATCACGCCGCCATCCGCGAGCTGGCCGAAAAACGGTTCGCCGCCGATCCGCTCATCGGGCAGGCCGTCCTTCTATACAGGAATGAGGAGCCGTCGTTCCCGCTATTACTGCTCCCGCCCGACAAGAAACCGGCCGATTCTTCGAAGGCCGGCGACGCCTCGCTGGCCGCCAGGATCCGAAGGGCCGAAGCCTTTGAGTTTGTCGACAGGAATTTTCGCGCGGCCGCCGCGCTCTACCGGGAGCTCTCCACGCCGGCCTCGGACAGAAACCTTCAGGCCGAGATGCTGACCGGCCAGGCCCGCAGCCTCCAGAAAGCGGGCGATTACGACGAGGCGGTCCGAATATACGCCCGGATCGTGAACGAGTATTCCGATTGCCTGACATCGTCCCGCCTTCCCCTGGGCATTCTGGCCAGGCTGCAGACCGTCGAATGCCGTGAACGGTCCGGGGATTCCCGGGGCGCGGCCAGGCACGCGTTGGACGCGTACCGGGAGCTGCTCAAGAAGCCGTCGGCCCTCAGCGAAGACCAGTACAAGACCTATATCTCAATCGTCGCGGAGAAGATCGACGCTGTGCTTGCAGGGGAAGAAGAAGCCGGAGTCTCCCGGGAATATCGAAAAGAATACGCGGACCTGAAAAAACTCCAATCGGATAGAATGAAGGAATGGGAGGCCGCCCGGCTCCTCAGAAAAGAGGCTGTCCCGGAACTTGCCGGAAAGCTGTCCCGGCCCGGAGCGTACAGCCCGAATCCCTATCGCCTCTCGAGAACCGTTGAGGGTTTGGATCTCCTCTTCCTGGCCGCCTGGATCCCGGACCGGAGCGGGGGAGGGATGGCCGGGATGTTCGGCGTCCAGATTAACAATGATCGTCTGCTGGAGAGTGTTCTACCCGAAGCCGTCGGAAGCGCTCAATTGAAAGAAGGCGTGGAAGTCGTCCTCGCCGACCTCGCCGGGCGTCCTCTCTTCGGAAAACAAACCATATCGACGGCGTTCCCGCTGGTCACGGAATACTTCGAGGACAATTTCCCCCCCTGGAAGATCGAGCTCTTTCAGGCCCCGGCGAAAGCCCTGGGAATCCTCGACCTTCGGAGGAATTTTTATTTCTGGACGATTCTAACCCTCATCGTTGTCCTCGCCTTCGGAGCCTTCCTAATCGTCCGCACTATCGCCCGTGAGATGGAGATCCTCAAGCTCAAGTCGGATTTCGTCTCCTCCGTTTCCCACGAATTCAAGACGCCCCTGACCTCGATCAAAGCCCTGATGGAAAGGCTCATCGACGGGAAAGTCCGCGAAGCGGGGAAAATGGACCAGTACTTCTCGATCATCGCCCGGGATACGGACAAGCTGACCCGTCTGGTGAACAACCTGCTGGACTTCTCCAAGATCGAAGAGGGGAGAAAGGAATATGTCTTCTCCGATACGGATATCGTCCGGATCGCCTCGGAGCAGGTCCAGGGCTTCCAAAAGGAGAGGGTAGCGGCAGGGCCGGATATTCGCCTCGAGATCAGGGGCGCCATCCCGACTCTCCGGGCGGACGCGGACGCCCTGTCCCGGGCGTTGGCCAATCTCCTGAGCAACGCCGCGAAATTCACGCCTTCCGGGAAGGCGATCCGAGTGGGTCTCTCGAGCGGCGGGGAAAACGTTATCCTCGAGGTGGAAGACGAGGGAATGGGGATCCATCCGGACGAGGTCGGCAAGGTCTTCGAGAAATTTTTCCAAGGGCGAAACGCCCTCGATCAGTCCGTTAAAGGGACGGGATTGGGTCTGACTCTGGTCAAGCACATCGTCGAGGCCCACGGGGGAAAAATTCTCGTCGAGAGCCGGCTCGGCCTGGGAAGCAAATTTTCCATGATTTTCCCGATAAAATCCTGATTGGAGGGGAGGGCTCATGCCGAAAAAGATCCTTATCGTCGAGGACGAACCGGGAATCCGTCTGAGCCTTTCGGACGAGCTCGAATCCGCTGGGTATCAGGTCTTCACGGCCGAGAACGGCGAAAAAGCGCTCGCGGCAGCCGGCCGCGAGAAGCCGGACCTCATCATCCTCGACCTCATGCTGCCGGTCCTCGACGGGACCGAGGTCTGCAAAAGGCTGAGGATGCGGGGAGACCGGACGCCGATCATCATGCTTACGGTGAAGGATAAGGAAATCGACAAGGTCCTGGGGCTTGAGCTGGGCGCCGACGACTACATGACCAAGCCTTTCAGCCTGCGCGAGCTCGTGGCCCGGGTGAAGGCCCTCTTCCGGCGGACGGAAGACAGACCCTCCGACGCGGGAGTCTTCAGCTTCGGAGGGATCGACCTGGACTTCAAGAAGTTCGAGGCCTCCAAAAAGGGAAAAAAGCTCGATTTGACCCCCCTGGAGTTCCACATGCTTAAATTGTTCGTCGAAAGAAAGGGCCAGGTCTTGACGCGGGACGATTTTCTGGACGGCGTCTGGGGGGAAGACAATGTCTCCGTGTCGTTCCGGACGGTTGACAGCCATATCGCCAATATCCGCAAGAAGATCGAGGACGACCCGTCGAGGCCCCGGCACATCCTCAGCATCAGGGGTGTGGGATATAAGTTTGTGGAATTAAACCCATTCGACTCCCCGCTTTGCAGTCCTCATTCGTGAAACGAATGAGGGCGGGCTAAACCCTATAAAAACCATAGGGCTTGCCAGGCAAGGCCCGGGGTATATCCTACAAAAACCGTAGGACTTGCTGGAAAAGCCCCGAGCATGTCCAGGGTTAATACTGAGCGGCGCTTTGCATCCTAATTTATAAATTAGAATATTGCGCCGCGAATGTATGAAATTATTCG
>CAZLAM010000069.1:0-205535 GCA_964557435.1 uncultured Eubacteriales bacterium
CCCACCCCCCGCCCCAGGGAAAATGGAAGCCATCCGCTCCCAGCCAGGGCACCTGCCAGCCGCCGAAAAAGAGGGTGGCGATCAGGCAGGAGATGATGATGATCTCCATGAAATCCGTCATCATGAACAGTCCCCATTTGAGGCCCCCGTATTCGGCGAAGAAACCGATGATCTCGGATTCTCCCTCGGGCATGTCGAAGGGGACACGCTTTGTTTCGGCCAAAGCGGCTACAAAGAAGACGATGAATCCGAGCGGCTGAAGGAAAACCCCCCAGCGGGGCAGGAATCCGAACAGGGTCCCGCCTTGAAACCGGACGATCTCGGAAAGACGAAGCGAGGGAAAAACAAGAACAAGTCCGACCAGGGACAGCCCGAGAGCCGCCTCATAGGAGATAAGCTGGGCCGCCCCGCGCACGCTTCCCAGAAGGGCGTACCGGTTGTTGGAAGCCCAGCCGCTGAGCAAAACACCGTAGACGCCCAACGACAACAAGGCCAGAACGAACAGAAGCCCGACGTCCAGGTCGACGACCTGGAGGGCGACCGGTGCACCGCCCAGTCGAATCGTATCCCCGAAAGGAACGGCGGAGACCGTGACGGCGACGAAAAAAAATGACAGGAACGGGGCCAGCGTATGCAGGAAGCGATTGCCGAACCGGGGTATAAAGTCTTCCTTAAACAGCATCTTGATGGCATCGGCGATCGGTTGGAAAAGCCCGAACATCCGGAGTCCGAAAATCGAGGCCCGGTTGGCCCCGATGCGATCCTGGATGACGGCGCTTTCCTTGCGTTCGACCCAGGTCATATAAAGAGTCAGGACGATGAGCCAGGCGAGGGACAATACGACCTTGAGGAGAATGATGAAAAATCCGCTCATCCGACTTCTCCCAGGAATTCCGGATGCTCGATCCGCAAGGCGCGAGAGACGGAAATGAGGTCGGCCGGTCCCTTAAATATTTCGCCCGGAAGCCTCAGGGCCGCGCCGAGATCGAGGAGAATCCTCCACTCCGGGCGGGCCTCTCCGCAGGGAGGATGCACGGGCTCGAACGCCTGAACCAGGCCGTCTGTGTTGACGTAGGTCCCTCCTTTTTCGAATACCGAGGCTGCCGGCAGGACGACATCGACGAGAGGCTCCAGTCCGGTCGGGTGGGCGGCGATCAGTATTTTCACTCCAGCGGCCTGTTGGAGAGGGCCGGGCGCGTCTCGAAGAGAAACAAGCCCGGCCGGGCCGGCGCCGAATATCCAGAGAGTGGAGGCTCCGGAGACGGCGGCGGAAAGCCCAGCCTTGGTATCGAAGCCCAGCATTCGGGCCCCGCGGGCGTTGGGAGCTCTTTCCCGGCGCAGTAGAATCGCATCGTCCGGTCCTTCAGCCGGATCGGCGAAGGCGATGCGAACGAATCCCAGCCCATCGACGAAAATCTTCCTAGCCAGATACAACTCCTCCGCGGTGAGCCTTGCGCTTAGGAGGAGAGCGGCCTGTCCGATCCGGCCGGATTGCCGGAGTTCGTGGATCCCGGCCGCGCCAAAAGCCAATGCCTTCTCCCAATTTGGGAATCCGCGCGGACCGCGGTTGATCCATTGGATCTCCCGAACCCGATTCCGGACGAGTGCCATGGCCCCATAGCGCCCGATATCGCAGATCCAGTGCCCGTTGACGGCCTCGTTGGGCCGTGGCCGGAACCGGAAGATCCCCGCCGAATCCGCGAGGCGCGGGAAACCGGGATGATAATCCGCCCACAGATTGCAGCCGCGGCTGCATAACGGGCACAGGGTCGGCTTTTCCTGGAGAAACCAGGGCCGCGTCCTGAACCGGAATTCAACATCCGTGATGGCTCCGACCGGGCAGACATCGGCGAGGTTTCCGGAGTAGTTATTGCGGATGGGTTCACCTTCGTAGAGATCGACCTCGGCCATGATTCCGCGCCGGAAAATCCCCAGTTCCCGGGTTCCGGTGACGCGGGTGAGAAACCGGACGCATCGCGAGCATAGAATGCACCGTTCCCGATCCAGAAGGAGCTTATCCCCGATGGGGACGAGCTTGGCGCGTTTCTCTTTTATTTCGGAGAAAGCGTTTTCCGTGACGCCGTGTTCACGGCTATAATCCTGAAGCTTGCAATCCCCGGCTTTGTCGCAGATGGGGCAATCCAGGGGATGCTCGGCCAATAGGAATTCGAGGACGGCCCGGCGGGCGGCCCGGACGTTATCGCATTCCGTCGTCACTTTCATCCCCTCCCGGACGACGGTCGAACAAGCCAGCTCGAGCTTGGGCAGGCCTTCAATAGCGACCAGACAAATCCGGCAGCTTCCTTCGGGCGGGAAAGCCGGATGGTGGCAGAAATGGGGGATCCGGATCCCGGCCGACTTTGACGCTTGGAGGACGGTGGTTCCCTCGGGGGCTTCCACCGGACGACCGTCGATGCAAAGCCTAACCATTCTAAGCTCTCCGGCTTTCCGGCGGGATGGACGTTTCGAGCTCATCTCGGAATTTCGAGACAACGGCCAGGACGGGAAGGACCGCCGCGTCGCCGAGCGGGCAGAGCGTCCGGCCCCGGATCATCGAAGCGACGCGCTCGAGTTCGGTGACATCGCCTTGGCGCCCTTCCCCGGCCGACAGGCGCCGGACGAGTTTCGCCATCCACGCCGTGCCCAGCCGGCAGGGCGTGCATTGGCCGCACGATTCATGGGCATAGAATTTGACGATTCTGTCCAAGACGCGGAGGATCGGCGTATCGTCGCCGATGACGATGATTCCCGCCGAACCGAGCATGGATCCGGCGGCGGCCAGAGAATCGAAATCCATGGCCACGTCGATCTCGTCGGCCTTGAGAATCGGTGACGCCAACCCGCCGGGAATGACGGCTTTCAGCGTTTTCCCTGGAAGCATGCCGCCGGCATGTTGGAAGACGATCTCGCGCAGAGACGCGCCGACGGGGAGCTCGAACAGCCCCGGTTTGACCACGGCACCGCTCACTCCGAACAGCCGCGTCCCCCCGTCCTGGGGGCAACCCAAGGCCAGGAACGCCGCGGACCCATCGCGGATGAGGCCAGGCAGGTTGGCCAAGGTCTCGACATTGTTGATGACGGTCGGTGATGAAAACAGCCCGACCACGGCGGGAAAGGGCGGTTTGAGCCGAGGCCAGCCTCGCTTTCCTTCGAGGGATTCGAGGAGAGCCGTTTCTTCGCCGCAGACATAGGCGCCGGCGCCGCGATGGACGGCCACGTCGAGAGCGAAGCCCGTGCCCTGGATATCGGCGCCGAGGAACCCGCAGGCCGTTGCTTCGACGATGGCGTCCTCGAGCCGCCGGGCGATCAATTCGTACTCGCCGCGGATATAAACATAGGCCGAATGGATGCCGACGGCATAACCGGCGATGACGATCCCTTCGAGCAGGAGGTGGGGATTATGGCCGAGGATGTACTTGTCCTTGAACGTTCCCGGCTCGCCTTCATCGGCGTTCACGCAGAGGAAAACCGGCCGGCCCTCTTCCTGGGGGACGAAACTCCATTTGATCCCGGCCGGAAAACCGGCGCCGCCGCGACCGCGAAGCCGCGCTTTCTTGACCTCTTCACGGACATCGGCGGGCGTCATGGAGGATAGGGCTTTCCGGGCGGCCGAATAGCCTCCTCGCTCCCGATAAGCGGCCAGGCCGCGCGGCCCGCCGCCGGGTTCAAAATCCAGAAGACGCGATGGCATGGTTATTATTCCAAACTCTCGAGAAGCCGGTCGACCCGGTCGGGATCCAGGTTTCCATGGTAATCAAAATTGATCATGAGGCAGGGCGCTTTTTCGCATGCCCCCAGGCATTCGACCGTAGTCAGGGTAAACTTGCCGTCGGCCGTCGTTTCACCCGGACCGATGCCCAACCGCTCCTGCAGCCGGGCCAAGACGGTCGCGCCGCCGCGAATATCGCAGCTCAGATTATCGCAGACCTGGACGTGATAGCGCCCCATGGGCCGGCGGTGGAACATGGTATAAAACGCGACCGCTTCGCGGACCTGGATCGGCTTGATCTCCAGCAGGGCGGCAAGATCGCGCTCGGCCTCCGGGGCGATGAATCCGTTTTCATCCTGAATCCAATGCAAAGCGGGAAGCAGGGCGGCTTGTTTTCTCGGATACCGGGCGGCCAAAGCCGCGATTCTATCCTTCAATCCCGACGAAAGAACCGTACTCATCGGTCGAGCTCCCCCCCGATCATATTCATCGACCCGAACGTGGGGATGAGGTCGGCGACGAGCCGGCCCCGGATGAGATCCTCCAGGGCGGCTACCAGATGAAAACAGGGCGCCCGGAGGTGGAGCCGGTAAGGCCGGTCGGTCCCATCGGAAACGATAAAAAATCCCAGTTCCCCGTTTCCCCCTTCAACCGAGCAATACGCTTCGCCCTGGGGGGGGCAAAGGCCGTGGCCTTTCATGAAGAATTGAAAGTGTCCGATCAGTCCTTCCATGGTCGTATAAACATCTTCCATCGGCGGCGGGACGAACCGCGGAGCCGGCGCGTAAAGACGGTCATGAACGCATTTTTCCGATCCCTCCAAATTGGGTGAAAGGGCGATCGTCCGACCCGGCTTCCGCCGCCGGGCGGACTGGATGGCTTCGGCGGGATCGATCGTCTCCCCCGCCGCGGGCGCCGGCGAAGGGTTCGCCTCCAGCCAATCGACGCATTGTTCGATGAGTCGAAGACTCTGTTCCATTTCCAGCATACGGACTTTGTAGCGGTCGAAATTGTCTCCCCGCTCCCCCACCGGGACGTCGAAGGATAAACGGTCATAAACAAGATACGGCCTGGCTTTACGGACGTCGTAGGAGATTCCCGTCGAACGAAGGCAGGGGCCCGTCCAGCCATAGGCCACGGCGTTCTCGGGAGTCATGACCGCCACATCCCGGGTTCGGGCCAGGAAAATGGGATTGTTGTCCAAAAGTCCGCGGACGTCCTTGAGGACCCGGCGGGTTTCCCTGACCGCGGTCCGGGCATCGTCCCCAAAACCTCGGGGAAGGTCGGCGCGTACGCCGCCGACGCGGATGTAGGAAGTCGTCATCCGGGCGCCCGTGGCGCGTTCGATGACATCCCAGAGAAATTCACGGGCCTTCATATTATAAAGAAAAACCGTGAAAGCACCGCTTTCCATGGCCATGGCGGCCAGACAGGTCAGATGATCGGAAACACGGGACAGCTCGCTCATCAGGACACGAATCATCTGGGCCCGCTCGGGAACTTCCAGGCCGGCCAATTTTTCCACAGTCATCGCGAATCCGAGATTGTTGATCAGGGGGGAGACGTAGTTCAGCCTGTCGGTATAGATGAGCAGGTTGAAATAAGTCCTGTTTTCGCAGGTTTTTTCGAAACCGCGATGGAGATACCCGATCTCCACCTCGGAGTTCAGGATACGTTCGCCGTCGAGCTCGAGCATAACCCTGATCGTACCGTGCATGGCCGGGTGGGACGGCCCCATGTTGAGGAGCATGCTGTCCGGCCGGGCCTGGCGTTCGAGGCGTGTCATCATCTTTTCGGTTCCGCTTTCCGGAGCGGGATGAGGGGCTGGCGTTGGCGCAGGGGGTAATCCTTGCGCAGAGGGTGGCCCTCGAAGCCGTCATAAAGCAGGAGACGGCGGAGGTCGGGATGGCCGTCGAACCGGACGCCGAACATATCGAACACTTCGCGCTCGAGCCAGGCGGCGTTCTTCCATACGCCGGAGAGCGAGGCGATTGTCGGGTCGGCGGCGGGAAGCCCGGCCTTGAGGCGGATCCGAGCGTTCGTCTCCAGGGACATCAAATGATAAACGACCTCGAATCGCAGGGGACGTCCGGGGTAGTCCACCGCGGTCAGGTCGAGCAGCATCCCCATCCGGAATGGTTCGGCCCGCAGAAAGGCGACAATGCCGGGGAGCGCGTCCCGGCCGATGACGGCGACGGCATCCCCGAAAGAGACCTCGGCGGAAAGAATCCCGTCGGGAAACGATGCCCTCAGCGCGTCTAGGATTTTCGCTTCTTCCATCGCCAATCCTGATCCTGTTTCTGAATCTTCTCCTGGAGCTTGAGAAGCCCGTCCAGGAACATTTCGGGCCGGGGCGGACAGCCCGGGATATAGATATCCACGGGGATGATCTGATCGATCCCCTGGACGACGGCGTAATTGTCGTATATCCCTCCGCTAACGGTGCAGGCGCCGAAAGCGATGACCCATTTGGGTTCCGTCATCTGATCATAAACGGTTTTGAGGACGGGTGCCAGCTTTTGAGGGATGGTCCCCATAACAAGGAGGAGGTCGGACTGCCGGGGTGAGAACCGGGTCCATCCGGCGCCGAAACGGTCGATATCGAAATGGGCGCAGGCAGCGGACATGTACTCCATCCCACAACAGGCCGTTACATACGGGTAATGGAACAAGCTGAACTTGCGGGCCCAGCCCAACATCGTATTGAAACGGGTATTGACGAAGTTTCCGCTCATGCGCTCAATCCCAGGTCAAAGCGCCCTTCTTCCAGGCATAGACCAACCCGGCGACCAACACGATGGAATAGATGAGAAGGGCGGCCACAGCCGGCCCTTTGATCGAACGGATAACAAGCGCCCAGGGGAAAAAAAAAGCCGCCTCGACGTCGAAGAGGAGGAACAAAAAGGCCACCAGGCTGAATTTCACTGGAAAAGGGCGGATGTCCTTCTGGAGCGGAGGGCTGCCGCACTCAAAGGGGGTCTCCTTGACCGGGTTCGTCTTTCGCGGGCCCAGGACGGTGTTGATAAAAAGCATGACGACGCCCACGAACCCGAAGACGGCGAAGACGACGACAAGCGCGATCATGAATTCCTTCTCTGCCGTATAAACTTTATCGGAATGCTTGGATTATATCAATCCCCTTCGCGGGATTTCATGGGCGTGAGCCCGTGGAGCTTCAGTCGGCGATTTCAATTGACGGCGTGGAGGGCCAGCCCCTTGACCTTAAGGGCTGCTTCCATGACCGCTTCGGACAGCGTCGGGTGGATGTGAATGGCCGAGGACACATCCTGGATTTTCAGCCCCTTGAACATGGCCAGGGTCAATTCGGCCAGAAGGTCGCTGGCGCAGGGGCCGAGGATGTGGGCGCCCAGGATGCGGTCGTCCGGCCCGGCCACAATCTTGACCTGGCCTTCGCCGCTCTCCATGGTCAAGGCCCGGCCGTTGGCCTGGAAAGAAAACAGGCCGACCTGGACCTTGTCCGTTTGAACGCGGGCCTCCTCCTCGGTCAAGCCGACCGAGGCGAACTCGGGATCGGTGAACACAGCCATGGGCAGGGCGTCGTAGGACATGGTTTCCTTTCCGCCGGCGGCGTTGACGGCCGCGATCAAGCCTTCGTGGGAGGCTTTGTGGGCCAGGAGCTTGCCTCCGATGAGGTCGCCGATGGCGTAGAGGCCCGGAACGGACGTCTGGAGAGACGCGTCCACTTGGATAAATCCCTGCCGATTGACCGGGACGAACGGCGTCCCGGCGTAAAGCTTGTCGGAATTGGCCCGACGTCCGGCCGCCAGGAGGACGCGCTCGGCTTTGAACTCGAACGGCGTTTGATTCTTGAGGCACGTTCCCCGAAGCACGAGCGGACCATTTTCCTGCTTGACGCCCTGTTCGATTTTCATCTGGGTAAAAATCTTGAGGCCCTGTCGTTTGAGGAGCAATTCCAGACGGGCGGCCAGGTCCCGATCGCTCCCGGGGAGGATGCGGGGAAGGATTTCGAGGACGGTGACCTCGGCTCCCATCCGGCTGTAAATGGTCCCCATCTCCAAGCCGATGGCGCCGGCGCCCACGACCAGAAGGGATTGGGGAACACTTTCGAAGGCCAGGGCTTCGAAACTGGTGACGACGTCCCGGCCGTCGGCTTTGAGGAAGGGCAGGTCGGCCGAGCGGCTTCCCGTAGCCAGAATGATGCGGTCGGCTTCATAGGTTTTTTCCTCTCCGGCCGGATGGGCCAGGATATGCCGCTCATCCAGAAGCGCGGCCGATCCGGGGACGAGTTCGATTCCGTTTCGCAGGAGGAGGAATTCGACGCCGCGGACAAGACGATCGACGACTTTTCGCTTTTCGTCCTGGACTTTGGCCCAATTGCAGACGACCTGGCCGACGGGCCCTTGGAGGGCTTTGTTCTTCCGCAGTTCATGGAAGACCTTGGTCTGGTGAAGAAGGCTTTTGGTCGGAATGCAGCCCCAGTTCATGCATGTTCCGCCGACGCGGTCCCGTTCGAACAGGACCACGGATTTACCCAGTTGGGCGGCCCGCAGGGCGGCCACATAACCTCCCGGGCCGGCTCCGATGACGGCGATATCCCTTTTAATCGTTTCCATGATTCTCCTCGTTTCCGGGTCGAACCTGAGAGTCCAGGCCTTTAAATTATCGGACTCCCGATTATTTTTCAAGAGCACGTGTTTGGCTATTCATTTTTATAAAAGGGCGAGGGGTGGAAAGGGCCAAATCCGCGGACTTTGTAACCCTATTCTTTAGCATAGGGTCGACGACTGAGCGGGCACGGACCCTCATCATCGGATTCCCTTTTCGTCCGATGAGGAGGGGGGCGAAGGAGGAGTCGGAGGGCGTTTCCTCGCCGGGGAAACGCACGTGTTTGGCCCTTTCCACCCCGAGCCCTCCTTGACAGGGGCGGGGCAATAAATCAAAAATATGGCGAATTTCCAACCGAGGAGAATCCTGCTGAACGATTTCCAGCGCCGGCCGGCCCGTTGCGCCGGGGTTCTCATCCTCCTTTTCGTTCTCTTTTCCGGCCCCCTTTGGGCTGCCCCGGCTGGAAAAATCTGGGGCCGCATTCTGGACGCCCGGAATAATCCCGTGGCCGGTGCATCGATCATGCTGTCCCTTACTTCGGCCGTCGAGCTCGAGACGTCCAGCGACGCGTCCGGCTATTTCGTTTTTTTTTCCCTGCCCGCCGGAACGTATACGGTGCGGGCCGGGAAAGACGGTGTGGGAGCCGCCTTGAAACTCCGTGTGCCGGTTGCCGACGCATCGGACATCGCTATGGAACTCGTCCTCTCTCCGGACGCCGCGGGGGCGATGGACGAGTCCACTGCGCGCGTCTTCGATTTCTCGGCGCTGAATGCGCAAACCACGATTTCCGCCGAGCAGATGGCCCTGCTCCCGTCCGGGAACTCGCTCGGCTCGCTTCTCGAAAACCAGGACTTTTCGGCGACGACGAACCGGATCGATGTCGGCGGCCTGTGGGGCGGCCTGCCCACGCTGTGGAGCGCCCGCGGCGGAACTTCCTGGACTCAAAACGTCTATCTGCTAAATGGTTTGGACGTCGGGGATCCGGTCTGGTCCGGACAGCCGCTCTGGCTGCCCGATGTTTTCAGCCTCACTTCCGTGGGGCACGGCAACGCCGTCCATTCGGCCCGGAGTCTGTCTCCCGGCGGACAGCTCTCCATGACTCCGAAATCGGGAACGCCGGATTTCCATGGCGGCGCCTGGGCGTTTTATTCCGACAAGACTTTAACCTCCGACAATATCACGACGGCCTTGAACAAAGAGAATCTTTTTGAAAGTTCCATGTTCAACCGATTGATGGACCTCAATGTCCATCTCTCCGGGTCATTCTTCAAGGGAGGACCGGCATTTTTCACCTCTTGGTCGACCCAATCCATCGGCCGGAAGGTAGCCGGATTCGAAACCCAAAGCCAATCCTCGATCATCAGCGGTTTTCTGAACGTCGAGATCCCGCTCCAAGAAAAACTTTTAAAAGTCGTCTGGGCGGGGCAATCCGTCGGCCATAACGCCTTTGGCGCCGCCGACGGCACGGACTGGGCGGCCACGGTGAAGCGCTCGACGCTGTCCAATATTCTCCAAGTACTTTATGACACGAAGCCGGGCGGGAGCCAATTCAGCCGCTTCGGACTGAGTTGGGCCATGGCCGATGGGAGGGATACCCTGCAGCCCGGAGTCACCGGCCCGGCCCGGGCGGACATTTTCGGAAAGGAGTTCGCTTCGGCTCCCCTGCAATTGGAAAACGGCTCCAGGAACAAACTCGTTCTGGCCTACGACGGAACATCACTTTTCCCCCGCCTTTGGATAACCGACCATCGCTTGGAATACGGCGTCCAAACGCGTTTCTCGACGGCCTCGCTGACCCGGGAAGTACCCGCCAACCTCCAGCTTCGTTTCGTGGGCCATCGGCCCGCCGAGATCGCTGTTTTCCAAGGGCCCTTCTTGACCCGGGCGTCTGCCTTCGATGCCGGGATTTATATTCAGGATACGATTTCTTTTTCCTTCGGACCGGCGCTGCGGGTCGGACTCCACGGCAACTGGACATCGGCCGGCAACGGAACATCAACCCTCCGCTGGCTCACCCTGGCACCGCGGCTGGAACTGACGCTCCCGCTGTCCCGACGGAAGACATCGGCCTTCAAAATTTCCGCCGCCCGCTATGGGTTCACTCTGCCTTTGAATTATCTCGCCTGGGGCGATCCTCAAGCTTCGGGTTCCCTCATCTACAAGTGGACGGACGCCGACGGAAACGGAGCCTTTGAATCCTCCGAAAAAGGTCCGCTTCTACGCCGCGAAGGACCCGCCTTTTCGGCGATTGATCCGGGAATCCGGCGTCCCTTTGTGAATGAGTTCGGGCTCGCCTATGTGCAGGAGTGGGATTCCGGCTGGCGATTCACTTTGAGCGGATTTCTCCGCCGGACCCGGAACCTCATCGAAACGATAAACACCGGAGTTACGGACGCGGATTACCGGACCAGAATCATCCAGGATATCGGAGATAATCAGATCCCCGGCGATACGGACGATTTGACCTTTTCCATCTTCGATCGCAACCAGGAGGCTTGGGGCCGGGACTTCTTCCTGTTGACCAATCCGGACCCGGACTCCCGGTTTTCGACCTATGAAGGCCTGGATTTGACCCTGGTCAAGGCCTGGGACGAGCGATTTCTTTTTTATCTGGCCCTCACGGCCATGCATATCGTCGGAACAACAAGCCCCGGAAACTCGGAATGGGAAAACGACGACGGGGTGATCGGCAGCCTCTACGACGACCCCAACACGACCATCAACGCCCGGGGCCGGATGCGCTTCGACCGCGCCTACACGGCCCGGATCGGATTGAGCGCCCCCCTGCCTTTCGGCGCCCGCCTCGGACTCGTGGCCAAGTATTATGACGGACAGCCGTTCGCCCGTAAAATCGTCATTGAAGACTTAAACCAGGGTCCGCTTTTTATTCAAGCCCATCCCCGGGGAGTGGCCCGGTACGAATACAATATGACCGTGGACCTTCGTCTGGAAAAATCCCTGCACCTCGGGACCGGAGTTTGTCGATTCCTGATCGACGCCTTCAATCTTTTCAATCAAAACCTGGCCACCCGGGAAAACGAGTGGACCGGTCCCGATTTTCCGCTCCGTTTTGCCACCATGGTTCAATCGCCGCGTGTGGTCCGGGCCGGATTCAATTTCGAGTTTTAAGGAGCCTTGCCGATGCTATCCCTGCCGGAAAAACTCCTTTTTGCCGTCCTGCTCCTGGCTACGGCGGCCGCCTTCCTGACGCCGCTCTACCGCCGTTACCGGCTCGTCCGGGCCGGCCGGCCGGAGAACCGGTTTGACCGCTTGGCCGTCCGCGTCGGAACGGCTTTTTCCAAGATTTTGTTCCAGCGTTGCACGCTTAAAAACGAACGGGTTTTTACCGGATTCATGCACGTCTTTATTTTTTACGGCGCCTTGACTTTCGACACAATGACCGTCAATCACACCCTGGAAGGCTTCTTCGACGGATTCTTTCTGTTTGGGGCCTCCCGCTTCGGCTTGTTTTTCTCTTTCCTGGTTGATCTCTTCGGGATTCTCGTCCTGGCCGCCGTGATTTTTTTAGCCGCCCGCCGCTTCCTCGTCCGCCCCGCCGCCTACGCCACGACCCGCCTGGATTCGGCCATCATCTATGCCGCGCTCGTTCTCGTCACCCTCAGCTATTTTTATTTCGAAGCCTTCGCCATCACCCTCCATCCCGATACGGCGCGCTGGTCATTCCTGGGCTCGGCCTTGGCCCGGACGATCTCCGCCTCGGGCCTGGCCGGTTCCGCCGTCGCTTCTCATTTCCAAATCGGCTGGTGGGCTCACATCCTGTTCGTCTTCGGTTTCATCGCCTATGTTCCCCATTCCAAATATCTGCACCTGATCACCGGCTCGCTCAACCTGGTTTTCCGGAAACCCGAGTCGGGCCGCTCCCTGCCCCCCCTCGACCTCGAAAACTCCGAAGTTTTCGGTCTGGAGAAGGCCGTCGACTGGACCTGGAAGGACAACCTGGACGCTTTGGCCTGTATGGAGTGCGGCCGCTGTCAGGACGCCTGCCCCGCTTTCCGCAGCGGGAAGCCGCTGTCACCGAAAATGATCCTGTTCAACCAGGAGCGCCACCTCCTGGAAAACGCGGACGCCGTCCGCGCCGGGGACCGCGAAGCGCTCCCCGCCCTGGTCCCCGGCATCCATGCCGAGGGCGAGATCTGGACCTGCACGACGTGCGGGGCCTGCATGCACGTTTGCCCCGTCGAGATCGAGCACATACCCAAAATCGTCGGCGCCCGGCAAAGTCGGGTGCTGATGGAAAGCGCCTTCCCCGCCGAACTGAATGTTTTTTTTCGCAACCTGGAGGCGAACAGCAATCCCTGGGGGCAAGGATTCGCCAAACGCGGCGACTGGGCCGCCCACCGGGGCATCCCTACGCTGGCGGTGCATCCTCACGCGGAAGTCCTCTTCTGGGTGGGTTGCTCCGGGTCTTTTGACGCCGAAGGCCAAACCACGGCTGCGGCGCTGGCCGGGCTGCTGAGCAAAGCCGGCATCGATTTCGCGATATTGGGGGCCGAGGAGAAGTGCTGCGGAGACTCCGCCCGCCGTCTCGGCAACGAATACCTATTCCAAGCCCTGGCCCTGGAAAATCTGGCCCTTTTCGCCCGCTATGGGGTCCGGTCGATCGTTACCGCCTGTCCTCACGGCTTCAACACGCTGAAGAACGAATATCCGAAGTTCATCGACCGCATCCCGGATCTTTCCGAGGCGGGCAAGGCCGGACTCCGGTCCATGATCGTCGAACACCACTCCACTTTCCTGCGCCGGCTTGTCGCCGAGGGCCGTTTGAAGATCGCCACTCCGGCCGGGTTGGATCTCACGTATCATGACCCCTGCTACCTCGGCCGTCACAACGGGATTCTGGACGAACCCCGGGATCTCTTGAGCTCCCTCAACGGAAAGCCTCCGCGAGAGCTTGACGAGTGCCGTGAACACAGCTTCTGCTGCGGCGCGGGCGGCGGATTGATGTGGACGGAAGAGACGCAGGGCACTCGGATCAATCACTTGCGCGCCGACGCGGTCCTTCGGTCGGGCGCCGGCACGGTGGCCACCGCCTGTCCCTTCTGTCAGACAATGCTCCGTGACGCCCTGAAGGACAAGGAGCGCGGCGATATCCGCGTCCGCGACATCGCCGAACTGTTGGACGAGACCGTTCAGTAAGCCAGGATCTCACTAAACGCGGCGATGGCTCTGTCGACATCGGTGTCGTCGACGTCTTTGTGCGTCACCAGGCGGATCCCGATCCCTCCGGGCGCCGCCAAGGCCCTGATCCCCCGCCCTTCGAGCGCGGTCAGAAAAGCGGGAACGGCGAGTTTAGGATGTTCAAAACTAAAAATGATGATGTTTGTTTCGACCTCGGCCGGGTCGATCTTGACCCCCGGCAGGACCGAGATCGCCGTCGCCAGCCGTTTCGCCCGGGCATGATCCTGACCCAGCCGGCCGACCATTTCGGTCAGGGCGACAAGCCCGGCCGCGGCGATGACGCCGACCTGTCGCATGCCGCCGCCCAGGGCCTTGCGGACCCGGCGCCCATAATCGATGAAATCGCGGGGGCCGACGAGCATCGAACCGATCGGGGCCGCTAATCCTTTGGACAGACAAAACATGACCGAATCGGCCGTTTTCGCATATTCGAGCACGGGAACACCCGAAGCCGTCGAGGCGTTGAAGATACGGGCGCCGTCGATATGCGTCTTGAGGCCATGCCGTTCGGCGACCGCTCGAAGCGCCCGGAAATTTTCCAACGGAACAACCGCTCCGCCCCAATTGTTGTGAGTGTTTTCGATACAGATCAAGGAGGTTTGCGGAGTGTGGACGTTCGGCTTTTTAATGAACCGCTCCACTTCGGCCGGGTCCATCGCCCCGCGCAGGGAGGGAAGGGGGCGCGGCGTCACCCGCGAAATGAAGGTCATATGCGTCGATTCAAGGTTATAAATATGAGAGCGGGATTCGACGATGACCTCCTGCAGTTCGTGAGTCCAGGCTTTGACGGCGATGGAATTGCCCATCGTGCCCGACGGACAATAAAGCCCGGCCTCCTTGCCCATTATCTCGGCGGCCAGGGTTTCAAGCTTTTGGACGGTGGGATCAAAGCCGATGACGTCGTCGCCGACTTCGGCTTCGGCCATGGCTTTGCGCATGACGGGTGTGGGCTTGGTGACCGTATCGCTGCGAAAATCGGAAATAATCATGGCGCTTTCGACTCCTTCCTTGGAATGCGGGGATTCGATTCTATCACGTTTGCGGAGCGGTGTTGAGAGGCGCGTCTTCACCCTCGCCCTCCGCGCCCCCCTGCAACCTTGTCGCGATTTACACCGTTATAGTTCTATGGTATAGATATTTTGCACCATTGGAACGATCGCTGAATGACCAAAAAGAATTTGAGTGACTGTCTTCTTTATGTTTTTCTCTATCTAGTCCTCTTTTTTTCGGCCGCCGTGGGATCGTCCCGTCTTCTCCTGCGAGGGGAATTGGTCATCGTGCCCGACCTGGTCGGCAAGACGCTCAATGAAGCCCGCAGTGAAGCCGCCCGAAAAAAGAACACGCTCAACGTCCGCGGTTACCAGTATGACAGCCGGTTCGAACGCGGACGAGTCATCGCCCAAGAGCCGCCCGCTCAATCCCGCGTCAAGTCCCACCGGGCTGTCCAGGTCACATTAAGCGAAGGCAGCGAGAAAGTCTCCGTCCCCAGACTCGAGGGCCGGAGCCTGGAGTGGGCCACCCAATCCCTGAAAGACGCCGGGCTGCGGCGGGGACGTGTTTCCCAGATCCATTCAGCCCAATACGCGGCCGGACGGATCATCGCCCAATCCCCGCCCATCGAGACCACCGTAGCCCGGGGAGCGGCGGTCAATTTTCTCGTCAGTCAGGGGGCCTGGGAACCTTACTTCATTATGCCGGATCTCATCGAGAAGAACGCCAATTCCGCCCTGCGCCAGCTTCGGGCCCTGGATTTCAAGATCGCCGAGATCCATCCGTCATTCTATCCCGGGCTCGAACCCGGCATCGTGATCAAGCAGTTCCCCGTCCACGGCTTCAAGGTCCAGAAGCGGAATCAAATCGCCCTGGAGGTGAGCAAGTAACATGATCCTCGTCGCTCCTTCCCTTTTGTCCTCTGATTTTACCCGGATCGAAGAGGCCGTCGCGGCCGCCGAGGCCGGAGGCGCGGACTGGGTCCATGTCGATGTGATGGACGGCCATTTCGTCCCCAATTTGACCTTCGGCCCGGCCTTGGTCGCCAGGCTTAAGGCTAAAACCCGGCTCCCTCTCGATGTTCATCTGATGGTCGATAATCCCCGCCAGGTCGTCCCCTGGTTCATCGATGCCGGAGCCGACTGTATTTCCATACACGCCGAAGCGACCGACCATCTGCACCGCGATCTCGATGCGATCAGGACGGCCGGCCGGAAAGCGGGTGTCGCTTTGAACCCGGGGACTCCACTATCCGTCCTTCCGGAGGTCCTGGGCGATCTCGATTATATCCTGCTGATGTGCGTCGATCCCGGGTCCGGGAACCAGCGGTTCATCGAAAGCTCCCGGGATAAAATCCGCCGCCTCCGCCGGATGATCGGCGAGCGCGGGATTTCCGCGCTCGTCGAGATCGACGGCGGCGTCAATCTGGAGAATATGGCTTCGCTCATCAGGGACGGCGCCCAGATCTTTGTCGCCGGCAACGCCGTATTCAACCACCCCGATCCGCGCCAGGCCGTGGCCCGGATGAAGGAAATCGCCCGGAGCGCTGAGACGGCATGAAAATCCTCGTTACCGGCGCCGCCGGGTTCATCGGTTCGCGGCTCAGCCGGCGCCTGCTGGATGACGGATGCCGCGTGACGGGCATCGATTGTCTGACGGATTTCTATGACCGCCGGATCAAGCGGCGGAACCTCGCCCCGCTCCTGGATCGAAAAGCCTTCCGCTGGATCCAGGAGGATCTCAACGATCTTCCCCTCAAACGGATTCTCAAGGGGGTCGACGCGGTCTTTCATCTGGCCGCCCAAGCCGGCGTTCGGGATTCCTGGGGCCGGAATTTCGACGTCTATATTCACCACAACATCCGGGCGACCCAAAAATTGCTTGAAGCGGCCAAAGACGTGCCTTTGCGCAAATTCGTGTACGCTTCCTCCTCCTCGGTTTATGGGCTGACTCCGGACATGCCGTTCCGGGAAGACAGTCCCCTTCATCCCCTGTCTCCTTACGGCGTCAGCAAGCTGGCCGCCGAGAACCTGGCGTTTCTCTATCACAAGAGCTACGGGGTTCCGGCCGTTTCGCTGCGGTTTTTCACCGTTTACGGTCCCGGCCAGCGTCCGGACATGGCTTTTCACAAGTTCCTGAAGGCGATCCATGAAGACCGCGAGATCACCATCTTCGGCGACGGGAAACAAACACGTGATTTCACATACGTTGAAGACATTCTGGCCGCCAATCTGGCCGCGCTCGCCCGCGGACGGGCCGGCCAAACTTACAACATCGGCGGCGGCCATCGCGAGCGCCTGGACCGGATCTTCGCCTTATTGGAAAAAATCTGCCGCAAACCGGTCCGCCTGAGTTTCGCCGAAGCCCAGAGAGGCGACGTTCTCCATACCGCGGCCGACATCTCCAAAGCCGAACGGGAGCTCGGATTTCAGCCGCGGACCGGGCTCGCTGAAGGGCTGTCCGAAGAATGGGACTACATCAGGGACCTGTATGCCCCTCGCCGGAGAGGCCGGGCCCGAAAAGGACAATCGTTATGAATCAAAGAATCATCGCCGCGTTGATCGCCGCTCCGCTCGTCTTTGGGGCGATCGGATGCAAGACTCAGAAACCGGAAATCGCCCCCGCCACGGCTTCATCGGATGAGAGCCTTTATAAAGAGGGGGAAAAGTACCTCAAGAAAGACGCCGAAAAAGCGCGCCTCTACATGCGCCAGATCATCGACTCGTTCCCCAAGAGTTTTTACGCCCAACGGGCCAAATTGGCCATCGCCGATTCCTACTTCCGGGAAAGCGACGAAGGCAGCCTGATTTTAGCCGCAGCCGAATACGGCGAGTTCATCCGGCTTTTCCCCTACAGTCCCTCGGCCGCCTTCGCTCAGTACCGGATCGGGTTGTGTTTTTTCGACAAGGCCCTGAAACCGGGCCGCGACCAGCAAAAGACCATTCAAGCCCTGGCCGAGTTCAAGAAGCTTCTGTCGCTGTATCCGTTGAGCGAAGAAGCCAAACCGGCTCGCGAAAGCATCAAGCAGTGCGAGGAACGACTGGCCGAACATGCTTTTCTTATCGGCCTGCAATACTACCGCACCAAAGTATTAAAGGCCGCGGTCAATCGTCTGACGGAGATCCTGACCAACTACCCCTTATATACGGGCATGGACAAGGTTTATTTCTACCTGGGCTCGTCCTATCAAGATTGGGGAAAAGCAGAACAAGCCATTCCCTTCCTGACCAAGCTTATTACGGATTTTCCCAAGAGCAAGCTGGCGGACAAAGCCCAAAAGCGTTTGGTCGAAGCACAGGCGGCTAAAGCCCTGGCCGCCGCCGCGCCTCCGGTCAAAAAATAAGGAGTTTCCATGCGTCCTCGCCATAGCGGGATTTTTCTTTTCCTTCTCGGCGCCCTTCTTTTTGCGCCGACCCTCATCCGCGCCCAGGAGCAGGACGTCGTTTTCCATCCCGGACTCAAAATGGGTTTTCATGTCGAGGTCCTTTCCCGGACCTTGGTTTGGGATGAAGGCGTGCGGTCCTCGCGGATCATCGCCCCCCTGGCCGCTTTCAGCGTCGCTTACAGGATTCGCCCCGGCTTGAGCCTGGGGGTTCTGGCCGGCTACAGCCTCCCCGATTGGAACGGGCTCGTCTTTCGCGGACTGCCCTTTTCCATCGATTACGAAGCCGGGTCTATCGGAGGATTCCTTCTGGGCGCCGAAATCGAGGCCTCTCTATTCAAGACCGGATACTGGGAGTTGACCGCATCGGCCCAATTTTCCGCCTCCCTGGGCAGAACCATAACCCTGCCGATCGGAGGCCTCGCCGTGGCAGGCGAATTGGACGCTCAAGGGACATGGATGCGGATTCAAGCGGGACCGGCCCTGACTTACCGCGGACTCGAGCTGTTCTCGCCTTTCTTCAGCCTCTCCTTTGACCATTTTTGGGGTCGCTTTAATATGACGGAGACCGTCGAGGATCTGATCGGAACGGAGAGAAAGACCGTATCGGGAGCGGGGAATATCGCCGCTTCGTTCGGCACCTACTTTGAACCGTCACCGCTTTTCTCCTTGAAAATCGCCGGAACTCTCATCCCTTTCAAAAAAATCGGAAGCGGCGGATTAGGTCTAGACTTCGGAGGCTCCTTGAGGGCCGTTTTATCCTTCTGAGGGAGATAGGGACCATGACGCCATCTTTGGCCAAAAAAATGTTGCTGTTCGGAATCCTGATCGCCGGAGCGGCGTTCGCCCTGGCCTTTCAATCCGCCCATGTCCGTCTCCCCGCAGTCCAGGAGGGGACCGTCTCTTTCGTCGGATCGCCCGCCTCCGGCCCCGACATCGTCCCCAACCAGGTGTTGGCCAAATTCCGGCGCGAAGTCTCCCTTCCCCTGAGGGCGGCGACACTCATCGCCTACGAATCCAAGGTTGTGGCCAGAATCGCCCGGCTTGATGTTGATGTCCTCGAGATCCCCGACGGAACATCGGTCGAAGAGATGGTCGGCGCGTTGTCCCGGAATCCGGACATCGAGTATGCCGAACCCAACCCGATTGTCCGGGCTTTGGTAACGCCCAACGACTCCTTGTTTCAGTACCAATACGCGCTGTTCAATACCGGTCAGCTTATCGGAAGTGTTCCCGGCAGTCCCCAGGGCAAATCCAGCTCCGACATCAAGGCCCCGGCCGGCTGGGAAGAAACCTTAGGCAAGGAAAGCGTCACCGTCGCGGTCGTCGATACCGGAGTCGATTTAACCCACCCCGACCTTAAAAATAAGCTCAAGACCAGCGGCCGCGATTTCGTCAACAACGATTACGATGCTTCGGACGATTTCGGCCACGGGACGATGGTCGCCGGCATCATCGGCGCCGAGACGAACAACAATGAAGGAATTGCCGGAGTCGGTTGGAACTGCAAGATCCTCCCGGTCAAGGTCCTCGATCATACCGGCACGGGGACAACCGATAAGTCGGCCCAAGGCATCATCTGGGCCGCCGATAACGGCGCCCAGGTCATCAACCTCAGCCTGGGCGGGCCGGCCGGGTCCGAAACGCTCCGCGCCGCCCTGCAATACGCCTACGACAAAGGCGTCGTCATCGTCGCGGCGGCCGGAAACACCGGAGGGGCCGTTCTCTACCCCGCCGCCTACGATAATTACGTCTTCGCCGTAGCGGCCACCGACTATAACGACGCGCGGGCTTCGTTTTCCAGCGTCGGAGCCGAAATCGACGCCGCCGCTCCGGGTGTTCGAATTCTTACTACCGTCCCGGTCGGATATTTCGGCGCCGGGTCCCTGCCCTACGGATACGGCGAAGGGACCTCCCTGGCATCCCCCCACGTCGCCGGTCTGGCCGCCCTCCTGAAAAGCATCAAATCCGCTCTCAAACCGGCCGAGATCATGGACATCATCCGCTACTCGGCGGACGACGTCAATGCCGGCCAGTATAAAGGCAAGGACGAATTCCTGGGATACGGCCGCATCAATATGGAAAAAGCCCTGATCCCGCTCAAGGTCATTCGAATCTAACTGCGACGGACCCGCTATGATCCGTTTTCTCCGCATCCGGAACCTGGCTACCATCGAGGACCTGGAAATCAGGTTCGAACCCGGGTTCTCTATTCTGACGGGCGAAACGGGGGCGGGGAAATCCATCATCATTGGCAGCATCCGGCTGGTCTGCGGTGATAAAGCCTGGCCCGACATGGTCCGCACGGGCAAGAATGAATCGGTCATCGAAGCCGTACTGTCCCGGCCGGCCGGCGGAGTCCAATCCCCCGCCCTGCCGACAGGCGGCGAAGAAGAACTCTTCCTGCAGCGGATCGTATCCGAGGAAGGATCGGCCAAAGCTTATTGCGACGGCGTCCTGGTCCCCCTCAAGAAACTCCGTGATACGACCGCCGGTCTGGTCGATATCTACGGCCAAAACGACCATATCTTTCTGCTCCGCCTCGACAGCCATTTGGACTACCTTGACCAGACGGCCGGGGCAATGCCGCTGCGGATGGAAACAACCCGTCTTGCCGTCGAGTTGCGGCGCTTGGTACGGGAAAGAAGCGAATGGAAGACCAAGGAACGCGAACGGCACCAGCGGCTGGATTACCTCGAGTACCAGATCAAGGAGATCGAAAAAGCCGATTTGAAGCCGGGCCAGGAAGAGCTCCTTCGGGCCGAACGGAACATCCATCGCAATGCCGAGAAGATTCTGAGCCTGGTCGAAAAAGCGGTCGCTCTGGCCGATTCCGAGGACGTTTCCCTGGCCGCCCTGGCCGTTCGCCTGCGGAGCATCCTGGAAGATTTGTCCTCTTTCGATCCGTCCTTCGCCGAGATCCATGAAAGTCTCGGCCCGATCGCCATTGCGGCTCGCGAAGCAGCCGAATTTCTGACTCGCTACAAGGACAAACAGGACGTCTCCCCCGAACGGCTTGAGGAAATCGAGGAGCGTCTCAGCCTGATCGAGAGCTTCAAGCGTAAATACGGGGGGCGGCTCGAGGACATCCAGGTTTATCTGGACAGGATCCGGGGAGAGAGAGACGATCTGAATCGAATCCAGGAAAAACTGGCCGAATCCGGGGACACGGTGGCCCGGCTGTTCGCCGAATATGCGGACCGGGCCGGCAAACTTTCGCGGCTTCGCCGGACCGCCGGAGATGGGCTGGGAAACCGGATGGAAAAGGAAATCGCCCAATTGGGGATGAAAAAAGCCCGTTTTCATGTCCGCGTCGAACCTCGCCCGACGGCCCTCGAGGACGCCGAAAACGTCCGCGACTCCGGTTGGGACGAAGTCGAGTTTCTGATCAGCCCCAATCCCGGCGAAGACCTCAAGCCGTTGCGGAGAATCGCCTCCGGCGGCGAGCTTTCCCGCATCATGCTCGCCCTCAAGGCGGCGGGCCAGCCTAAGGATGATTTCCCGACTCTGATTTTCGACGAGATCGATGCCGGAATCGGAGGCGAGACGGCCGATTTCGTAGCCGAAAAACTGCGCCGGCTGGCCCGGACCCACCAAGTCATCTGCATCACCCACCTCCCCCAGATTGCGTCCTATGCCGACCAGCATTTCCGGATCGAGAAACGCGTCGAAAAAGACCGAACTTATACGACCGTTCGGAAACTCGACGACGCGGAGCGCATCGCCGAAATCGCCAGACTGATGACCGGCAGCCGTGTCACTGAGGCGGCCCGGGAAAGCGCCCGGACCATGATTCGCCTCAATCGTAAGGACTGATCGGTACGCCGAGGAGGCCCCCATGACCGAAAATGCCCGTGTCGCCAAAGCGATGGCCGCTTTCACGGAAGGATTCAGTTGTTCTCAAGCGGTTTTCGTCGCTTTCGCCGAGGACCTCGGCCTTGAACGCGATGCCGCCCTTAAGGTCAGTCAGGCTTTCGGCGGCGGGATGGCCCACCTCGGCGAAGCCTGCGGTGCGGTGACGGGCGCATTCATGGCCCTGGCTCTCAAGTACGGTCGAACCCGGGCCGAGGACCTGGCCGCGCGCGACCGGACTTACGATCGCATGCAAAAAATAGCCGCTCGGTTCAAGGCGCTTCACGGGTCGCTCAAGTGCCCCTGTCTCATCGGAGTGGACCTCGGTACGGACGAAGGGATGCGTCAGGCGCGGGAAAAGGGTTTATTTCAAACCCTCTGCGCGAACTACGTCCGGACGGCGGCGGAGCTGGTCGACGAAATTCTTTAACCGCTGTCGCGGTCCGGCCGGGATGGCGCATTTTATCCGCCGTCCGCTCGGATTCGCCGACCCGGATTTTCCCTTGGTGTATAATAGCCGATGGCCCCATGACCGATCATCTCCGAAACCGCAAATATTTCATACGCACGTTCGGCTGCCAGATGAACGAAAACGATTCCGAAAGAATCGCCGGCGTCCTGGCTTCGCTCGGCGCCGGCCCGGCGTCGTCCGAGGAGGACAGCGACGTCATCATCGTCAACACCTGCGCCGTACGGGGCAAATCCCAGGACAAACTGTATTCCTACCTCGGCCGGCTTCAAGGCTTGAAACGCAAACGGCCTGTTCTCATCGGTGTCGCCGGTTGCGTCGCCCAAGTCGAAAGCGATCGGCTTCTGGAGGGGCGCCCGTTCGTCGATTTCGTCGTCGGCCCGGACGGGTATCTCCGCCTTCCCGAAATCCTGGATAGGTGCCGGGAGGAAAAAATCGTCTTCACCGAGCGCTCGGCGGCATGGTCGGAGGCGCCGCCGGGCCTCCTGGTCCGTAAAAGCCCCGTTTCCGCCTCCATCACGATCATGGAAGGCTGCGATAATTTCTGCTCTTATTGTATTGTTCCATTGGCCCGCGGCCGGGAAAAGTACCGTCCGTTCTCCGCCATCCGGGCCGAAATCCAGGACTTGGCCCGGCGCGGCTATAAGGAAGTCCATTTCCTCGGCCAAAACGTCAATTCCTACCGCGACCCGGACGGCGGAGCCTCTTTTCCAGCGCTTCTCCGCGAAACCGCCCGGACCGAGGGGATCGAGCGGATCCGTTTTCTCACCTCGCATCCCAAGAATTTCACTCCGGAACTCATCGAGGCCATGGCCTCCTCTCCCCGCATTTGCCGACAACTCCACCTCCCCCTTCAATCCGGTTCGACGACCGTGCTTCGGCGGATGAATCGGGGATATTCGCGCGAGGAATACTTGGAGAAGATCTCCCGGCTTCGGAAGAATATGCCCGGGATAGACCTGAGTACGGACATCATTGTCGGTTTTCCCGGCGAGACGGAGGAAGAGTTCCGGGAGACGTTGTCGGCGTTGGATGAAGTGCGCTTCGCCAACATTTTTTCCTTCCGTTTCTCGCCCCGGCCGGGGACCGAGGCCGCGCGGGGCCCCGATGACGTGCCCGCGGAGACCAAGAAAAGCCGGCTCATCGAAGTCCAGTCTTACCAAAAAAAAATCCAGTTGGAGTATCATCGCTCTCTGATCGGGCGAACCTTGAAAGTCCTGGTCGGCGGACCCGGGAAAAAGGATCCCACGGCCTTTTCCGGCCGCAGCGAAGGCTATCAAGTCGTCAACTTCAGATCCGAGGAAGATCGGAGGGGACAATTCGTCGAGGTTGAGATCACCACGGCCGGTCCTTACAGCCTGCAGGGGAAAATCGCCGGCGCCTAAGCGGACCAAAGCGGAATTCCGCGAAAAAGCGGACTCGGCCGGGAAAGGGGAAAATTGCACTTCCCCCCCCTTTCCGCTATAATCCGTCTTCACTGCGGAGAGAAACCAAGGCTGGCACGATGAAGATCAACGTCTGGAATACTATCTTGCAATTGAGCAAAGAACGAGGTGTCGATCCGTCCGTCATCGTTGCCGCTATCGAGGAATCTCTCAGAGTCGCCGCCTCCATCTATTATACCCGCAACGAACGCATCCTGGTCTTTTTTCGGCCGGAAAAGGGCGAACTCCGCGTCTATACCGAAAAGCGCATCGTCGAGACGGCGGTCGACACGGCGAGGGAAATCTCGCTCGACGAAGCCCGCCGCCAGGACCCCTCGGCCGAACTTGGCGAAACCATCGAGATCGATCTTCCCCAGGACACGCTCGGACGCATCGCCGCCCAGGCGGCCAAGCAAGTCATTTTCCAGAAGGTCCGCGACGCCGAACAGGAGAAGATCTACGGCGATTACGCCCCCCGCATCGGCGAAATCGTGACCGGAACGTTCCGCCGGGCCGAGGCGGGAGCCGACATTCTCGAAACGGGGAAAATTGACCTTTTGCTCCCCCATCGCGAAAAACTGCCCGGCGACCGTTTCGAACGCGGCGACCACGTCCGCGCCTCCATCATCCAGGTCCGCCGCGGTCTCAAAGGACAGGACCCCCAAGTCATCGTATCCCGAGCCACACCCCAATTTCTGCACAAGCTCCTGGTCCTCGAAATTCCGGAAATAGGAAACGGGACGATCGAAATCAAGGATATCGTCCGCCATCCGGGCGAACGGGCCAAGGTCGCCGTTCTGACCAGGGAAAAGGATGTCGATCCCATAGGCGCCTGCATCGGCGTCAAGGGCTCCCGTATCCTGGCCATCAGCAAAGAACTCGGCGGCGAAAAAATCGATATTATCATCTGGTCGCCCACCCCGATTCCCTACGCTAAGTCCGCCCTCAGCCCGGCCCGGATCGACCAAATCGTTATCATCGACAATGCCGCAAGAACAATGCAAGCACTCGTCTCCCCGGACCAGTTGTCGCTGGCCATCGGGAAAAAAGGCATCAACGTCAAGTTGGCTTCGATGCTCGTTGGTTGGAAAATCGCCATCCAGCCGCGCCCCTAATCCGTCGAAAAGGAACCGACCTTGACCGAAACCAAGACCGTCAAAACAGCCAAACCGACCAAAGACGCGATCAAGCCGCGCCCGGCCATTTACCTCCGCGAAGGCGCGGCCTTCAAAGCTCTAGCCGACAAGCTCAAAGTCCGTCCCAAGGACCTTTTGGACAAGCTGTCGGCTCGGGGCTATACCATCAGCACGAACGACATCATCGACAACGCCCTGGCCACCCAGCTTTCCAAGGATCTCAATGTGACGATCGAAATCGTTCCCGTGGAGCGCGAGATCCGCCTCCTGGCTGAGAGCCGGAAAGCCGACCTCGTCACGCGGCCTCCGGTGGTCACCATCATGGGCCACGTCGACCACGGCAAAACGACTTTGCTCGATGCCATCCGGTCCTCGAACCTGGTAAGCAAGGAATCGGGGGGGATAACTCAGCATATCGGGGCTTACCGCGTCATCCACAACAAGCGCTCGATCACTTTTATCGATACCCCCGGTCACGAGGCCTTCACCCAGCTTCGCGCCCGCGGAGCCCAGCTAACCGATATCGTCGTTCTCGTGGTGGCGGCCGACGAAGGCGTTATGCCCCAGACCCGCGAGGCGATCAACCACGCCAAGGCCGGACGCGTCCCCATGATCGTGGCCATCAACAAGACGGACAAACCCGAAGCCAATCCGGATAAAATCAAACGTGAACTGCAGAAGGACGGCCTCCTGGTCGAAGAATGGGGCGGGGACATTATCGCCGTCGAGGTTTCGGCCCGGGAAAAGAAAAACATCAAAGAGCTTCTAGCGATGATCCTGCTCATGGCCGATGTCCTGGAACTCAAGGCCAATCCGAAGGTGCCCGCCCAGGGAGTCGTCCTCGAGGCGCGCATGGATTCCAAGAAAGGCCCCCTGGCCACGATCATCATCCAGCACGGAACGCTGTCGGTCGGGAACGCTTTCATCGCCGGGACGACATTCGGACGGGTCCGAGCGTTGCATGACGAAATCGGACGTCCGATCAAGAACGCTGGTCCATCGACCCCTGTTGAAATCCTGGGTTTTGGGGACGTCCCCCGCGCCGGAGACTATTTCCAGGCCATCGAAAATCCCGAAGAAGCCAAGTCCATCGTCAAATTCCGTCTGTCGCGCGGCAAGGGCGATGTTCGGAAAGCGCCGGCCGTCACCCTGGACGATTTGTTCAAGAAAATAGAGCAGGGGGTCATCAAGGACTTGGCGATCGTCCTTAAAGCCGATGTTCAGGGGTCGGTTGAAGTCCTCCAGGGTCTCCTGCCTACGCTGGGCACGAATCAGGTCAAGATCAAACTCGTCCATGTTTCCACGGGCGCCATCAACGAGTCCGATCTTCTGCTGGCGTCGACGACGGGCGCGGTCATCCTCGGGTACAACGTCAAGGCCGGGCCCGGGATCGAGGAACAGGCCCAGAAACAAGGTGTGGAAATCCGGACCTATAAAATCATCTACCAGCTCACCGACGACATCAAGAAAGCGGTGACCGGGCTTCTCGAGCCTGTCATCAAGGAGACCTATCTCGGGAGGGCGTTGGTCCGGAAGGTTTTCCGTATCCCAAAAGTAGGAACGATCGCCGGCAGTTATGTCCAGGACGGCAAGATAACGCGGAACGCCGAGGTCAGGGTCATTCGCGGCAAGGACGTCGTCCACCGCGGCAAACTTTCCTCGCTCAAGCATATCAAAGAAAACGTGAACGAGATTAAAAGCGGGTACGAATGCGGCATCGGTTTGGCCAATTTCAAGGACGTTCTGGAAGGCGATCTCATCGAAGCCTTCCTCAGCGAGAAGGTCATCCCCCGCTGATGTTCGGAGGCGGACCATGATCGTCGGAGTGTTGACGCTAGACTTGCATTTCCCTCATGCCCGATCCCTCAAGGACAAACGCAGGGAGGTGCAGAGTCTCAAGGATCGCGTCCGCCGCAGCTTTAATGCCGCCGTGGCCGAGCTCGAGCACCAGGACGTCTGGCAACTGTCCCGAATCGGGTTCGTCACCCTCAACGCCGAGACTTCCGTCGTGGAATCCGTCCTCGACGGGATCCTCCGGGAGGTCGAAAGCCACCTCAACGGAATCGTCGCTTTCGCCGAGCGCCGGTTTCTTTAACCCGCCCCTTCACCGAGGTCTATCGTGTCGCCTTCTCCCGGCCGCCGCAAACAAAAAGTCGACAGCCTTCTTCAGTCCGCTCTCAGCCGCCTTCTCATCGACGAGGTCCAGGAACTGACCACCGATCTGGTCACGGTGACGCGCGTCGAGACGTCCCCCGATCTGCAATCCGCCCGTATTTACCTCAGCCTGTTCGGAACCGCCGACAAAGAACCGGTCCTGGCGCATCTCCGGAAGCGGACCGGATTTCTCCGTCGGCGCCTTGCGGGTGTTGTTGAATTAAAGTATAATCCGATGCTATTTTTCGAGCTGGATCCGGCTCCCGAGTTTTCGGAACGTTTGGATCGGCTCCTGGAAAAGACGAATCGCCATGACCCGGACTCCGATTGAACAGGTTGCGGAAGCCCTTAACGCCGCGAAGTCGTTGGCCATCGCCTCCCATCTCCGTCCGGACGGCGATTCCCTCTGCACCAGCCTGGCCCTGGCTTTGACCCTGGAGCAGATGGGCAAGCGCGTCGATATCATCAACGCGGACCCCACGCCGTTTCCCTTCGTTTCGTTTCCGGCCTGCGCCCGCATTCGCGTCGGACAGATCCCTCCCCGGACTTACGACACCATCATCCTCCTCGAATGCGCCAATGTTCCCCGGTCGGGTCATGTCGGGATCGACGGCGAATCCAAGATCAACATCGATCATCATTATTCCAACGACCAATACGCCGGCATCAACTGGGTCAACCCGGAAGCTTCCGCGGTCGGCGAAATGATTTTTGAGCTCTGCCGAGCCCTCCCGGTGCGGCTGACCCCGGAAATCGCCGGCCACCTCTACTGTGCCATTGTTTCGGACACCGGCTCGTTCCAGTTTTCCAACACAACCGCCCGGGCCTTCGAAGTCTGCCGCCATCTCGTTATGGCGGGGGCCGATCCGCTCCGGGTGAGCGAGGCGATTTTTCACAACAACACGCCTTCTAAAATCCTGCTTCTGGGACGGGTCCTCTCCACCCTGACCATGTCCGGTGACGGCGATATCGCGGTCATCACCATGTTTCGCGCCACGTTGCGCGAGCTCGGTTTGAGCGAGGTGGACACCGAAGACATCACGACACTGGCCCGCTCCATCCGCGGGGTCAATGTCGTGCTTTTCTTCAAGGAAGTTGAGTCCGAGACTTTCCGGGTCAGCATCAGATCCAGGGGCCAGGCCCATGCCGCGGACATCGCCGAGCATTTCGGCGGAGGCGGTCACGCCCATGCCGCGGGATTCACCGTCCTGGGCCCCTATAGCCGTCTCATCCGTGAGGTTCCGGACACGGTGGCGCGGATCATCCGCGAAAGTTCCCCGCGACCCGGAGCGGCGACGCCTTGATACGTTCGCGGCGGCAGAGACTCCGAGCGTTGCTCGGTGATCCACTTACGCCGTACTCGCCCGGGCCTGAAAACCACGAGCGAGTGGTGAGTCGAAGGCTCAACCCTTGGCGGCGCCAAACTCCGATTTTTAAATCGGTGAAAAAACACCGTTTTGTATTAACCCTGAGCATGCCCCGGGCTTGGCGGGCAAGTCCTGAGTTTTTGCAGGGCATGCCCCGGGTTTCAGACCGGAGAGTCGAATAGGGTTATTCATGGACGGCCTTTTTCTCGTCGATAAACCGCTGGGTCCGACTTCTCACGATATTGTCGCTCGGTTACGCCGCGCGCTGGGTTGCTCTAAAGCCGGCCATTTCGGCACTCTCGATCCCTTGGCGACGGGCCTTCTCCTGGTGGCGGTGGGTTCCGCTACAAGGCTTAATCCCTATTACTCCAGCCTGGATAAGTCCTACCAGGGACGGCTGCGCTTGGGATTCGCCACGGATACCTATGACCAGGAAGGACGGCCTGTCGGACCGGTATCCGATACGTGGCCCGAACCCGAAGCCGTTGAACAGGCCTTGCAGTCTTTTCAGGGACCCAACGACCAGTTGCCGCCGCCTTTTTCGGCTAAAAAAGTCGGCGGTCGTCCGCTCTACAAATATGCCCGGCGGGGCCAAACCGTAAGCATCCGGCCCTCTCGGGTGATCATCCATGATCTAAGGATGATCGGTTATGAGCCGCCTTTTCTCGACATCGGTGTTCATGCGGCTTCGGGAACCTATATCCGATCCCTGGCCCATGACCTGGGCCAACGGCTGGGTTGCGGGGCTCATCTGGCCGGCTTGCGAAGGACCCGGGTGGGAGACTTCGAGGTCGAATCGGCTCTCCCCCTGGTGACACTGGAAGAGCGCATCGACCGGGGCGAAGCGGTATCGGCTCTGATCCCGCTCGATCTCCTCCTTCCCGGATTCCCCAAAGTCATCGTCGATGAGGCCGGCGCCGATTGGATTCTCCACGGCCGCTCCGTGCCGGCCGAACATTTTCTCTCTCCACCGGAGGAACGCATGTCCGGAGACGACCGGAGCGGGTCAAAGGGCGCTGAATTTCGGGTCCTCGACCATGACGGCCGCTTATTGGGTTTAGCCCGAAAAGAAGAGGATTCCGGGTCTCTGACTCCGTTTGTCGTCTTTCTTGGCCGCTGATTTGTAAAATTCCTTGAAATCCACCCCCCTATTAGTGTAATTTATACGTTCATGAGGCTGAATAAGAATCAACTCGAGCATCTGGCGTTCCTCATCGTCCGCAATCTGCAGAGGGACGGGAAGGTGCTTATCGAAAGCAAGGATGCCCTGATCCAGGACATCACCTCTCTGCTCACCGAGGAGTTTCAGAAAGAGGACCAGCTCGACCTGGAAGTCAGGGAGCTTCTCGGGAAGCACATAGACGAAATCCGCAAGGGGAATATCGAATACCAGACGATGTTCCGTATGATCAAGACCAAACTAGCCAAAGAAAGGAACATCCCCTTATGAGCGGGCGTCTATCGCGAGAAAAAGTCAATTACCTTTCAAAACGCGTTCTCGAGCTCCTGACTCGGTGCGATACCGTCGAATTCCTGGATGATCCGAACGAAATCCGGCTGAGTGTCGTCCGGGCTTTCGAAGAAGAAATGAAGCTTTACGACCAACTCGACAGACGGGCCATGGACAAGATCAAGTCACAGAAGAAGCCCATTGAGGAAGGCAGCCGCGAGTGGGAAATCCTGTACAGAAAATACTACAACGAAGAGCTGAATAAACTCGGTAAGCTCTCCTAGAAAACGGGTTTCATCCAACCGCCACAATCCGTCGTTCGTGCAAATAATCCGCGAGCGCCGTTCGCCAATCGGAAAATCCAGGTAAACCGGCCGCCCGGGCCTTAGTCTTGGCCAGGACGGAATACGCGGGCCGTCGTGCTTTGGCCCCTAAAGTCGCGGTGTCGATAGGATGTACATCGGCATCTACACCAGCCAGCGAGAAAATCTCCCGGGCAAACTCGTACCAGGTACACTCCCCTTCATTCGTCAGGTGATAAAGGCCGAAGGCGCCTCCGTCGAGCAAAGCCAGGACATTCGCCGTCAACTCCGCTGTGGATGTGGGCGTGATGCACTGGTCGGATACGACCCGGATCGGACCTCCGCGCTCCGCCATCCAAAGCATGGTTTCGACGAAATTCCGGCCTTTTCCCAGACACCCGGCCCGGCCGAATAGTCCGCAGGTCCGGATGATAATATGACGATCCCAGGCGGACCGGATAAAATTTTCTCCGGCCAGTTTGGAGGCGGCGTAGGCGCTGAGCGGCCCCGGAGGGTCGTCCTCCCCGTAAGGCGTCCCCCGGCCCCCGTCGAAGACGTAATCCGTGCTGAAATGGACCAGAACGGCCCCCAGATCACGGCAAATGCCGGCCAAGTTGCGGACGGCGAAAGCATTGACCCGATAGGCGTCCTCGATCCGATCCTCGCATTCATCCACACGATGGAACGCGGCGGTATTGATGACGACGTCCGGTCTTAATTCGCGGAGAATATCGGCCGTTCGGCGGGGCCTGGTGACGTCGAATTCGGGAAAAATCAACGGCTGCAAAGACGCTTTGGGGATGACCGCGGCCAAATCAGATCCCAGTTGGCCGTCGGCCCCGATGAGGGCGATGATCATGGGCTCATTCCAACGTTTTCTTCCCGATCCGACCCCCTCTAAAAAAAGGCCGGAAGGATAATCCTTCCGGCCTGACGAGTGGTCATCCGTCGGTCTGCGATCAGAAGATATACCGGAAGCCGAGCAGAAGCTTGTAGTGATCGTCGACGATGCGGTCCGTGGTGAACACGGGGATGCGCGTTTCGGCGAAGATTGAGCCTACCGAGGAGTAGTTGTTGATGATATTTACGCCGAAATTGCCCACCCAATCGATACCGCTGAGGCGTATGTCCTGCTCCTTGGTGCTGTATCCGAGGCCGGATCCCAGGTAAAGCGCTTCTCCGAGGTGGAGGTTGAGCAGGGCGTCGGCCAGAAACACGAGCTTCCAGGGTGCGCCTTGGCTGGGAATGGCTCCGCCCACCCGCAGGATGAAGTCCAGGGTGTTGGGAGCCAGGTTCCACAGCATGCCGACGCGGCCGAAGAAGTATCCGGTGTAGGTGCCGCGGGCCAGCAAACCGCCGGCCTCGATGAGGAAGAAGAACTTCTTCTGCGTCACCTCGAAGGAGATGCGGCAGGGATCGGAATTGGATGAGGATGCGCCCATATCATCGAAAACGACGACATTGATGCCGTATTTACCGGGTTTTTGGAAGATCTTCTCCCAGACCAGCGGCTTTTCGGTTTTTGTGAAAGTATCGATGACTTGGCCGTTTTCGTCCAGGATCTCGAAGATGGCCTTGACGACTTGACCATCCGTATCCGTCGAGCCCGAGGCGTCAAAGGTGATGGGTTTGCCGACATAGTCTTCGCAGGGGAGGCACGACGTCCACAGCTTGCAGACCGGAGGAGCGTTGACGGCGACCTTGGTCTGGCAGGGATTGTCGGAGATCTTGCCCTCTTCGTTGACCGCCTTGGCTTTGAAGACGTATTCGCCGGGCTTGTCGAACTTAGTCTGCCATTTCATCGCCGTCGGCGTGAAGGAATGAGAGGCTACCTTGACGCCCTGGCTGTTGAAAACCTCGACATCCATGGACGCCGCATTCTTGGTGCCGGTCAAATCGACATTGACCGGTTCGTTGATGTTGATTTTGGCCGGACCGACGACAAGATTGCACACGGCTGCAGGGATGACTTTCTTCACTTCGGAAACTTTGTAAAGGGCGATATTCCCGCAGGGTTTGGGAATGATGAATTCGTAGATTTTATTGTCCTTGGCGACATTCAAAGTAAAGACTTCCAAAGGCGCTTGGCCGGCCCACTCGACATCTTCCCAGATTTTGACCTGGCCGCGGACACGGAAGAACATCCAGGGGAATTTATCGCCGACGGCGATGGCTTTTTCGGTGAAGGTCGCCGACCGCAGCTGCTCCAGGAAAGGAAGATAAATATCGCCCATGCCGACCTGGTCGAAACCGTACTTGATGTCGCCGGCATATTTTTCGGCGATCATCTTCATCACGTCGGCCGTGGGAATCTTCCCTTTGACCTGGGCGAAGGTATTGACGCCGATGCGGCGGAGTTTATGGGTCTCGGCGGTTGCGGTCAGGGCGGAAAAGACCAGCAACACCGCGATGGCAACAAATAGTTTTTTACTTTTCATCGAATCCTCCTTTAGCGCCGCAAACGTTTTGCATATTCTGAACAGAAACCACCTAGTCCATAGCATATCGAAATCCGTTGTGATGTCAAGCGGAAAAATGGATAAAATGATTGACAATCCCATAGATAAGCCCGGAATCGCGCGGCGCCGCACCCAGGGCTTCGATATCGAGTTCCCGACTTTTAGAGTTCGTGGTGATCAAGTCGCGCATAAAGCCGTTAGCGGCAGGGACGTCGATTTCGGGATGCATTTGAAGTCCCCAGACATTTTTTCCCACCACGCCGAAAGCCTGGACCGCGCAAGATTCGGACCGGGCCAGGATGGTGAACCCGGGAGGCAGGTCGCGCACTTCATCGAAATGATGAGAGAAGGCATAGGCGATTCGAGGAACGCCGAGGAGCGGGCTGTCGGACAGAATTTCCAGGGGAAGCCAGCCGATCTCCGGAACCGGACAAGGCCCGATATGGGCAGGCCCCGCCAGAGCCAAGGCCAGGAGCTGATGGCCGTAGCAGCTTCCCAGGATGGAGAGTCCCAGATCGAAAGCGGATTTCGTCAAGAGGACCTCCGCTTCGACCCATGGCTCCCGGTCCAGAATGGAGGCTTCGGATCCGGTCAGAATGACATGAGTAAAATCCGAAACGGTCTCCGGGAATTGTCCCTCCGGCGCTCGGAACGCCTCCCAGGGGGCGGACAGAAATTGAGCCCAGTGTTCGACGGGCTTATAGACGTCCGTGTCGATGGCGTTGTCGATGACGGCGATCCTGACAGACCTGCGTTTGCTCATGTCTTTCTCCAAGGGGGGCATTATAGGGAAATCGGATTCCGAAAGCCACCCGCCGGCCTGTGAAAAGAGGGAAGGTTTTGTTATAATGACCATCCTTGAGGAGATCGGAATTGCACAATGTGAATCTGGACACCGAACTTCATGTGAGCACGCCAGACGAGCCCGGCATCCTGGGCCGTGTCCTGGGCACGCTGGCCAACGCCGGGGTCAACTTGCGGGCTATCAGCGTCTTCAGTCACGAGACGGAAGGCCATTTCCGCCTGCTGACTTCGGACAACAAAAAGGCCGAAACGGCTTTGCGCGCCCTGGGCTACAAGGTCAAGGTCAACAAGATCGTCGTCGTCGAGATCAGTGACCGGATCGGCGCCGGCGCCGAAATAGGCGCCCTGCTTGGCAATGCCGTCATCGACGTCGAATACTGTTATGGGAGCACCTCCGGTAAGGGACCGGCGCTTCTCGTTTTCAAAACCAACAACGACAAGAAAGCCTACGAGACTCTGCGATAAAGGCGTTGGACAACAAACGAATCCTCGTCGTCACTTCAGACGTCCCTTTCGTCGAGGGGGGACATTTGGCCATCGCCCGCGGTACAGTCCGCGCCCTCCGCGAATCCGGGCATGCGGCCGACCTCATGCTTACCCCCCAAAATCGTTTCGGCCGACAGCTCCGGGCCTACCTTGCCACACGGCTCACCGACGTCGGGGTCGACGGTCTGGGCCGTCCCATCGACCGGGTCATCTCGCTACGCTTCCCCAGTTACGCGGTCAAGCATCCGGTCCATGTCTGCTGGCTCAATCATCGGATGCGTGAATACTATGACCTGTGGGACGACCTCAAATCCCGATTGTCCTGGAAAGGAAAGCTGAAGGAAGGTTCCCGGCGGTTCATCATCCGCCGCCTCGACACCCGGCTTTTGAAACACCACGTCCGCAAGGTCTTCGCCATTTCGGGCGAAGTGAAAAACCGGCTGGAACGTTGGGGGCGGATCCCGGCCGAAGTTCTTTACCCGCCTCCGCCCCAAAGGGAGTATCGCACCGAATCCTATGGTGATTTCGTTTTCACCGTATCGCGGTTGTCCCCGCTCAAACGGATCCACCTCCTCATCGAATCGTTCCGGTACGTCCAATCCAAGACGCTCAGGGCCGTCATCGCCGGCGAAGGCCCGGAGCGGAGCCGCTTGGAGCGGCTGATCGACGATTACGGACTCCGGGGACGCGTCGTCCTGGCCGGCGCCTTGGACGAAACGGCGCTCCTGTCCCATTATGCGCGTTGCCGGGCCGTTTTTTTCGCCCCCTTCCGCGAAGACTACGGCTTCGTCACCGGCGAGGCCTTCGCCTCCGGAAAGGCCGTCCTCACGGCGGAGGACAGCGGCGGCCCCGTCGAACAGGTCCGGGACGGAGTCTCGGGATTCATCGTTCCCCCCAGTCCGGACCGCTTCGCCGAGAAACTCGATCTCCTGGCCGCGAACGACACCCTGGCCGAAAAGATGGGAAACGAGGGACGGCGCGCGATCGCAGCTCTCAATTGGCCGGATACCGTCAAAAAACTCCTCGAATAAACCCATTCGACTCCCCGGGCTTTGCTGTCCTCAGTCGCGAAGCGAATGAGGGCGGGCTTTGCAGTCCTCAGTCGCGAAGCGAATGAGGGCGGGCTAAACCCTATAAAAACCCTAGGACTTGCCAGGCAAGGCCCGGGGTATAAGCAGGGGTAATACTGAGCGACACTTTTTACCCCGATTTATCAAATCGGGGTTTAGCTCCGGCGAACGTATCAACGTGTAGCGGCCGGCGACGTCTTCCTCCGGAATGTTTTGAGCGTCAGGAGAAGGACGGCTCCTCCCAAAAAAAGCATCACGACGTCCGCTCCCAGCAGGATGAAATTCTTCTGTTTCAGGTATTGACGTAACAGGAGGACGAGCGAGGCCAGGGTCGTGGCCATCATGAAGGCGGCCGGAACGAGGGTGAACACGGCCCGCTTCTTTCGCAGAAGCAGCCAGGCCGAAACAACCAGCAGGCTGAGCGCGGCCAACATCTGATTGGCCGTTCCGAAAATCGGCCACAGCAGATTGAAGGCATTCGACGCGGACAGTGCCAGCATGAACAGGACGGACAGGCCGGAATTGAACCAATAGCGGCGCAAAAGAAGAGGCGTTTTCTTGAACAGGATGCCCCAGAGCTCTTCGAACAAATAGCGATTCAAACGAACGGCGGCGTCGAGTGTCGTCACGACGAATCCCTCGACGAGCAGTATCCCGAACACTGTTCCCAAGGCTATGGGGATTCCCAGTCCCTTATTGAACAACTGCCCGGCGGCTAGGGAAAATCCCAGGATGGGATTCGACTTAACGCCCGCGACTGTCGGCCAGACGATCGACTTGTAGTCGCCGAAACTGAGGGCCGCGCCGATCGCCAGAAGGACGCAAACGGCCAGAACGGATTCGAGCAGCATGGCGTTGTAGCCCACTTTCCGGGCGTCCGTCTCGCAAGCCAATTGTTTCCCGGTCGTCCCGCCGGCAACCAGGGCATGAAACCCGGAAATCGCTCCGCACGCCACCGTGCAGAACATCATCGGCCAGATCAATCCCAGACTCTGGACGCCTTCGGCCAGATTGAAACTCGGGACAGAAACGCGCAATCCACCGAAGCCGGCGCGGACCAGCGACAGGACCATCAGAATGATTCCTCCGTAAAGAATCTGGACGTTGATGAAATCCCGCGGTTGAAGGATAAGCCAGACCGGAGTCCCCGCAGCCAACAGGACATAGATGGAGATGATGATCATCCACGTCAAAGGCTGAAGAGTCACGGGGACGGCGATTCCGGCCAGGACGGAAATGACGCAAACGGACCCGGCAATGAAATAGGCCGGCAGGGACTTGAGCCCTTTTTTGTGAATAAGCCAGCCGAGAATCGGCGAACACAAGGTAATGACGATGACCGACATCGAGGCGATGCCGCCGATGCGCCCATATTCGACTCCATCCCGGACGACCGCCTGAAGAAACGTCTCCCCCGCCCGGACCCCGATCTTGGCCAGCGGCCAGACCGAAGTCAGGGAAATCGACGTGGCGGAAAGAAAAGACGATGTGACGAGTACAATCATGACGATGGTGAAGGCGATGAACAGGTTGAAGCCGCGGGGCCCGAGTGTTTTGCGGGCTACTTCGGCTATAGATTTGCCGCCCTCCCGCATGCTGACAAATAGGGTCGTGAAGTCATGGACGGCGCCGATGAAGATACCGCCCAGGACGATCCACAACCAAGCCGGAACGAAGCCGTATAGTAGGGCCATGGTCGGGCCCAGGATGGGGCCGGCGCCGGCAATGGCCGAAAAATGGTGAGCGAAAACGATATATCTTTTGGTTGGGACATAATCATGTCCATCGCAATACTTAACAGCTGGGGTTTCCACAGTCTTGTCTTCACCCAGGCGGCGGGCGATCCAAGCAGCGTAATACCGGCCCGCCAACAGGAAGGCCGCCACGGCTGCGGCAAGGATGATCAGTACGTTCATCGGGACCTCCGCATATCGGGATCGGCGGATCTTTCGCGCCCGAATGCGGCACTATAACGCGGCCGGGCGAAATAATCAATTTGACTGGGTCCGGAGAATATTTTACAATGGTGCTTCGTTAGGATTCTGACATTCAGGACTCTTATAGGAGGAATCGCCCTATGGCCAAAGCCGAACCCAATGTCGTCCCGTTGTGCGATGTGCTTCTTGTTCTTCTCATCATCTTCATGGTCATCACCCCGCTCGTCCAAAAAGGCATCGACGTCAAGCTTCCCGAAACCGCATCCGACACGACCGGCGGCCAACCCGTCGGGTTGATCGTCGTCACCGTCAATAAAGACGGCACGGTCGACATCAATAAGGATCGATTCGCCGATTTCCGGCTGGCCGGCGAAGAGCTGCGACGGCTCTATTCCACCCGCGCCGACAAAACTATTTTTATCCGGGCCGACGCCAAAGTCACTTTCAACAAAGTCGTCGAGATGATCGACGTTTGCAAGGGAGCCGGCGCCGAGACGCTGGGGCTCGTTCCGGAATACTTCACCGAATAACCAGGCCCGGCCCGTCATCGGGATTCCGGGGGGAAATCTCCTTTGAGGGGTTTGCGGCCGCGGGTTCCCGATTAAAGACCCGTAAAAAAAAGACGTTCCATGGAACGTCTTTTTTTTTAACCGCGCTATTCTATTCTTTGACCGGCCCGATCACTTCGTGAGCGATGATCAGCCTTTGAATCTCATTCGTCCCTTCATATATTTGCAGGAGCTTGGCATCCCGGAGGAGTTTTTCCACGGGGTAATCCCGCATATATCCGTAACCGCCGTGGATCTGAATCGCCTCGTCGGCCGCCCTGACGGACACATCCGAAGCGAAGCATTTGGCCATGGCCGATTCGGCGCCGTTGGGCAAACCCTGATCGGCAAGCCAGGCGGCGTGCCAGACGAGATGTCGGGCGGCTTGGATTTCCATGGCCATCTGAGCGATCTTGAACTGCGTGGCCTGATATAAGGCCAGGGCTTTGCCGAAGGCGCGACGGGTCTTGGAGTATGAGATGGAGTACTCCAAGGCCGACTTGGCTACGCCAACGGCCGCCGCACCGACCGAGGCCCGGGTGATATCGAAAGTCTTCATGGCAATGACGAAGCCGAGACGCTCCCGACCGAGGAGATTGGCCGCCGGAACCTTGACATCCTCAAAATAGATCTCGGTCGTATTGGACGCCCGCTGTCCCATCTTGTCTTCGACTTTGCCTATGACGATTCCCGGAGTCTCTCGAGGAACGATGAACGCGCTCATGCCGCGGGCGCCTTTCGAGGGGGCCGAATTGGCGAAGACGACATAAAGACCCGCCACTCCGCCGTTGGTGATGAAGCATTTGGCCCCGTTGAGGACATATTCGTCGCCGATCTTGACCGCCCGGGTCTTTATCGAACCGGCGTCCGAACCGGACTCTCTCTCGGTCAGGCAGAAGGCGGCCAGAGTCATGGACTTGCTGAGCGGGGTCAGAAACCTCTTTTTCTGCTCCTCCGTCCCAAAAAGAACGATCGGCGTCGTGGCCAGGGAACAGGCCATCATGCTGGTAAACAATCCGGCGCATCCAGCTGACAATTCCTCGCTGAGAAGAGCCAACTCAAAACTGGACAATCCCCCTCCGCCGTAAGCATCCGGAATATTACAGGTCAGAAATCCGGCCTCAAAGGCCTTGGTCATGACGTCCACGGCGAAATCATGGTTCTGGTCGTAATGCGCGGCTTTGGGTCGCATTTCGTTTAGGGCAAAATCACGGGTCATGGCCTGCAGGGCTTTCTGTTCATCGGTCAACTTGTAATCGATCATGCAGAATTCCTCCTCTTTGAAACCGGCCTTTTCTGCGGCAAAAACGCAGCTAGTTATAATGCATTCCGATATTTACTGTCAAACGGGCTCAGAGGAAGAAGATCGTACGGTCGCGTTTTCCAAACTTGAAAACATGCTCTTCCCGTCCGGCTGAGGGAAACCTTGGGTCCGCTCCTCCAGTCCGAAATTGCTTGCCCTGGCCCCCTTTGGGAGGCGAGGATAGGCGGCCTCCCTCCATCAAGCGAAAACGAATTGAACCCTGGTCATATGGTAAACAGACTTCTCCAAACCCAGGGCGTGGAGGACGAGATCCTGAGGCCGGGGAATTTTCTGATGATTGAAAGCGACGCGGAGGACGAGGTCCGATCCCGACGGGGACACGCAGGATTCGATCAACCAGGCAAAATCGGCCTGGACGCCGGGTTCCCGGAAAAGTTTCAGGACCGCTTCGTCGATCTTCTCCGCCCGAAACTCTCCTAATCGGGCTTCCGCGGAACGCCGGACGGCGGACCGTACATCTTCGTCGCCGAGGTCCAGGGAATAGACAATTTCCCGGATTCGATCGATAAACGAGGGCGTCGCCGGCGAGATCCGAACCAGGCGGAAAAACTCGATCCCGGCCGGGGAGGCGGCGTTTGTCCGTTCCAGAAATTCGTTTTCCTCCAAAATCCGCTTGGATTTAAATTCCAGGAATTCTTCGCGCGCTCTCATCCCTAAAGGAAGAGCGGGGCCGAAGGACATGATCGGCTTGGGATGAAAACCCTCGGAGTTTTGAACCTCCACCCCGGCCCGGCGGAAGATCCGCTGAATCGAATGGACAAGGTCGTTGTGGCCCAGAAAGCGGGCGGCCGTGTCCTTTCCATAAAAAATGGCATATCGCATCACGTCTGCGGATGCGATCCCCAACGGAAGGGGAATCGAATCGCGGACATCGATGCTATCGCCGGAATGATCCCGTTTGTCGACCGGCGACTCACAGCCGCGGCATTCGCCGCAGGCGCGGTCGTCGCAGGACGGAGTTAACTCCGCGCGCATGGCGCTTCCCAGCTCGTCGAGGAAGAACTTTCGTTTCAACCCGGACGAGAGATGCTCCCAGGGCAGGGGCGCGTTTCGGTCGAACGGTTGACGATAAATTCCGGAGTCCACGCCGGTCCTGTCGAAAGCCTCGACCCAGAGGTCGGGTTTGAATTGGTCGCTCCAGCCGTCAAACCGGGCCCCCCTCTTCCAAGCTTCGAGCAGGACATTCTGGAGGCGGCGATCACCCCGCGAAAAAACCGCTTCCAGGAGCGATCCCCGCACATCATGGACCTTGATTTCGACGGACCGCTCCCGCCTCAGTTCGGTTTTAATTCGATATTGTTTATCGAGCAGCGAGCCCGCTTCATCCATGCCCAACCATTGAAACGGAGTGTGGGGTTTGGGGATAAACGAGGCCAGGCTGAGATGGATTCGAGGCGGACCTCCGAGGACGGACCGTCCCCGGGCCGACAGCTCACGAACCAGGGCGGGAATGGCGGCCACATCTTCTTCCGTTTCGGTGGGAAGGCCGATCATGAAGTAGAGTTTCAACAGCCGCCAGCCGCGGCGAAAAGCATTTTCGGCCGCCGCCCAAAGGTCCCTGTCTTCCAGATGCTTATTGATGACGCGACGCAGGCGTTCGGTGCCGGCTTCCGGGACCAGCGTGAACCCGGTCTTGCGGACCCGGGTGATGGACTCGACGATATCGGCAGACAGCTTTTTCGGCCGGAGCGAGGAGAGCGACAAAGCGACCTTGCGCGGGGCCAGCTTGTCCATGATCGACTTGACCACGATTTCGAGACAGGGATAGTCGCCCACGGACAGGGCAAAAAGCGAAGCATCCTCGAATCCGGTAGCATCCAGGCTGTTAAGCACGGTCCGGACCACCAGCTCCGGATCTTTGGGCCGGTGCGGATGGTAAAGGCTGGTAGCCTGGCAGAAACGGCATTTTTGGGGGCATCCGCGCGCCACTTCGACGGCCACCCGGTCGAAAACGGCACGGATATTGGGGACGAGGATCCGTTCGGGAAAAGGCGAACTGGAAAAATTCCGCAGCATCCGTTTTTCGATGATCGCCGGAGCGCCGCTCCCCTTTCTCGGCCGGACGGATAAAAGGGGCGAGCCGGGGAAAGAATAATCCTCATAAAGCGACGGGACATAAACTCCGGGGATGTCGGCCAGCGCGGCCAAAGCCTCGGGGCGCGGGCACCCCCTCCGGCGGACCGCGTCCCAGGCATCGATGATTTCCAGAAATGCCTCTTCCCCGTCGCCGATGAAGAAAGCGTCGAAGACCCCGGCCAGGGGTTCGGGATTGAAGGCGGCCGGACCGCCGGCGATGACGAGGGGATGGCGGCCGTCACGGTCTTTCGCTTCGACCGGAATCCCGCCGAGGTCCAGAATCGTTAGGATGTTGGAATCGTTGAGCTCGTAGAGAAGGGAAAAGGCGACGATATCGAAGGCGGCCACGGGGAGTTTGTTCTCCAACGATCGCAGGGGTTCCCCGGCCGCACGCAAAACCGCTTCATAATCGGGCCAAGGCGCGAAAACCCGCTCGGCCAGGATGTCGGGCCGGGCGTTGGCCGCGGCGTAGAGAATCTTTTGACCCAGATAGGACATTCCGATTTCGTAAAGATCGGGATAGGCCAACACGACTTTGGACCGGACCGAGGCGGGGTTCTTGTGAATCGCGTTCCATTCGCCGCCGGAATAGCGGGCGGGTTTTTCGACCGCGGCGAGCAACCGGTCAGACATAGGCAAACCGGCGCATCTTGACGTTGGCGACCAGCCCGACGGCCAGATACGTCGATAAAAGCGACGATCCGCCGTAACTGAGAAGGGGGATGGGTATGCCGGTAACGGGAAAAAGCCCGATGATCATCAGGACATTAACCATAAACGGAACCGCAATCATGAATCCGGCCAGGAGAATGATGTAGAGCCCGGCCCGATCCCGGGCCTTCGTCACCGACTGGAAAATCCGCCTCAGAAATAGGAAATAAACCGTCAGGACGACGAGCACGCCGACAAAGCCGAACTCTTCGCCCAGGACCGCAAAAATGAAATCCGTATGCCTGGCGGGCAGAAACCTGAGCTGGCTCTGGCTGCCCCGCAGGAAGCCTTTCCCTAAAAAGCCGCCCGATCCGATGGCGATCTTCGACTGGAGGACGTGGTATCCGGAACCGAGGGGGTCCAGCGTCGGGTTGATCACCGATTTCAAGCGATCCTTCTGATAGTCCTTCAGGAAAAACTGCCACCCGGCGAGCCCTAAAAGGATGCCGGCGATAAGGATGATGATCAGCGTTTTTCGGCTCAAACCGGCCAGAGCCAGACTTCCGAACCAGAGAGGCAGGAAGCTCATCGCCGTACCCAGGTCGGGCTGAAGGGCGATCAAGCTGAAAGGCCCGAGGACGACGGCTCCGCTGAGCAAGGCCCGGCCGGCGCCGATATAGCTGCGCTTGAATTCGGCGAAGATCCGGGCCAGAAGAAGAAGGACGACGATCTTGGCCAGTTCGGAAGGCTGGCCCCCCATAAAGGCCACTCGAAGCCAGCTTTTAGCCCCGCCGACGATCCGGCCGAAAATTAAAAGCCCGGCCAGGAGCAGAAGAAGGATGCCGTAAAAATAAGGCGCCATCCTCATCAGGAGCTTGTAATCGAAGGCCAGCATGGCCAAAAGCAGGAGCAGGGAGACCAGGACCCAGGCCGCTTGTTTCAAGGCATATGCTCCGGGGAGGAAATGCGAGGCGCTGTGAATGAGTAGAATACCGATACCCGAGTTCAAAAGAACCAGGACGATCAGGACCCAGTCAATTTCCCGAAGTTGGATTCTATCGAGCATGCTTAGCCTTGTACAAACTAAAAATCTCGCGGGCGACCGGTGCGGCGGTCGCTCCGCCGAGTCCGCCGAATTCGACGAGAACGGCAACCACGATTTCCGGATCCTGTCGGGGCCCAAAGCCGATGAACCAGGAATGGGTCTTTTTCTGCTTGAAAGGCCCCAGGATTTTTTCCGCCCGCTCCGTGCTGATTGTCTGCGTCGATCCCGTTTTCCCGCAAACGTCGAATCCCTCGACGCGCGCGCCCTGCCCGCTCCCCCCCGCGTTGACCGAACGCCACATCCCCTCGATGATCGATTCGAGAACAGCGGGAGGCAGGCCTTCGACGGGAACGCCGGGCTCGACGGCCTCCGTAACCGCCACATGAGGACGGACCCGGCGCCCTCGGTTGGCGATTAAGGCGGTGATTTCGGCCATCTGCAGCGGAGTGACCTGAAGCGGCCCCTGGCCGATGGCCACGGAAATCGTTTCGCCGGGATACCAGGCTGTTTTGCGGGTTTTCTGCTTCCACTCCGGCGTCGGGACCAGCCCATCCTTTTCCCCGGGGATATCGATGCCCGTTTTTCGGCCCAAACCCATGCGTTGGGCGTAATCGGCGATGGCCTCGATGCCCAGACGCCGGCCCACATTATAGAAATAAATATTGCACGAGTAGCGCAGCGCGTCGGTCAGAGTCAGCGCGCCGTGAACACCCATGCATTTGAAAGGGTTACCGTAGATCTCGATTTCGCCGTTGCACACGAACATCGTGCTTTCCACGATCGAGCCCGAAGCGAGTCCGGCCGCGGCCATGACCAGCTTGAAGGTCGATCCGGGCGAATACAATCCCTGGATGACGCGGTTGAGCAGGGGACGATCCGGATTGCCGACGATGCTCCCCCATTCCTCGGGCGTGAAGCGGTTGATGAATTTATTGGGATCGTATGTCGGGAAGCTGGCCAGCGTCAGGATTTCGCCTGTTTTGGCGGACAAAACAACCACGGCCCCTTCGCGTCCCAGGAGAAGCTCCTGGGCTTTCGACTGGAGATCGAAATCCAAGGCCAGACGCATCCCGGCGCTCGGACGGGGTTCGACGTTGAGTATTTCATCGCGCTTTCGTCCCTGGTTGTCCACGATTTCGACGATCCGGCCGTCGCGACCGACGAGGTCGGTTTCGTAAGTCGCCTCAATCCCGGTCTTCCCCACCATATCCCCCGGCCGGCGTCCTTTATAAGTCGTTCGCAGTTCGTCAAGCGAAAGCTCCTGCAAATAGCCCAAAACGTGAGCGGCGAAATCGCCGAAGGGGTAGAACCGTTTCGGCTCCGTCTCGACGATGAGCTCAGGGCGTTCGGTTTTTCGGGCTTCGATCAAGGCCACTTCTTCCATCGAAAGATTGTCCTTGACGACAATCGGCCGGAAGGCGGGAAGCGTCCGGAATCTGTCGATCCGCTCCCGGATGATTCCGGGTTGCAGGGACAGCAAAACCCCGGCGGCGGCGATCGACGCGTCGAGGTCCTTGGTATTTTCACGGATGAAGGACGCCTTGAAGGTCCCTTGGTTGTCGGCCAGGATGAATTGTCCCGAGCGGTCGGTCAGGATTCCGCGGGGCGCCGTTACGACGACTTCCCGGGTTCGATTGGCTTCGGCCCGGGCCCAATACTTGGGATGATCGAGGATCTGGATTTTCCAATAAAAAAACGCCAGGACCGCGAACAGAACCTGTACGAGCATCCATAGGAGAAGCGAACGCCGGTGAAGACCGGACAGGTCCTCATAGATCTTGTCACCGGGCATAACGCCTCCGAACACTTCGGAAAACGGCAAATACGAGGCTTGCGCCCAAAGCCGTCGCCGGCGGCTGGAGGAGAAGGCGGCCATGGCTCCAGGGGATTCTTTCGGCGATGACGACCGCCGTTAAACCCAATCGCAACACTATGGCCAGAGCCGACAGGGTCGTCAGAAAAACAAAAAAACGAACGATAGTCATGACATTGATGCGCCGGGAAATCCAGCCGGTCAGAAAACCGACCGCCGTATACACCGCCCCCGCTACGCCGAAAACCCCCAGAGAGAACGAGTCGGCGACCAGTCCGGCCACGCTGCCCATGATGGCCCCGGCCAGGTCTCCCTTAACGACGCCGAAAAGAAGCACAGCCACCAGAAAGGGGTTCACCCCAAAGGCCGGCTGAGCCAGTATTTTACCGAACGCGATATGGGCCAGGAACGCCGCCAGAAGAGTCAATCCTCCCTGCAGAAGGCCTCTCATGGCCGTTTTCCCGGCGGCCCGGTCAGGACGGCGACGAGGTTTAGGTTGGGAATTTCAAGATACGGCCGGACCAGAATCGTCTTGAACGACGAGGATTCCTTTTTGATCGAAACAACGCGGCCGGCCGGAATTCCGGCGGGAAAAATCCGATCGAATCCCGAGGTCAAGAGCTCCTCCTCGATCTCCAGGGTTTCGTTGGAGGACAGGATATATTTCAGGCGGCATTGGCCGGTTCTTCCATCTCCGGACAGGATGCCGACAACTTTGCTTTTTTCGGACACGACGCCGAAGCTGCAGTTATCGTTCGTCAAAAGCTCGACCGTCGCTTCATGAAGCGATATCGGTTCGATCGTCCTTCCGACCAGGCGGCCCTCCCCGTCCACGACCGGCAGGTTAGTCGTCAAACCGTCGCTTCGTCCCTTGTCGATGACGACGGACTTTTGGACGTTCGTGGCGTCGACCCCGATCGTGGAAGCGATGAGGAAGGATGTCCGCAGACCGGACAGCAGCCGGGCGGCCGCCTCGCGATCCCGCAACTCCAGAAGGCCGTTTCGGAGCCGCAGGTTTTCTTGGCGAAAACGGAAAAGATCGTCGCGCAGGGCCTGATTCTGGATTTCGACGTCGCGCAGATCGAGATATCTGTTCCAAGCCTTGGCAATTCCTCCCCAAGCGGCGTGGTAAGCGCCCTGCAGGGGGGACAGGACGAAGAACAAGGCCCGCTCGGCCATCGTGGGAGCTTCACCGAGAGGCACCTGGACCGAAATGAGTATCAATTGAAAAACAAACAGACCGATGACAACGAGGTATTTGTTCCGTTCCGGCCGGGAGAGAGGCATTCCATCTCTTCGGATCAGGGAATGGCGACCTTTTTCAAGAGCTCCATATCATCGAGCATTTTCCCCGCTCCGAGAACGACCGTGGTCAAGGGGTTCTCGGTGATGAAGACGGGTAATTGGGTCTCTTCGCGGATGCGCTTGTCCAGATTCTTGAGGAGCGCTCCCCCGCCGGTCATAATGATTCCTCGGTCAATGATGTCAGCCGACAGCTCGGGAGGGGTTTTTTCCAGGGCGACCCGGACGGCGTTGACGATGGCAACAACCACTTCCTCGAGGGATTCTCGGATTTCCTGATCGTCGATGACGATGGTCTTGGGGATGCCCTCGCGCATGTCGCGGCCCTTGATCTCCATCGTCATCGGTTCGTCCAGGGGGTAAGCGGAACCGATCTGAATCTTGGCCATTTCGGCCGAGCGTTCGCCGATAAGAAGATTGTATTTCTTCTTGAGGTATTGGATGATGGCTTCATCCATCTCGTTGCCGGCGATGCGGATGGAGTGGTTGAAGACGACCCCGTTCAACGAGATGACGGCGATGTCCGTCGTTCCTCCGCCGATGTCTACGACCATGTTGCCGGTCGGTTCGGAGATGGGAAGCTCGGCGCCGACGGCTGCGGCCATGGGCTGTTCGATAAGGTAGACTTCCGTGGCTTTGGCCCGCATGGCCACGTCCTTGACCGCCCGGCGTTCGACCTGGGTGATCCCCGTCGGGATGCCGATGACGATCCGCGGCCGGAGCAGAAAGCCTTTGTTGTTGGTCGCTTTCTTGATGAAGTAGTCAAGCATTTTCTCGGCGATCTCGAAATCGGCGATGACTCCGTCGCTCAAGGGCTTGATGGCCATCACGTTGGCCGGCGTCTTGCCCAGCATATCCTTGGCCCGAATGCCGACCGCTTCGACCTTGCCCGACAGCTTGTTGACGACGACGATGGACGGTTCCTGGATGATGATGCCTTTGCCCTTCAGGTAGACGAGGGTATTGGCCGTTCCCAGATCGATAGCCAGGTCGCAAATAAGCCGGTTTTTTAACCAACGGACTACGCTCATTGATGATCCTCTAAGGTCCATTTTTTAACATAATTTCGCCCCCGGGGCAAATGAATCCTGGAAATAGGCCCGTTTGCCTTGACTTCCCGGCGAACAATTGGCTATAAGTATTTCATCCCGCCCGCAAGGAGTAATGGATGAGCCATCAACCCTACGTCCCCGAAAAGACGCCCATGAAGGAATTCACCGTCCGGGCGATCATCATCGGCCTGTTCATGACCGTCATTCTGGGCGCGGCCAACGCCTATCTCGGCCTCCGCGCCGGCATGACGATCGCCGCCACCTACCCGGCTGCGGTCATCGGCATGGCCGTCCTGAAATTGATGAAAGGATCGATCCTGGAGGAAAACATCGCCCGAACGATCGGATCCATCGGCGAATCCGTGGCCGCGGGCGCCATTTTCACCATCCCGGCGTTTCTGATCTCCGGCGCCTGGACCAAGCTCAATTATATCCAGTCCACGGCCATGATGTTCGTCGGAGGCCTTCTCGGCATTCTGTTCGTGACCTTCCTCCGCCGGGTCATGGTCACCGATCCCGATCTGGTTTTTCCGGAATCCGTGGCCGCCTCCGAGATCCACAAGGCCGGTCAGAAGGGCAGCGCCGGGGCCAAATTTCTATTCCAGGCCATGGGCATCGGATCTTTCATCTACGCCCTCGGCCAGATTCAGATTTTCCGCGCCAGCAAGGATTTCTTCATCAAGATCGGGACGATCGGCACCAGTTTTGTCCGCCTGGGCGCCAAGGCCGACTCGCCGACAATCGACGGCGGAGGAACGGTGGCGGTCTCCGGCCCGGGCATCTACCCGGCCTTCATCGGCGTCGGATACATCATCGGCCCGCGGCTGGCCTCGCTCAATTTCGCCGGCGGCCTCCTGGCTTGGGGCCTCTTCGCCCCCCTCCTTGTCTACTTCCTGGGGCCTCAGCTCATCGACAAGTTCTACGGCCCGGGCGTGGCCGCGGCTGGCGTGGAATGGGGCGACATGGTCACCAATGTCTGGAAATTCATCATCCGTCCGGTCGCCGTCGGCGGCATGCTCGTCGGGGCCGGGTTCACGCTCTACCGGATGCGGAAAAACCTGGCCAAGGGCATCAAGCGATCCCTGGGCGATGTCAAGAAAGCCGCCGGCCAAACCGAGTCCACCTCCCGGCTGGAGAAAGACCTCAACATCAAGGTCGTCCTGGCCGGACTGGCCATCGTTTTCGTCATGATGATTTTCATTTACCGGATGTTCATCGGGTCTTTCCCACCGGCCATCGTCTCCGCTATTGTCATGGCCGTGGCCGGTTTCTTCTTTGCCGCCGTCTCGGGCAACCTGGTCGGCACGATCGGCGCTTCGAACAACCCCCTCTCGGGCCTGACCCTGTCCACCCTGATCATCGCCGCTCTCCTTATGGTCACCATCGGCGTCTCGGGCATGAGCGGAGTCATTGCCGTGCTGGGCGTAGCCGCGGTCGTCTGCGTGTCATCGGCCGTCGCCGGCGAAATGCTCCAGGACCTCAAAGTCGGACACATCCTCGGCGGCACGCCCTGGAAAATGCAGGTCGGGAATATCTTCGGGATCCTCGTTTCCTCGCTGGTTCTTTATTTCCCGCTGATGCTGCTGATCAACTCCTTCGAGTTGGGCAGCAAGGAACTGTCGGCTCCCCAAGCCGGACTGATGGCCGCCCTGGCCAAGGGCATCGTCGGCGGCGAGATGGCTTGGCCGCTCGTCATCGCCGGCATGTTCATGGGGTTCGCCTTCATCCTCGTTCAGGTCAAGTCGCCCATGCTCGTCGCCGTCGGCATGTACCTGCCGCTCGAAACGACGTTCGCGATTTTCTGCGGCGGCATGATCAAAGGCCTCGTCGACAAATTTAATGCCAAACGAGGCTACAACGCCGGCCAAAAGGCGCGGGTGGAGAACGTGGGCATTCTACTGGCTGCCGGGCTGATCGCCGGAGAAGGTTTGACCGGACTTCTGCGGGCCCTGTGGAAGTTCCTCTTCCTGCAGAAAATCATCCGCTTTGATGTCCCCACGGTCTTCAAGGGCGCCCCGTCCATCCTGGGAATCGATGTCTTGTATCTCGGCGGCTTGGCCGTACTCGGTCTGATGGCCTATTACCTCGTCGCCGTCCCGCTCAGGAACGCAGGCGCGGCCGACGAGCCGCCCCCGCCGTCGGCGGTCATCTGATACGTTCGCGGCGGCGGGGACTCCGAGCGTCGCTCGGTGATCCGCTTCCGCCGCCCAAGCCTGTCCCTTGACGGCGCTTCTTCCCCGATTTTTAATTGGGGAGGAAGCGCCGCTCAGTGTTAACCCTGAGCATACCCCGGTCGTCAGACCTGTGATTGGAAGGGGTTTAATTTTTTGCCTTCACAGGGGGGTGGGGCTTTCCCATCCCCCTTTTTTTATGTAAAATCGAGATATGGCCATACGCGAAATTTTAAAACTGGGTCATCCCGCCTTGACCCAAAAATCTTCGCCCGTCGAAACGATCGACGCCGGAATCCTCGAATTGATCCGCGACATGATCGAAACCATGCACAAAGCCCCGGGTATCGGTTTGTCCGCGCCCCAGGTCGACATGGGTAAGCGGGTCATTACGGTCGATCTCTCTCTCGGTGAAAATCCCGACGAACTCCATGCCCTGATCAATCCCGAAATCGTCCGCCGGGAAGGACGCTGCTTCCGAGAAGAGGGATGCCTGTCCGTTCCCGAAGTGTTTGAAAAAGTGGCCCGGCCGCAGAAAGTCACGGTGAAAGGACTGGATCCCCGGGGGCGGGAAATTTCTATCGAGGCGGAGGATCTCCTGGCCCGCGTGTTTTGCCACGAGATCGATCACCTGGACGGTAAGCTGTTCGTCGATCTCCTCTCCCCTCTCAAGCGCGGTCTGATAAAGAAAAAATTCAAAAAGCCCGCCGCGGCCAAGAAATCCTGATGCGCATCGTTTTTTTCGGAAGTCCCGCCGCCGCCCTCCCCTGTCTCGAAGCGCTTCTCGCTGAGGGCCATTCGATCGGCCTCGTCGTCACGCAGCCGGACAAACCGGCCGGACGGGGTCGCCTGCTGACGCCCTGTCCGGTCAAAGCTTATGCCGCAGCCCATGGACTCCCGACCTATGAACCCGCGCGGATTCGGCGGGATCCGGAAGCCCTGGATCGGCTGCGGGCCGCCTGGCCCGATATCCATGTTGTCGTCGCTTACGGCCAGATCCTGCCGGGACCCCTCATCGACTTTCCCGTCCACCGATCGCTCAACGTCCACTTCTCGCTTCTGCCCCGTTACCGAGGGGCGTCGCCGGTCGCCTGGTCCATCCGAAACGGCGAAAAAAGCACCGGAATTTCGATCTTTCGGCTGAACGAAAAAATGGATGAAGGTGATATTTTGGCCACGGCGGAAATGGAAATAGGTGTTACCGAGACGACGGGGATACTGGAAACCCGACTGGCCGACCTCGGCGCGGACCTCCTCGTTCGAACCCTGAAGGCCATCGATTCGATCACGCCGATCCCGCAAGACCACGGCGCGGCGACCTACGCGCCCAAACTCAAGAAGGACGACGGCCTGATCGGTTGGGAGGGTAACGGTGCCGAGGTGGACCGTCATATCCGGGCCATGACCCCCTGGCCGACCGCTTTCACGTTCCTCCGGACGGAACGATTGATCATCCTGGAAGGGCGGTTACAGGAAAAATCGGGCGAGCCCGGAGGTCAGAGACAAGGATTTATTCCCGGGACCGTCCTGGAGGCCGGGAAAACGGGGATTCGTATCCTTTGCGGCCAGGGTCCCGATTACCGGATCACCCGGCTTCAACCCGAAGGGCGAAAGTCCATGGACGCGGCTGCGTATATAGCCGGAGGAAAAATCACCGCCGGGGACGTCTTAGGCCGACCCCCTGCCTGAACTCTAGGTTCATGGCCCGGTCATGATGCCTTCCTTCGGAAAAAACCCGGTCGGTCGCGATCGATGGTCGGACGGAGAAGCGATCGAATAGGAAGATGGAAATATCTGTCTGTTTTCGACGCCGGTCGAATGGGCTTATTATTCTAGGATATAGAAGTAGGGATTGACGGATGTGCCGTTGACGCGGACTTCATAATGGACATGGGGGCCAAGGGCTTTCCCCGAATTGCCCACCTCTCCAATGACGTCGCCGCGTTTGATCTTCTGACCGACCCGGCAGTTGAATTTGATCATATGGCCGTAAATCGTCGTAATTCCCAGCCCATGGTTGATCTGAACCGACCGGCCAAGAAGCTTGTCGGTATTGACGACGATGACGACTCCGTCGGCCGTGGCCACGATCGGATTACCGAAAGCGGCGGCGATATCCAGGCCGTAATGAAAAGTCTGTTTGCCGGTGAACGGATCGGGCCGCCAGCCGAATTTGGAAGTCAGGAGCCCGGCGGTCGGATATATAGTCGGCGTCGAAGCCAGGCGGGTTCCCTGGTCTCGAAAAAAGGTAACCAGCGTATCCAGATTTTTTTGAATATCGGAAGCTTTATCCTGAAGGCCTTTGACGCTTCCCGGATTGCCGACGGGGGGCAAACCGGGTATGTTCTGCCCCTCGGGAGGGATGTAACTGCGGCCTCCGCCGCCGACATCCTTCAGAATGTCCGACGAGGTGATGCCGGCCATCAGGTTGAGTTTCTTGACGTAATCGTCGAATTCCCCGATCTTTTTCTTCAACATTCCTATCGAATTCTCATAGCGGGTCAAGGTTTCTTTTTGGAGGGCGTTCTCGGACGTCAAAGCCTTGATATTATGCCGGTTAAAGCGGATCCGGAAATAATCCGCGGTTAAGGCGAGGATGAGGACGCCAAGGATAACGGCCGTCCATTGGCCCGTTTTAACCACTCGGCGGGAGAAATAAAGAGTCCGCCACTCGGATTTGTTATGCGGGACGATGATCAGCGATAGATGCTTCTTTCCCATGGTACCTTATTTACGCTCTTTTGATTACCACAGCCGTAAATTCGATGTCAAGCTGAAAGATTTTTAAAGATTTTCAAGCCCCGCATAGAACCCCGCCCCCATTGACGCTTAAAACAGCACCGGTGATGTGCCGGGCCAGGTCCGAAGCCAGGAAAAGAATGGGGCCGGCGATATCTTCAGGCGGCGGGATTCGCTTCAGGGGGATAGATTGGCGAACGGTCTCCCGGTAAGCTTCATCACGGAACACTTCGGTGCACATTTCGGTATCCACCCACCCCGGTGCGACGCAGTTGACGTTGATGTTCCAGGGGGCGAATTCGACGGCCCAGGACTTGGTCAAGGCGTTCATGGCCCCTTTGGTTGCGGCGTAGTGTGAATGGTGCGCTTCGCCCCGGATTCCGGCCGTCGATCCGACATTGACGATCCAGCCGCGGTTCTGTTTTTTCATTAAGGGAACCACGGCGTTGACGAAGTAATACAAACTGTCCAAATTGACGTCCATGGTCTCTTTCCAGGCCGCGGTATCACCGCTTCCCATTTCCAGATAGGTCCAGATGCCCCCGTTATTGACCAGGACGTCGATCCGTCCCCAACGATCGGCCAGATCGCCGATGGCGGCCTTGACTTCGGTTTCACGGGACAGCTCCAGCTTATAGATCCGGCATTCCCGGCCGCGTTTCTCGACTTCGGTTTTGACTTCTAATGCGGCTTGATCCCGGCATTGATAGGTAATAGCGATATCGCTGCCGGCCTCGGCGAATAGAATGGCCGTGGCCCGACCTATACCCCGCGATCCGCCGGTAATAAGAGTTTTTCTGTCTTTAAGGGATATCATGATGCAATCGCTTAAGAATAACTCAAGGAGAAGTCTTTCTGTTCATCGAACTGATGATACCGGTATATCTCCGACGCGAATGGCAGGATTTTTTCCTTCATCACGGCCAAGTATTCCTCGGGACTCGGGAGCTTGCCCTTGAGCGCCGTCATGGCGGCCAGTTCGGCCGATCCCAGGTAAACCCGGGCTCCATCGCCGATCCGGTCGTCAAAATTCCGCGTCGAGGTTGATAGAACGGACGCTCCCGGCTGAACTCGGGCTTGATTGCCCATACATAACGAACAACCTGGAATTTCCACCCGCGCCCCCACTTGAGTCAGAATGGAATAAAACCCTTCTTTTTTGAGCTGGATTTCATCCATTTTGGTCGGCGGAGTGATCCAGATCCTGGTTTTGGGGTAGGCAGCCTTGTCCAGGATCCGGCCGGCGGCGCGGAAATGCCCGATATTGACCATGCATGAACCGATAAAGACTTCGTCGATTCGTTCACCGGCAACCTCGGATAAAAGCTTGACGTCGTCGGGATCGTTGGGGCAGGCCAGGATCTGCTCCTTAATGTCGGCCAGGTCGATCTCCAGGACCGCCGCATACTCGGCCTTGGGATCGCGCCGGAGAAGCGCCGGCTTTTCCAACCAAGCCTTGGCCCCGTCGATCCGCCGGTTCAGGGTCCGAGCGTCCTGATAACCCGACTCGATCATCTTTTCCATCAGGGCGATGTTGCTGCGGAGAAACTCGGCCACCGTCTCCTCGGACAGGGCCATGACGCTTCCGGCCGCCGAGCGCTCGGCCGAGGCATCGGTCAATTCATAGGCCTGTTCGACCGACAGGTCGGGCCAACCCTCCATTTCCAGGACACGGCCGTTGAAAACGTTTTTTTTGCCCTTTTTAGCCACGGTTAAGAGTCCCCGGCGTATGGCATAGTAGGGGATGGCATTGACGACATCGCGGAGCGTGAGGCCCGGATTCAGCCGGCCTTTGAACTTGACCAGGACGGATTCCGGCATATCCAGGGGCATGAAACCCAAAGCACCGGCAAAAGCAACCAGGCCGGAGCCGGCCGGGAAGCTCAAACCGATGGGAAATCGAGTATGGGAATCGCCGCCCGTCCCCATGGTGTCGGGAAGAAGGAGACGGTTGAGCCAGGAATGAATGACGCCGTCGCCGGGTTTCAAAGCGACTCCCTTGCGGGCCACCACAAACGGAGGCAGGATGCGATGCATCTTTACATCCGCCGCCTTAGGATAAGCGGCCGTATGACAGAAGGATTGCATGAAGAGATCAGCCTGAAACTCCAGGCAGGCCAGTTCCTTGAGCTCATCGGCCGTCATCGGCCCCGTTGTATCCTGCGATCCGACCGTCGTCATCTTGGGTTCGCAGGCCGAGCCGGGAAGAATTCCTTCGACGCCGCAGGCACGTCCGACGATTTTCTGGGCTTGGGAATAGCCCTGATCCGGCTTGGGTTTGGGATTATCGATGGCGGTGAAGAAATCAGCTTCAGGGAGTCCGAGCGCCGCTCTGGCCCTGTTGGTCAGGGAACGTCCGATGATGAGATTGAGCCGCCCGCCGGCCCGATACTCATCCTTGATCGTCGAGGGCTTGAGGTCGAAACGGGACAGAACTTCGCCTTCCCCGGTCCGGACAGCGCCCGCTTTAAAATCCAAAACGATGTCGTTGCCCGTCTGGAGCCGGGTCACGTCCAGTTTTTCGATGGGCAGCCCGCCCGAATCCTCGGTCGTGTTGAAAAAGATGGGCGCAATGAGGCCGCCCAGGACAACTCCGCCCCGGCGCTTATTGGGAATGAAAGGAATGTCCTCGCCGATATGCCACATGACGGAATTGCAGGCCGATTTGCGGGACGAACCGGTGCCGACGACATCGCCGACAAAGACAACCCGGCGGCCCTCGGCCCGCAACCGGGCGATCGTCTCCAATCCGCCCGGGAAACGAGTCAATCCCATGGCCAAGGCATGAAGGGGAATATCGGGTCTCGTGGCGGCATGCTTAGCCGGCGAGAAGTCGTCGGTGTTGATCTCACCGTCCACTTTGAAAACAGTCATGTTCAGGGTCTCGGCAAGCGCCGGGCGGGACAGGAACCACTCTCCCCGGGCCCATGATTCCAGGACGGCTTTGGCCCGGGCGTTCATGCGGGAAAGACGAACCACTGCCTCATAAGCGCCGTAAACCAGGATCGTGGACTTGAGTGCTTCGGCGGCCGCCGCGGCCAGTTCCTCAATCCCCAGAAAATCGACCAGCGGGTCGACATTATAACCGCCCAGCATCTTCCCCAGCATGAAGACGGCATCCAGTTTCGATACCGCCGGGGACTTCGCTTCGACGCGGGCGATCCGGGCCAGCCACTCGGCCTTGACCTTGGCGGCCGAATCGACGCCGGGCGAGACCCGATTTTTGATCAGACCGACGAGTTCGACCCAATCTCCGGAGCCAGGCAATTCGAGGTTCCGGCAAACCTCGGCCGTCTCCTCGGGATTTAACGGCAGGGGGGGAATCCCCTGCGCCTTTCGTTCAGTTTCCATTTTCCGGTAGTTCTCCAGCATGAGGCTACTCCTTTAAGACGGTCTGCGGATTCGGTCCGAGATAATCCCTAGTGTATAAAAAACAGGGGGGGCTTGGTCAAGTAGGAGTTTTCCGCCGGCCGCCGAAACCGCGGATATTGATCTTCCCTTTTTGCCTGCCGAAGTTGATACGTTCGCGGCGGCGGGGGCCCCAGGCTTGGCGGGAAAGTCCTGTGCATTTTGCAGGGCATGCCCCGAGCTTCGGCCCGGGGAGTAGAAAGGGTTGATTTGCAGGCCCATAAAGGCTAGAATACCGGTCCTTTCCTGAAATTCAGCCTATTGTCTTTAGAGGAAAAAATTCGTGGTACAAATCATCATCACCCGGCCCAAGGAGTGCTTCGGAAAATTCCTTGAATCCCGGATGAAACGGAGGGAAGCGGTTTTCGCCGATAGCGGCATGAACTTTCTGCAAAATTAATTAAACCCATTCGACTCCCCGGGCTTTGCAGTCCTCATTCGCGAAGCAAATTAGGGCGGGCTGAAGCCCGGGGTATATATAGGGTTAATACTGAGCGGCGCTTTTACCCCGATTTTAAAATCGGGGTTTGGCGCCGTCGAATGTATCAAAAACTCCCAGAGAGTTGGGATGGCGCTTTCAAACGCTGATTCATAAAAAGGAGATACGAATCATGAGAAAGAAAATCGCGCTTATCGGCGGCGGCCAGATTGGCCAGATCCTGGCTATGCTCGCCGCTCAGAAAGAGCTGGGGGACATTGTCGTCCTGGATATCCCCGAACTCGAGAATCCGGCCAAGGGCAAGGCCCTCGACCTGATGGAAATGGCTCCCCACGGGAACTACGACGCCGTCGTCACAGGCACCTCGAACTACAAAGACATCGAAGGCGCCGACCTCGTCATCGTGACGGCCGGCAAGCCCCGCAAGCCCGGCATGACCCGCGAGGACCTTCTCGCCGTCAACCTGCAGATCATCACCTCCGTCGCCGCCGGTGTCAAGCAGCATGCTCCCCAGGCTTTCTGCATCATCGTCACCAATCCGCTCGACGCCATGGTTTATGCCTTCTACAAGCTGACCGGGTTCCCCAAGGCCCGGGTGGTGGGCATGGCCGGAACGCTCGACACAGCCCGCTGGCGCGCTTTCATCGCCATGGAGCTGGGTGTATCCGTCTCCGACGTCGCGGGCGCCGTCCTCGGCGGCCACGGCCCGGATATGGTCCCCCTACCCCGCTTGACCACGGTCGGCGGCGTGCCCTTGGCCGAGATCGCCACCCAGGAACAGATCGACCGGATCGTCGTTCGCACCCGGGAGGCCGGGACCGAGATCGTCAAACTTCTGGGCAATGGATCGGCCTTCTTCAGCCCGGCCTGGAGCTCGATCGTCATAGCCGAAAGCTACCTCCGCGACAAGCGCCGGGTACTCCCCTGCGCCGCCCTTTGCGAGGGCGAGTACGGCGTCAAAGGCCTGTTTATCGGCGTACCCGCCCTGATCAGCGCCAAGGGTATCGAGAAGATCTACGAGATTAAGCTCACCCCCGAGGAAAACGCCCTGCTCCATAAGACGATCGCTTCCGTCACCAAAACCGTCGAGGAAACCAAGCTCTAAGCTTTTTCTCCGATCAAACAAGACCCGCAAACCGGCCGGATGTCGTCCCGGCCGGTTTTTTTTGGAGTAATGGAAAACGGCCGAGCTTGGACGCGATCGCTTCGATCCTTTTCCCCGTTCTCCCCCCGGAAAAAACTCCCCGAGTTCCGGATGAGTAGAACGCCGAATACAAATCCGGTAAAATGGGGCCGTGAACGTTCACGAGTATCAAGCCAAAGCGATCCTCGCCCGATACGGCGTCCCCATTCCGCGCGGCGTGATCGTCTCCGCACCCGAAGAAGCCGCCGTTTTCGCCCGCAGTCTCGGGAGACCGGTCGTCCTTAAAGCCCAGATCCAGGCCGGAGGAAGGGGCCTGGCCGGAGGCATAAAGGTCGCGGCCGATCCTGACAAGGCCCGGCGTATCGCCGCTGAACTATTGGGAAAGCGGCTTGTCACGCCCCAAACCGGCCCGCAGGGAGCTGTTATCCGATTCCTCCTGGGCGAGGAATTAATCGAGCATCGGCAGGAGTATTACCTGGGTCTGACCATTGACCGCCGGCTTGAACGGGTCGTCCTCATCGCTTCCACCGAGGGCGGCACGAACTTCGAAAACATGGCCGCCGGCAGTCCGCATTCCATCGTCCGGGAAACCCTGCCTCCCCGGGAAGGCCTGAGTTCGATCCCGGCCGGAGTGATCGCCGCAAATTTGGGGTTATCCGGAGAGGCGCGGGCATCCCTCACCGGCATCATGACCGCGCTGGGGCGGGCTTTCCGTGATAACGACGCTTCCTTGATCGAAATCAATCCGCTGGCCCTTAGGTCCGACGGCGGATGGATGGCTCTCGACGCCAAGATGGTTTTTGACGACAACGCTCTCCCCCGTCATCCCGAGTTAGCCGACCTGAGGGATACGATCGGCGAGGATCCTCGGGAAATCGAGGCCGCCGCCGCCGGTTTGAGCTATATCGCCCTCGGCGGCGATATCGGGTGCATGGTCAACGGCGCGGGATTGGCCATGGCCACGGCCGACATCATCCGGTTGACCGGGGGACAACCGGCCAATTTCCTCGACGTCGGCGGCGGTGTGAATGAAGATGCCGTCCGGCGCGGATTTCTTCTGCTCCTTTCCGATCCGAATATCAAGTCCGTTCTGGTCAACATTTTCGGAGGGATCGTCCGTTGCGACCTCGTCGCCGCAGGAATCGTCAAGGCGGTGCGGGAGTCGGGACTTCGCCTTCCTCTCGTCATCCGCCTCAAGGGAACCAATGTTGAAGACGGAAAACGGCTTCTTGCCGGATCGGGCATCGATTTCGAAGCCGCCGAAACCATGGACGAAGCGGCCGCCAAAGCCGTTCGAGCGGCCGGGGGGGAGAGGCCGGCATGAGCATCCTCATCGGCCGGGGAACCCGGGTCCTGGTCCAGGGTTTGACCGGAAAGGAAGGAACTTTTCAAACAGCGCGGATGATCGAGTATGGCACTCAAATCGTCGGCGGCGTCTCGCCCGGGAAGGGCGGATCCCGCCACCTCGGCCTCCCCGTTTTCGACGCGGCGGCAGAAGCACGGTCCGCGACCGGCGCCGAGGCCAGTGTCGTCTTCGTGCCGCCGCTTCGCGCCGCCGACGCCGTTCTCGAAGCGGCGGCGGCCGGGATAGGACTGATCGTATGCATCACGGAGGGCATCCCCACTTTGGATATGATCGAGGTCAAGGCCCGCCTGGCCGGAACGGACGCGCGACTCCTCGGCCCCAATACGCCCGGCATCATCGTGCCCGGTCAATCGAAGATCGGCATCATGCCGGGCCCCATCCACCGGCCCGGCTGCGTGGGAGTGATGTCAAGATCGGGAACATTGACCTATGAAGCCGTCCACCAGCTGACCGAGGCCGGCCTCGGCCAATCCGCGGCCATCGGCATCGGCGGCGACCAGATCATCGGCTTGAATTTCGTCGATCTCCTTGGTCTTTTCAGGACCGACCCCGACACCGAAGCCGTCGTGCTCATCGGTGAGATCGGCGGTGCGGCCGAGGAGGATGCCGCCGTGATACTGCGGGCCGGCTACCCGAAGCCGGTCATCGCTTATATCGCCGGGATGACCGCGCCGCCGGGCAAGCGCATGGGCCACGCCGGAGCCATCATCGAGGACGGGGGGGGGACAGCGGCGAATAAGGCCGCTGCCCTTGGCCGGGCCGGCGCCGTCATCGTCGACAACCCGGCCGCCATCGGGGCGACGGTCAAGAGGGTACTGGGCCGATCATGTTGAAAGTCGACCTGCACACGCATACCGGCGAGGATCCCCAGGACCGCATCGGCTACTCGGCGCGGGCCCTCGTCAACCGCGCCGCCGTTCTCGGATTCGATGCTCTGGCCGTCACCAATCACAACGCCTTAACTTTTGACCAACCCCTCCGGGAGTACGCCCGGGAAAAACGCGTTCTCCTCCTTCCCGGAACCGAGATCACGGTTGATGGGCGTCATGTTCTTGTCATCAACCCCCGTTTCACCGTTTCGCCGAAGATCCGCTTCAAGCTGGCCGATATCCCGCGACTGAAGACGCCGGACAGTCTGTTTATCGCACCCCATCCTTACTTCGCCATTTTTCAGTCCCTGGGCTCAAAGCTCCAGCCTCTCCTCCCCTATTTCGACGCCGTCGAGTTCGCCAGCTATCATAATCGGCTCGTCAATTTCAACCGGCGCGGGGTGAGGGAGGCCCTTGAAGCGGGGAAACCCCTCGTCGCGACATCGGACTGCCATACCTTAAGGCAGTTTGGGAAAACCTATTCGTTGATCGAAGCCGAACCGACGCTCGAGGGCATTATAGCAGCAGTCAAAGCAGGCCGGGTCGAAATTCGTACCGCCCCCATTTCTCTCTGGACCATGGCCCAGGTCGTGTTCAAGCTGTTCTCTTTCCGTAAACTAGCCCGGCTCCTCGAACGCTGACCGTTTGGGATTTCAGAAGAAATTCGGCGGAATTCCGCCTCCTTCCTTCTCCGGTGGGCGCAATCCCAAAGCCCGCGTCAAGGGACAGGCCTGGGCGATGGAAGTTTACCCCCGGAACGCCGTCGAGGGTTCCTTTGTGATTTCCGGCGCTTTGGAGTATAAGTTCACCGTTCACCGGAAAGGAGAAATCTCATGGCTAAAACCGTCTCGACAACCATTCTGGCGCTTCTCATAGGGTCCCTCCTTGTCGTCCCGGCCATCGCCCGACAAACCCAACCGAGTTCCAAGCCGGCCCAGCCTCAAGCCGCGACCGTGACCGCCCAACTCGTCAAGGGCAATCTCTACTGGATCAAGGGCGGGAACGGAGCTAACACCGCCTTTTATATCGGGGCCCATAGCGTCATCGTCATCGACGCCAAAATGACGGCAGACGCGGCCAAGCAAATGATCGCCGAAATCTCCAAGGTGACAGACAAGCCGATCAAGACGATCATCATTACCCATAGTGACGGCGACCATGTCAACGGATTGATCGGATTTTCTCTGGGACTGGAAATCGTCACCAGCGCCGACTGTAAGTCGGAAATGGAAGAGGCCTTCAAGGACGAAAAAATGGCCGCCTTTCGGGCCTTCCTCCCGAACCGGACCTATCCGTCCCTGACGACGCTGACTATGGGCGAACCGCCGGTCCAATTGATGCATTTCGGGGCGGCCCATACCAGCGGCGACACGACGGTCGTCTTTCCGGCCGAACGCGTCGCCTTCGTCGGCGACCTGGCCTTCGTCGGCCGCGATCCGCTGATCCATCGTCAGAAGGGTGGAACATCGATCGGGTATATCGCCACGCTGAAGAAGCTCCTCGACCTTCCCGTCGACACGTTTCTGTCCGGCCACGCCGATCCACTAACAAAGAATGATCTTCAAACTCTCCTTGGCGCTCTCGAGGAAAAAATGGCTAAAGTGCAGGCCTTGGTTAAGGAGGGAAAGACCCTGGACGAAGTCAAAACAGCCTTCGGGATCGCACCCGCCGCGGCCGGTCAGCCGTCCCGCTGGCCGAGCCTGGTCGAGGTGATCTACCTCGACTTGACGGAAAAAAAAATAAGCGCGCCGTCGACGGCCCCAGACCTGTCTCTTGACGATCCGAAGCTATGGCCGAAGGCGTCAATTCGCTATCCGGCGGGGGCGATATAGACCGCCATGGTGATAAAGTGGGCCAGCGCGGCGAGAATGACAAAGACATGCCAGACTTCGTGGAATCCGAATTTCCCCGGGAAAAAATCGAGCTTTTTAGTGATATAGATGACCGCGCCGATAGTATAGATTAAGCCGCCGACGGCCAGGCCGATCAGGGCGCCGGCCGGAAGAGCACGCTTTACTTCCCCCGCGGCAACGACGGCCAGCCAGCCCAAAAGCACATAAACGCCGGCGGTAACCCCGCGCGGAGCCTTGATAATGAACATCTTGACGATGATCCCCAGCCCGGCCAAGGACCAGATGATGGCCAGGAATCCCCAACGCCAAAAGCCGGAGAACATGATCGCGCAGATGGGCGTATAACTTCCCGCGATCAGCATATAAATCGCCGCATGGTCAAGCTTGCGAAGGTTGGCCGTGACCCGGGGTTCCGCTTTGATCAGATGATACGCGGCGCTCGATCCGAAAAGCAAAATAATGCTCAGCCCGTAAACGCTCAAGGTGATGATTTTCACCACGCCGGGCCCGCCGATGACAATCAAAAAGGCCGAGCCGATAACGGCCGCCAAGGCCGCCGAGAGATGAGTCAGACCGCTGACGGGGTCGCGCATTTTCTCGAGCATTTTTTCAGCCCTGCTCCTTTATGACGACACCCGGTCCCTTTTTCAAAGAAGCTTCTCCTATGGCCTCTTCTTCCGATGGGCGTTGAAGAAGTCGATGACGGCGGCGAGGTTGGGCTCGACGATGTCGACATGGCTCCCGCCGGGGACTTCGATATACCGGTGTTCGACGCCTTGTTTCTTCAACTCGGCGACCATGGCCCGGGATAAGGCCACGGGAAGGGTCAAGTCGGCAGTGCCGTGGACGACGATTTCGGGGATATGTTTCATGGCGGCCACGGTCGAGGGGGCGCCGTACCCCGCGAATGGAGCCAAGGCGGCCCAGGTGTCCGGATATTTCGCCCCCAAGTGCCAGGTTCCCATCGCTCCCATGGAGTGGCCCATGAGGTAGATCCGCGAAGCATCGACCGTATAATGCTTCCGCATCAAGGCGAGGACGTTCAGAACGTCCTTTTCGCTTCTCTCCAGCTTGCGCAGGACGCTCGCTCCCCCGGTTGTTCCCGGCACGCTCACTCCGTAGAATCCATCCACACGGTAGCCGAGCGGCGCGGCGACGATATAGCCATGACTTTCGGCCAGCTTGGGCAGGGCTTTTCCATAAGAGTCAAAGAACGAGTCCTCGGTGGCACCGAGCCCGTGAAGGGCGATGATCAGCGGATACGGGGTCCGGCCGTCGTATTTCGTCGGAACATAGACTCGATACGGCATGATCTCGTCCGTATCCTCCAGCAGATAGTGCCGCTCCATATCGCCCGTCCGTCCGGCGAAGGGGTCCTTCCCCTCTTTGAGCGAGGCCAGAACGGACTCGGCGGCGGCCAGCTCCTGGGCGACCTGGAAACCTCCGCTCTCCATCCTGCCGAGGTTCACGCTGCGGATGTGATCGAGTGGATAGAGTATGTCGGCTCGGACATCCTCGAACCCTTGGATTTTATTCAGCTCGGCCTCGATCGACCCCAACCGCCCGGTCAAGCCGCTTCGCAGATCGACGGACAACGAGACCATGCCGATGGTTTTATCTTGGTCGAAGATCTCCGCCCGAACGACATAGGCGCCGTCTTCGATCCCCGTCCAATCGAGCTCGATCCGGCAGGGATCATCCAGGAGATCGCGGCTCACATCGTCTCGCGTGGCCAGATCCTTGACTTTATCTCCCGGCTGGAAACCAAGAGCCGTGCGTTGGGGCCGATGTAATGAAACCCGTGCCGTCAAGGCTCCGTTAAGCAGGAGCCTGGGAACATAGATTTGTTCGATGCGGACGGCGGCGGGCCGGGTGGAATCCAGATAGACCTCTTCGGAGCGCAAGACCAGGGAATTCGAGTAATCGAGCTCGTCGGTCCATTCCCGGCCGGCCAGGAGCGTCTGGCCATGGGCCAACAAGCGGCGGATTTCGGCGGTCCGCCCCATCCGCATCGCCTCGGCCAGCCCTTTGTCGATGACGGCCAGTTTCTCTTTCAGCTCGCCCTGGGGATTGGCCTGGGATTTCGCGCTGTTGTAAATGAGGCGCACAATGGCCAGATTCGGCCGGGCTTGCGCCGCCGCGACGGCCGCCGAAGCCGTTGCGATCAGCAGTACCGTCAAAGCCCGGGCTAGACATTTCTTTTTTTTCATGAGGACTCCTATTCGCTATCCCATATCCCCCGGTTTGTAATTAAACCCATTCGACTCCCCAAAAAAAACTAGGACTCGCCCGCCAAGCCAGGGGCGTGCCCATGGTTAATACTGAGCGGCGCTTTGTACCTTGATTTAAAAATCGGGGTTTTGCGCCGCGAATGTATAACCTCTTTTTCCCCTCGACCTTGAAGCGCTGATAGAGCCCTTTATGTGCCGATGGATTTAATGGTCTGGCGGGCCTTCTCGGTCACTTTGGTCAGGTCATTATACTTGACCCCTTTGAAGAAGCTGTAATCCTTCAGCAGATCGTCGGTCATTAGTTCTTTAACCACGGTTTCCCAGCTTGCCCAGCTTTTCTTGTAGAATTCCCAATAGTTGCCGACCTCATCCGCCCATTGAGCCACCCGCCGGGTGTATTGGCCCATAACATCCGGATGTGTGCTGCTGCAGTCTTTCAAGCGGTCCCGGATCTGGGTGATGGAATTGTCCAGGCTGTTTTTTTTCGTCTCGCGTTCCTTCCTGACGAACTCCTGGGACGCCGCTATGTATCGGGCCACCTTCTCCATCAGATTCCCAGCCATATCGACCTTGCTGAGGGCTTGATTGGCATCGGAGGCGGTCCCGCCGGACTTGTTGATCAAGTTCTGGGCGTCGGCCAGTAATGTGTTGGCCTCTTTAGCCGAGTTTTTCAGCTCCGTGATCTCCTTGGGAATAGAGCTGATGTCAAAGTCAAGGTTCTTGCGCAGGATCTCTTCACGCCATTTCCAGTAGACCAGCGCCTCCCCGTCAGTGATGACCGTGTCGAGAAAATCATCATATTTTTTGCGCCACTCTTTTTGTTTGGTAAGATCCATTTTTTTCTCTTGCATGGAAGTCTCATACCAGTCCCAGGTGTTTCGCCACAGAGAGCGATACTTGTCCCGCGTCTCTTCCCAGCGGAAGATGACGATGTCTTCGCGATAATTGGTCATTTTTGTGATGTCCCCCATGATCTCGAGGCCGAAATCCATGGTTTGCAGTCCATTGGCGCGGATGTCCGACAGCGATTCACCGGTGCGGATGTTGCGAAATTTGGGTTCGGGCTGATTTTTTTGGTTGGTGACAAGCCGAGCAGGGCTAGAGGGGCATAAAAAGCCCAGCATCGAGATTAGAGCGATCGGAATTATTCTGTTCTTTTTCATGACCGGCTCCTTAAAACTGTTGCGCGTAGTTGGTGATGTACCAACGCTTCTTGTCGACCCGTTTTAAAAAATGGGGTTTGGGAGATCCATATTGCCGTCCCCGCTCGTCCCAGGCCTTGGTGGTCAGTGAGGCTTCCTCGACCATCTGCCCCGATATGGCCTTGACCTTATTTCGCTGGGCCTCATCCAGATAGAAGGAATCGAGAGAACTGCCGGCATCAAAGCCTTTGATCACGTCGATGATGGCCTTTTCCACCGTCACGTGGACATAGAATCTGGCGAAACGTTCCTGATGCAAATCCCAGAAATATCGGATTCGCGATAGCTCCGTATTGGTATCCTTGCGTTCGGGGTCGATGCACTCCAGAAACAGGGGGTAGTTTTTCTCCTTGATGGCGGTGGCATAGATCTCCACCAGCCGCTCCGGAGTGACATCGGCGGGGATTTCTCTAGCCGTATAGAACTGCCCCTTTGTTTTTTCCATCTGCTCTTCTCCGGCGAAACTTCCGCCGCTCTCAAGCTCAGGTTTGAATTGGGCAAAAGTCTTATCGCTCACATAGAGGGCTAAAGGCTCTACCACCCAGCCCCAGGCCGCCGGTACGGTTTTTTCTTTTTCAGCCTGCGGAACCGCCAGTTGGCTGCCTGTAACACGGCCGATCAGTGTCCATGGGCCGCCTTCAGGAACATCGCTGTTGATCAGTCTGCGATAGCGTTTGAGGGCTTCGTAAGGCCCAAGCCAGCTCCTTCCGCCGATGTCGACATAGTAGAAACCGGCGCTTCTCGAACCCACGAAGACATATTCCCGTCCATAGGAAACAAACGCATTGGTCGGGTACCGAAAGTCTTCGAGCACCACATAGCGCCCCATGATCTCCTGATCGGAAACATCCCTGGGAGAAGGCGCCGGCAAAGCCTTGATAATGGGACTTTTCGATGATTTGATTTCCGAGTTCATTCTATCCAAAGCCAGCTTGGCTTCTCGGGCGAAGAGTTCACTCACTTTTTTTTCGCTGTTGCGATAGGACAGCATCTCCGGGGTAATGTCGATAGATTCCCCTTTACTGAACATGAAAGCCTTCCGGGCCCGCTGAAATAAGGCTTCAACGACCGGATCGTTAGGATAGTTTTCCTTTAGAACCTTGATCCTCTCCAACGCCTGCTGGCTGTCGATAGTGGGATTGAAGGGCTGCCCCTTGGCTCTGGCCGCCTGGTCCTCGAGCTTCTTGAGAAAAAACTCGGCCTTGCTGATGTCGTTGGGAGGCGCTTTTTGGAAAAAGGCCTCGGGGGCCACTCCGGTCGCGCCGACCGCCGGGAAGACGCTCACCGGTCCCCCCGCCGAAACAAAGATCGCGATCAATACGATGAACCAAGCGGGAAATCGGACGACCGAACGACGCCGTTGAAGGAAGGATGCGACATTCATTCAGCACTCCTTTATTGAGGATGCCCGCGCCGGGCAAGCAATCTTTCCTCCTCAATATGAACCGTAATATATCTTCGGCCGAACAGTCATGTCAATCAAACCCATTCGACTCCCCGGGCTGAAGCCCGGGGTATAATATGGGTTAATACTGAGCGGCGCTTTTGTCCTAATTTATAAATTAGGATTGGCGCCGCAAATGTATCAAACTATCCACTGACCGTAGTATTGATGGAGAAAAATGAGATCGGAAACGCAGCCCTGTCTGATGGGTCGGAAATAGGGATTCCAGCGAGCGTAATCCGCTAATCACGACAGGAATTGACGTTGTCTATTTCTTCTCCGGGACGGGCAAACCGGCCGGGAGGGTTTCGTGAAACTTGAAGACGACCTCTTTTTCCAGGCCGGCCCGCAGGAGACGGAATTTGACTTCCTGATTCCAACCGAACCCGGCCAGGTAGGTCCTCAGTTCGTTGGCTTCGGTGTAGGAATTGCCGTCCACGGATAGGACGATGTCCCCTTTTTCAAAATCCCGGCCCCGAGCCGCACCGTCGATGGGCTTGGACTCGACGACGAGATTGTCCAGACCTTTGAATTTCTTGAAACCCAACCCGACCGATGGGTAAGCCGGCCGCTCCTCATCGGGAATCCCGACGATGTAATCGGCCAGGGTCCGGGCCACGGTGATGGCGGTCCGGCCTTGGGGAATGGATACGGCGACGACGGTTCTATTAGGAAGATTGCTTTCTTCAAAGGCCCGGCGGTTCAGCCCGAGGTTGTAAAGAAGATGACCCGAACCGACCAGGACGACAATTTGACGGCCTTCCAGCTTATGGGCCCGGACGGCGTTGGCCCCCATGACCGTATCCCAGGCGGACTGGCCCCGGTATAGGCCTTCGAACATCGCATCCATGCCGGCGCCCTTCATAGCCGCCGGCATGCCCTCGTTGGAGAAGATCGCTTTCAGCAATTCCCGGTGCTCGGGATGGGTCAGGTCGGGCTTGGAAACGATGGTTTTTTCCGCGTCGGTCAGGGCGTCCCAGCCCTGTATGCGGATCTTGGAGATGATCTCGCGCGGCGCGTTCAAGGCGTACAGAGGAACGGCCATGGCCTTGGTGAAGGCAAAAATCGGCCGGTAGAAAGCGAAATTCTGGTTCCAGGTCGTATACCACAAGCCCTCGCGGATAAAATCGGCCTCGGTCAGGATCCCCAGCCCCCACTTGGACAGGACTTCTTGTTGAGTGACGGGATACATTTCCAGCCCTACGGCCAAGTGATGGTCCTGATCGTAGAGAGCGCGGATGATCCGGGCCTGAAGATCGTGCATAGGCATGGAGTTATGCGTTTCCCCGATATGGATGAACGGCACGGACTTCATGGCCTTGATCATCTGCTCGAAGGCGACGGGCTTTCCCGATTCCATGGAGATGATCTGTCCCGGCGCCACTTCAACCGTCTTGTCCTTGAACCGGGGATGACCGAGCTTCAAGAGATAGATCTTGTCTTCGGCCGGCGCGCCTTGGGCCGCCGGATAGGAAAAAATCCCTAAAACGGAAAAAAGTACCAGTCCAAGCGCGATTTTCTTCATAACGCCTCTCCTGTTACGTTGATACGTTCGACGGCGCCAAACCCCGATTTATAAATCGAGGTAAAAAGCGTCCTCAGTATTAACCCTGATCATGCCCCGGGCTTGGCGGGCAAGTCCCGGGTATTTCCGGGGCATGCCCCGGGCTTGGCGGGCAAGTCCCGGGTATTTCCGGGGAGTCAAGGGACAGGCTTGGGCGGCGGAAAAGGACCCCCGGACTTCGGCCATCCATCTTCCGGATGGAACGAGGGAGAACCGACGTCATTCCTCTTCCTGCCGGACGCGGCCTTCCTTGACCGCCTCGGCGATGATTTTCTGCTGGAGGTGGGAAGGAACTTCATCCAAGTGGCTGAATTCCATGGCGAACGACCCGCGGCCGCCGGTGATCGAGGTCAGGGTCGGTTCGAAGTCGAGCATTTCGGACATCGGCACGACGGCCTTGAGAATGCGCATGGCACCCTTCTGCTCCATGCCGCTGACCTTGCCCCGGCGGCCGTTGAGGCTGCCCATGATGTCCCCCATGAACTGCTCGGGGGTGTAGACCTCGACGTTCATGACCGGCTCAAGAAGTGTGGGTCTAGCTTGCTGCATGGCCAGCTTGAAGGCTTTAGTTGCGGCGATCTTGAAAGCGATGTCCGACGAATCGACATCGTGGTAAGAGCCGTCGTAAAGTGTGACCTTGAAATCGACGACCGGGTAACCGGCCAGAACCCCTTTCTTGCGGCAGTCGATGATGCCCTTTTCCACAGAGGGAATAAAGTTCCGAGGGATGGAACCGCCGAAAATCTTGTCTTCGAACTCGAAATCCTTTCCTCGCGGCAGAGGCTCCATTTTGATCCAGACATCTCCAAACTGGCCGCGGCCGCCGGTCTGTTTCTTATGCCGCCCCTGGACATCGGCCCGCCCTTTGATCGTCTCCTTGTAGGAGATTTTGGGAGGGCGCAGGTCCACGTCGACATTGAAGCGCTTTTTCAGCTTTTCGGTGATGATGCGGACATGGAGCTCGCCGCCGCCCGAGATGAGGAGCTGGCTGGTGTCGGGATCACGATCGAATCGGACGGTCGGGTCTTCCTCCATGATGCGGTGGGAGGCCTGGCTGATCCTGTCCTCATCGGCCCGGGTCTTGGGCTCGATGGCGAAGGAAATCGACGGCTCCGGGAACTTGATAGCGGGGATCTTGATTCCCGACCCCTTGACCGTCAGGGTATCGCCGGTGGCCGTCACCTTGAGCTTAGCCGTAGCCACAATGTCGCCGGCGTGGGCTTGGCCGGCCGGAGACTGCTCTTTGCCTTGGAGGAAAAACAGGCCGCCCAGTTTTTCGTCCGCTTCCCGGGTCGCATTGGCGACCGTGGCGTCAGGGTTCACTCTGCCCGACAGGACGCGCATGAGAGTGATCCGGCCCGTGTATGGATCCGACAGCGTCTTGAAGACGAGGGCGGCGAACGGGGCTTCAGCCGACAATTTGATTTTGTCGTCCTTGCCGTTGATGGTGACATCCACGCTCCCCCGGTCGGCCGCGGAAGGCATAAATCCGATGATAGAGTCGAGGATCGGCTGGATGCCGATATTGAGGAGTCCGGAAGCCGCCAGAACGGGATAAATCTGGCCGGCGGCGATAGCGGATTTCAGGCCGTTCCGGACTTCATCGGGATTCAGTTCGCCGTTTTCCAGGTATTTCTCCATGAGCTTTTCGTCGCTCTCGGCGATCATTTCGACGAGTTCACGAAAGCGGCGGCCGGCCTCGTCCCTGACTTCCGCCGGGATGTCGGACACTGTGAATTTTCCGCTCTCGTCTTTCTCGAACAGATATGCTTTGCCGGCCACCAAGTCGACCACACCGCGGAAATTCTTTTCTTCGCCGATGGGGATCTGGACGGGAACCGCCTGGCGGCCGAAGAACTGCCGGATGGAATCAAGGGTCCGGACGAAGTTGGCGTTTTCGCGGTCCATCTTGTTGATCACGAAGAAACGGGCCAAGCCGAATTCCTCGACCATCTCCCAGACTTTCTCCGTCCCGACTTCCACTCCGGCGACGGAATCAATGAGGACGGCGGCGCCGTCCACGGCCCTCAACCCGGCCCGCGCATCCCAGAGGAAGTTGCTGTATCCGGGCGTGTCGACGATATTGAGCTTATGATCGTTCCACTCGACGTGGCAGACGGCCGTGCTGATGGAAATCTTGCGGTCGATTTCCTCGGGTTCAAAATCGGTGACCGTATTCCCCTTATCCGCTTTGGTCAGGCGGCTGGTTACCCCCCCGTCGAAAAGGATGGCGGCAGCCAGGGTGGTTTTTCCAGATGAACCGTGCCCGATGAGGGCGAGGTTCCGGATTTTGTCGGCGGCGTAATCTTTCATGATGTCAGGCCTCCCAGGAGTTTATGTGCCTTATGGCGCATGGATTCATCATTTTTCGGCCAAAGTGAAGGATATCATACATTAAAAAGGAGAGTTTTCTCAAGCGGAAGGAGCCGAGAAGTAACCCATCCTAAACGGCAGAGAGAGAGCCCTCAAAGACGACCAGGCGGGTTATTCCGAGGTCCGATATCCGCCCAAGAACGAATTAGTCCTTGGTAAGCCTAACCGGCGAACCACGCCAGGTTGGTTCCAGATTTTGAATGATTTTCTCGAATTCGGGAGGCAGGGGCGAGGTGAATTCCATCCATGCCCCCGTCCCCGGGTGGCGGAATCCCAGCCGATGGGCATGCAGGCACATCCGTGAAAAACGCGGTTTTTCCTTCTGTCCGCCATAGCGGCGGTCGCCGGCCACGGGATGCCCGGCCGTCGAGAGATGGACCCGAATCTGGTGGGTCCGGCCCGTATGGGGGTGGACTTCGACCAGGTCGAATCGCCCATAACGCCGACGGACACGGTAATCGGTGATGGCCACGCGGGGCCGCCTCGTCTTGACCGAAAACAGATGCCCATCCGTGACATGGCGGCCGATCGGCCAGTCCAACGAACCCTCGTCCTTGTGCATGGGCCCCCAGACCAGAGCCAGGTAGATCTTTTTAACCTCGCGCTCCTTGAACTGACGCTTGAGCTCACCCAAGGCCCGCTCGCTCCGGGCGACGACCATGACCCCGGACGTGCCGCCGTCGAGGCGGTGGACGATTCCCCAGCGGTCGGGCTCCCCCAGCCCCTCGACCTCGGGGTAGTGATGGAGCAGGGCGTTGACCAGAGTGCCGAAACGGTTGCCCGCTCCCGGGTGGACGATGAGTCCGCTCGGCTTGTCGATGACGATGATATCCTCGTCGACATGGATCACGACAAGCGGAATGGGCTCGGCCCGGGCCGGCGCCGGCGGCGGGATATCGACGTCGATCTCGACCCGGTCCCCCGTCCTCAGCTTGAAGCTCGATTTCCGGGCATCCCCGTTGACCCAGACCCGGCCTTTATCGACGAAATGCTGGAACTGGGAACGGGTGAAATCGGGGACGCTGCGGGCCAGGAAAACATCCAACCGCACGCCTTCGCCCGCATCATGGCGAACAAGGAAATCGGTCTTGGGCACGGCTCAAACACGGGCGCGCTTTTTAAAAATGCCGAGCATCACCAACGCCGCCGCCAATCCGACGATGCAGAACAATTGAGGATAGGAGATGCTCAGGAGAGCGGACGGGCCGCGGAAAAGAAAAGCCCGGTCGGGGTGGTCGCCGCGGAAAAATTCGGTGATGTACCGGATGATGGAGTAATTGAGGATGTAGATTGAAAAGACTTGACCATCGAACTTTTTCTTGCGCAGGACGAGAAACAGGATCAGGGCATTAAGGAAATTGAGGGCCGATTCGTAAAGCTGGACCGGGTGGAGAGGGGTTTCCAGGGGAATGCCGGTCAGGTTATGGGCATATTCGGAATGAAAAGTCGCCTGCCAGGGCAGCGCGCATTCGCTCCCATAGCAACAACCGGCCAGAAAACAGCCGATGCGGCCGAAGCCGTGGCCCAAGGCCAGGGCCGGGACGGTGACATCGCTGATTTTCCAGGTCGGCAGCTTATGTTTCCGGAAATACCATAAAGCGAACAGGATGCCGAAGGCCAATCCGCCCTGGAAAACGCCGCCCGTCCGGGCGACCCAAATCAATTCCTTGGGATTTTTCAGGTAGTAGCCGGCGTTGCCTATAAACAGGATGAGCTTGGCCCCGATCAGGGCCACGATCATGATGTAGAAGGCGGCGTCGAGAATCCGGGGAGCGTCCAGCCCCTGCTTCTTTGACTGGCGGTAGAGGAACCATAGCCCCAGGGCGACCCCAAGAGCCATCATGAAGCCGTACGAATGGATGGTCAATGGTCCGAGCTTGAACAAAATGGGTTTCACGCGGGTTTCCTCCTCACGAAAAAGACGAAAATCAACAGAGCGGCGCCGATCGTAACACAGGAATCGGCCACGTTGAAGGTTGGAAAATAGAAGCGGCGGGCATGGAATTCCAGAAAATCGATGACATAGCCACGGAAAATACGGTCGATTTGATTGCCCAGGGCACCGGTCATGATGAGAGTCAAAGCCAGCCTCTGGAGCTTATCCGAGGGGGGAGTCTTGAGAAAATAAACCAAAACCAGCCCCAAAGCCAGAAGAGAAAGCAGAAGAAGGACTATCGAAATCCAGCGTCCCCCGATATTATTGAAGGTGCCGAAGATCGCTCCCTTGTTTTGGACGTGGGACAAACGGAAAAAGCCCGGAATGATCCCGATCGACTCATAGAGTCCGATCCTGGCCGCAACCCAGGCTTTCGCAGCCTGGTCGACGCCGACCAGCAAGGCGATCAAAGCCAGATAGGGAGCGCTCCGCTTCACGATGACCGCCCTTCGACGACGTCGTCGCATCTTTGACAGAAATCAGGGTGGGCCGGTTTGGACCCGACGGAGGTCGAATAGTTCCAGCACCGGACGCACTTCCGCCCCGGCGCCGCGGTGACGGCGATTTCCAGGTCCTTTCCGATCCCCGCCTCGACAACCACATCCGAAACGATGAACAAGGCGCACAGAGATTCCCGGTGACGCCGGAGCAAGGCGAGCTCGGGAGCGGGAGCCTGGAGGAAGACCCTGGCTTCGAGAGCGTTCCCGATCGTTTTTTGCTCGCGCGCTTTTTCGAGCTCCTTGAGGACCTTCTCGCGGACGGCCAGGAGGCCGTCCCAGTCCTTAGCCGGCCCGTCGTCGAGCCAGGTTTCCTCGAATTCCGGGAAGAGCGCCAGATGGACCGATTCTTCCTTGCCGGGGAAAGCGGGCATCGCCTCCCAGGCCTCCTCCGCCGTGAACGGCAGGATGGGCGCCATGAAACGAAGCGAGTCCTTGAGGATCCGGAATAGGGCCGTCTGAGCCGAGCGGCGGATCCTCGCTCCCCTGGCTGAGCAATAAAGCCGGTCCTTGAGGACGTCGAGATAGAACGCGCTCAATTCGACAGTGAAGAAACTCGACAGCGAGTGGTAGACGATATGGTACTCGAAGTCGTCGTAGCCTTGCCGGATGCGTCGGCCGACCTCGCTCCATTGGCGGAGCGCCCAGCGGTCGAGCGGTTCCAAGTCGTCGACGGGGACGGAATCTCTCCCGGGATCGAAACCGTCGAGGTTTCCGAGCAGGAAACGCCAGGTATTGCGGATCTTGCGGTAGGCTTCGGTGATGCGCAGTTCGATCTCCCGGCCGTAGGGCGCATCTTCCTTATAATTGAGCATGGCCACCCACAGACGCAGGATCTCGGCGCCGCCCCGGGCGATGACCTCTTTCGGCTCGACGACATTCCCGGCCGACTTGGACATGGCCCGGGCGTGCTCGTCCAGGACAAAACCGTGGGTGATGCACGTCTTGTAAGGCGAGCCCCCTTTGACCCCCGCTCCGATGACCATGGAACTGTTGAACCAGCCGCGATGCTGGTCGTGGCCTTCGATATAAACGTCGGCCGGCCAGGGCAGGTCCGGCCGTCGGCCCAGTACGTTATGGCTGGCCCCGGATTCGAACCACACGTCAAGGATGTTGTTTTCCTTTTCCAGCTCGGCCGATCCGCAATGGGGGCATTTCGTCCCCGGCGGATAAAGCGAGGACGCATCCCTCTCAAACCAGGCTTTCGAACCCTCGCGGGCGAAAATATCGGCCACGAAGCGGGCCGTCTTCCCGTCGGCCAGAACGCGGCCGCAGGATTTGCACTCAAAGGCCGGAATGGGTACACCCCAGGAGCGCTGGCGCGAAATGCACCAGTCAGGCCTGTTTTCCATCATCCCGGCGATTCTTTCCTGGCCCCAGGAAGGAATCCAGCGGACGGACTTGATCGCCGCCATCGCCCTATCCCGCAGCCCGGCATTGTCCATGGCGATGAACCATTGGGCGGTGGCCCGGAAAACAACGGGATTCTTGCACCGCCAGCAATGCGGATAACTATGGCTGATGATGCCCTCGTAAAGAAGCGACCCGGCTTTTTTCATGTCGTCGTTAATGAGCCGGTTGGCTTTAAAGACGTTGATCCCGGCGTAGGTGGCGACTTCCGGAAGAAAGCGGCCCTCGTCGTCCAGCGGTGCGTAAATGTCGAGCCCATAGGCCAGGCCGGTCAGGTAGTCGTCGTGGCCGTGGCCGGGCGCGGTATGGACGCACCCCGTCCCGTCTTCCAGGCTGACGTAATCGGCCAGGACAAAGAGCGAATCGCGGACGATGAACGGGTGGCTGGCTTTGAGCCTCTCCAGAGATTTTCCGGGGAATACGGCCAGGACGCGGGGATCCTGGAGTCCGCAGATTTCGGCCACGATCGGCATCAGTCGATGAGCCGTGACGTAAACCTCACCGCCCGATTCCCAGGCGGCGTAATCATGCTCGGGATGGAAGGCGATGGCCAGGTTGGCCGGCAGGGTCCAGGGCGTCGTCGTCCAGATGATGACCGAGACGGAACGCCCGGCCAGCGCCGGCGCGATCCCGGACAGGTCGGAAGCGACCGGAAATTTGACATAAATCGACGGCGAGGTCTTGTCTTTGTAGATGATCTCGGCCTCGGCCAGGGCGGTCTTGCAAACCGGACACCAGTGGACGGCCCGTTTCCCTTTGACGACGTTGCCGGACTCGAAAAAAGCGGCCAGGTGGCGGATGACTTCGGCCTCGTACTCGGGATTCATCGTCAGGTAGGGCTTGTTCCATTCGCCGAAAACGCCCAGGCGCTGGAATTCACGCCGCTGGACATCGATGAATTTCCGGGCATAATTCGCGCACTCCTCCCGGATCGCGAGAAGGGACATCGACTTTTTCTTCTCGCCGAGGAGCTTGTCCACATGGATTTCGATCGGCAGGCCGTGGCAATCCCAGCCCGGAAGATAAGGAGCCAAATGGCCCATCATTGTCCGGGATTTGACGATGAAGTCCTTGAGAATTTTATTCATCGCCGTGCCCAGGTGGATGTTGCCGTTGGCATAGGGCGGCCCGTCGTGGAGGACGAACGACGGATCCTTGGCCCGGGCGGCCAGAATTTTATCGTACAGCCCCATGGCTTCCCATTTCTCCAGAAGCTCGGGCTCCTTCAGGGCCAGTTTCGCCTTCATGGCGAACGAGGTTTGCGGTAGGTTGAGCGTGCTTTTCACGTCGCGGTCTTCAGCCATGGGAAATTTCTCCGCCGGAAAATTAACGGCTTATTATACCTGAATTATTCATGAATATCGACGTTCCGGAGGGAAAAATTAAACAAGTCCGTGCGGGAGGACATGAAAAACCGGTTCGGGGGGGAGTGTCAATCGACCCGGAAATGGGCACCGGCCGAAACCGGGTTGGCCAGGGCGGCATGAACTATCATCAGAGCGACTTCGATGCCGTGGCGAAGTCCGACCAGGGCCGCGTCCATGGCCGCCTCGCGGTAGAACTTCTCGATCCGGTGGCGGAGATATTCGAGGTCCGATTTAGCCCGCTCCAGACGTTTGACGCGTCTCAGGACGCCGGCGTAATTCCACATCGTAGAACGAATGGTCAGCCAGTCCTGGTTGAGGAGCGCCGGGTCGATGGCTTCCTCGCGGGCGGGATAATACCAGTCATGAATATCGGAATCCTTATATGGAAATGCCTTTTCGAACCGGTCGACGATCGAACGCGCCGCCCTCGTTCCCCACACCAGTCCCTCGAGAAGCGAGGTCGAAGCCAGCCGGTTGGCCCCATGCAATCCCGTGCAGGAGACTTCCCCGACGGCCACCAGACCGTCAAGCGAGGTCCTCCCCCATTCGTCCACCAGAACGCCGCCGCAGCAGTAATGGGCGGCCGGGACAACCGGGATCGGGTCTTTGGCGATATCGATGCCATAGCGCGCACAGGTGCGGGCGATATGAGGAAAGCGCTTATGGACGTCGATTTTGGCATAGGAAGCAAGGTCGAGGAGAACGTGACTGGCGTTGCCGTTGATCATCTCCTCATAGATGGCCCGGGCCACTTCGTCTCGGGGGGCCAGATCTTTTCGGACGCTGTATTTCTCCATGAACGTCCGGCCATCGAGCGTTTTGAGGCGGGCGCCCTCGCCGCGCACGGTCTCGGAAATGAGGAAACCATCGGAATCGCGATGATAGAGAGTCGTGGGGTGGAATTGAAGGTATTCCATATTGACGATCCGGGCGGCGGCCCGGTGGGCCATGGCGTAACCGGCCCCGATGGCGGAAGAGGGATTGGATGTGTTGAGGAAAACGGCCCCGCATCCGCCCGTGGCCAGAACGGTTGTTGGGGCCAGGATTTTTTTAATCCGGCGGGTGGCATTATCCAGGACGTAAGCGCCGATACACCGCGGCTCACGATAGTAGGCGATCGGATCGCGGGAATGGTGGGGCACAGTCAAGAGATCGACGGCGGTATGGGCCGGGAGCAGGGTTATCTTGGGGAACCGCCGCAGGGCGGCGACGAAATGCTCCTCGATCGTCCGCCCGGTCGTATCCTCGACATGCAGGATCCGTCTTCGGGAATGGCCGGCCTCGTGAGCATAATCCAGGCCGCCGTTTGAGCCGTGATCGAAAGGAATCCCCAGTTCGCCGATGAGCAGGCTTTCGACCAGATGCCCGCACTCCCGAACGAGGACATCGACGGCCCGCGGGTCGTTCAACCCGTCGCCGGTCCGAATAATATCCTCACGAAGGATGGCCGGATCATCGTCCGGTCCCAACGTGACGATCCCGCCTTGGGCATAGAACGTATTGGATTCCTGGACGGCCTCGCTCTTGGCGATGACGGTTACGTCGAGTCCCGCTTTGGCCGCCTCCAGGGCCGCCGAGGCTCCGGCGATCCCGCAGCCGATGACGAGGACTTCAGTCCGCAGGGTCTTATCTTCGCCCATGGCCGATTTTATTCCGGTATTTTTCCGACAGAGTATCGATGGGAAGGCGGGGATGATCGCTCCCCAGCGGGCCTAGAAACTCGAGACTCAAGTCGACGGCGGAGACCGAATGCGTCAGTCGGCCGATGGAAACGTAATCGACGCCCAGGGCCGCGATTTTCCGCAAGCGGACGGCATCCACGTTTCCCGAGGCTTCGAGGGGCACTCGGCCGGCGACCCAGGCGACGATTTTCTTCATTGCCGCGGGGGTCATGTTGTCGAGCATGATCATGTCCGCCCCGGCTTCGACGGCCTCACGGGCCTGATCGAAATTCGTGACTTCGACTTCGATCTTCATTCGGCGGCCGGCGCGCCGGCGCGCCGCCCGGACCGCCGGGGTGATGCCCGGCGCGAGCATGAGGTGATTGTCCTTGATCAGAACCATGTCGGACAGGCTCAATCGATGATTGACGCCTCCCCCCATGGTCACCGCGTATTTTTCCAGCTTGCGCAGCCCCGGAGTTGTTTTCCGGGTGTCCAGAATTTTCGTCCGGGTTCCGTCCAGGAGATCGACGAACCGGCGGGTCGCCGTGGCGATTCCGGACAGTCTCTGGACGAAATTGAGCGCCGTCCGTTCGGCCTTGAGCAGGCCGATCGCATTCCCCTCGATTTCGGCCAGGATATCCCCGGATTCGAAAGCCTGGCCGTCCTTGAAGAGGCGGTTGAAGGACACCGGCCGGCAGACGGCGCGAAAAACCCGGGCGGCGATGTCGATCCCGGCCAGGACGCCGTCCTGCTTGGCCAGGAGAACGGCCCGGGCCATCAGACGGCGAGGCAGGATGCTTTCGGACGTGATGTCCCCGTTGGGAAGGTCCTCGCGCAGAGCGGCTGCGATAACCGCGTCTATGGACCTGGAATTTCGCTTGGTCGTCATTCCCTGATTATAAGGGGATTGGTCCGGGATCGTCAAATTTCTTCGTCTTGCCCTTTGTCTACAGATGAGTATATTTACATTTATCGCCCGCTAGGAGGTTGGCCATGCCCGGTCGGTTCTCTGCCATCGCCTCGCGTCTGGATGCCTTGTACGAATTCGACCGCGAGCCCGTCTCTCCGGACAAGCTCCAATCGCCCGGAAAATTCATGGGGCTTTTCGCCGGCGAGCACGTCGCCGCCACCGAATTCGTCATCGGGGCCTTCTTCGTCCTCCATGGAGTCAGATTCCAGGACCTCTGGCTCGGGCTTTTCCTGGGCAATATTTTGGCCGTTCTATCCTGGACGTTCGTTTGTGCGCCCATCGCGGTTCGAACCCGGCTGACGCTTTACTGGTACGTCCGCAAAATCGCCGGTCCGGGACTCAGCGTCATTTACAACCTGGCTAACGCCGTTCTCTACTGCATCCTGGCCGGCGCCATGATCGCCGTCTCGGCCACGGCCATAGGCCTGGGCTTCGGCATCAAGAGCCCGCGGTTGACCGATGTTTTCCCCAACAGCGTCGGATGGGTGCTCCTGACTCTCGGCTTGGGCGCCTGCTTCACCCTGCTGGCCGTGCTCGGTTTCGAGAAACTCAGCCGCTTCGCCCAAGTCTGCTCGCCCTGGATCTTCATCGTCTTCATCGCCGGAGCGCTGGCCGCCCTGCCAAAGCTGGGCGTGCATGCGAATTTCGATAATTTTTTGGAGGTGGCCGCATCGCGCATTTGGAATGGGGTGGCGGTCGAAGGACAGGAACCGCTCGGGTTCGCGCACATCCTGTTTTTTGCCTGGTTCTGCAATTTGGCCATGCATATCGGACTGTCCGACATGGCCGTCTTCCGTTATGCCAAACGCTGGTCCTACGGCCTGTTCACGGCATTGGGTGTTTTTCCCGGCCATATGCTGGCCTGGCTTTGCTCGGGGATCATGGTCGCCGCCGTCGGCCGCGAAATGAACCCGGGACTGATGGCTTTCGAAGCCGTCGGTCTGGCCGGCATCGTCGGCGTCGTCCTGGCCGGTTGGACGACGGCCAATCCCACTCTCTACCGGGCCGGACTGGCCCTGCAGACCATCACGCCGGGCTGTCCGCGCTGGAAGGTGACCGTCGCCGCGGGAACGGCCACGACGGTCCTGTCCTGCTTTCCCATCGTGTTCATGAAGCTCCTCGATTATGTCGCCGTCTACGGACTCGTTCTGATGCCCATCGGGGCCGTCGTTTTCGCCGAGCACTGGCTCCTGCCGTTGTTCAAGATCGAACAATACAAGGCCGAACGTCACGGCTGGCTCGTCAGTTGGAGAGTGCTTGCCGTCTGGACGGGGACGATAGCCGCCTGTTTTCTCCTGCCGATTCATCTTTACTTCAAATGGCTGCCGGGATACGGAATCGCCCTGATTTCCTATGTCCTGCTCCAGGCCACGCACCGTCCGAAGCCGGAGAGGAGAACCGCATGATCCGCCGTCTGTCCTGGATTTTTCTTGGAGTGAGCATAGCCCTCTGCCTCATCTATCCCGCGCTTTTCTTTCTCGGCTCGATGGGCGACGCGGGATACAAACTGGGCTTCCTGTTGTCTTCGATCGCCTACTTCCTCTTCGCCATCATCCTGGCGGCTTCGCCGGACCGGAAAAAACGCTGATACGTTCGCCGGCGGCAGGGACTCCGAGCGTTGCTCGGTGATCCACTTCCGCCGTATTTGTCCGTGGATAAAAACCACGAGCGAGCGGTGAGCCGAAGTTGTCCACCGGCCGCCGTCGAATGGGTTTCTTCCGAGGCCGCATTCATCGGGCCGGCGTTTCGGGAAATTGCGCTAATATGATATAAATATTTCCCCTTTTTCTTTTGTTTTAAATGGGCTGAATCGAGGCAACGATTTTGAGGCTTCGGGAGTTGCAGTTTTAGTCCCTATTCCGTTAAAGGATTCAACATGAAATCACGATTTTCCCCGCGTTTCCCGGCCTTTCTCACGGCCACGCTATCCTTGGGTCTTTTCCTCTCCGGCGTCGGCTTGTCCGCTCAAAGCGTCGAATTCGGCTTGGCTTTCAACTGGAGTATCCCGGAATTGCACTCGACCTATGTCCATAGCTATACTCCGCCTTTCACGTCGTACCCTTATACGGCCTCGGGCAATCAGACCCTAACCCTGGACGCCGGCACCGGATTGGGATTGGGCTTCGTATTCACCCTCTTTATGCGGGAGCGGACGGCTCTCCAGTTCTCCTACACGCCGTTTAGAACCGATATTTTGGGATACAGCACCGACCTGCTGACCACGCTCCACTATACGATCGGAACACCGCCCACGGCGGTCGACAAAAGTTGGCAGGAACCATTGTCCGGCATCAGCGGCACCCTTCATGAAAACGCTTTCAATATCGACTTTCTCTACCGCATCGGGTCGAGCCAAGGGTTGTGCGTCGATCTCACCGCCGGGGTAAGCTATATCCGGTTCAACGGCAACGTCCGCGGCGTCGGATACACCCGCTTCTGGCTCAACGCCGATAATTCGCTCGGGGCCGAGGATTACCTGCTCAACGTGGAATTCGCTAAAAAAGGCCTGGTCGGGGGGAACGCCGGAGCGACCTTGAATCTCGTTTTCAACGGAAATTTCGGCCTCTTCCTGGAGGGACGTTATTTTCTAGCTCCCGATACCAAGGCCGACGTCAGCCTTGCTTATCTCGTATCCGGCAACCCGGGCGCGACTCCTATCGATCCGGTCAAACAGATGATCCCCCTGGCGGAGCTTTTGGTCAACACCTCGCTTCTGCGGTTGGGCGCCGGTTTCAAGATCATTTTTTAACCGAAGCACTCGTTCAATCGCCGGTCAGCTCGAAGGTGAAACGCCCCGATCCGGCCTTGATGACGAGGGCGGCGTTCGTCTCGGCAATGGAAACGATCCCCGCCGCGGGTCGGCCCGCCTTTTTCGCTTCCCAGACGATTGTGCCGCCTTCCTTCAAGATGACATTCTGGAGATTGAATTTCGGCAGGACGATTTCGGCTTCGCTGCCGTATGGGATCTCGGCTTCGAGGACCACACTCCGGGCCGTCCGTTTCCAGGACGACATCACCCGGCCGCGGACGGTTCCGATCGCCCCCGAAGCGTGGGTCAGGTCGCGAACCATCTGCGGCGCAATGCGGAGCTTGAGGAAACCCACGGTCGTCCCGTCCAGGTCGATCCCAGCCAGGGTCTTGTAAAGCCACGACCCGACGCTTCCGAACATGGGATGATTATGGGAATTCATGGACGGCCCTTCCCGCTTCTGCCACAGTTCCCAGAGCGTCGTGGCCCCGTTTTCGATCATGTACCCCCAGCTGGGGTAGGTCGTTTGGACGGCGATGTCGTAGGCGAGATCGGCGTTGCCGAGTTTGTTCAGGACCTCCATGATGTATTTTGTCCCGATGATCCCCGTCGTCAGATGGGAGGCGTTTTTATAAGCGATGTTGTCGAAAAGATTGCCCCAGACGGCTCCGCGTTCGCTTTCGGGCGCCAGGTCGAGGAACAAAGCCAGGGCGTTGGCCGTCTGCGTCCCGTTGGCGTAGTTTTTCGTTTTCGGGTCGAAGTATTCCTGATGGAAAGCCGCCTTGATGTCGTCGGCCAGTTCTCCGTACAGCCGGACATCCGCTTCCTTATTAAGGACTTTGGCGATATCGGCCAGGATCCGGACATCGTAATAATAATAAAACGAAGAAACGAGGGCGCCGGGTGTTTTGTCGACGGCCACCCAATCGCCGTAGTAGCTGTATTTAACCAGACCGTTTTCGGCCCGCGAACGGAGGAATTCAATATAAGCCTTGAGGCCGGCATAGTGCTCGTCGAGAATCCGCGTGTCCCCATAGTAACGGTACATATACCAGGCCAGCAGCGGGTAGGCCGTCCCCCAGGCCGGATCGGCCGGTCGTGTTCCCCAGATGTGGGGCACGGTATCCGTGATCCGGCCTTGTTCATCCTGGACATCGCGGATATCGCGGAGGAAGTTGGTGAAAAAAGCGGCCATGTCGAAGTTCATGATCGCTTCTTCGGCCGTCCCCTGGACGTCCCCCATCCAGCCCATGCGCTCATCGCGCTGATCGCAGTCGGTGGGAACGCTGTGGAGATTCGTTTTCTGCCCCCAGGTGATGATGCGCTGGAGGGAATTGAGGACCGGCTTGGAGCAGGCGAAGGAGCCCGTCTGATCAACCGCGGAATGGACGACGCGGCCGCGCAGCGTCTCGGCCGTCGGGACGCCGGGAAAGCCGCTGAGCTCGACATAACGGAAGCCGTGATAGGTGAAACGCGGCTCATAGACCTCTTCGCCGTCGCCCTTGAGAATATAGATGTCCTCGGCGCGGGCGCCCCGCAGGTTTTCACCGTTTAGCATTCCGGTGTCGTAGAGCATCTCGGCGAACCGCAGGCGGACTGCGGCGCCTCGAGGCCCGGAGACCCGGAGCCGGGCCCAACCGCTGAAATTCTGGCCCATATCGAAGACATAAACGCCCGGTTGGGGGTTGGTCATGGCAAAAGGGACGATCGTATCCGTAACCCGGATCGGGGGCATCATTTGGGCCGAGAGAACGCCCTTGGGGCCGGGCACTTCCTGGGCCTCTTTCCAGCCTTTATCGACGAAACCGGGCCGGTCGAAGCCCGCTGTCTCCAGGCGGGCATCGTAGGTTTCGCCGTTGTATAGGCTGTCCATGATAATCGGCCCGTCACAGGTCTTCCAGGTTCGATCGCCGGCCAAAACCAGCTTGCCGCCTCCGGCCGTTTCCACATCGAGGCGGATCCGCAGGGCTCGGTCTTTTAACCAGCCTTGGCCGAGGATCACGCCGACCGCGTTGGTTCCCGGGCGGAGGAGCGACGTCACGTCGTAGGTCACATAGAGAACTCGTTTATCATAGGTCGTCCAGCCCGGGTCGAGGACGTTATCGCCGGCTTTGCGACCGTTGATGCGGAGCTCGTGATAGCCCACGCCGGCCACATAAGCGCGGGCGCGGACGATCGTCCCCTCCACGGAAAACTCCCGGCGGAGTTGGTTGCCCCCGCTGATCCAGGAACCCTTCCAATCCCCTTTTTCGAACAAACCCGTATCGAAACGGGCGACTTCGCTCCACGGACTCGCGGCTCCCTCTTTATCCCAGGACCTGACCTTCCAAAAATAGGTCGCCGCGGATACCAGGGGTTGGCCCTTGAACGCAACATGAGCGAATTCCTCGGAAACGATTTTGCCGCTGTCCCAGACATCGCCCTTGGCGCACACCGGGTCGCGACCAACGATCAACTGGAACGCCGACTGTTTCTGGCCGCGTTCGGCGTGCCGGGGGATCCAATAGAACCGGGGCAGATGGACATCGACTCCCAGCGGATCGACGAGATATTCGCAGCGCAAACCGGACGGCGCTTGAGGACCCGTCTCGGGTCCGGCGCCCCGGACGGCGCTGAAGAGGACGACGACAAGGCCGATCAGGACGGCCGCTTTGAACGGGATGGCGGAAATCATGGCTTCCTCCTGGGACGAAATAGTCGAGGCGATAATGGATGCAAGCATGCGATGGGTGCAGAATATCAGAATCGTTCGGCCGGTGACAAGGCCAATATCCGCCCGGTTGATACATTCGCGGCGCCAAACCCCGATTTTTAAATCGAGGTACAAAGCGCCGCTCAGTATTAACCCTGGACATGCCCGGGCTTGGCGGGCAAGTCCTACGGTTTTTGTAGGATATACCCCGGGCTTCAGCCCGCCCTAATTTGCTTCGCGAATGAGGACTGCAAAGCCCGGGGAGTCGAATGGGTTTAATTGACACCATCGCCGGAGGCGTGCGAACATGGCCGGGTGAAACGCGGATATTTCCTCTCTCTCCTTCTATCGTTAGGTCTTTCGGCCGTTCTGCTGGCCGTCCTGTTCGGCCGGGTCCGGGCCGCCGACCTGGCCTCGACCATTGCCCGAATCTATCTCCCCTATTTCCTGGCCTACGCGGCGATCAGCTTCTTGGCGACATGGCTCCGCGCCTGGCGATATAAAGCTCTTTTGGGGCCCGTTTCGATCGGTTGGAGTCCCTTGTTGCTGGTCACCCTGGTCCGAAACGCCTTTGACGACCTCCTCCCCGCCCGCGTCGGGTCCCTGTCCTATATCTTGCTTCTCAACCGCAACCTCGGGTTTTCCTTCGAGAGTGCCGCGTCCTCGTTTATCGCGGCCTTGGTCTTCGATTTTCTGACTCTGGCGCCGGTCGTCGCCTTGGCCGTGCTGGCCGTCGGACTGGGGACGTCCGGATTTTCCGGTCCGCTCCTCCTGGTTACTGCTGCGGTCTTCTTCGGGATCGTCGGTCTGACCGCCTGGAAACTTGTCCCGATTCTGAATTTCGGAGTCCGAGTTTACACGTGCGCCCTGGATAGATTCGGCTGGTCAGGGAAGAAATCGGCCGTCGTGTCGGTCGAAAAACTTCGCGCCACCGTCGAAGCCCTGCGCGCGATCCGGTGGCGACGGATAACGGGACGGATCTTCGGCTTGTCTCTGCTCATCCGCCTCTGCAAGTACGCCTCGCTTTATGCCCTGCTCCTGGCGCTTCTCCGCAGTCACGGCCTCGGGGGGAGCGAACTCAGCTTTTGGAAAATCATCCTGGGCGTGACCGGGGCGGAGATGACGTCGGCTCTTCCCATCAAAGGCCTGGCCGGTTTCGGAACCTGGGAGTCCGCCTGGGCGGTGGCTTTCAGGCTGATGCGCTTCGACGCCGGTCTGGCCGTGCTGTCGGGAATGGGCGTCCACCTGGTCACCAACATGTTCGAATACGGGTTGGGGCTGACCGCCCTTCTCGTCCTCGTCCTGAGGCTGAAAATCCGCCGCGCCCGTAAAGCGGACGGCGACGCTAAAACTCCGCCGCCATCCTAAAGCATATCGAGCGGTTGCCGCGGGGGGGGGAATCATGATAAATAGACCCCTTGGAAAAAATGCTCATGACCAATCCGCCCTTGATTCCCCTCCTCCGGCCCGAAGACCGCTTCGGACTGGCCTCCACCGATTTGCACCGCATTCTCGGCTGGGCCCTTTCGAGCGGGGGAGATTTCGCCGAGATCTTCCTCGAATACCGTGAATACCATTCCGTTCACATGGAAGATGACATCATCAAGGATACGGCCGAGAGCTTCAGCTTGGGATTGGGTATCCGCGTCTGGTCGGGCGAAAAAACGGGATACGCTTATACGAACGACTCATCCCTGGAAAGAATCCGCAAGACGGCCCTGGCCGCGGCGGCCGTGGCTGCGTCCACGGCTCGGATCGCCGCCATCGACTTGCGCCGCCGCGAATCCGGAGCCGACGTTTACCGGGTCGTCGAGCCCTCCCATCTCGCTCCGATAGAAACGAAAGTCCGTCTGGTTCAGGATGCTTATGCCGCCTGCCTGGCCTTTTCGCCGGCCGTCACGAAGGTCAAAGCGACGTTTCAGGACATGATCCAGCTTGTGACGATCGCCGATTCGGAAGGCGTGCTCGTCTCGGACGCCCGCCCGCTCGTCAAGCTGTCATGCGTCGGTATCGCCGAAAAAGGAAGCGTCCGCGAATATGGATTTTCGGGCGGAGGAGGACGGGTCGGTATCGAGTACTTCTCCCGCGATCAGACGCCGGCGACGATCGGCCGCGAAGCCGCCCGTGAAGCCATGGATCTTCTCGACGCCCGCGACGCGCCGGCCGGCGAAATGCCCGTCGTCCTGGCCCCCGGACACGCCGGCGTTCTCATCCACGAGGCCGTGGGCCACCTCCTGGAAGCCGATTTCAACCGCCGCAAGACGTCGGTTTTCTGGAATAAATCCGGAAAGAAGATCGGCTCTCCCTGTGTGACGATCTTTGACGATCCGACGATCCCGGCCTTCCGGGGGTCCTACGCGGTCGACGATGAGGGAACGGTCCCGGCCAAAACCCTGCTCATCGAAAAAGGCGTGATCCGCGGACTCCTTCAGGATAAACTTTCGGCCCGCTTGATGGGGAAAACCCCCACCGGCCATGGCCGGCGTCAGGATTACACGGACTTCCCCATCCCCCGCATGGCCAATACCTATATCGACCGCGGAGAAGATGACCCCGGGGAAATTCTTCGCTCGGTTAAAAAGGGATTCTACGCCGAACGGTTCACCGGAGGGCAAGTCGAAGACTCGGGGAAATTCACGTTTTCGGTGAGTTCAGGTTACCTGATCGAGGACGGCCGCCTCACCGCGCCCGTCAAGCAGGCCACTTTGATCGGATCCAACCTGGACATTCTGAACAAGATCGAACGGGTGGGTTCCGACCTTGCCTTCGGCCTGCCGACCGGGACATGCAGCAAGGAGGGCCAGGACGTTCCCGTCATGGACGGCTGCCCGACGATCAAGATTTCCGCCATGACGGTCGGAGGCAACGAATGAACGCCCCGGAGCGGCCTTCCGATGATCTAGCCCTGGCCGAACGTCTGGTTCAATTCGGCCGCCGCTGCGGCGCCGACGAAATCGAAGTCGGCATCGGAGACGGCAGCGAATTCAGCGTCGACGTCCGCCTGGGTGAGATCGAAAACCTGGTCGAGGCCGGCTCCCGCTACGCCGGCATCCACGTCATCAAGGACCGGCGGACCGCGTTCGCTTCGTCTTCCGACATGTCCGAGGAGGCGCTCGAGCGCCTTATCCGCAACGCCGTGAAACGGGCCGAAATATCATCGCCCGACCCCTTTTCTGGACTGGCCGAAATCGGCGGGACGAAGATCGATCCGGAATCTCTCGATATCTATGATCCCGAAGTTCCCCACCTCGAGGCCAAGACCATGATCGGGCTGGCCCTGGAAACCGAGCGGATCGCCTTGGCCGATAAACGGATTACGAATTCGCACGGCGGGAGCTTTTCCTCGAATGAGGTCCGCTCCACCCTGGCCGCATCCAATGGTTTTGCCGGATCTTTCCGGAAGACCTATTGCGGCCTGAGCGTCGGCCTCCAGGCTGGAGATACCGACGACCTGGTCGAGGACTTCTGGTCCACCGGCGAGATCCATTTCCGCGACCTGGAAACGCCCGAACAAGTGGCCGCCACGGCGGTCGCCCGAACGGTCCGCCAGCTCGCGCCGCGCAAAATCCCCACCCAGCGCGTGCCCATAGTTTTCGAACCGATGATGACGGGAAGTCTGCTGGGATTCCTCTTCGGCTGCGTATCCGGTCCGGCCGTCTATCAGCGGTCGACGTTTCTGGCCGAAAAGCTGGGCCAACGAATCGGAAACGAGCTCATCACGGTCGTCGATGACGGACTCATGCCCCGCCGCGTGGGCACGGAACCCTACGATTCCGAAGGCGTTCCCTGTCAAAGGACGACCGTCGTGGATAAGGGCGTGCTCATGGCATTTCTGTGCAACGCTTATGCCGCCCGGAAACTCGGCCTGCGGACGACCGGGAACGCCGACGGAGGCGGGGTCGGCCCCAATAATTTTTTTCTGGAACCGGGACCGCATTCGCCCGAAGCGATCATCCGGAGCTGCGACCGGGCGCTCCTTCTCATCCGGACGCTGGGCCATGGGCTCAACTCCGTAACCGGCGATATTTCCCGGGGCGCGTTCGGATTGTGGATCGAGAACGGGGAAATCGTCTTCCCGGTCAGCGAGATCACGATCGCCGGAAACCTGGGCGAGCTTCTCCAATCGGTGGAGATGGTCGGGAACGATCTGGAATTCCGCGGCTCGATCTGCGGGCCGACGATCAAGGTCGCCGAGATGCTTGTCGCCGGGGTCTAGGAGCTTGCCGGAGAACCCCGGGCGAACCACAAGCGGCCGGGGAGGCTCTTAGGACCTTTAATACTTGTTCAGGTGGAACGTTTGGGCAAAAATCCGCTTGGGAACATGGAAAACGCCCTCGGCGTCCTTCCAGTAGCGCGGAGAATCCTTGAATTCCTCGACGATAGACGTTTCGGCCGGGTAGCCCAAGGCGACGACGGAATCGATCTTCAAGTGATCGGGAACCCCGAGGATCTCCTGGATCCCGGGGCGATCGATGGAAATGAGCCAGCAGCTTCCGAGGCCCTCCCCCCAGGCCGATAACCCGATATTTTCCACGGCCGCCCCCACATCATACTCATACATTTTTTCCCGGATCTTGGTATTGGCCAGGACGAAGACATAGGCTTGAGGTTCCTGTCCGGGACGGGGATCCCCGTGGGGGTGGATATAGGCCGCCCATTTGAGGCAGGGAAAGACCGCAGCCCGCAGGCGGGGATCATCCACGACGAGAAACTCCAAGGGCTGCAGGTTGGCCGCCGAAGGCGCCAGCCGGCCCGCATCGACGAGCCTTTCGAGGATTCTCCGCTCGATGGGGCGGGGCTGGAATTGGCGGATCGTCCGCCGGGAAATGATAAGTTCATGAAGAGTCATCGGTTCATCCTTTTCCAATATTTTACCACGTCCCGGCGTAAAGAGGCTAATGTTCGGCGGCCTCGCGGACGGCTTCGGCCCTGACCGAAAAAAAACGCGACTGCGGGCCAGGGATGCTTTGACAACAGAGCCGCGGCTGGTTATAAATTGGAAGCGGGAGGCCACATGACCATAAACCCACGGGACGTCATCAACACCATCAGCGTCGAGGAATTGTGCGAAACCGCGGAAAACTATTATAAAACCGTTTCCGACCCCACGCCTTTGATGATGAAGCCGTTCGCCTTCCTCCATGAAACGCCGGAAATGCTCCAGACCATGGGGCTCTTGCTGTCCGGCTTGCACCTCGGCAAGACGATGACCGTCCTGGATTTCGGCGCCGGTGCCTGCTGGTTTTCCCGCTTTCTGACCCAGCTCCAATGCCGGGTGATCTGCTGCGACGCATCGCGGACGGCTCTCGGGATAGGGACCAGACTCTATCGGGAATATCCCATCATCGGCGGGACGATCCTCGAGCCGTCTTTCTTGCCTTTTGACGGCCGCCGGATAGATCTTCCGGACGAGGAGGTCGACAGAATCATCTGTTTCGATGTGTTCCACCATATTCCCAACGTGGAGGAGGTCCTGGGCGAATTCGCCCGGGTGTTGAAGAAGGGCGGGATCGCGGGATTCAGCGAGCCCGGACGAAATCACTCTCGAACTCCCGCCGCTCAATACGAGATGAAGAATTATAAAATTCTGGAAAACGATATTGATCCCGACGAAATTTTTTCCGCGGCCCGAAAAGGAGGGTTCACGGATATCTCCATCAAACTCCTCGGCGATAGAGATCTGTCCTTGAACGACTTTAAAACCCTGTTTGACGCCGGCCCCAAAGACACGCTGAAATCCGAATTCTTCGACGCCGTCCGCAACACGATGTCCAATCGCACCATCTTTTTTCTGTCCAAAGGGACGGCCGTCCCCGACAGCCGGAGCCATGTCGGCCTGGCCCATTCCATCGAAATCGAGCCGCGCGAATATGCCGTTCGACAAGGCCAGAAGCTGCGACTGTCCTTCCGCTTGACCAATACCGGCACGGCGGCCTGGCTTCATGAAAACTTTCAAATTTTCGGGATCGTCCGGCTGGCATCCCATCTCTATGATGGCGGAGGAAATCTCATCACCATCGATTTTTCGAGACACGGCCTCCCGATCCGCATCATGCCGGGCCAGATTATCCCCTTGAATATCGACCTGGAATTGCCCGGTCAGGGTCTGTTTAAACTGACCTTCGACATGGTCGCCGAGGGTGTGACCTGGTTTGAAAACGTGGGTTCAAAGCCCGTGGATCTCTCCGTCCGCGTCTTCTGAAGCTCCACGGATTTATGTTCGTGGAATCCGCCCTTGGCAGGCGGTGGAGCGCACTCATGATCCGCTCCCGGTTCATGAATAGATACAAACAGTCGCCTGTCCTCTCCTCGGGCTCTTCAGCCGGGACTCGGGACTGACCTTACAGAGGGCTGGCTGTTTTAGGGGTTTGGGGAAATCAAGCAAAAGGGGGATAATAAAGAAGGGTTTCAGCCGCGCACAGCCAGCGAAGCGCAGTTTTTCATTGCCGGTATTATAGGCTTAAGCAAAGGAAATTCCAAGCTCTATTTTTCAGCCACGGAATCCATCAAAATCCGGGCATTCGCCGTCAACTCATCCCAGCGGCCCGCGGCGATAAGCGTCTTGTCCAGAAGCGCCGTTCCGATCCCCACGCAACAGGCCCCCGCGGCGATGAAGTCCCGGGCGTTTTCCAGGCTCACTCCCCCCGTCGGCATGAGCCGGATTTCAGGGAAGGGCCCGTGGATGTCGCGGATATACTGCGGTCCCAGGGAGGTCGCCGGAAAAACCTTGATGATATCGGCGCCCTCGATCCAAGCCGCCCGGATCTCGGTGGGAGTCAAGGCGCCGGGGGCCACCAGAATATCGCGGCGGCGGCATTCGCGGATCATCTCCGGGTTGAAGGTAGGGCCGACAACGAATTCAGCCCCGGCATCGATGACTTCCGCCGCCGACGCGGCGTCCAGGACGGTACCCGCCCCGAGGAGAACTCCTGGTTTTTTCCGGGCCGCGATCGTCCGGATGATCTCGACGGCACCCGGAACGGTCCGAGTGATTTCGATCGCCTTCACCCCGCCGCGTTCGATCGCTTCGACGACACTAAGAATTTTTTCCGGATCGGTCATCCGAATGACGGCGACGACTTTATGGCGGGTGAGAATATCGAGGGCTTCCGCGCTCCGCATGGTTTCTCCTTACCTTTGGATCCGGCCCGAACCGTCCCCGTCCGTGAGCTCCAGGACTTCGGCTTCCGAAACCAGGTTGAAATCGCCCGGGATGGTATGCTTGAGGGCGGCAGCGGCGACGGCGAACCGCAGAGCGTCCCTGTCCGAGCCGCGGGCCAGCAGCCTGTGGATCAGCCCGGCAGCGAAAGCGTCTCCGCCTCCGATGCGGTCCACGATCGAAGTCAAGTCATAGGCGGGACCGACCAGGAACTCCGCCCGATTGCGTAAAACTCCCGACCAACCGTTGTGATCGGCGCTGCGGTTTTCCCGCAGGGACACGGCCACCCGTTGAAGGTTGGGAAAAGCCGCCAACACGTCCGCCGTCAGCGCTTCGTAGCCGGCCGGATCCAGAACGCCCCGGCCCGCCTCGAAGGCCGCACCCAATCCGATCGTCTTCTGGAAATCATCTTCGTTGCCGATGGCCAGATCGGCCGCGCGCAGAATGTCGGGCATGATTTCAGCCGCTTTTTTTCCATAGTTCCACAGCTTGGCCCGGTAATTCAAGTCGACCGACACGCTCGCGCCCGCCGCCCGGGCGGCTCGGACGGCCTCGATGGTGAGATCGGCGGCGCTTTGGCTGAGAGCGGGCGTGATTCCCGTGACATGAAGCCAGTCCACGCCTTCAAGAATCCGGGTCCAATCGAAATCCCCCGGACCGGCGTCGGCTAAAGCCGAGCCCTCCCGGTCATAAAGGACCCTGGACGGCCGGGGTCCGGCTCCCGGCTCAGCAAAATAAAGGCCCATCCGGCGGCCCCGGCGGAGAATACCCGCGGTTTCCACCCCCCGACGGCGGAGCTCCGACACGGCGGCGTCGCCCAGGGCGTTCGGAGGCAGAACGGTGATGAAACGGACATCCCGGCCGAAACAGGCCAGCGACACGGCCACGTTGGCCTCTCCCCCGCCGAAAACCGCCTCGAACCGCGGTGACTGCAGGAGCCTTTCCCTCCCCGGCGGAGACAGACGCAGCATCAATTCTCCGAAAGTCGCGATTCGATGGGTCATGGAATCCTCCCCGTCATTTTCCGACTGTCTCCCAGCCGCGTCTGTTCAAGTCCCCGTAAATAATCCCGCCGCAGATAAAACCGACGGCCAGGTAGGCCAGGCCGAGGACGACTCGGCCGAAGATAATTTTTCCCACCCCGAAAAGAAAAGCATAGATCATGAGCACACCGCAACCCCAATCCAGGAGATTGAACAGGCCGTCCTTGCGAGGCACGATGTCCGACGCCCGGCGGGCGATCGGGCCCCAGAGAGCGGCGCTCGGCCGGACCCGCCGATAAAATGCCTCCAGGACCTCCGTCGGTTCGGGTTTGGTCAGAAAGGTCACAGTCAGCCAGACAATCGTGGTCACCGCGACCGTAATCAGAACGATCAGGGCGAATTGACGCGGATCGCTTTCGGATAGACCCAACACGGATTGGGCCGCGAACGAAGTGATGAAGGCCGCAATCATGGCCGACACTTCGCTCCAGGCGTTGATGCGCCACCAGAACCAGCGCAGGAGATACACGAGCCCCGTGCCGGCGCCGACGGCGATCATGAACTTCCAGGCATCGGCGATCGAGTCCATGAAGAAGGTCACCACGGCCGACAAGACCATCAACATCAGGGTCATGGCTTGGGAAACGCGAACATAATGCTTCTCCGAACGGCCGCGGACGAAAAAGCGGCGGTAAAGGTCGTTGATGAGGTAACTGGCGCCCCAGTTGAGCTCGGTCCCGATCGTGGACATATAGGCCGCCGCGAACGCCGCCAGCATGAGACCGCGGAGCGAGATCGGCAGGTCGGCCATGAGGACCCGGATATAGCCGGACTCGGGATCGGCGATGAAGGCGGGGTCGTGCTGGAATTTGACGACCGCGACCAGGGCGACGAGGATCCAGGGCCAAGGCCGCAGGGCGTAATGGGCAAGGTTGAACCAGAGCGTCGCCAGTACGGAATGCTTCTCGTTCTTGGCGCAGAAGATGCGCTGGGCGATGAACCCTCCGCCGCCGGGTTCGGCCCCCGGATACCAGGACGCCCACCAGTTGACGGCGATATAGACGAAAAACGTCAGGAGCGGCATCCAGGCCGAGTGAATGTCGGGAACGAATGACAGAAGCGACCCCGCCCCGCCGCGGGCTGCATCGACGGAGCGGACCCCGGCCACGAGGCCGCGCATCCCGCCCAGCGAACGGACGGCGAATACCGCCAGGACGATGACCATGCCCATTTTCAGGACGAATTGAAACAGGTCCGTGACCAGGACTCCCCAGAGCCCCGACAGCATGGAAATCGACGCGGTCAAGGCCATGATGACCAGGGCGATAAGCAGGGCCTGGACCTTGGTGATGCCGAGGACGAGCATCAGGATCTTGACGATGGCCAGGTTGACCCAGCCCATGATGATGAGGTTGATGGGGAGCCCCAAATAGAAGGCCCGGAATCCGCGCAAAAATCGGGCCGGGCCGCCGCTGTAGCGGATTTCGGCGAACTCGACGTCGGTGAGGACGCCGGCCCGCCGCCACAGACGGGCGTAAAAAAACACGGTCAGCATCCCGCTGGCGGCCATGCTCCACCAAATCCAATTGCCGGCGATGCCGTTCCGGGCGACGAGCCCCGTGACGGCCAGCGGCGTATCCGCGGCGAACGTGGTGGCGACCATGGACGTTCCGGCCAGCCACCAGGACACGTTCCTTCCGGAAACGAAAAAATCGCTGACGCTTTGGGTGGCCCGTTTCCGGTAATAGAGCCCGATACCGAGGTTGAGGGCAAAGTACGCCGCGATGACCACGATGTCGATGAGAGTCAGCCTCACAGGGTCCGTCCTCCGCCTTGCTTTTTACTACACATTGTCATAAAAATGAAGCGATACGTTCGCCGGCGCCAACACCGATGGGCAATTCTTTGCCAATCGGTGTGAAGGCGCCGCTCAGTATTACCCCTGATTCCCCGGGCTTCAGCCCGGGGAGTCCAAGGGACATGTCTGGGCGGCGGAAAAGGCCCCCCGGCCGCCGTCGAATGGGTTTATTTTCCGATCGAAGGAGGTCTCATGAAAAAAGCAATTCCGGCGGTATTCATTTTCCTGGCCGCGGCGGTATTTATCCTGGCCGCCGATTTCGGTTATCCCCTGGCCGGCGAGCCCTGGTATTCGATCAAGGCCCGTTTCGACACCACGGCCACCCTGGGACCGGGGACTTGGTCGATCGTCCGGGTCTCGGTCAACGGCGCCCGGGCCCGGGACTTCGCCCTTTTTCAAAACGGCAAGGAAACCCCGGGTTCCGATTTCGACGGGAACAAGCCGTTCGACCTCAAGGTCCGCTGGAGTTGGACGGCCAAGCAGTCTTACGAAATCAAAGCCGATCTCGAAAATCCCAAAACAGGCCGCAAGCAAACGCTGTCGGTCAAGGATAAATCTCCCTCCCGACGGGGTTATTGGAATGCGGCCTGGAAGAATTACCTTTCACTGATCGTGTCCGAGGATGACGGCGTGGATCGGACCCATTTACCCGTCCACGCCACTTTCGGAGTGCTCTCAAGCTACCTTCGATCGGCCGATGAATTACGCCTCGTCCGGGCCGAACGGAAAGGCGAGGATGTCGACTACACCGAGGTCCCGTTCCAGGTCTATGATGTCCGAACCTGGAACGACCCGAAAATCACCGTCCTGACGGACAAGGACGAAAAGACCGGCGCCGAGATCGTCCGCTACCACCCGACTACATCCTTCAGCGTCGCCTTCCTGACGGACCTCAAGCCCCGGACCAAAGCGACCTATCTCCTGTTCTACAACAATCCGGGGGCGAAGAAGCCATCATTCAAGACCGCCCTGAGGGTGACCGGGACAGGGTTGGCCAAGACGATCGAAAACGAATTTTATAAATCCGTCCTCCATCCGAAGAGCGGGACGATCTACGAAGTCACGGAAAAATCCTCCCGCACGCTGCTCGAACACAAACTGGAAACCAACGGATCGGTCCACTGGAATCCGGACGTCTACGCGCCTCCGCACGCCTGGTATCACGTCTCGGACTGGGACAAGCCGGCCTATAGCGAGGACAACGGCCCCGTCTTTTACTCCCTCCGCCGCGAGGCTCCCCTGCCCCTGCCCAAAGGCATCCAGATCGCCGTCACTTATTATTTCTACGCCGGCACTCCTTATATTCTGGCTGAGACGGCCATGGAAATCCGTGAGGATATCTTCGTCGAGTCCCTGCGCAACGCCGAAATCGTTTTCAACAAGGCGGTCTTCAACAAGGCGGCCTGGCGTTCGGTGGACGGCATTCTGCATACGATCGATTTCGCATCGTCCCGGCTCCACCCCAAACACGCCGCCCAGTTGCGGCCGGACACTCCCTGGGTGGCTTTTTACGGCGACACCAAGGGCATCGGTTTCGCCAGCCTGTTCCTGGACATGTCCCTGCCCAACCTCCACGGCGGATCGGCTTCCCAGCAGCAGCCCTATATCTACATCCAGAACGGGCCGTGGTATTACATGTCGCGCGGGTTCGTTTATTCTTTCGGGTCCAACAACCAGACGCGCCTCCTGCCGGTCAAGGCGGGCAGCCTTTATTACGACCGGATCGCCTGGATCCCCTTTGCCTTTGAAAAGGACAAAGGGTTTGCCGGGCGGCTCGACGCCCTTTACGCCATGCTCAAGCGGCCCCTGGGATTGACCGAGGATATCGAAACCTACACCGAAAGCCCGGAAGGATGGATCGTGCCCATCCTGACCGAACCTTTCGAGGAAGGTGTCAAGGGGGCGATCGGGACTCCGAAAAAAAAATGAAGTCCGCCATTATTGAAGCCATCATTGAGCGGGCCGCGCCGTCGATCGACCGGGGGCTGGAAATCACTGCCGCCGAATACCGGGACCGTTGGGCCAAAGTCCAGGCCGGCTTGGCCGACCGGGGGTACGATCTTCTTTATGTCTGCGGCAGCGAGCTCGACCGTTCGGACGCCGCCTGGCTGGCCGGCATTGCCGATCCGATCATCGAACGCTACGGCGTTCTCGTCCCCCGTCATGGAATTCCGGTTGCCGTAGCCGGTTCGGAGGGCGGACATGTCATCGAGGATTGCGCCCGGACCTCCGGCGTTCCGGTCGCTCTTCTCCGCGAATTCCAGATCTCGGACGAGGATTACCGCTTCGCCGAGTTCGGGACGATCGAGGATCTGGTCTCCTCGCTCGTCCCGGTCAGGCCCGGCCGGCCGATCCGGATCGCCATCGGCTCGAGCGGTCAAGTCATCCCCCTCGATCATGTCCTCATGCTTCAGGGCCGCTTCGGTGCCGACAACGTCGTTTTCGACACCGGCTTCCTGCGCCGGATCAAGTACGAAAAAACGCCGGCCGAGCTCCGCTTGATCGGAGCGGCCGGTACTGTGGCCGAGGCGGCTTTTCTGGGCATGTTAACCGTCCTCGAACCCGGCGTCCGGGAACTCGAGGTGGCCGCCGTCGGCGATTATATCTTGAAGCGGTTAGGCGCAGGTCGAACCGGGTTTCCGACCATTGTATCGTCCGGTACCCGCGGTCGAAGCGTCCTGGGCCCGGCGACAAACCGGATCATCAACCGGGGCGAGTTCGTTTCCCTGGGCGTCAGCCCCGCCTTCAACGGCTATCACGGCATCGTCCGCCGGACGGTCAAGGTCGGCGCCGAGCGTACCTTTCCGGAGCAGCAATTCATGGACGCGCTGGCGGGACTCTATGACATAGTGATCCAAGCCGCAGCTGAGGCCGCCCGCCGAGGGCTTCCCGCCATGTCCATAGATAAGAAAGGCAAAGCCTATCTCGAAGGGACCAAACTCAAGGACAAACGCGGACGTCAACGCACCCCCCGCGAGCCCTATACATTCATCCACAATACCGGCTGCTCCGAATGCCAGGAGGGCTTCGGTGCGGTGACTCCCTACTCCGAGGAACCGCTGGGAACCAGCGTCGCCTTGATGATCGACGTTGCCTTCTTGGGCTTCAACGAAAAACACTCCCTCGTCTTTCCGATTGAATACGCGGTCATCGAAGACTCTTTCTGGAAAGTCGGTCAAGACGTCGGCGTTTACAATCGTCTGCCGCCCGACGTCCAAGACTTCGTCGGCCGGGAATTCGTCGAGATTCCCAAGGACAGGATTAATCCCCATTTTCGGTCTCTTCCCGTCATGGCGGAAAATGGTCCCAGGCCGGGACGGCGGCGGAAATGACCGCTCTCTTCCTTCAACGATCCGGGATAACAAGAGGCATTAATTCCGGCACCCGCAGGGAGCGGAATATTCGTCGTGTTTGGTTATATTTGGAGAGCGGGAACCCGGCCGCGTAACCGGAGATGATCGTCATGGAAAGGGAGGTCGCCATGAAAAGACGCGGATGGATGCTGCCGGCGTGGGTTTCCTTATTTCTTCTGACCGCGAATCCGGCCCGGACGGCCGAGCTGAAGCTCGAATTCCGAGCGCCGACCGTGGAAAATCCCAATTTTCTCATCAGCACGACCTTGGAGGTTAAAGGGAAGCTCTTTCATTTCATCGACATCGATTTCCCCAAGGGGAGTCCGTCCAAAGACGCGGCCGTCCTGAGAAACGGCCGTCCCGTGGACACCTCCAAGAACCTTGAGCCGGGGCTTTACTCCATCGTCATCCGCTATGCTTGGCGATCGGGAACCTCCTATAGCGCTTTTCTCCATGTCATTGAAGACGAACGGGAAGGACCGAAAACAATCGAGATGAGAGGGACCGCGCCCATCTCCGGGGGAGTGCCTGGCCCGGTTGAGGAAGGCTTTTTTATGCCCTATCTAGTCGAGGAAGACGCCGGAATCGACCGCCGGGGCGAAATTATCTATTTGACCCTGACGGCGTCGAAGATCGAAATGGAAGGGTCACTGTTTGCCGTCTATGATGGCGGCCGACGCCTCCTCCATCAATTGATCGAAACCAAAGAATCGGTCCCGCCCGAATCCCAGGCAAAAACGCATCCCGTCACGGAGACGAAAAACCTGGCTGTTGCCGTCGATGTCGCCGCCGGCGAAAAAAAGCTCCTGCTCGTTTTCAAAGAAAAGTCCGCCCCCCCCTCTTCCGACGCTTTTTCTCTTTCCGGCACGGGGCTGGGAAAGACGGCCAAGGGCTCGAAGTACGCGCTTGAGCTCAGCCCCCAAAGCGGCCAAATCCTGACCATCGAGGACTTCACCGCCGGCATCAAGCTCTTCAACAAGGCCGGAGTGATCCATTGGAATCCCGACGTCTTCACCCCCGGCATCGCCTGGGACCATTCGTTCGATTGGAATCCCCCCCAGGGATTCGAGGAGCGCAACGGTCCCTTGGTCTATCTGAACTCGCGTCGAGGACCGATGCCCCGGATCAAAGACGTTTTTCTGGAAGTGAAATACAGCCTGGAAAAAGACGCCCCTTACTTTCTGGCTGAAACCCGGATGCGTGTGGACAAGGATCTCGGCGTAGTCGCCTTGCGCAACGACGAGATGGTCCTGTTCAAGGAGCTGTTTGATACCATCGTCTACAAAGACAAGACCGGCGCGCTCGTCCAAAAACCGCTCCGCGAGCTTCCCGACCGGCCTTTCGGGCTGGCCCACATCGCCGCGCCCGACCTCGACTGGGTTGGGCTTCTGAACACGAAAGCGGGATATGGGTTCTTCAGCCTGCGTCTCGAATCCTCGGTCAGCAACCTCGGCCCCGGCGGAGACCTGCTCTTGAGACCCGGGACTTACTTCTACGCTCCCTCAGACGGTGATTACGTCTATTGGGTCCGGCCGTGGAATTACACCTGGGGCGAGTTCGCCACCAGTAACCGCCTGACCGCCCTGCCGTTGGGGAGCGTTATTTATGAAAAAAACGCTTATCTCGTCGCCCGCTGGAACGCGGACACCCCCGCCTGCCTCGAAAGCCTGCGCCGCAGGCTGAAGAATCCTCTCCGGGTGTTCTGATGGAATTCGTTGATTTCAAGCGAGGCCTGAGAGGCCCGGGTCTTGACATCCTCTTTCCCGGCTGGCGGGAAGGCGAGCGGGTGGCGTTCTACTCGCCCCACGACGACGACGCCGTACTCGGCTCCGGCTATCTCCTCCAAGCCGTCCGCGGCTGCGGCGGAACTCCCCTCGTCTTGATTTTCTGCCGGGGTGACGCCGGATACTCGACGCCCGAGGCCAAGTCGTCGATCGTAGCCGTGCGCAAGGCGGAAGCGCTGAGCGCCTACTCCGGGCTGGGCGTGGAACCCGCCGATATCGCGTCGTTCGACATCCCCGATTTCGCCCTTATGGAAACGGTTAGCCGCAAACCGGGCCCTCTGGGCGAATGTCTTTTCGATCGTCTGGTTGTTTTCCTGCGCGCGCGCGGCGTTTCCCGGGTAGTGTTTACGAGCGGTCATCGCGAACATGCGGACCACACCGCCGTTTTCTTTCATGGGATCTATACCTCCCCCCAAGCCGCCGATCCGATCCTGGCCGACCTGGGGACTCCTTCGCCGATCCTCAGCTATCTGGCCTACGGCGTTTGGACGGATTTCGGCCCCGCCGATTCCCTGGATGGACTGCGGGCGGACAAGGGAATTTTGGCCGGCGAAGATGAGGAACAGAAAGTCCGGAAGTCGCTGGCCGCATTTGCCTCCCAAGGCGATATTCTAAAACGCACGGTCGCCGCCCGGAGGGATGAACGCCGGACGGAATCGGGCTACCTGGAACTCTATCAGTCCATCGATATCCGCGCGCCGGTTGATTTCGAACCCTATAAAGACGCTCTCGGGATCATGCGTAAGCCATGATCGATTTCCAACGCTCATTTCGCTACGGACGGACCGGCCAAAAGAAAGAGAGGAAGCCATGATCGCGGTGGGAGTGGACAGCGGAACGCAAAGCACCAAAATTCTGATCGTCGAATTCGACACCGGCCGGGTTCTCGGCCGCGGGCAAGCGCCCCATGCCATGATCCCCGGACTCAAACCGGGCGAAAGCGAACAGGACCCGAAAGTTTGGATCGGGGCGTTTGAAAAAGCCCTGGTCGCCGCTCTTCGAGAAGCGGCCATCAACCCGGCCGATGTCCGCGCCATCGGCGTCTCCGGGCAACAGCACGGCTTCGTCCCCCTGGATGAACAGGGACAACCGATCCGTCCGGCCAAACTCTGGAACGACACCTCGACCGTGGCCGAAACCGAAGCCATCGTGGCGACCTTGGGCGGATCGGCCGCCGTCATCGAAAAACTCGGCCTCAACCTGGCCGTCGGCTTTACCGCTTCAAAGATCCTCTGGCTCAAACGCCATGAGCCGGATCGTTTCCGCCGCCTCAAGACCGTCCTCCTGCCCCACAACTACATCAATCATCATCTCACCGGAATTTCCCATATGGAATTCGGAGACGCCTCCGGGACAGGCCTGATGGACATCCGGCGTCTTCGTTGGAACGAGGAAGCGGCCGCGGCGATCGACGACGGCCTAGCCGAAAAACTCCCTCCTCTCCATCATCCCCTCGAGCCCGTCGGTACCCTGAAACCGTCCGTAGCGGCCGCCTTCGGGTTCAAGGATGTCCTGGTCGCCGCAGGCGGCGGCGACAACATGATGGGCGCCATCGGCACGGGCAACGTCGCCCCCGGCGTCTGTACACTCAGCCTGGGGACCTCGGGAACGATTTATTCATATTTTGCCCGGCCATTCTTCGATCCTCGGGGCGAAATCGCGGCCTTTTGCGACAGCACGGGCGGCTGGCTGCCCCTCCTTTGCACCATGAACGTAACCAACACGACCGAATGTTGGAAATCCGTCCTGGGGATCGACAGCGAGGGCCGGGACGCCCTGGCCGCGCAAGCGCAGGCCGGTTCGGACGGACTCGTCTTTCTCCCCTTCATCGACGGTGAACGAGTGCCGGTCCTGCCGGAATCGAGCGGGGTTTTTTTCGGTTTGAACCGAGGGAATTTCCATGCCCCGGCCATGACCCGGGCGGTCATGGAAGGGACGATTCTCAACCTCGGCTATGGTTTCGGGCGACTTCGGGAGCTGGGCTTGAGCCCATCGGAGATTCGAGCCACGGGTGGCGGAGCAAAAAGCCCCTTCTGGCTCCGGCTAGTCGCCGATATTTTCCAGACGCCCGTGACGACCTTGGCCGAAGGGGAAGCCGCCGCTTTCGGAGCGGCCCTTCAAGCCATGTGGTGTTGGAGAAACGACCGGGGCGAAAAGGTTTCCATCGGTGATTTAACGCGGGCCATGGTCCGAACCGGCGGAGCGATCCTCGAACCCGACCGGAACCGGGCGGAACTTTACACGGGGCTGCAGGGCCGCTTCAATTCCCTTTGGAAAACCCTGGCGCCGGAATTCCGGTCCCCGTCGCGGACATGAATTAAGCTGAGATTGGGCGATAAAAGACCTCGCTGACCGAGCCGCCGCCGTTTCGAGGCTGCGGCAGCCGACCTTCATTCATATTTCAAGCTCTCCACGGGATTGGCCCGGGCCGAACGAAGGGAGTGAAAACTCACCGTCAGAAGAGCGATCAGGAGAGTGAAAACGGCGGCGAACAGAAACGGCCCGGGTCCGATCGTTATTCTGAAGGCATAACCCCGCAGCCATTTTTGGACGAAAAAATAGGCCGCCGGCCAGGCCAAGACGTTGGCCGCAGCGACCCAGCGAAGGAATTCCGCCGAGAAGAGGAAGACCAGACTTGACATCGACGCCCCCAGAACCTTGCGAATTCCGATCTCCCTGGTTCTCTGATCGGCCAGGAACGAGGCCAGGCCGAATAGGCCGAGACAGGACACCAGCACGGCCAGAATCGAGAAATTCCGGAGGACGGCGCCGATCCGCTCTTCGGACCGGTAAAGCGCGTCCACGGATTCATTGAGAAATTGATAGTGAAATTCGTCTTGCGGCGCGAATTTCTTCCAGACGACCTCGATGGAACGGAGAGCGCGCGGGATGTTCCCGGGGCGGATTTTGATGAACAGGATCCGGCTTAAAGGCGGGTGATATCCGATGATCAGAGGAGCGATGGCTTCGCGCAGGGACGTGAAATGGTAATTCTTCACCACGCCGACAATCGTCCCCTCAATGTCCCCCCCCTGGACCAAGGGCTGTCCGATGGGATCTTTTAAATCCATGATCCGGGCTGCTTCCTCGTTGACGATCCATTGAACATTCTTGTTCGGGTCCGCGGCTTTGACGAACTCCCGGCCCTTGATAATCTCCAGCCCGAGGAGGTCGAAATAGCCCGTATCGGCGCAGGTCCCCCGCATCAGGATCTCCTCCGTGGGATTTTTACCGGGCCATTTCCACAGGCTGTTGGAGTACATGTATCCGCGCGTGGGGACGTTGGATGCGGCCGCGACGCCGAGGATGTCCGGACTTCGGAGAATCTCTTCCCGGACCGTTTCGAACTGGGCCCGCATATCCTCCCCCATGGGCAGGGTCAGCATCAGCTCCTTGTCGTAACCCATTTTAAAGATTCTCATGAAGTCGAGTTGGTTGCGGATGAACAGAGTACTGACGAGGAGGAGGATGGTCATGGAGAACTGAAAAACGACTAAAACGCGGCGGAGCGCCCGGCCGCGGCCGCCCAAGTCGAGTGTCCCTTTGAGGATCTTGGACGGCTGAAACTTAGACAAAAAGAAAGCCGGATAGCTGCCGGCCAGGAGCCCGGTCAGAAGAACGAGGCCGACCAATCCGACCGGCGTCCAGGAATCGGCGAAAAGGCCGAACGAGAGCTCCTTGGCGGACAGCTTGTTGAAAGGAGACAGAAAAAAACCGGCCAGAAGTACGGCCAGACCGAGCGCTCCGGCCGTGAGAACCAGGCACTCGCCGTAAAATTGCCTGATGAGTTGGCCGCGACGGGCTCCGCAGACCTTGCGCAATCCGACCTCCCTGGCTCGACGGGCCGATCGGGCGGTGGTCAGATTCATGAAATTGATGCAGGCCAGGAGCAGGATGAAGAACGCCGCCAGGGAGAAGAGCCGGACGTTGCGGATATCGCCCTGGAGAAACTGCTCGGCTTCGATACCGGGGTAGAGGTAGATCCGCCCCAGCGGCTGAAGGTTCAGCTTGGCGTCCTTTTCGGTGGTTGGCTTTCCCTTCAAGTAATCCGAGATTTTCCCCACGACGCGTCCGGCGGGGGTGCCTTTCCCCAACTGGACGAAGGTCATGAACTGGCTGTTGTCCCAGCGATCGACGGAGAATTCCAATTCCCGGCCGAAAACAAAAGGAATGAGAAAATCGAAACGGAGGCTGGAATTCCGGGGAAAGTTTTTCATCACGGCGGTGACCCTGAAATCAAAACGGCCGTCGGCTTGAAGCGTTTTCCCGACGGGGTTCAGGCCGGGGAAATACTTCCGGGCCATGTCCTCCGATAGGACGATGGATCGGGGGTCGGCCAAGGCCGTGACCGGATCCCCTTTAAGGAGGGGAAATGTGAACATAGACAGGAACGAACCATCGGCCATCCCCAGCGATTCATCGAATCGCTTATCTCCGGCCGCCAGCTTCAATTCGATCCGCGTGATTCGAGCGGCGTTGACGATCTCGGGGATGTCTTTCCGCAGCGAAGGGCCGAGCGGCCCCTGGGTGACGGCGACGGTCGTCTCCCGGCCGGAAAACTTGATGTCCTGGACGACCCGATAAATGTCAGACCCGTTCTCATGGAACCGGTCGACGCTCAATTCATCACGGACCCACAGGAGGATCAATAAGGAAGAAGCGATCCCGACGGCCATTCCGGCCATATTGATAAAGGAGTTGATTTTGTGCCGGCGGACGTTCCGCAGCGCGATTTTGAGATAATTTTTGAGCATGATCGGATGATTTGTCTTGATCTCCATAATATATAACGATGAATCGACCATAGCTGTTGATAAAGAAGCGAAAATATTTTCGGAGCCCCGGCTAGGGTAACTTTGGTATGAGGCCGGCCGGCTATTGAAGAATTGGCCCAAAACTCGCGACGGACAAACGGTCGGACCGAAACTCTAAGTCCAGCCGTTTTCGAGGGCGGTCTCATACATGGCAACGACGTTTTCGACGGGAGTCAGCGGCTGAATGTTGTGACAGGGCGCCAGGATGTAACCGCCGCCTTCCCCCAAAATGCGCAGATTGTCCAGAACTTCCTGCCGGACGTCCCCGACCGAGCCGAACGGCAAAGTGATTTGGTTGTCCACTCCGCCGTGAAAAACGACGCGATCGCCGAAATCGCGCTTGAGGCCGTCCCTTTCCATGCCCGGACACCGCCATTGGATGGGGTTGAGAAGGTCGATGCCTAGGGCGATGAGGTCGGGCAGGATGCGGCGGCAGTTTCCGTCGTCGTGATGATAAGCGAAAGCTCCGGCCTGGTGGGCCAGATCGATCATCCGCTTCATGCCGGGCAGGAGGAACTCGCGGATGTGGCGCACCGACATCATCAGGTCGGTCTGGCCGCCCAGGTCCTCGGCGATATAGCAGAAAGTGACTTGCCCAGGGAGGCGTTCCAGAATGCGATGCGTGTTTTCATATTCCAGGTCGAATAGTTTCGTCAGGCAATAATGAACGATGTCGGGATGTTCGATCAAGTCCATCAGGGCTTGTTCCTGGCCGCGCAGGTTCTTGTAGGTCAGGAACGGCTCGGAGCCGCCGCCGCGGATCGGATAGGCTTCATTCCCCTCGACCTGGCCCCGGATGGTCCCGTAGTCCCACCAATCGGGATCGGGCCAGCGGTATTCTTTTTCAATATCCTCGAGGGATTCAAAGCCGGCCAGGGGGTTGAAGATGCATTCGTCATAAACTCCGGTCCCATAATCGGCGTCCCCGTAGCGGCAGCCGAACACATCCGTGCGCGGGCCGAGTTCGGGACCGACATACAAGGGCTTGGGGGCGATGACGAAATCGATGCGCAGCCTTTCCAGCGCTTCCCGCTTCGTGGCACATCCCAAATAGGACATTAGCTTGGCGTCGAACTCGGGGGTCGACCAATAGTCCAGGGGCACCCGGTCGGGCTTCCGGCGATGTAGAACGGCCTGCCAGCGTTCGACCGGTGTCATCGTCTCTCGAGGCATGAATTTATCTTCCTTTCCGATTCCGTCCTGTCACCACAAAATCCGAAAACCGGCCCAGGCCCGGAGATCAATGCCGGTGCAGGTCTTTATGCATGATTCTCCGCGTCTCGTGAAGCCGGTCATCGGCCGGCAGGTCGGCCAGCCGTTTGTTGATGTCTTCATCCTTTTCTTTCTCCAGAAGACCGGCCACGTAGTCGATGACCGCGGGAGGGAAGATGCCGTCCCGTTCGTAGAGCTCGCGTTTCTGCCGCAGAATACGGGCCGACTCGACACAGCTCGTCGGCAATTCGGGCAGGCGCTGCAGGAGCTCTTGGTCGGCGAAAATGTTCCCCCGGATGTAAAGCCGCTCGGCCAGTTCGAGGGCTCCGCCCGTCCCGAAGAGAGTCCGGCTGTCGCTGAAGGCCCAATCGGCGGCCATGACCAAGCCGGCCAGGAGAAGATGGGAGATGGCGCTTCCGTCGGGGCTGCGCAACTCGACGGTCTGGCGTCTCTCCTCGGATTTGAATTCGGAGGTATCGGCCGGATTAACCCGGCGTGACAAATGACGAAGGTTTGTCCAGCCCAAAGGAACTCGGATCATGGCGCTTCGGTTCATGTCGCTCCAGCAGATCCGGGTCGGCGCTTCCTGGTGGGGAACGAGCCGCAGATAAGCCGAGGAGACCGTGTTGCCGAAGGCCGTCAGGGAATCGGCGTACTCGCACAGTCCGCCGATCAAGCGGCGGGCGATGTCGCTGAGTTTGCCGTCGGAATCATTCATGGCGTTCCGGCCGTCTTTGAGGAGTTGCATGTGAAAATGGAAACCGTTGCCGGCCACGCCCTCCTCGAGCTTAGGCGTAAAGGTCGCCACACAGCCGTGCTTGAAGGCTACGTTCCGGATGATCCAGCGGCCCAGGACGACGTGGTCGGCCATGTCGACGATGGACCGGGGCAGAAACTCGATCTCCAGCTGTTCGCCCCGGCGGTCCTTATCTCGTCCATGTCGCTGCGGACGGTCTCGATAAAACCGACCTCGCTGTGGGCGTATTTGACGGCGCCCGTGATGTGGGCGATATGACGGATCATTTCGTTCAGAATCGGACCGCTCTTCATGAACGGAGCTGAGGCGTGGTAGCCGTATTGCTTCTGGGCGGGAAAGATATTTTGGGTCTTTTCGCTGAGGAGGAAAAACTCGATCTCGCCCAGAGCCTGCATTTCCAGGCCGGTCGTTTCGCGGAAATGAGCCTCGGCCCGGGCCAGGATATTGTCCGGAGTAAAGGGGGCTAATTCGCCGTCTCGGGTCAGGTAGCGGCAGAGGAAATCCAAGCTGCCGTCGTCAAAGGGGTTGAGAAAGGCGCTCTTAAAGACCGGGACGACATACAAGTCGGATCCGGATGTCTCGACCATCCCCTTGAACAGGGAGGATCCGTCCACGCGCTCGCCTTCGGCCAGGACGGAATCGGCCTGATCGGCGGAAGATATTGGGATCTTGAGTTCCTTCAGCTTCCCGTCCAGGGCGGTATAGTGGAAAGTGATCCGTTCCAGACCCCGACCTTGAATTAGTTTGATGAAATCGGCCCGAAGGAAATCCATGGGTTCCTTGTTCAAAAGGATGGATAGGGGGTTGGACAGTGCAAACGTCGGTAGCGTCGAGGCCATGGCCGCGGCTCCTTTCGGGTCAGATCTTGCCCGCGGGGGGAAAGGCTCACATTGTACGGGAATTCAAGACAATTTTGCAAACGGACGGTCGGCGACGGTTATGGGTGGCCCGAAGGCCGCTATCGGGAATATGCGAAGTCACCCGGCCGATGAACTCCAGATAATCCATTGTCTCCTGTTCCTCGGCGTCCCGACCGTACCGGTAACCGATCTTGCCCTCGGGTTCCAAAAGCGACAGCCGCTCCAGAGAGAGAAGCGTGAGGCGTCCACCATGTCCTGACCCAGTACACCGGCCGTGAAAGAGCTCTACACGGACGGCCGAGGGCGATTGTTCGTCGAGACGTATGAAGCCGGCCCGGCCGCTGGAGAAACAATCCTCGACATCTTCGCTCCGGACGGAACGTTCATCGGTGAACGGCCCGCGGCTCCGGCCCTGGCACGGTTTATCAAAGGCGACCGGCTTTATGCTCTCATAGAAAAAGAAAGCGGATTTCAGAAGCTCGTCACTTACAAAATGATTTGGAAATGAATTCTCGGTCTGGTAATTTCGGCAAGCTCGCCGATCAGCCGCCGATAATCTCGTTCAGGCCGGCGACGATCTGATCGAGGGTCTCGGCATCGACGACGGCCAGGCGGCAGCCGATGCGGTCGGACGCCAGCGTGCGGATTTGGCCCATCTTGACCCAGGAAAGCTTCGGCAGGAGGCCGTTCTTCAGGCGGAGCGTCAAGGGGTATCCGGCTTGGGGCTCCTGGCTGGTGATCGCCACGGCGATGACGGTGCCCGAATGATCGTTGAATATGTCCTGGCTCAGGACAAGGACGGGCCGGGAACCGCCCTGCTCGTGTCCCCGGACCGGATTCAGGTCGGCCCAGCGGATCTCCCCCCTTAGTATTCGGGCCATTCCTTTGAGTCTTCCGTCAGGCCGGCCTCCTCCTCCGCGCGCTCTTGTCGGGGATCGAGCTTGCGGCATTCGCGAAGCAGCCTGCGCTTACCGAGCTTCTCCAGGCTCTCCGCGATGGCCCGTTGAATAGCTCGGCTTCGATTAGGGAACACTTTTTCCAACACGAGACGATCCACCTCCTCGAGAATTCCCGCTTCTATCGTTATAGCGATCTTTCGGCTCGGCATTTTGTCTACTGGTATGACAATATATCATACCGTAGCCAAGAGCGCAAACCATCGCGTCTTGAGGCGCCGAGCCGGGCCCATCGGCGGGTCAACCTCTTTCATATTAAGAGACGCATTCGCGACAAGGGATTTCTCACTCGGTAAAGCAAGAAATGAAAACCCGCGCGGTATTCGGGCGGCCTGATTTCTGGCAAGATTCGGCCGAAAGCACATCCAGAAGCCTTGCCATGAAAAAACCGTAACGATTCTCGCCGTCGCCATCCCGGCCGCTGCGTTCGCCCAAGTCGCCTCGATTTCCGCGACCAAGTTCGGCCAAGAGCCCCCGGAATTTCGTTTTCGGCGGCGTCCGCCTGCAGATCGGAATTCCAGTTGATTTCCCATCTCGCCTCTGGGGACAAGCATGAATTCCGGGCTGGAGAGTGTCAAGACCGCCGTCGAACTTGTCGGACGTCAAACGTATCAATACAATAAATAAGGGCGGCGGAGCTCCTCGAAGGCGCGCAAACCGTCCTGCCAAGAGGCGACGATCCCGGTAACCGTTGTCCCCTTCTCCAAAGCCAGCCGGACTTTGGTCGTCCCCATGATCGTATCGAAGTACTTGGCGTGAAACTCAAATTTCTCCGCATATGTATCGCGGATCGTTTTCAAAACATGGAGGATTGCCTCGAGGGGGCGGTAAGCGTTCCGGTCGGTGACATGGAGCTGACATCCGCCGCAAAGCTCGCCTTTGAACTTGGAGAAGGTCGGGGTAAACCACTGCTCCCGGAAGATCACGCCGGGCAGACGCAAAGCGTTGAGAGAGGCGGCCAGCTCATAGCCGTCGATCCAGGGCGCACCGAAGAACTCGAACGGATGCGCCGTTCCCCGTCCCTCGGACAGATTCGTCCCCTCCAGAAAAACCTGGCCCGGATAGACGATCGCCGTCTCCGGTGTAGGCATATTAGGCGAGGGCGCAACCCAGAACAGCCCGGTCTCGGCATAGCTCATCCCGCGAGACCAGCCTTCCATCGGGACGACGGTCAGTTTGGCTTTTTTCTCCAGGAACTTATCGTTGAACAAGCGGGCCAATTCGCCCAAAGTCATCCCGAACCGGAGCGGGTAAGAATATAAACCGACGAACGAGCTGAATTCCGGGTATTCCAGAACCGGGCCCTCCAGGACCTCTCCTCCGACCGGATTGGGACGGTCCAAAACGATGAACTCGATCCCGCTTTCGGCGCAAGCCTGCATGGCGTAGGCCATCGTCGCCTGGTAGGTGTAAACGCGGGTTCCGACGTCCTGGATGTCGAAAAGGAGAGCGTCAATCCCCTTGGTCATCGCCGTCTTGAGCTTTTTATCCTCGTGGGTCGTATCGAACGACCGCATGTATTCGTCGATGGAGGTCAGCATTCCTGCCGGGAGCTTCATCGACGGTCCGTACAAACTGAAAACCGGAAGTCCGAATTTCTTGTCCTGATAAAAAGCCACGTATTCGCCGGCTTGGGCGTCCCCGCGAACGCCGTGCTCGGGGCCGTAGAGGGCGACGAGCTCGACTCCCGCGGTTCGGTTCAGAAGGGCGATCGTGCTCTCCAGACGGGAGTTCACGCCCGAGGGATTGGTTACGAGACCGATTTTCTTGCCGCGAATCAAGTCGAGCCGCTTCTCAAGCAGGACCTCGATACCGAGCTTGACCATCGTCCTACTGGCGGGAGCAGCCATGGAAGAACCGCCCGCCGCGTCCCCGGTCCCGGGTCCGGTTCCACAGGCCGGTTCGACCACAACGGCCCCGAGAAGAAAAATGGCGCCGAAGCCGGCCAAGGCCTCCTTCATGCGGAATTTTCGACGATTCCGGATACGCCCGGCGGGATCGGACATGATGACCTCCCTATCGATTTATACTCAAACCCCTTCGCTCTTTTCGAAGAAATAGGCCCCCAGAAACAGCATGACCATGGCGAACCCGAGCATGACGGCCAGGTCGAGCATGATCGGCATCGATGAAGTCCCGATCATGGACGCCCGCAGGCCATCGACTCCGTATGTCAGAGGGTCGGCATAGGACAAAACCCGAATGACCCAGGGGAAGTTCTGCAGGGGCGTAAGGGCCCCGGACAAGAAGAAAAAGGGAAAAATGATGAAATTCATGATGATGCCGAAGCCCTGCATGTCTTTCATCCGCGAGGCGAAAATCAGCCCCATGCCGATGAAGGTGAAAGCGATGAGAAGCATGAACACAATGCCCAGGAAGAACCCGGCCGCCCCGTTAATCCGAAATCCCATGGCCAGCGAAGCGAGGAGAATGAGGAGGCCCTGCAGCATGGATGTCGTCGTCCCGCCGGCGATGCGGCCGAGGACGAGCGAAACGCGGCTGACGGGCGCGACCATGATCTCCTTGAGAAAACCGAACTCCCGGTCCCAGAGCAGGGACATGCCCTGCATGGACGAAGAAAAAAGCAGGGTCATCCCGATGATCCCGGGCGCCAGAAACTTGATATAGCCCAGCCCGCCGCTCAAGCCGGGTACGGGCATACGGCTGAATCCGGTCCCCAGAAAGGCCAGGAAAAAGACGGGCATGGCCAGCGAACCGACGATACGGGACTTGGCCCGCCAGTATCGCTTCATTTCCCGCAGCCAGAGGACATAAATCGCGGTCGCTTGGATGCTCATGATTATCTCCGACCGTGTCCCATCATCATCGTCCGGTTGCGTTCGGCCGGGCCGGCCTCCTGTTCGCGGATCGAACGACCGGTGTAATGGAGGAAGACATCCTCCAAGCTGGGCTTGCGAAGATTGACGCAGCGGAACGCCAAGCCGTGTTGTTGGGCCAGGGTGACGAGTTCGGCGATGCGCCTCTCCCCTTTTTCCATGGTCAGGGACAGGACATCCTCACGGAGTTTGGACCTCTTGATCCAGTCCAACCCGGACAGGGCATCAAGGAAAGGAACCGTATCCCCTTCGAGTTCCAGGGACACGACGTCGCCGCCCAGGATGTCCTTGAGCGCGGAGGGTGTATCCAGGGCCACGAATTGGCCGTGGTCCATGATGGCGCAGCGATGGCAGAGGAAATCGGCTTCCTCCATGTAGTGAGTCGTCAGGATGATGGTGACTCCGCCCTCCTTATTCAGCTTGCGGATGTACTCCCAGATATGGCGGCGGGTCTGCGCGTCGAGTCCGAGCGTCGGCTCGTCGAGAAACAGGACTTTAGGCCGGTGGGTCAAGCCGCGGGCGATCTCCAGGCGGCGTTTCATTCCGCCCGAATACTTCTCCACCAGCGTGCCGGCTTTGTCGACGAGATCGACGAGGGCGAGAACTTCCTCAATGCGGCGCCGGCGCTCCTCCCGCTCGATCCCGTACATCATGGTATGGAATTCCAGGTTCTCCCGTCCGGTCAGCTTGCCGTCGAGCGCGGGTTCTTGAAAGACGATGCCGATGGATTTCCGGACATCGTCCCGGTTCCGGGACACATCAAAGCCGGACACCACGGCCGACCCGGATGACGGCCGCAGGAGTGTCGCCAGCATGTTAATCGTCGTCGTCTTGCCCGCTCCGTTGGGGCCGAGGAGGCCGAAGAGTTCGCCTTTCGGGACGGCGAATGAAACGGAGTTGACCGCGGTAAAACCGTTGAAGGTCTTGACTAGATTATCGACTCGAATGGCGTCCATGGGAAGCTCCGCTTAAAGAAAGAAGGAATGGTAACACAAACCGGCGAGGACGGCGAGGAACGGTTCCGGCCGCGTCCTCCGGCGGCGGGCTAAAGCTTGATGAACACTTTATGCTTGTACAGCGGCCAAATGATCAGGACCCATAGGATGATCAGCAGAATGGGATAGAGGAGCGATCCCAGGGTCGGCCCGGCCAACGGCGCGAGGGCATGGTTGTAGAGCCAGGTAATCGGGCTCACCGTCTTCCCCGCGTCGGCGATTTTGATCAGAAGCAGGGATTTGACCATGATCGCCGATCCCGCGAAAACGACGATGGCGTTGGTCCCTAGAACAAGAAAGGGCCAGGACCAGGCTTTCCAGCGGGGGCCTTCGAGGGCGGCAAAAAGAAAAGCGAAGACAAGCAGGGCCAGACCGGCGGTGAAGACGACGTAAGAACTCGTCCAGAGTTGTTTATTGATCGGGAACCAGCGGCCCAGGATCAGACCTCCCAGGGTCAGGAGAATCCCGACCGAAGTCATCAACACCATCTTGCGGTTGTTGGTATGCCGGGTCCTCAGTCCGTCGCCGGCCAGCGAACCCAGCAGGACGGTGACGATGGCGGGAAGCGTGCTGAGCGGCCCCTCGGGGTCGAAATCCGGTTTATATAGATGCCCGCGCATAATTAGGCTGTCGACGTAGCCGCAGAGGTTGCCTTTCTCGTCCAGAACGCCGGGTCCGAAACCGGGGACGGGAACCATAGTCAGCAAAGCCCAATAAAGAACAAGGATAAAAATCGACAGGACGATCCGCGCTCGGGGCTTGAATTTCAGGTACAGGAGGGCGCCGATGAGAAAGCACACGGCGATGCGCTGAAGAACCCCCGGAATCCTCATCGTAGCAAAACGGAACTTGGGAAAAAGATGAAGAAAAAGCCCCAGGGCGAAAATCAGGACCGATCGCTTGAAAATCTTGGCCATCAGGGCCGAGCCCGCCCTCCCCTCCTCTACTCGGCGGGCAAAGGATAAGGCCATGGACATACCGACGATGAACAGGAAGAAGGGGAAAATGAGGTCGGTCGGAGTCCAGCCGTGCCAAGGGGCATGACGGAGCGGGGCATAAACGAAGCTCCAACTGGCCGGGTTGTTGACCAGAACCATGGCCCCTACGGTCAGGCCGCGAAAGGCATCCAGGGAAATCAGGCGTTCCTTCGACATCGCGTCACTCTCCTGGCCGCAGATCGAGAACTCGAGGGACGATGGGAAGATTATATGCAAATAGATAATGGAAATCCAGCCCGACCATGCTCTAGACTTTGGTGAGCAAGTCCTGGGTATTTCCAGGGCAGGCCCGCCCTCATTCGCTTCGCGATGAGGACTGCAGAGCCCGGAGCCCCGGCCGCCGTCGAAAGGGCATATATTTCAGGCCTGGAATATCTTTCCCGATTCAGCTACGCGTGCGAGATGAGATCCCCAGCGGGGGATTTGGCCAGATTTTTGGCATATTGGTCCCGGGCGTTGGCGACCACTTCCTTGAGCATCTTGGGATTCGTGATCATGGTGTAAATGGTCGCTCCGTGCTCGGCCGCCGTCTGGATTTCGACCTCGCCGTAGTTCAGGATGCGGCCGAGGATCGTCTGCCTGTAGGAAATGTTGTTGATCTTTTCCAGAGGGCTTTCCTTGGTGATCAGGGTGAAGATACCCTCCTCATCGATGACTCGGATGTTCGTCACGACCCAGATATCCCGCCGCCTATACCACTCGCGATAGCCGAAAAACAAAAGGGCGACGAGGAAGACGATCAGGCTGGCCGTCCGCAAGGCTGAAACGCTCGGTCCCGGTTTGACGACCAGAAAAGAAACATACACGAATGCGGCCGCCGCAACCAGGATGATGAAGGCCTTCCAGACGGTCAGCCAATGGGTCCGGGTGACGAACAGACTGTTTTCATGATCCCTGAGTTTAGATCGCATGCGCTCCCCTCCTCCAAGAATGGAACAATGGTGCCGGTGGAGGGAATCGAACCCACACCCGAGTTGCCCCGGACTGGATTTTGAGTCCAGCGCGTCTGCCAGTTCCGCCACACCGGCGCGAGCTTATTTATAGATGAATCCGGACGCATTTGCAACAGGCCCGATTTGATTTTTCGCCGCGGTTGCGATTACAATAAGCCGCTGAAACCCATGACCGAAGATACCCGCCGTCTGCTCAAGATCATCGACGCGTTTCCCCATCTCCGCATCGCCGTTTGGGGAGACATCATCCTGGACGAATATCTGACCGGCGCCACGCGGCGCGTTTCCCGCGAAGCGCCTGTTCTCATCCTGGCCTTCCGAAACCGCGAATTCTTCCTGGGGGGAGCGGGCAACGCCATCCTTAACTTGAACGCCCTGGGGGTCGAGGCCGTCCCCATCGGCGTTCTTGGAAATGACGACTCCGGAAGGATGGTCCGTCGGATCCTAAAAAAAAGCGGCGTATCGGCCGAAGCTATCTGGATCGAAAAAGGCTATCCGACGCCGCTCAAGACACGGATCCTGGCCGGCGAAGACAACACCCGGAAACAGCAGATTCTCCGCATCGACCGAGAAGGCCAGGTTCCCGATTCGGCGAAACTCAAAGCCGGACTCCGGGAAGCCCTGGCGAAGGCGGCCGAAAACTGCGACGCGCTCCTCGTTTCTGATTACCATTACGCCACGGTCAAAACCGACATATTCCCCGACGTCCTGGCGGAGTTCAAAGCCGGCGGCAAGCCCGTTTCGCTCGATTCCCGCTTCCGCCTGCTTCAGTTTCCCGGAGCGAGTGTAGCCACACCCAATGAGCCCGAAGCGGAAGACGCGCTTAACGTCAGGCTCGACGGAGAGAATGCCACTCTCCGCGAAGCCGGCGCGACCCTGCGCCGAAAACTCCGCTCATCCGCCGTGCTTATTACGCGCGGATCGCGGGGCATGGCTCTCTTCGAAAAAGGACGGCCGCCGTTTTTCCTTCCCGTCTCCGGGACAAAGGACATCGTCGATGTCACCGGCGCCGGGGATACGGTCATCAGCGTCTTTACCGCGGCCCTGGCCGGTGGCGCTTCTTTCCGCGAAGCGGCCCGTCTGGCGAACGTAGCGGGCGGGCTCGTCGTGATGAAGAAAGGAACGGCCCAAGTGACGTCCCACGAACTCAAACTGGCCGTCGTCGCGGAACATTGAGCAAGCTTCGCACGCTCCCCCAGCTCCGTCGCCTCGTCTCTAGTGAACGAAAAATCGGCCGGACCATTGTCCTGGCCAATGGAGGATTCGACCTCGTCCATGCCGGGCACGTCCGGTATCTTCGGGCCGCTGCGAGAGAGGGAGACATCCTGATCGTCGCCTTGAACAGCGATGCCTCCTTGCGCCGCCTCAAAGGCAAGGGCCGTCCCCTCCTGCCCCAGGATGAGCGGGCGGCCATCATCGAGGCCTTCGAGTGCGTCGATCTTGTCACGATTTTCGATGCGCCCAACGTTGAGCACATCCTGCTCGTTCTGCGGCCCGATGTCCACGCCAAGGGCTCGGATTATACGGTAGAATCCGTTCCCGAGCGGGCCACCGTCCTCGGCTATGGAGGCCGAATTGCCATCGCCGGCGGGCCGAAAATCCGTTCGACATCCGAGGTCATACCGCGAGTCTTGTCTAAAACAAAAGCCGCCGCCCCAGTCATCGCCGTCGTTGCCCGGCAACGGAGACGATGGCGACGACGACCACAACCGAAGAAATAATCCTATGGAGCGCTTTCTTATCATCCGGACGAGCTCGCTGGGGGACATCATCCATACCCTGCCCGCGTTCGCCTCCCTGCGCCGAGCACGGCCGGAAGCCGATATCCGCTGGGTCGTCGGTCCGAAAGGCCGGGAAATCCTGGACTGGGTCCAAGGTCTGGACGGCGTCATTGTCACAGGGACGCCGGGTTGGCGCAAAGAGGTCCGGGGAAAAGATCGGATCGCCCTTGATTTCCAGGGCCTCCTCAAATCCGGCTTGATCGCATTGTTATCCCGGTCCGAACGCCGCGTCGGGTTCCACCGCACCAACCTTCGCGAGCGGGCGGCGGGCCTCTTCTACACGGACCGGCCCTCCGTCTTTCCCGAAACCGAACATGTCATCCGTAAAAACATCCACCTCCTGTCCTCGCTGGGGATCGAGGCCGGCGCCGTCGAGTTCCATCTCCACGTCCCCGAATCGGCCCGCCGGGCCATCCGGGAAATCCTGAGCGGGCTGGGAGCGGACCAACGGACGAAACCTGTCCTGTTCAACGTGGGCGCGGCCTGGCCGACCAAGCGATGGTTCCCGGACCGGTGGGCCGAAGTCATCCGTGGAACGGCCCGGACCGGCTTTTTTCCGCTTCTCCTGTGGGGTTCGGAGGTCGAAAAAAAAATTGCCGGGGAAGTCGCCCGCCAGACCGGCGTTCCTTTGGTCCCCTTTCTGACGCTCCAAGAAACACTCGCCCTCATCAACGAAGCGTCCCTTATCGTCAGCGGGGACACCTTCGCCCTCCAGGCCGCCTGCGCCCTGAATATTCCCGTCGTCGGCTTGTTCGGGCCGACGAACCCGGGGCGGAATGGGCCTTTTCGGCCCCGGGATAAAATCGTTTACCACGAAATCGAGTGCAGTCTTTGCTATAACCGCTCCTGCGAAAAAAATGATTGCCTAACCGCCATTACTTCGGAAGAAGTGATGACTCTTGTCGATCAGGCCTGGAAGGAAAATGCCTAGATCTCGTTTCTCCGCCGCCCTCTACAGATGGCGGGTTCGTTCGGGCCCGTGGGCCCTTCTGGCCGCCCTTTTTCTGGCCCGACCAGCATGGCGATCGCTGGGGATCGGCGCGGCGGTCGGTTCGTTGGGACTGATCGTCCGCGCTTGGGCGGCCGGACACATCCAGAAGGAAAAACGTTTGGCCATCACCGGCCCCTACAGACACAGCCGCAACCCGCTTTATGTCGGCAACTTCATCCTCGGCATCGGGATCACCACGGCCGTGAATTCCTGGTGGGGCGCCGCCGTTTTCATTTTGTATTTTGCTCTGTTCTATCCCCCGGTCATCCGCGAGGAATGCGAACGCATGCGGCGCATTTTCCCCGACCAATATGAGGACTATGCCAGCAGGGTACCGTTGTTTTTACCGCGCCTGACGCCGGCCCAGGCTTCCGAGGACGGCCGTTTTCGCTGGAGCTTGTATAAAAGAAACAAGGAGTTCCGGGCCGTTCTGGGCGCTGTCGCCGCTTGGGCCGTCCTGATCCTGCGGATGATCCTGGCCCCACGGGCAATTCTGTAAAACCGTTTTCTCCGTCCCTCGAATGACGCTCTTTCCGGCGCGCCCGATTTGACCGCCCCGGCCCCGGCTGATATCATGCCGTCATGCGAACGCCCGAACGCCAGGCCCGGATGAACAGTGTCCTGGCGTTCCGCCAACCCGACCTCCGAATCGTCCTCGAATCGATCGAAAACCCCCATAACGCCAGCGCCGTCCTTCGAACCTGCGACGCCGCCGGGATTCTCAACGTGGATGTCATCGGTTCAGCCGTAGATCCACTTCCGATCAACAACGCCATCACGACCCGGGCCGATAAATGGCTCAACATCCATTTCTATCCGACGACGGAGGATTGCCTGTCGGAATTGCGGCAGCAGGGTTTTTCGATCGCCGTTACCCACTTGTCCGAGGAGGCCGTCCCCTACACCCGTCTAGACTTCACCAAGCCGACGGCCATCGTGTTCGGCGGTGAAAAGGACGGGATCTCACGGCGAGCGGTCGAGTTGGCCGATATCGCCATCAAGATCCCCATGTTTGGGATGGTTCAGAGCCTGAACCTGTCGGTCTCGGTGGGTATCATCGCATATGAAGCCGTCCGCCAGCGTTTCGGCCGGGGCTTTTTCGAATCCCCCCGCCTCTCGCCCGCCGAGCTCGAGGATTATCTCGACCGCTGGTCCGACCTCTAAAAATCCTTTCCCCCTCTCTGTGAGGATGGTGTCGGGATTATCCTTTGACGGCGATGCGAAAGCTGCATCTTGAACCGCCGCGCAGGACCGTCTCCTCGATCTCGACCGCGACCGGCTTGTCCAGCACGATCGAGTAGGCCTCCTGCTGCCATCCGGCCGAGCAGTTGCAGAAGTCGGCCGGCGTGCGCCCCGCTTTCACCAGGGGACACGCGCAGGGAGCGGGCTTGCCGGCGACGCGCAGGACGCCGGTTTCGGGGTCGGTCTCGGCGCTCTCCAGCCAGGCTGTTTTGACGAGCTCGTGGAACCCCTTCGCGTTGCCGCGGTACTTCTCGAAGAGCGGGCGGTAGGCTTGAGCGCACTGTCGGCCCAAGCGCGTCAGGATCTTGACGCGCGTGGCGCCGTCGAGGTCCTCGCCCATGATGGCCACCAGCTTGGCGAAGCGTTCTTGAGCACCGTCGAGCTGCCGCTTCAACAAATCGACTTCGGAGGGAGCCGCCGAGGCGGTGGTCGTCTGCTGCCCGTCCGCGACATCGGCCGAAGCCGCCAGCGGCACCAGGAAGCCCATCATGCCGCAGCCGCAGAGGCCGGCGCTGCACGTTATTAAAAATTCACTTCGCTTCATGTCGATCTCCTTTCTCGAACATCACTCTCCATGGGCATCCAACTCCCATGCTTTTAGCTTAGCCACCATTTTATTGCATATATCGCCGGTGCTGGAAAAATCCCGCGAATTCGTGACCACCACGAAGGCCCTGTCGATCCCGGGCGCCACCAGGACCGTGGCATACCATAAGCCGTTGCTGCCGTTGTGGGTATGCGCCTTCCCCTTGGCCCATCCCAGCCCGTCAATGATCCCCCAACCGCCGGCGTAAAAACCGGCCGGTTCAACTAATTTGTTCAGATAGGGACGATCCAGAATGGGATTCTTGCCTGCCAGCTGCAGGGCCAGAAATTTGGCCCAGTCTTCGACCGTGCCATGGATCTCGCCGGCGGGCCCCAGGGCTGCCTCATCGTAGTCCCGGCTCGGCAGCCATTTCCCTCCCGAACCGGCATGGCCCCAGGGTTGATCGAGGGATCCGCTGGCATCCGGCTCGCCGAATCCGGCCGAAAGCATGCCCAAGGGATCGAACACGCGCTTCTTCATCAAGGCTTCCCAGCTTGCCCCGGTGACCTGTTCGGCCATACAAACGGCTATCATGTAGCCGAAATTCGAGTAATTGAATTCCCCGACCAGCGTGGCAGCCGGCCGGGCGAGGTTTTCTTTTAAAAGGGCCAGGCGTCGCTCCTTGATCTCCTTTTCTTTGTGCGCCCCCCAATCCACAGGATTGTTCGGAACACCCGCCCTGTGAGTCAGCAGCTGCCAAAGCGTGAGGTCTTGATAATCGGGATGGAGGCACTTTTTCAGCTCGGGAATCGCCGCCGTCAATTTCATATCCCAGCCGAGCTTTCCCTCGGCAACCAGCGTGGCGATCATGACGGCGGTCATCGCCTTGGTGCAGGAACCCAGATGGACGAGATCGTGACTGGTGATGGCGACATTCGAGCCCGCCTTGCGGACTCCTGCGGCTCCGATGGCGAGGACGCCTTGGCTGGAAATGATCGCCGCGATCATTCCGGGCGCTTTCCCGGCCGCGACGATTCCCGACAATGCCCGGCGGATAGCCTCTGATTTTTTCGGATCGGGTTTTGTTTGAGAATACACAGAAGAGCTGAATAGAATAAGGAAAGCCGGCAAGATTGCGGCCAGGCCTATAGAGATCAAGCTCGTTTTTCGCCTCCCTTGATTATTCATTTTCTCGCCTTATTTGAATCTTGCCGATGCCTATGGCCAGCCCAACAGCGGACTGAAGCCTGTCCGGCATCGACCGCATCATGGATTCGTTTTTCCCCAGCCCAACAGCCGGGCGGCCAATGCGCCGGAGAGCGTCATGGCGGCGACACTGCAGGCATAATCGACAAAGACGGCCTGCGAGGAAAAATAGTTGGATGACGCATAGAGCCCGAAGTTGACGGCCCCCCAAAACAAAGCCGCGAAAACAAAGCCCCGCTTAAGGCCGGAAGCGATGGTCCTGGCCCCGGACCATTTCATCGCGGTCGTGACAAGAAAACCCATGGCCAATGAGGTCACGGCCATGGCCCACACGATCAGCTGACCCGGCGGCCGGTGGAGCTGACCCATAAACTCCTCCGAAATGGTCGGATGCGCCCGATAGACATCCTTGAGAATGAACACGTAGGCCGCAGCATTCAGCAAAAGACTGCTGAAGGACGTTACCAAGCCCGAAAAAAAGAATTTCTTATTCATAACGAATTTCCTTGTGCGCGGAATCCGAAGGGATGCCTATTTCTTCGTGGAATTCTCGCCCAACACCAACCGCCCGATCATGAGATAGGTCGGCGGCTCTTGCGAGGCGTCCCCGGCGACGGGGAAGCCCGTCATGCCGAAGGCTTCGCGCTGCCCGGCCTCGGCGACGAAGCTGATGTTGCCGGCCTTGTCCGGGTGGATTTGAAACTGGAAGCATCCCCCCAGATAGGTCGAATACAGAAGCCGGCCGTTCTTGACGTCGACCACGGAAACAAAGGATTTGCGGCGACCGAAAAACGCGCCGTTGAACGTCTTTTCCCAAGCCGGATACTCTTTGAACAGGGCGTTTTCGGTCAGGGGAAAATCGGGGGAATTCGTGATGCCCCCGAGGACGACGGTGTCGGGACCGAGGAAGCGCGCGGATATGATGTGGTCCGCGTCTTTTCCCCCGATCCGCGACGAATAGGCCAGCGTCATGTCGTCCGAATTGAAGACCGACAGAAACCCATCCCAGGCCCCTTGGCTGTTCGTGACCATGGCCTTGTCGGTGACCGGTAAGCCCTCTTCGTTGACGCTGCCGGTCATCAATAATCTATTGGGAGATGTCCAGCTGAGATTGGATGCCAAGTTCCCTCCGGCGGCGAAATAGCTCAAATACAATATCTTCGTGCCGGATTCGTTGATTTTGGCCAAGAAGTGATCGCCGCCCCCTTCATATCCGCGGACTTTAGGTTTAATCATATTTTTGCGATGGGCGTTGGCGGTTACCGGAAGGTCCGCCGCAAACGTGAACCCGGTCGCATAGATATTGTCCCGGTCGTCGATCGCCAAGCCGGTGACCATTTCATAGAGCCCGTTTCCCAAGGAGGTGGAAAACAAGAGCTTGTCGCCGTCGGGGCTGATTTTAGAGATAAAACAATCCTGTTTCGTATATTGGCCGTCGATGACGCCATCCGTCGCCGGAAAGTCCGCCGAGCAGGTGCATCCGGCGATGATGATATTTCCTTTGGAGTCGATGCCGATCTGATTGGCCGTATCCTCCACTTTTCCACCGATAAACGTCGAAAAGACGATATCGCTTCCTGAGGGGTTCATTTTCACGACGTAGACGTCGCCGGCCCATTCGCCTTCTCCATTGAAGCCGGTGTCATAGGCTCCCCGGGTGACGGGAAAATTTGAGGAATGGGTGCCCCCGACCAAATAGATGAACCCCTGTTTATCTACGGTAATCCCGGTGTGGTGCTCTCGCTTGCTCCCCCCGATCAATGTGGCAAATATGATCTTCCCATCCTGGGCCAGCTTGGCCACAAAGGCGTCCGCCTCCCCTTTCAGCGCCGTTTGATACGCGCCTTTGGTCGCGGGAAAATTGTTGTCCCGGGTGGTGCCCGATATATAGGTGCATCCCCCGTCGTCGGTAAAAATGGAAAAACGAGCCGCGTATTTGTCCGTATGGGAGAGATAGGTGGAAAAACCGAGCGCATAGGCCGTCGGATTCGCCTGCCCGCTGGTTTGGGCGGGCATGAGTCCCTGGCACAAGACGATACCGGCTAAACAGAATACGAGCTTTTTCATCATGGTTTCCTTGTCCTCGAGGAAAGAGTCTTTATATCGTCGCCTAAAAATTAAGGCCGACGTGCAATCCCGGCTCAAAGAGGAAGAACTTGTTCCACTTGGCATCTTTTACCGCAAAGCCCGGCGGCACGTTTGTGCTGACAGGCCAAAATGTGGAGGCGATGGAGGGCTCTATGAACAATCTATATTTAAACAAGGGAACGTGATATCCGATCCGGAAAGTCGAAAACAGCTGGAATCCTTTCTGAATCGTTTTTCTTTCTTCGTCTCGATAGATTCTTTTCAATGGGATCACTTGCAGGGAGGCATACAAGCCGTGCCACAAAAACCTCTGATACGTTATGCCGACTCCGTATTCGCGGATGCTACCCGGGTAGTTTTCGCCGGCATCTCCCCAAGACGGCCCATAGGGAATTCCCAAAGGGGCCTTGTATGTCCAGGTGCAGGCCTCCAACGAAATGACGTCTTTGGGTGTGATCCTATACCCGATATTCAGCTGGTAAAAGGAAGGAGGATCGGGAGCCAAATTGTACAAAACGAAAGCCGAACTGCCGACAAAGCATCGATAGGAGGCGCTTGAGTCTTCCGGCAGCTGCTGCGCCGATAAGGTTCCCAGAGATAGGAATCCGATCACGATGAACAGACTTGCTTTTTGAAGTGTCGCATGTTTTACCATTTCATTCTCCATATTGAATTAACGTCTTTTTGATACCCTGTCTTTTCATAGAGTGTCGCCTAGCGGCCGGCGGAACGGCTTACCGCCGCCTCGCGCGCAACAGACATCAGGCGTATGGCGAGATTATTTTTTCCATCTTTTTTATCGGCTTTTCCGTTTACTATCTTCAGGGCTTTTTGATACTCTTCAAAGAACCTCTTGTTTTTTTCATCGCCGGCATAGAGCCTGATGCAATTTCGGTATGAATCGATGGCCTTTTTTTCGTCAAGGCCCATAAGGGTTTCTGCATAATAGTAGCTCAGTCGAAAATCATCCGGAAAATCCCTTAATCCTTCATTGAATATTTTGATCGACTCCTGCTTCAGGTTATGTTTCTTATCGAGCTCGGCGGCGAGATAATAGTAATCGGCCGCGTTTATTTGATATTCATTATCTTTTTTCAGCTCGGACAATAGAGCCAGCGCTTTGTCGATTACCGTCGATAGAATCCCCCCACTGCCCTTGCAGTGATCCATAGAAATATAAGAGGGAAGCTTATAGCCTTCGAGCAGATAGTATTCATAGCCGGCGGCGCGCTTCGAGTCGATATCCAGGTTGCTGTTGAGCGAAGTGTCGTTCATTCCGAGGGGAAGGAATATCTTCTGCTTCAATAGCTCTTTGAAGCTCTTGTGGGTGACTTTTTCGCAAATGATGGCCAATAAGTTATAGGCGATTCCGCTGTATTCAAAACCCGTCCCGGGTTCGAACTTCAATGAGGTTTCCTTGACCAATTCCAAATATTGATCCGAATCATAAATCCAGCGGACCCGCTTTTTGGACAGGTCGGGGATCGCGCCGTGATTCGGAATCCCTGACGTGTGAGTCAGCATTTGATGGATGGTGGCGCGGTTCTTCCCCGGGCCTCCATACTGGGGGATATAGCTATTGAGGGTGGCGTTAAGATCGATCAATCCTTCATCCACCAGGATCAGGACCATCAATGCGGTATAGGCCTTGCTGACTGACCCGATCAGGAACTTCGAGTCCACGGTGTTCTCGATGTTCCATGGCCGGTCGGCCAAGCCGAAGGCCCGCTCATAAATGATGTCCTTGTTTTTTTTGACCAGGATCGTGCCGTTGAACTGACCGCTTTGATAATAGGATTTCATCAATCGATCGATATTTTCGCGGTCGTTTTCCGCGTAGAGAGCCCCCCATGAGGTCAGAACGGCAAAGACAACCGCACGTACGATAGTATTTCGTTTCATGGTTCCTCTTTATGGTACGGGCTATGAGGCCTCATTCGGGGGAACCACGGTGATGACGACACTCCCCTTCCTGTGACCCTGTTCGTAATACCGGTGAGCATCAGCCGCCTGTTCCAAGGGATAACAGCGATCGATGATCGTTTTGATCTTCCCGGCCTCGATCAGCTCCTTGATCAAAACCAGGTCTTCGGCTCTCTCGTTGGACAAGATACAGATGACCTTCCTCCCGGCGCCCAGGGACGTCCGCAGCATTTGGAACACCTTTTTCATCTTGAAACTTACGTAGAGATATCGTCCTTTTGGCTGGAGTGCTCGTTTACACCGTGTAAACGAGCTCTTGCCCAAAATGTCAGCGATGCAATCATAGCGTTCGCCGCTGTTGACAAAATCCTCTTGGGTGTAATCGATGACCCTTTCCGCTCCCAGGGATTTCACATATTCCAATCTCGGAGTGCCGCAGACCCCGGTCACGATCGCCCCGAAGTGGGATTTGGCCAGCTGTACGATCGCCGGACCGATTCCCCCGGACGCCCCATTAACAAGGATTTTTTGCCCCGGTTGAAGATGGGCTTTCCTGAGCACATTCAACGCCATGAGGGCCCCGTACGGAACGGCAGAGGCTTCTTCATAGGACATGGCGGGTTTCAAGGCCACCACCCCGTTTTCAGGCATGCAGAGATACTCGGCATAGGCGCCCATGCGCGGACCGCGGAATCCGTAGACCGGGTCGCCCGGGCTGAATCGCTTGACGTCTTTTCCGACTGATTCGACTTCGCCGGAAAACTCACTGCCCAGAATGGATATTTTTGGTTTTCGGAACCCAAAATAAAACTTCCCGATGAGCCAGAAGAGGAAGGGCATGTGGAATTTCCGCGGGGGGACCGCCTTGAAATTCCGAGCCAACACATCCCCGAAACTCACGGGGGTGGCCTGGACTTTTATCAGTATTTCCTTGTTCTTCGGAGCAGGTTTTTCTACGTCCTTTAGCTGAAGGACCTCCGGCGGTCCATATTTCTCGTAAACCATCGCTTTCATAAGTGTTCCTCCTTTTTACGTCTTGATGGCTTTGATGACCGCGCCCGGTTGAGTCCGGTAGCGGGCCCGGATCATCTTCGTGGAGGCATATTGCCCCGGCCATTTCTTCCAGTATTCCTTGTCGCAAGCGTCCAGGTTCGCGCATTGGACGCAGGATTCCACACCGTTGGCCAAGGCGCATTGGCGGACCACGCACACGTCCATGCCGACTTTTTTGGGCTTGTCCCCCGGCTTGCAAGTGTAGCAGAAGACCTTGTCCGGATCGAAATCGAGGCCGAATTTCTTCTTCGTCTCCTGACGCTCATACAGGATCTTCTTCATCTTGACGTCGTTTTCCTGCGTGGCCTTATACATCGGGCACACCTTATTTCTTGTCCAGTTCCCCCAGCTTGGTCAGGGCGCCGACGTGGCTGGGGACCAGGGTCAGCGCTTTTTCGTAGCATTCGCGGGCCTTGGCTGTTTGGCCGCCATGCCGGTAGGCATCGCCCAGGGCCACCTGAGCCTCGGCCGAGCGGGGATAAAGGTCTGCCCGGTAGCGCAGGACCTCGACGGCCCGGGCCTCTTTCTTTTCACCCAGCAGGCTTCGGCCCAGAATCGCCAGATCGTCCTCGGGGAGCTTGCCCGGCACGCCGAATCTTTCCGCGCGCCGTTCCGCCTGCCTCCGGATCTCGTCAAATGTGGCGTCCTTGAGGGGTTGCTCGATCTTCCAACCTTCGAAGAGGGCGCCCAGCGCCTGCGTCAGGGCATCGACCGGCACATGGCCCCCGTTTTCGATGACCAGGAACCGGCCGGTCAAATCCGGAGGCGCAAGGGTGTCGATCGCCTCCTTCAGCGCCCCGTTCTGGCTCAAAACCGTGGGCAGGTCGTTTTCGCCCATGACCGCCACCAGCCGGCGCTTGCCGCCTTTAAAATCCCGGATCCACTCGTCCCTTTTCGCCCGGAATAGAGGGATGGACAGCGTGGCGCTGGCCGCGATGTAGGCGTCGGTCATATCGGGATTGCGAAACAGGGCATAGACGGCCGTGAAGCCGGTGTTGGACGTGCCGTAGAGAACCCGGAAATTCTCTGTTCGATAGTTTTTTTCGATGTGGGGAATCAGCTCCTCGCGGATGAAATCCAGGTATTGGTCGGCCCGGCCCCCATCCTTGCTGCCGTCGCGGTAGGTGACGACCTCGGGGAAGATATCCTTCGAGCGGTCGGTGTTCTTGATGCCGACGATGATGAATTCGGGCATCTCCCCCAAGGTAGCGGCATACCGGACGCCGCCGATGAGGCCGGAGTTGAAATTGAAGTCGGCGTCCATCATGTAGAGGACGGGATATCTTTCGCCCGACTCGGCATAGCCGTCGGGCAGGGAGACCCAGAATTCCCGGGTTTCGCCCACTTTCACCGAAGCTATTTTTTCGATCCGGACGGGTTGGATGGGCTGGATCGAAGCATCCGCTCCGGCGGCAGAGGCGGACGGTTCTCCAAAGCTGATCACGGCCAGGAACAGGAGCAGGATCGCCAGGAAGATGAAAAGTATTGATTTGGGGAAGGCCATGCGTACCTCGTTAACATCGTTTGCGGTCGTCAGATCAATGACGTCACGGAATCATACGCAAGGGAACTGGAAATAGACATCAGGAAACCGCATGAATCCCCCGAATCATCCCAGTTCTCGATCCCCCAGATCGTTCTTGCCCTCCGGAGAAGCTTGAAATATAATCTCCGACTCGCGGAGGAAGGAGCTTCTCTCCTGAAACATTACAACGTCCTGTCCCTGGTTGTCGTCCTGCTGGTCGGCGTGTGGTCGCTCTTCGTTTTCCATCAGAAATCGCGGCGTTTCCCCGACTCCCGCCTCCGTGATCTACTGCGTTATTTGATTTTTTACAACATCATAGAGCTCGAAATCTTCCTGATGGTCTATTTCGACAGCAATTTATCGCCCACGCAATGGGCCGACTATTCTTCCTGGTTCAAGGGAGTCGATTGGCCGCTCCGCACGCTGCTGATCCTGGGCCTGTATTTCCATCAATATCAAACGATTGCCTGGCTGAGGGGGAAAAAGCTCTCGACACGGGTTCTGCCGGCCATGGGCCTTTTTGCGGCCATCCTGTTGATTCTTTTCTTTTTGGCCATGCAGTTCCCCGCCACCATGCCCCAGAGTCCCTATATCAGCTTTTGGAATTTGTACATCTGGCCCCAGACCCTGCTGGCGATGATCTGGCTCATCCGGCTTCTGACGGAGAACAAGACGGGCCCCGACCCGGACCGCCGGCGGGCCAACCGGGCCTTTGCCTGGATGTTTCTGGCCCGCATTCCGGTTCAGCTGGCCCTGGTTTTCATAAGCATGGGGCCGTTTGATTTCTGGTACATCACTTTTTCCAAGCTGCTGGTCCTCTATACCAATCTCATCCCGCTATTCTGGTTGAAGGCCTATTTCATCCCCTGGGCCGGGAGCCTGGGCAAGATCATCGGCGCCGGCGTCGACATACCGTCCCTGCAAAAAAAGCACGGCCTCTCCGCCCGCGAAATGGAGATCCTGAACCTGATGATCGACGGCAAGAGCTACAAGCAGATGGGGGAAGCGCTGCACATCTCCATCCACACCGTCAAAAGCCACGCCTACAGCTTGTACCGAAAATTAAAGGTGAACAATCGTCATCAGCTGATCCACTTGGTCAGCTCTTCTCAAATGGAAAACCGCTGATTCAGCGGATGAACTTTTCGGCAGCCGGGGAGTCGAATGGGTTTAATTCCCCCATTCCTCGGTTCGCTTGGTATGACAGGCTGGTCATCGGCCTCGGCGGCGGATCCCCCCTCTCGATGCGGCCAATGGGGATCGCCCTGCCGGGCGCACCAAAAAAAAGGGCCAGGCAAAGGCCCTGGCCCTAAACGGGAACAGCGTCCCGGCTTCCATCAGATTCGATAATAAATCCCCCGTCTGCGCATGATCTTGGCCAGATCCGGACTTGGGGTGTCCTTCTTTAAGCTTTCCTGCATTCTTTCCAGTTCCTTGTTGAGCTGTTTCAACCGGAGTTGGCTTTGTGCTTGAGACTCCTGGAAGGAATTGCTGTAGGCATCCCGGGATTTCCGGAATTGTTCTTCCATCATTCGGGGAATTTCTTGGGATTCGCGGATGATGACGTTTCCGGACGCGGCATCCTCGGCCACTTCGACGTCGAAGGACAGGGCTTTCCGGTCCCGGACGATTTCGAGCTTGATCTTGTCGCCCTTCTTTTTGTCTTGAAGAAGACCGCTCAATTCGCCGACCGTTTTTACATTGCGGCCGTCGGCCTTGAGGATGATGTCGCCGACCTTGACCCCGGCTTTCTTGGCCGATCCGTCATCGGCGAGCTGGGCCACAAGAAGGCCGTAACCGTCCTTGGCGCCCCAGGCTTCGGCCAACTCCGGGTTCATCTCCTGGAGGGATACGCCGATATATTTGCGTTTTTCGAACCGGAACGGCTCGATATTCGGAGGTATGGTGAGAGTCCGGCCCGGTTTCGAGGGCCGGGGAATGATCTGGGGGAAAAACTGGGGGAAACGAACTTCCAGTTCACGGCGGGCGTTGTCCTCGGTGTATTCGCCCAGCTTGACTTTGATGTCCAGGGGTTTGCCGTCTCGCTCGATCTTTATCGTAACATCCTGCCCCGGTTTGCGGGACCGGATCTCCTGGGAGAGCCCCTCTCTCGTCGTCAATTCTTTGCCCTCAATCCTGACGATGATGTCGCCTTCCTTGAACTTGGCCGTCTCAGCCGGGCTCTTAGGATCGATCTGGGCGATTTCCACCCGGCCGTCTTCGGTTTCGCCGACGGATACACCCAGCCAGCCGCGCTCCACCCGGCCGCTTTTCTTGATATCGGCGGCGACGGAGGAAACGAGATCGACCGGGATGGCCAAGGCCATGCCCGCGGACGGGGCCGTGCCGGAGTTCAAGACAATGCCCGATCCCACGGTCGTCTGTTCCCGGAACTCGAAGACGACCTGTTGATCGTCCATATAAGTGCCGCGGAGCAAACCGATCATCTGACCGGCCGCATTGATCACGGGCGCTCCGCTCGAACCGGGGACGACCCACACATTGAGCCGGACTTTATCGGGGGACGTGGAACTGACAATCCCCTGGGTCACGGCGGGCGTGTTCTCCGGCGACATGCCGACGACACCAATCCAGGCTCCCGGTTTAAGGTCTCCGGAGCGTCCCATCGCGATCGGCGCCAGGACTGCGTCTTTGACCTGGATGACGGCGATTCCCGTTTGAGTATCGAACCCCTTGAATTCAGCCTTATAGGTCTTGCCGTCGGCCGTCGTCACCCGGACCGATTCCACGCGGGGCGAGATGAGAGCGGTCGTGACGATCGTCCCGTCCTTGTCGATGACGACACCCGTGGCGATCCGCCGGACGCCGTTACGGGCTTCGACCTTGACGACCGAAGGGGCCGTCGACTTGGTGATCTCCTCGATCTTCTTCTCGTCGATCACCGGCCCGATGGACGCGGCCCGGGCCGCGCCCACGACGGCGAGAGCCGCGACGAGAATAGTCAGCGTTTTTGCTTTAACGTTCATGAAACCAACCTCCTAATACTTGATGAGTCTATTGGAAGCCTCGGACACTTGTTCCAGGATATAAACCGTACCAGGGGAAACCGAAGCAGCGTGGATTTCGCCCCGGTAATCGACCCGCTCGGTGATGGGCAGGGGTTCGGACTCCGCCGCGGTGTTCAATCCCGCGTTGAACGCGGGAGTTTCGGGGCCGCGCAGGACGAAAAGATTGAGAGAGACCACCCCGAGGAGAAGCGCGGCCGCCGCCCCGGCCATGGACCAGCGAAATATCCGCACCCGGCGAAGGCCCGGAAGCTCGCGGCGGCGGGCCCGAAGCTCCGCCAAGACCCGATCTTCGAACCCGGCTGGTGCTGCAACGCGTTCGATTCGATTCAAAATACTAAAATCGTTCATCGAGCATCTCCGTTTTGGCCTGGCCGACGAATTCCCGACGGGCCGATTCTAATGTTTTCTTGAGCATCGCCCGTCCCCGGCTGATGCGAGCCTTGACCGTGCCCACGGGACGCTGGATGATCCCGGCGATCTCCTCCTGCGAATACCCCTCGACGTCCTTGAGAACGATGGGGATCCGGTAGCGCGGGTTGAGCCGATCGAGAGCCCGGCGCAGGTTGGCCGAGAGTCCCGAATCGGACGACTCGCCGCCCGGCGTACTGAGGTCAACCGTGGGAGGAAGTTCTTCCATCGAAACAAGGGACATGCGGCGCCGTTTCTTGATCTCGGTCTTGGCCAAATTCGAAGCGATGGCGTAGATCCAGGACGACAGCGGGGCGATGGGTTTATACTTGTCGGCTTTGAAATAAACCCGCAGAAAAGTCTCCTGGGACAGGTCGACCGCTTTCTGATAATCTCCGGTCACCTGAGTGAGAAAATTCACGATCTTGTCCTTATAAGCACAGACGATCTGGTTGAAAGCGTCTTCATCGCCGTCCCGAACCAGAGCGATAAGTTGTTGTTCGTCCATGTTCACTTTTTACAACCTTCGGAGGCCGGCGGGCGTTGCATCTGATTGTAGAATATAGGAGAATGAGGTGAAAATTCAAATTCGATATATCTTGTCAAATTAAACCCATTCGACTCCCCGGGCTTTGCAGTCCTCATTCGCGAAGCGAATTAGGGCGGGCTGAAGTCCGGGGTATAATATGGGTTAATACTGAGCGGCGCTTTTGTCCTAATTTATAAATTAGGATTGGCGCCGCAAATGTATCAAGGCCGAATTTGAACTTGGATTGAATGAGGAGGACGTTCTTGAACTCGAACGAAAATTCGTCCGTGCTTTTCACTCCGATCAGGATCGGCGGCATCGAGGTACCCAATCGATTCGCCCGGTCGGCCACCCATGAATACATGGCTGAGGACGACGGGACAGTCACCGACCGTCTCGTGGCCCTGTTCCGGGAATTGGCCGAGGGCGAAGTCGGGCTGATCATAACCGGCCATGCTTTCGTTCTTCCCGGGGGAAAAGCCTCTCCCCGCCAAACCGGAGTTTATGACGACCGCTTGATCGAAGGATTAAAACGCATTCCGCCGGCCGTTCACGACTTCCCTTCCCTGGTCTTTCTTCAGATCGCCCATGCCGGACGCCAAACCAAGGAAAGGCTCCTCGAAGGGACGCCCATCGCCCCCTCTGCCGTCTATGAACCGACCTTCAAGCTGACGCCGCAAGAGGCCACTCCGGACGACATCGGGCAAATCATCGAGGCTTTCGTCCAGGCCGCCCGGCGGGCTCAAGAAGCCGGGTTCGACGGAGTCCAGGTCCATGTCGCCCACGGCTATCTATTGAGCAGCTTTCTTTCCCCTCACACCAACCGACGCACGGATGAGTGGGGCGGTTCGGTGGAAAATCGCGTCCGCGCCGTCCTGGCCGTTATCACCGGGATCAAAGCCCTCTGCGGCCGGACATTTCCGGTTATCGCCAAGCTGAATTCAACGGATTTCCTCCCCACCGGCCTCCACCTCGAGGACGCCATCTCTTCGGCGCAAATGATGCAATCCGCGGGGTTGGACGGCCTCGAGATCAGCGGCGGCATGACCGAAGCGGGGAAAGGATCAGTCTGGCAGGGGCTGCGCACGGAAGATGAGGAAGGTTATTTCGTCGATGCCGCGGCCGCTTTCAAAGCCGCCTTGAAAATCCCCGTGTTCGGGCTGGGGGGCAACCGCACCTTCGCCCGCATGGAGCGGATCGTCGCCCAAGGACGGGCCGACCTCATCTCCCTCAGCCGTCCGCTCATCCGAGAGCCGCATCTCATCAGGGATTTCCGGCTCGGCCGGACGGCCAAGTCGGCCTGCATCTCCTGCAACAAATGTTTCAACCCCCGGGGGATTTCCTGCGGCGATCTCAAGGCGGCGGCGCGAAAGGTTTGACTTGGAGAAGCGGCCGCTGGTCTATGTCCTCGTTTCAGCCGCTCTGTTCGGGTTGAGCGCTCCGCTGTCGAAAATCCTTCTCCGCCGCATCGACCCGATCACCCTGGCCGGTTTGCTTTATTTCGGCGCCGGCCTCGGCCTTTCCTTATTCGAAGCCGGGCGCTGGCTTTTCCGCCGGGCCCCCGCGCCGGATGCACCTTTGACCGGGCGCGATTTTCCCCGGCTGGCGGCCGCGGTCGCCTTCGGGGGAGTCGCCGCCCCGATTCTTCTTTTGCTGGGATTGTCCCGGCTGAGCGGGTTTTCCACTTCACTGTTTCTCAACTTGGAAGCTGTCATGACCGCGCTGATCGCCTGGCTGGTGTTCCGGGAACCCGTGGGCGGCCGTTTGTGGGCCGCGGTCGCGGCCATGACCGGGGCCGGATTCTTTCTCGGCCTGGAATCGTCCTCGTCCGGGTTCGCTTGGACGGGCGCCTTGCTGGTTCTGGCGGCCATGGCGGCCTGGGGCGCGGACAACAACCTGACCCGATCCATCTCCGACAAGGATCCGGTTCGTATCGCCCGAATCAAAGGATTGACGGCAGGGGCATTTTCGCTTGGTTTGGCCGTCGCCTTGGGGCGTTCCTTCCCAGCCGTGGCGGCCGTTCTGGCCGGTATGGCTCTCGGCGCGGTCGGCTACGGTCTGAGTCTCGTTTTATTCATTCGGGCCCTGTCCGGTTTGGGCGCCTCGCGGACGGGAGCGTTTTTCAGCGTCGGGCCGTTCATTGGCGCCGGAGCGTCACTGCTCATTCTGGGTGACTCTCCGCGCTGGACCATGGTCCCCAGCCTCCTTCTGATGGCCTTCGGAGTCGGGCTGATCGCCCTCGAACGGCATGCCCATCAACACCATCACGACTCCGCCGAGCATACCCATCCCCATCGCCACAGCGACGGTCATCACGGTCACGATCATCCGGGAGTCGCCGCCGAGTCCCATACCCATACCCATGGACACCCGGAAACCGACCATGTCCATGCCCATTGGCCCGACATCCACCACCGGCATGAACACGGACACTGAAGGGGGTATTAAAAACTGAAGCTCCATGGACTTCGTCAGTGGGATCAATCCTTTTCAGGCGTTGGAGCGCACTCATGAACCGTTCCCGGCTCATGAGTACAGACGAAACCGTCTTGACATTCCGGGCGGGCTGAAAAAAGATAGGACATCCGTTTAATGGAGTATCCCAATGCTTTCACGTTACGCCGCCCTCGCCCTCGCCGTCGCCGGCTTCCTCCTCTCCCCCGCCCCGGCCGCCGCGGCCCAGCCCGCCGGCCCGACCGTCTTCAACGTCCGCGACTACGGCGCTACGGGTCTCAAGGCCGGAAGCGCCCAGGCCGCCATCCAGAAGGCCGTGGATGCCTGCGGCGCGGCCGGCGGCGGAACGGTCTATGTCCCGCCCGGCGAGTATTCGACCGGCACAATCCTTCTCCGGAGCCGGGTCCGTTTTCTCGTCGAAGCCGGGGCGACCATCTTCTCGATCAAGGATAAGGCGGCCTTTCCCAAGGACGCGCTCTTTTACGGCGAGGACCTGGCCGGCATCACTCTGGAAGGCCGGGGAACGATCGACGGCCAGGGCGGCTACGACTACCGCCCCAAAGGCAACCACGAGGACGACTTCATCTATCCCAACCAGGTCGAAATGGAAAAACGGGGTCTTCCCCTGACCCGCTCGTTCCCTAAACCGGACCAGTTCGGCAAGCTCGTCCTCCTCCTCCGCTGCCGCGACGTCCGGATCGAAGGGCTCAGTTTTATCGATTCCCCCTCCTGGACAATGCATCTCTACGGCTGCGAACGGACCGTCATCGACGGCGTTTATATAAGGTCCAGCCTCAAGGACGGCGTCTGGGCCGACGGCATTGACCCCGACGGCTGCAAAGACCTGAGGATCTCGAATTGCACGATCGAGACGGGCGACGACGCCCTGGTCTTTTATTCGATGAACTGGTTCGGTCCGGCCCTCCCCTGCGAGAACATCACCGTCACCAACTGCCGGCTGTCTTCGGCCTCCAGCGCCATCAAGTTCTGCGACGGGAACATGAACGCCGTCCGCAACGTGACCATCTCCAATTGCGTCATCACCAACTCCAACCGCGGCTTGGCCTTCATGAATTTTGACGGCGGGGTCGTCGAGAACGTCGTCATCTCCGGCCTGACCATCGACTGCGTCCGGTATGACTGGTTTTGGTGGGGCGATGGGGAGCCGTTTCATTTCAACATCAAGAAACGCAGCGAAATCCACAAAAACTGGAAAAAAGAGGACGACCGCCCGGCTGGAACGATCCGCAACGTCGTCCTCCGCGACATCATCGCCCGGGGCCGCGGGGCTTCCATCTGCAACGGCCACCCCGACAGCCCGCTGGACGGAATCACGATGGACAACGTCAAGCTGTACTTGGCTCACGACCCGTCCGCGCCTTACGACAAGGCCGTCAACGCGCTGACGTTTAAATGGGCCCGAAACCTCAAGCTCCGGAACGTCGAAATCATCTGGGACAAGCCGGAATTCCAAGCCTGGCGGAGCGCCCTCCTGGTGGACGATGTGGAAGGGCTGGAGATCGATGGTTTGCGGGCCGGTCCCGCGCCGGCCGCCGGAACCAAGGACGCGCCCGTCATCCTCCTTCACGATGTCCGGGACGCTTGGATCCGGAACAGCCGGGCCGGGGAGGGAACGGGCGTTTTCTTCGGAGTCGAAGGCCCCCGGACCGACGGCATCGTTATTGCCTCAACCAATTCTCGGAAAGCTAAATTGATCGTTCGGGAGTCTCCAGACATCCGGCCGGAGTCCGTCCGCGTCATCCATGATTTGCGGAATCCGGAACCCGGCTTGACCCGGAAAATCGATTGAGGGGGGAGGATTGACGGTCTCAACGCCTCCCCGCTCTTCCCAAAACCGCTTTGTCCGGAGAGAAATCCGCGGAAATCCGATTTATTGGACATAAGGATGGAACTTTTCCCCCATCGATCTCGTCTATCGGGATGGTGTGAGTGAACTTGGAAGCGATTATCAAGGACTGCCTGGAAGGCAGTCAAGGAGCCTGGAAGATGCTGGTTGATCTCTACTCGAAGAAGGTCTTCAACATGGCCTTCCAGTTCACCGGCAGTTTTCAGGAAGCCGAAGACATGACTCAGGACATCTTCATCAAGCTCTACCGGTCGCTCGACAAGTACGACCTGGAGAGAAACTTCACCGCCTGGCTCCTATCCCTGGCCAAAAACTATCTCATCGACGAGTACCGTCGGACGAAATGGGAAAAGAAAAGCCGCGACAACTTCGAGGATCATGCCCCGACTCTGGCCGGCTCGGACGACCCGGAGAGCGGCCTGGCCGAGGAAGAAACCCGGCGGGTTCTGTGGGCCGGGCTCAACCGTCTGCCGGCCGAGATCCGCATGGCCGTCATCCTGAAAGAACTTCAAGGCAAGTCGTATGAGGAAGTCGCCGAGATCGCCGGGGCTCCGGTCGGCACTATCAAGTCCCGGGTCAACCGGGGCCGCCTTCAGCTGGCCCAGATCCTCAAGGATGACAAGGAGGGCAACCATGAGCTGTGACAAAATCCAGGATCTGCTGTCCCCTTATATGGATGGCGAACTCGACTCCTCCGGCCGGGCTGAGGTCGATTCCCACCTCGACACCTGTCCGAACTGCGCCGACCTCCTGGCTCGCCTGCGGACGGCCATGAACGCCTTCGCCGCATTCCCGGAGGTCGAGCCCGCCGTCGGCCTGAGTCTCAAGCTCGAAGCTATCCCCGTCCGCTCCCGGCGCTTCCGGCTGCGGTTCGACGTCCTACTTAGACCCGCCTTCCAGCCTGTTCTGGCGGCGGCGGCGGGATTTCTGCTTCTGGCCGGCATCTACCTGGTCAGCCCCGACAAGGGCCTCATCAACCGGACCATCAGTCGCCAGTTCCACCGGAGCCTCGGCTCCGTGGAGAAGATATATGTCCAGGCCGGATCGCTTACCGACCGGCTCGGCGAATACGCCAACACGATCTTCGCCTCGGCTAAATCCATCAACCCGATCGGCCGCGGCAAGGACTGAAATCGAAATAACGGAGGAATTCCATGACCGACAAGATCTACATCCAGAAAAAGCTGCCCAAGTCGCCGGCCGCGGCCGGCATCCTGTCCGGGTTTTTCCCCGGCGCGGGCCAGCTCTACAACGGCGAGCCGTCCAAGGCTCTGCTTTTCTTCATCATCTTCGCCGGCTGCATCTCCATGATGCCGCACGGACCGCACCCCTTCCTGCCCCTCGTCTTCGCCGGGTTCTACTTCTATCAGATCATCGAAGCCGTCCAGACGGCCAAGGCCATCAATGAACGAGCCCTGGCCGACGACGGGACGGCCGGCTCCGCACCCGGCGTTTCGGCTGTCACCCCGGCCAAGGCCGAGCGTCCCTTCGGCCAAAATTCGGCCTTCGCCGGTCTCATCCTCATGGGGGTCGGGACGATTTTCCTGCTGGGCAATTTCAACATCATCAACTTCGACCGGATCTTCGATTACTGGCCGGTTCTCATCATCGTCATCGGCCTGAAAATGCTCGTCGATTACGGCCGGAAGCGCGACTAAAAGGAGACCAACCATGTCTAGACATCGACGCAAAGATCCCCTGGTCTGGGGCCTCATCCTGATCGCCATCGGAGCTATTTTCCTGCTCCAGAATTTCGTCGACTTCGACGCCTGGGATTACGTCTGGAAGCTCTGGCCGCTCATCCTCATTATCTGGGGCGCCCAGAAACTCCTGGACGGACTGCAGTCCCGTAAGGACAAAAGTCCGTCCGAGCCCCCTGCCGCTCCCCTGGTTTGACCATGCGAGCCAGAGAGATCATTCTGGCCCTGCTGATCATACTGGCGGGGGCCTTCCTCACGGGGGTGAAAACGGGGCGCATCGACATTTCCTGGGACGAATTCAACGGAGAGCCCTTCCGCTGGCGGGGCACGGAGTTCATTTTCGAGGAGACCCAGGACATTCCCGCTCCCGCTCCGGTCCAGATCGAGGTCCAGAACAGCCACGGCGCCGTGGACATCGAAGTTTCAGACACCGGACGCGTCCAGGTCCTCTTCCGCAAGCGCGTCTGGCGCAAGGACCAAGCCGAAGCCAAGGCCGTGGCCGATCGGCTCCGCATGATCATCAACCGCGGCGGCGAGGGGCTGGTTCTGTCCACCAACCGGGAGGAATTCCCGTCCAAGCGTTTTGAAACCGATTTTAAAATCCTCGTCCCGGCCGGAACCGCCGTCCTGGTCAAGAACTCCTACGGGCCGGTCAAGGCGGCCGGCATGGGCCGGACCGAGCTTATCAATTCCCACGGCCGTGTGTCGGCGGCCATGATCGGCGGCGAGCTTATCATTCGCACAAGCTACGAAAGCGTGGATGTGGACGGCGTCCTGGCCGACTGCCGGATCGAAGCTCCTCACGGCGAGGTCAACGCCCGAAACATCCAGGGCCAACTCCTCGTCGACAGCAGTTACAAGAACATCCGCGTGGAGCGGATCGCCAAGAAGCTCACCATCGTCGGGTCGCATTCCGACATTCTGGCCAGGGACCTGCAGGGCGAGGCTGAAATCGGGTCCTCCTACGAATCGATCAAAGTGGCGGGCGCGCGCGCGGTCAAGATACGCGGCCACCAGAGCGATATCGAGGTCCTCGACCTCAAAGGGGCGGCGGACATCGTCAACGACCACGGCAGTGTCCGGGCCGAGCGTATCGAAGGCGCCTTCAAAGTCGAAGGCAACAACGTGCAGGTTTGGGCTCAGGCGGTCTCCGGCGGAGACATCGATCTCTCGACCTCCTACCAGAACGTCGAACTCTTCGACATCTCGGGGAAAACGACCGTTGTCCTGACCCATGGCGATCTGCGCCTGCGGCCGCGCGACCTGGCCGGCCCCATTGATGTCCAGGGTTCCTACGCGGCCGTCGACTTGGAATGGCCGACCGGCCTGCGGACGCCGTTCGAGGCTAAAACCCTGTCGGGTGAGATTCATTGGGGCTTGGCCGAAAAGCCCTCCTTCGCCAAGACCAACGGATCATCGGAAACCAAGGCTTTTATCGAGGAGACGGGCAAGCCTCTCATCCGGATTTCCACGACCTACGGGGACATCCGGGTCAGCGACGCGGCCGCCAAACCGCCGTCCAATTAAATATAGTGGATCTCTTCCATTTTGCGTGAATATAGCTTAATCCTGAAGATCGATTAGAAGGATTACAGCCCGGACTTGGACCGGAAGGCGACGATGCGCTGGCCTAGACAGCCGTTGATCTTGATGTTGAAATAGGAGATCAGATTGGTCAGGTCCTTCTTGTATTTGGTGACATAGCGGACGAACCCGATCTCCATCTTGAACCGGAGCAGATTCTCGAATTCGTTGACCTCGTCGTCGAGCTCGATCAGAAAATGGTTGATGGCCCGGTACTGGGCGTTAATGTCGATGAGGTCCTTTTCGCCCAGGGCGGAGAAATCGAGTACGGGCGGCAGGGATTCGAGGATGGCCAGGCTTTCGGTGTTGAGTTCACTCACGGATTCCCGGATTTCCTGAAAGAAGGATTTGTATTCCAGCGGCCGTTTTAGTTTCTCCTCGGCCCGCTCAACAAGGCGGTCGGACTGGTCCTTGAGCGAGCCGATGAACTCGCGGATGCCGAAGAACTTGCGCCGGCCGGCGAACAAGTCGATAAAATCGCGGCCGATATAGATCTTGTCCTCGTAGTGGGTCAAGAGCTCCATCGGCGAGTGCGTATAGTACTGGATCTCGTAGCGCCGGCCATGCGAATCCTTCTCCCGCAGACGGGCCAGGACGAGGAAATTGTTTTGTTCTATGAAATAGCTGTTGACGTCGAGAAGGACCGAGTAAACGGCCAGGTTTTGGACGAGCGATTCCTTCAGATAGTCGAGGAGGGTCTCTTTCTTCGTGGTGAGCTCGGTGATGGCCTCGTTGGCCGAGGGATTGAGGACTGAGTACGAAGGCGAGAGAAGACAGAGCACGGCGCCTGTCCCCAACTCCAGATGGAGGTTTTTGAGGACTTTCTGACGGAGATCATCCAGGCCGATCGTCTTGAGCGGGGGAAGTTCACGGAGGTCGAGTTTGAGAAGCTCTTCGACTTCGTTCATGAGAGCCGCGCTCCAGGCCGGCTTGCCGAGTGTAGCACCGGAAATCGGAAAAGTAAAGAAGAGTCCGGCTAGTCCTCGCACGCGGAGAAGGTCCAAGCCGGGGCGGCGTACTTGCGCGCCTCGATGGCCCGAACGGAGGACCAATCCGCATCCGTCAGGACGAACGGGCGCGGGACGACCCCGAAGAATTCCTCGAACCCGGCGATCAGCCGCTCGACAGCCCAGACGAACGGGACCTCGCGTCCGAGCTCGAGGCCGAGCGAGGTCATGCGAATGCCGCCCTCCGCTTTGTAAAGCGAAACGGCCCGCAACAGGGTTTCGTCGTGGGCGAGCGGAATCGAGCCGTGCTGGAGAAACCGGCCGGCCGTCCTTTTTTGGGCGCTGCCGACGATTTTCAAGCCGCCGATCTCGACCTCATCCTGGGCCGGTTGGGAGAAACACGGCATCGTCCCCTTAGCGTAGAACGGGGGGGCTTTCGCCGCCAGGGAAGCGGCCAAACCCATCTTCTCCAAACCTTTGACCAGGGCTTGAGAGATTCGCTTATAGGATCCCCCCAGGGTAGCGGTAAAGGCGTCGACATCATTGGAGGTCACGGAGTAGGTCACTTCCCGATGATGGAGGACCAGCTTGCCGCCGGTGACCCGGCGGACGAGATCGATGCCGTTCCGGGCGCAGAAATCGGAATCGACGACGAGGTCGGCCTTCTGGCCGAATCCGAGCGACGCCGTCGGCCGGGTCCATTCATAAAACCTCAGAATTGTCCGCGTTTCCTCCCCCAACGACCGGAACAGAAACTCGTCGACGGCCATATTGAGTGAACCTGGCAAAGGGTTTTCATGGGTCAGGATGAAAAAGCCGGTTTTCGAGTTCATGAGGGGGTCCCGGTCGAATCGCGATGGAGACCGTCCGCCCCGCGGCCGCGGGACGGGATGAAAGAGCGGGCAATGGGACTCGAACCCACAACACCCGGCTTGGGAAGCCGGTACTCTACCATTGAGCTATGCCCGCGCTCTCTCCCCGTTCCGGAGATTCGGCCGGCGACAGGAGTATGTTTTAGCCGGAACAGCATGATTTGTCAACACGATCCGCGTTTGCAGCATTTTCCCGGCCCGGCAGCAGCGCCGGGACGCCCGGCGGGACTTTCAATGTCCTTTCTCCATTTTGACATCAATCATTCTCCGGGGCTATGATCCCCTCATGCCTGACCACCGAAGCTTTTCAACCCGCGGATATCCATCCCCGGCGGCCCGGAAAAGAAAATTCCTTTCCTTCTCGATTCATTCTGCTTATTCGGTCCAAGGAGCTGATGATGAGAAATAGAAAACCGGTCCTGCCCGCCCTCCTCCTCGGATTCTTTGGGCTCGTCTTATCGGCAGCGTCGGCGCCGAAGGGCCGCCTTTTTATCATCGGCGGCGGCGAGCGGTCGGAAAGCATGATGAGGAAATTCGTCGAACTCGCGGCCCTGGTCAAGAGCGGCCGGATCGTCGTCATTCCCCTGGCAGGCGCTTCGCCGGACGAGTCTGGGGCGTCGATGGTCGCTGAGTTCGGGAAACTGGGCCGCACGGATACCGTCGTTTTCAACCCGACCCGGGAGCAGGCTTCCAAACCGGAAAACGCCTTGATCTTGGACGAGGCCGGGGGTGTCTATTTCACCGGGGGCGACCAGGCTCGGGTCACCAAGGTGCTTCTCGCGACACCCGTCCACAAGAAGCTGATCGAAATCTATGAGAACGGAGCGGTCATCGGAGGAACCAGCGCCGGCGCGGCCATCATGAGCGAAATCATGATCACAGGAGACGAAAAACGGCCGCCCGAGGCCGGACATGAATTCGAGACGCTCGAGGCGGGTCAGGTCCTGACGACCCCGGGGCTTGGTTTCATCAAAACGACGATCATCGACCAGCACTTCGCCACGCGCAAGCGTCACAATCGGCTCATCAGCCTGATCGCCGAGAATCCTTTGCTGTTGGGCGTCGGTATCGACGAAGACACGGCCATCATCGTCAATCCGGACAAGACGTTCGATGTGATCGGGGACAAGGACGTCATCGTCTATGATCCGTCCCAAACCAAGGTTTCGGTCAGTCCGGGGAAGATCATCGGCTTGACCGGAATGATCATGCACGTGCTGTTGCCGGGCGCCAGATTCGACCTGAAAACGAGAAAGGTGCTGACTCCCTGATTGGGAAATCCAGTCCCGGCCGGGGCTTACCCGAGCTTGACGGTCTTGGCGGCCTGGCCGCCCTTGACCGAATCATATTTTATCGTGACTTCGCCCGAGCCCTTGACCAGGTACATGATCGTCCGGGTCGTCCGGCCGGGCGTCCCGTTGCGGAGCAGAATCCGCTTGAGGTTCTTCTGGTCGATGAAACTCGTGATGGTGGGCCGGACCTTGTAGGCCTCCTTATTGTCGATCCAGCTGGCCGAGATGACCTCAATGTTTTTCCCTTCCAGCGTCAGCAGGTCGGGCCGAACAACATTATTCTGAGCCGACTTCTCCATGATCGTCGGCGTGACCTTGGAGTTGGTGACATCCGCAAACACACGATAGACCCCGTCGCCCGCTTTATCCGCTTCGGCCGCACCCATCTTGATCAGGGGCAGTTCTTCGGCCTGGTAAAGCGTGAAGGCCATGTTGCGGTGGCAGAGTTCTTCGAGCATGAACCGCGGCGGCACGCGGCTGGTGGTTTTCTTCCAGGAGCCGCCGATCTCGACGTCGCCGTAGTCCGGGTGCTTGAACGGCTTCCACTCCATGAACTGGTCGCCGAACTCCAGCTTGTCGTCGAAGAAGTAGCGGGATTTCTGGGGGGCGATCGGACTGTTGGGGTCCTTCTGCTGTTCCTTGAGCTCAGGGGAAGTAAAGTATTGCTCACCGTTCCACAGCTCGTTGGAGAACGACAGCATGCCCAGCGCGTCGTTGGTGAAATCGATGAATCCCCCATGCACGGTATAGAGGCCGCTCCAGAGGATGATGTAGCGGTAGAACGGCAGAATGCGTTCGCCGGTTTTACCCAATTCGTCGTAGGCCTGAGCATCGCTCATGGGGTATTCGCCCATGGCCTCGGCACCCGGGCCGCGCAGGATCATGCCGCCGTTGTTGTGATAGGACTGGACACCGGCAATATTGGGATGGGCATCCAGGAACTCGACCTCGGCCCTCGCCTCCGGGAGCTGGGTCGGATAATCCATGGCCCCGCTCTGGATGTAGTTAGGTTGCCAGTCGAGCGGATAGTTGCGGTTCCCGTCGTAGGATCCTGCGTCGTCCTCGTTGACCCGGCCGTCTTTGTCGTCGTCGATGCCCTCCTGGCCAAGCAGGATGTAGTCACCGATCTCGCCGAATCCAACCATTTCGAGGACGCGCAGGTCGTTCTTAGTGATCCGATGCGTGCCCTTGCCGGGGACGTACTTGCGGATCTGTTCGATGACGCCGTTGCCGTTGAGGTCGTTCGGACCGTCTTCGTCAAACAGGCCGTCGTTGTCATCGTCCACGGGGAGGTGACCGGTGCGGGCGCTGCCGCCGGCCTTCTCCATGAAATACTGGCGGCCGTCGGGGTTGATCGTGGGGACGAGATAAAACACGCGTTCGTTGACCAGCCTGGTTATCGGCTCCAGGCGTCCGTAGTTTTCCATCAGGTACCAGACCGTATACAGGCAGATTTCGCCGCCCTGAATCTCGTTGCCGTGGACGTTGGCCTCGATATACATGCCCGCTTTACTCATCTCCGACCCGGTGTCGGGATTGTTGACGGTGGCCAGGAGGATGTCGCGACCGTCGACGCTTTTGCCGATCGAACTGACCTTGACGAACTTGGAGAAGGCCGCGGCCAGCCGTTGAAAATCGGCATAGAGTTCGTCGGTGTCGTGCCAGCGGTTGAAATCGAGCTTGATCTTGAACTGGGGGTCGGAGAACTTTTGGGTCGAAGCGCCTTGCGGCAGTACGGCCAGCAGGGCGAAAAGCGTCAAACCGAGGAAGAGGACCTTGGCTCTCAGGGTGTTTGTCCGTGTTGTTTTCATCATAACCATTCTCCTCACTTGAGCGTCACGGAGCGGGAGTCGGACCCGCCCTTGGCCGAGACGACCTTCAGGGCGATCGTTTCACCGGCTTTGGCTTTGATCAACCAGTCGAACTTAGTCCGTTCGCCCGCACCCGTGATGGACTGGACGAAATTGGTTTTCTGCTGGCCCAAAACGATTGTTTCGGGCGCCACCTGGAGCTGAACCATGGTCGGTTTGACCGCCCGGGCCACAACCGCGTGAGCCATGGCCGTGGGCCAGACGCCCTCGTTGGCCACTTCGGCCTTGACGCGGAACAATCCTCCGCCCTGGTTGACGGCCTCGAATTTGGCGATTTTGACTTTGGCGAACAGGGTCGTCAGATAAAGGGCGAATTCGGCATGGGCCTTGCCCATCTCGTCAATTTTGGCCGGCGGCGGGTTGACCGCCGCGTAGGGCTTGAATCCGCCGACTTCGACTTCGCCGAAGTCGGGGTGCTTGACGGCCATCCAGGCTACGAATCCATCGATCTTCTCCTTGTCCATCCATTGCAGGACGGCCTTGTCGATCGGAGCAGCCTCGCCGACATCCGTGCCGGCCGCCCCTCCCATCGTCGGGCCCGATCGGCCGCCGGCGGCTCCGCCGCGCTGGGCCATCATGGCCTGCATCTGAGACGCATTCGCCTGTCCGCCTGGCCCGCTCCCGGCACCGGTCGGAGGACCGCCCGCGCCGGGCATGCCTTGGCCGCGGGGCGCTTCGGGAAGGCCCCATCCGGGCGTCGAGAAGGAAGGCACTCCAAACTGGAAGTAGCCAACCTGGAAGAAAGCGCCTTCGGGTTTGGCGATGACGGGAGCCGTCCGAATACCGGTCAGCTCGGCGTACTTGGCGGAAATGTTCTTGAAGTAATCAACATCGGCCGTATTGAATACGACCGCCGCCTGGCGCGAGGGCTGGGCGGCTCGACCGCCTGCCGGGGCCGTTGCCGCCGGTGCGGTCTGGCCGCCGCGCTGTCCGCCGGCACCGCCGCTCATGAACGCAGCCCCGCCCGAGGCCATGATCATTTGCAGCATATCTTCGGAGATCATCATCTCTCCCCCGCCTCCGCCCCCGCCGCGCCCCCCCCGGCCGAACAGGCCGGCCAAGCCGCCGCCGGCCGGAACGATCCCGGTCTTGCCGGCTCCGGCGATCGAAATGTCGGCAAATGACACGAGGTCGAGGGTGCGGGCCGCGCCGTAGCGGCCCTGCGCGTTGGGCGGAGTGATAAGGTTATCGCTTTCGCCGAAAGTCAGGATGGCCGCGATATTCCGGTGGACGACCATCCAGGCCAGGACAGCTTTGGTCTCGGCCTCGCTGACCATGTAGCGGCCGGACTCGGGTTTGTAATAGGGATACTCGTGCATGAAGTTGCGGTTGAGATTGACGCCGCCCGGGCCGTCTTCATTAATGAAGCCGTCGCCGTCATTGTCGATCCCCTCCCAGTACAAGGCGAACTCGCCCCGCTCGCCCTTCTTGGGGTCGGCCTTTTTCATGACCCGCTTATCGTCGGGGTCGATCATGTAGACCCCGTTGGGGTCTTTGACCCGCATGATGGTGATCAAGCCGTCCTTGTTGAGATCGTCGGGGCCATCCTCGTCCATCCGTCCGTCGTTGTCGTCGTCGAATGGGGTCGTGTTCGTCCGTCGGGCCCATTTAACCGGGGCCCACATAAACTCGGCCGCGTCGGGATTGACGCGGGGAAGGATATAGACGACATACTCGTCCAGAACTTTCTTGATGGCCGCGTTGGCGGGATAGCCTTTAATCAGGTAATCCGCGGCAAAGACGGCCAGTTCACTGCCGAACAGATAATCGCCCTCGAAGCCGGCGGCAACGAGCAGCCCCGGCCGCTCGCCGACCGGAACCCCGGCCGGGTTGGCGATCTGGATCGCCCAAATGTTCCGTTTCTCGCGCGTCTTGCCGATGGATTCGATTTTGACCATCTGGGGACTGGTTTTAGCCAAGCCCTGCGCCAGCACGGTTAATTCCGCATAATTGTGGTATTTTTCGAAGTCTTGTGCCCCGGCCGTTCCGGCCAGCATCAATGCCGGCAGGACGACACTCAGAGTTCGTGTCGCGCACCTCATCATGGGCCTCCTATTCGGTATTCGGACTTCTGATCTCGAACCTGATCCACGTCAAGGGACAGGCCCGGGGCCAGCCACTCGCCCGAGGCTTGTATTCACGGGCGATTTATTTGAACAGCGGGTCGGGCGAAACAACGAGCTTTTTGGTCTCGATGTCTTTACCGTCCACGTTCAGGGTAACTTTATAAGTCCCGTTGTCGGCCCGGGCGCCCCCACCTTGGCCGCGGCCGCCGCCCTGACCTCCCTGACCGGCGGCGGGAGCCTGGCCGGCCGCCATTTGCCGGTTCAAGCCCCAGAAGACCTTCTGCAGGCCTTTCTTAACGCTGCCGGTGGATTCCTGGATCAAATTGCCTTCCAGGTCCTTGATAATCAGTTTGACCGTCTTAGCCTCGGCTTTTAAATAATAGTAGAGGTTCGCCCCGATCGGCGGATTGTCGACCTTGGCGAATTCGCCGTATTGTTCGCCGCGGCGTTCAAGCCGGTTCCAGCGGATGGTCTCCTTGACGTCGAACAGATGAGCGTCTTCCTGGAACAGCTCTGGTTTGAGCTCCTTAAACGGTCCGATATCGGCGATGTAAAAACCCCGGCCATATGTGGCGATGGCCATTTCCCGGTCGCGTTTCTGGATGGCCAAGTCGCGGACGACGACATGAGGGGCGGTACTCGAGAACGGCACCCAGGTCTTGCCGCCGTCGACGGTCACATGGATGCCGGCGTCGCCGGCGACATACAAAACCTGGGCATTATCGGGATCTTCTTCGACGTCGAAAAGAGGGTTCATCAAACCGCCCGAAATATCCTCGAAGGTCCGGCCTTTGTCACGGGTCACATACAGGTATGTCTTATCTTCGTTGTGCGTCCGGTATCCGCTATAGGCGACATAACAGACCTTGTCGTCGAAAGCGGACGGGACGACCCTTTTGACCCAGCGGTCATAGGGGATAAGGGCGCCCTTCAAGCCGGGTTTGGGTTTGCCCGCCTTGTCATAGAACTTGTCGGTGATATTGATCCATGTCGCGCCGCTGTCGGGAGACATGTGGAGGTTGCCGTCATCCGTCCCGGCCCAGTATAAGCCGGGTGTTTTCGACGACTCGGCGAAGGTATAAACCGTCGCCCATTGCAGGTTGGTTTTCTTGGCCAAGTCGAGCTTTTCCTTACTGGCCTTGGACAGGTCGGGACTGATGGTGACGAAGGTCCCTCGTTCGCCCCGGCTCAGGGAGCGATGAACGAACTGCGAAGCGATGAAAACGATGCCGGGGTTGTGCGGCGACAGGACGATGGGGGCATTCCACTGGTATCTTTGAGCCGGGACTCCGGCCGCGGTTTCCTCGGGTGTGTTCCGCTTGGCCAGCGAAGCCGTCTCCCCCGTCTTGAGGTTTTGTCGGCTGGAGCCGCCGAACTGACTCTCGTAGTAGATCCACTCGGGATTCCACCAGTCGCGGACAACGTAGAAACCGTCGCCGGTGGGTAGATACAACCAGTCGGCGGCAAAGACGCCCCAACTGTTGCGGTTCTGGGAGGGGCCGATCCAGGCGCCGTTGTCCTGGGTACCGCCCATGATATTATAGGGTTGTTGATTGTCCACGGACACATCGTAAAACTGCTGGGCACTGATGGTTGCCTTGTGGCTCCAATGCTTGCCGCCGTCCCAGCTTTCGCCCGCGCCGCCGTCATTGGCGCTCATGACATGATTGCCGTTGGCCGGGTCGACCCACACGGCGCGGTGGTCAACGTGCAGTTTGTAGGCGCCGGCGTCCCAGCCGGAAGCGGCAAACGTCTTGCCGCCGTCACGGGAAATCGTAATATTGGTGTCGCCGCAATAAAGAACCTGGTCATTGGTCTGATCGACGATGATCCGGCCGTAGTAGCCGCCTTCGGTCTGATTGACCTGGGCTGAACCGCCGCTGTTCTTATACTCGGTCATCCGCTTCCAGGTCTCGCCCTGATCGTCCGTGCGATAGACGACCCCGGATCTCTTGACCGGCTTCTGGTTGCGCAGGACGCCGGCATAGAGGACCTCGAGGACATGGCGATTGACGATCTGGGCGCGGCCTTTGGCCTCGCTGGAGTCCGCCTTGGGGGATTCCTTCTTCGTCAGCGTCTCGACCTCCCCGATGGCGCTGATGAGGTCGGAGTTCTTGGCATTGGCCTTGCGGGCCGCGGCGTTGAGCTTGGTCAGATCGACGCCGTTCTTGGTCAGGAAGTCCTTGTCGGCGATGAGTTCATTGAGCTTTTTGACGAGATCCGCCTCGTTCTCCGCCTTGATGGGGACGAACTTCAGAGCGGCCTTGACGGCTTCGGGATGGATTTTGAAGTTTTTAAATTTATCGAAGGAATAATCGTCCGTAAACATCCCGCCCTGACCGCCGAACCCGCCGGCAGCCCGGAAATTGGCCACGCCGTCACGCTCGGCCAGGCCGAGGTTGACTTCCTCGTCGAGGCGGGCGTAGGCGACGGCCGGATTCTTCTCGAAGATCGTCAAGCCGGTGCGTCCGAGCTCGGCGTTGACGGGCAGCCCGGCCTCCAGCTTCTTCCAGGTCTTGCCGCCGTCGGCGGTCTTGTACAGATTATTGCCCGGTTGGCGGTCGATGTAGGTCCAGGCCCGCCGGAACGTCTTGTAGGCCGCCGCAATGACGACATCGGAGTTTCGGGGATCGATGACGAAATCAGCCACGCCTCGGTCCTTAACCGGAAAGACATTGGCCCATGTCTTGCCCCCGTCCGTGGATTTGAAGAGCCCGCGTTGGCAATCCATTTCGTTGTCATAGAGCTTGCCTTCAGCGGCGACATAGACGATGTCGGGATTCTTGGCATCAACTTCCACCTTGGGGATGAAGAAGCTTTTCTCCAGCCCGATCTTGGTCCAGGTCTTACCGGCATCAGCGGATTTCCACATTCCATTGCCGCGAGTACTGGATCGGGCATGCATGGGTTCGCCCGTACCGAGATAAAGGATTTTCGGGTCGGACGGGGCGATGGCCAGCCAGCCCATGCTCATGTTGCCGTACTTATCAAAGATAGGCTCGAAATGCGTCCCGGCGTCCTCGGTCTTCCACAGACCGCCGCTGGCCGTCAGCACATAATACGTCGTGGTCTGGCCGCGGGGAACCGTAAAAGCGGTGATCCGGCCCGAGAAATTGACCGGGCCGATCCAGCGCCAGCCGAATTGATTGAGGTCCTCCGTGGTCAGAGGGGCCTGGGCCAAGGAGCTTCCGACCAAGGCCAGGATCGCGATCAACGCGAGTATGAAAGAAACGCGTACCTTAAAAAACTTCATCCCTGTCCTCCTTTTTAATTTGGGAATTCCGAACTCCTCCCTTTTTTTTCCGCGGCCGGGAAAAAAGGGAAATTTCATGACGGGGGGAACGACGTGCGACGATCGCAACAGGGCCGGGAATGGATTCGGAAAATCTTCAGGCCGAATTTTTTTTGGCGCCATAATTCTATATGTTTAGACGTCCGAACAAGAGGGTTTCTTCCCGGAGGAACGGCAGAAATAACACAGCCTTCCCCTCAAGTCAATTTGCTTTCCTCCATCAGGCTCCATATAATCTGGCTCCACCCCTGGATGAGGAGCGAGTCTCATGGCCAAGCCCGAGGAAAGCCGATCCAACGATACAGACGCTGCGGCATTTTCCGACCGAACTTCGCGGCTGGGCGCGTCGACCGTCATGCAGGGCGAAATATCGAGTTCCGAGGACCTGGTCCTCCAGGGCGTATTCAAGGGCCGCATCACACTGACGGGGGCAAGACTGACGATCGATCAAAAAGCCGAAGTCGAAGCCGAGATCGCCGCCGCCGGGGTCGCCGTTCACGGCGTCTTGACGGGAAATATCCGGGCCACGGGGCGGGTCACTTTAGCCGCCTCGGCCCACATGAACGGTAACATCACGGCCGCGCGAATCAGCATTCACGACGGCGCCCGTTTCCGAGGCGCCCTTCTGATGAAATCCGGCGACGCCTGAAATCCCGGCCGGGCTCCCACTCCCTTCTTTTGTTATAATACGGTCTTTCCCGAAACATCCATGCGCGCTTTTCAGCTTGTCTCCGATTTCGAGCCCCAGGGCGATCAGGCCCGCGCTATCGCCGACCTGTCGGACGGCCTTGCCGGCGGCCTCCCCCATCAGGTCCTGATGGGGGTCACCGGCTCGGGTAAAACATTCACCATGGCCAACGTGATCGAAAAGGCCGGCCGGCCGGTGCTGGTCATCTCCCACAATAAAACGCTGGCCGCCCAGCTTTACGGGGAATTCCACCGCTTCTTTCCCAAGAATGCAGTCCATTATTTCGTCAGCTACTACGATTACTACCAGCCCGAAGCCTACATCCCCGCCTCGAACACCTATATCGCCAAGGAAGCGACCATCAACGACGAAATCGATAGGATGCGGCTGGCCGCTTCCAATGCCCTCTTCTCCCGGACCGACGTGATCATCATCGCTTCGGTCTCCTGCATCTACGGGATCGGCGCTCCCGAAACATACTATGCCATGAGTTTCCGGCTGGACGTCGGACAGGTTCTCCCCCGCCGTGAACTTGTCCGCAAGCTGATCGGCATCCAGTACGAACGTAAAGAGACCGACCTGGGGCGCGGCGGGTTCCGGGTCCGCGGCGACACCGTCGAAGTCTACCCCGCTTACGAGGAGTTCGCCTACCGGATCGAGCTGGACGGGGATTCGATAGGACGGATCGCCGCGATCGATCCGCTCCTGGGAACGGTCCTGGACGTCCCCGACTCAATAATGGTTCATCCCCGCACTTTTTTCTCCACTCCCCGCGACGTCCTAGACGAAGCGGTTGGGGGGATCGAAAGGGAACTCGAAGAGCGAGTGGCCGAACTGCGGGCCAAGGGCCTGGTCATCGAAGCCGAACGGATCGAGGAGCGGACGCTCTATGATCTGGACATGCTGCGGGAATTCGGCCATTGCCCCGGCATCGAAAATTATTCGCGCTACATCAGCCGCCGCCGGGCCGGCGAACCGCCGTTTACGCTCCTGGATTATTTTCCGGCCGGTTTCCTGACCATCATCGACGAATCCCACGTCACCGTCCCGCAGATCGGCGGGATGTATCATGGCGACCGGTCGCGCAAGCTGACTCTGATCGAACACGGCTTCCGCCTGCCCTCGGCCTTGGACAATCGGCCGCTTAATTTCGAGGAGTTCGAATCCCGGGTCGGCCAGGTCGTCTACGTCTCGGCCACTCCCTCCGCCCACGAGATCCGCCGTTCGAAGGGACGGGTGATCGAACAGATCATCCGGCCGACGGGGCTCGTCGATCCGGAGATCGAGGTCCGGCCGGTCCAAGGCCAGGTCGAGAACCTGCGCGGAGAAATCGAAACGCGGGCGGCCAAGGGCGAACGAACCCTGATTACGACTCTGACCAAGAAAATGGCCGAGGAGCTGACGCGCTATTATCACGAGCTGGGGCTGCGGGTGCGCTACCTCCACTCCGACATTGAAACGCTGGAACGGGTCAAAATCCTGCGCGACCTGCGAAAGGGCGTTTTCGACGCCCTGATCGGCATCAATCTTCTGCGCGAAGGCCTGGACTTGCCCGAAGTCTCCCTGGTGGCCATTCTGGATGCCGACAAAGAGGGTTTTCTGCGTTCGTCGACGGCCCTCATCCAGACCTTCGGCCGGGCCGCCCGGAACATCAACGGCCGGGCCATTCTGTACGCCGACGAGTGGACGGACTCGATGAAAAAAGCCGTGACCGAAACGTCCCGGCGCCGGCATATCCAGGAGGACTTCAACATAGCCAACGGCATCACGCCCCAGTCCATCCGCAAGCGCATCGATGAAGGCCTGACCGGCGGCGGCGAGCGGGATTACATCGACTACACTCGCCTGGACGATGACAAGGCCATCGTCCTGTCGCCGCTGAAACGGAAACAGCGGATCGACGAGTTGGAGAAAAAGATGCGGGAGGCGGCCAAGGCCCTGGAATTCGAAAAAGCGGCCCGCCTGCGCGACGAGATCGTCACCCTCAAGCGGGGCGAATTGGAGCTCGACCTGTGACCACGCCTTCGAAAGCGGAGGCGTTGAAGGCCAAGGTCGACGCCTTCCCCGCCAAACCGGGAATTTATTTTTTCAAGAACGCCGACGGCGGGGTTGTTTACATCGGCAAGGCCCGCCGTCTCCGCGACCGGGTGCGGTCCTATTTTCAGGAATCCGACGATCCCAAGGTGCTGGCCATCCGGGCGGAGACGGCCGACGTCGATTATGCTCTGACGGTCTCGGAACGGGAAGCCGCCTTCTTGGAAAACAACTTCGTCCGGGAAGCCCAGCCGAAATTCAACCTGAGGCTGAAGGACGACAAAAACTTTCCTTACCTTCAGGCGACCATGGACGATCCGTTCCCCGGCCTCTACCTCCGCCGCAAGGTGGGGAAAGAAAAAGCCCGCTGGTTCGGCCCTTTCAGCCCGGCCCATGAAGCGCGCCAAACCATCCGCCTGGTTTCGAAATTCTTCGGCCTCCGCACCTGCGCGACAGCGGTTTTTCGGAACCGCAAGCGGCCCTGTCTGGAGTACGATCTTCATCTTTGCACGGCGCCCTGCGTCGGACGGATCTCCCCGTCCGATTACCGCCGGAACGTGGAGGATGCCATCCTGTTCTTGGAAGGCCGGACCGACCGCCTGACCGCCGCTTTGAAGGAGCGAATGTCGGCCGCCGCGGACGCCGGCGCCTACGAGGACGCCGCCCATTGGCGGGATGTCCTCAAAGCTATTGAACAAGTCCGCATCAAGCCCGCCCTCATCTCGGCCCGGTTGGACGATCAGGATATTTTCGGGCAAGCCGGAAGCGGGACCCTCCAGGCGTTTTATGTTTTCGTGATGCGAAAGGGAAAGGTCGTCCGGTCGCATGAGTTCTGCAACGAGGTCGAGGCCGCCGCCCCGGCCGGGGAATCGCTCCGCGAAGCGCTTTTGTCGTTTTACGCCGGGCACGAAATCCCTCCCAAGGTGATCGTTCCCTGGAAACCGTCCGATTGCGCCGCTCTGGCCGATGAATGGACATCGCGCGCGGGCCGATCCGTCGACATCGCCGTTCCTTCCCGGGGCCGAAACGCCGTCCTTCTGGACATGGCCGTGAAGAACGCCGAGCGCGTTCTTTCCGGCCGGGACGCGGACATCGCGCCTCTGCTCGAGCTCAAGGCGGCGCTCGATCTCCCCGTCCTTCCCGTCCGGATAATAGGATTCGATGTCTCCAACACCCAGGGCGTGGAAACCGTCGCCTCGCTGGTGGCGTTCGAAAACGGCCGCCCCTGGAAGGACGGCTATCGGAAATTCAAGATCCGAACGGTCCAAGGGCCGAACGATGCGGCCAGCCTGGAAGAAGTCCTGCGCCGCCATTTCCGCCGTGTCGTTAAGGACCAGGCCGTCCGCCCCGATCTTGTACTCGTCGACGGCGGCAAACCCCAGCTCCATGCGGCCGGGCGTGCCCTCCGCGAACTCGGCATCGAGGATCTGCCTCTGGTCTCGCTGGCCAAACGCGAGGAGATCGTCTTCGTCCAGGGACGACGGGACGGCATCCGGTTGGAAAGGACCTCGTCCGCGCTCAAACTCCTTCAGCGCGTCCGCGACGAAGCCCACCGCTTCGCCATCGCTTTTCACCGCCAAAGACGATCGAAACGCGCTTTTGATTGAGACACAAATTTAGAGCTCGTAAAAAAATAGCTGGTCCCAAAGCCGTTCGCCCTGAGCTTGTCGAAGGGTCGAAGGGCAGCCTTGTTTGTCCTCAAGGCTTCCATGAGGGCAGCATTTCATGGGTTGACGAGCCTGTCCTGAGCTTGTCGAAGGACTCACCACGAACGGGGAAATGCTAAACTATTTTTTTACATTCTCTTGGTCTACAATACATGGCGGAAGGAAGGATAAAGTCATGATTTTAGGCATCGGCGTCGATATGATCGAAGTGGCGCGCGTCCAAAAAGCCATCGAGCGCAACCCCCGGTTCACGGACAAAGTGTTCACCGAGACCGAAACCACCTACAGCGACAACAAGAAAAGCCGGTTCATGCATCTGGCCGCGCGGTTTGCGGCCAAGGAGGCGTTCTTCAAGGCCATCGGCCGGAGGATCTCCTGGACGGGAGTCGAAACCGTCAACCTGCCGTCGGGACAACCCTTCATCCGGATCCCGGACGGCGCCGATTACGGGTTCACCCGGAGCCACCTCTCCCTGACCCACATCGCCGAATACGCAGTCGCCGTCGTTGTCCTTGAGAAAGACTAGCGGGCGAATATTGTAATCCTTGACATTCGGTCTTAATTTAGTACTATAAAAGGACCGGAGGTGATTGGATATGAATATTTCGACGGATATTAAGCCGGTAACTTTCCTTAAGGCTAAAGCCGCAGATTTGCTTAAACAAATCAACGAAACCCGCCGCCCTGTCATCATAACGCAGAATGGGGAACCGAGAGCGGTGCTTCAAGATCCTCAAAGCTACGAAAACATGCGTAACGCCATCGGCATACTAAAGCTTATCTCGGAAGGTGAAGGCGATATCAGAAAAGGCAGAGTCAAATCTCAGGAGGACGTTTTCAAAGCCATTGAGGTCTCACTGAAAGAGAAGCTTAATGAGCAAAAATTATGACGTTTTTTGGGCTGGTGTTGCGGAAACTGATTTAACTGAAATTATTGAATATATTGCCTCGGACAATTCCGTTATTGCTCTTAAAACGTTAACAAAGATTAAACAAAAAGCTTCCCGTCTTTATACTTTTCCTGAAAGAGGCCGAATCGTACCTGAACTTCAAGATCAGGGCATTCTCATCTATCGTGAATTGATCATCCCCCCATGGAGAATTATATACAGGATATCAGAGACGAAAGTTTATATTTTGTCTGTTTTGGATGCCAGGCAGAATGTCGAAGATATCCTATTGAAAAGATTGATTGTCATCGGCAATCGGTAAGATGTTTACAAAGACGAAATTAAACCCATTCGACTCCCCGCTTTGCAGTCCTCAATCGCAAAGCGAATGAGGACGGGCTAACCCCTAAAAAAACCTTAGGGCTTGTTCACCAAAGTCCAGAGCATGCCCCATAAAAACCATAGGATTTGCCAGGCAAAGCCTGGGGCATGTCCTACAAAAACCGTAGGACTTGCTCGGAAAAGCCCCGAGCATGTCCAGGCCTAATACTGAGCTGCGCTTTGGCCGCGAATGTATAAAACAGGTGCTTCAAAAAAGGCCCCTAAATCAGCAGGCGGACGATCAAGCTGACCAGAATGGCCGCCGAGACGCTCAGGCCGGCCGACAGAAACGCGGTTTTCTTCCCCGCTTCCTTCCACATGATGGCGAACGTCGACAGGCAGGGAATAAACAGGCTGACGAAAACCGTGAAAACCACGATCTGTTCCCTGGTGATGACGCTGAGCAGGCTTCCATAACCGACCCCCAACGCCTGCAGCATCATCAGGAGGGATAATTCCTTGCGCAAAAAACCGAATATCAGAGTCACGCCGAGCGCCGAGGGCAAACCCAAAACGCCGACGACAAGCGGCGCCAGCACAGCGTTGATGACCTTGTCTCCGTGAAACGATTGAATAATTCCGAGAACGACGCTGCCGCCGATGAGAAGCGGCCAGGCGAAACGGACGAATGAGCGGAGTTGAAGATAAATCTTGAGGCCGATATTTTTCAGAGAAGGGGCCTTGAGGGAGGGGATTTCCAGGAGCAGGCCCGGCGATTCCTCTTTGAGGAACAGGCTGAGCAGGCGCCCGAGAACGGCCACCAGGATGATATTGAAGGCATAGAATCCGAGCGCCCACCAGGGTCCCAAAAAAACCGCCACCAGGGCCAGGATGATCGTCGTCCGAGCTGAACAGGGAATGAACGGGATCAGGAGCGAAGTCAGCAGCCGGTCGCGCCGCGATTCCAGCGTCCGCGTGGCCACGATGGCCGGGACGTTGCAGCCGAAGCCGAGGATGAAAGGGGCCACGGATTTCCCGTGCAGACCGATCCGGTGCATGAAGGTGTCGAGAAGAAACCCGGCCCGGGCCAGATAGCCGATGTCCTCGAGGAGCGACATCAGGGCCAGCAAAGGGATGAAATAAGGCAGGACGATGGCCACTCCCCCGCCCACGCCAAGGAGCAAGCCGTCAACGATATGGAATATCCAGCGGGCGCCGATATTCGCTTCTAGAAAAGCGCGCAGACCGGCGAACGGTTTAAGCAGTAGAGTTTCGAGCGGCGCGCCGATTTTAAAGATGACGAAGAAAAAACCGAGCAGGACGGCCAGGAGGATGGGATACCCGAGCCAGCGATGAAGCAGGACATCGTCCAACCGGTCGGTCCAGGCCCTGCGGACATGCCGGACGCGGGCGGTTTCCTCGAAAATCTTCTGGGCCAGATGGTGCCGTTCGGAGGCGACGACCTCATAAGCCGGCCGGCCGCGGAATTTCACCAATTCCGCCCGCGCGGCGGCCAGGGCGGCGGCCAGATCGGGCTCGAGCTCGGTCAGAAACTCGGTGCAAAACAACCCTCCGCTTTCAAGCATGCGGACGACAGTGAAACGCGGATTCCCGATGCAGGCGAAGGCCGACGGGAGACGTTCGATGAGCCTGCCGATCACCGATTCGACGTCCGCCGACCAGCGCGGAGGAGTACCGGGGCAGGGATCCCGGAGGCACCGTTCGGCCGCATCCAGCAGTTGGCTGATCCCTTTGCCCTGCAGGGCGACTGTCGTCACGACCGGACAGCCTAGGACCGCCGACAGTTTGGCCGTATCGATGGAAATGCCTTTTTTCCCGGCCAGGTCGGTCATGTTCAGGGCGACAACCATCGGCAAGCCCATCTCCAGCAACTCCAGGGTCAACTCCAAACTGCGGCCGAGGATGGAAGCGTCGACGACGTTGATGACAAGATCGGGCCGCTCGCCGAAAAGATGGGCCAGGGCGGCTCGCTCGGCCGGATCGGACGGGCTCAGGGAATAGGTCCCCGGCAGGTCGACGATATTCAGAAGGCGGCCGCCGACGATGACCTGGCTGTGGGTATGCTGGACGCTCGTCCCCGGGAAGTTCGAGGTATGCGCCTTGGGTCCGGCGATGGCATTGAAGAGCGTGCTTTTTCCGCAGTTGGGCTGGCCGAGAAGGATAACGACGGGTTCATTATGAGCGTTCATCGACGACGATCACCTTGATTTTGGAGGCGATTCCCCGGCCGAGGGCGGCGGAAATCCCCGCGTCGAGATTTTTGACCAGGATAGGGCCGCCAAGGATCCCCCGGCTGGCCGATTCGATCCTGTCGCCCTCATGGAAACCCAAAGACATAAGCCGCCGACGGGAGGACTCTCCGCCCGCGATTTCGACAATTTTGAGTTGTACGCCCCCGGGGGCTTCGACAAGAGTCATCGGAAAAACGTTCCCTTCAAATTTCGGATTATTTCCTAGTGATTCACTATACTTAATCCGACGATCGGATGCAAGAGGCGCAAGCCGCATTATATACCCTTTCTAACGCGGGCTACTTGGGGAAGATCAGCCAGGAAACGGCCTTTCGACCGGCTGTTCATCGCGTTTTTTCACCACCTCGACTTTGGACGGCGAGCCGCCGAGCGCGAGATATTTCTCGAAAGCCGACTTGGCTCGCGCGGCATCATCCAGGGCCAGACAAGCTTTTCCCAAAGCCAGATAAGCTTCCAGCCCTTCGGGCTTGAGACGGACGGCTTTCTCCAGCATCCCGGCCGCCCCCGCCGCATCACCTCGGGCTTCAAGAATCCCGCCCAGAAGGAGAAGTGCCCGGTAGGAGATCGGATCGACCTTAACGTCCACTTCGTGAGCCAACACACCGCTCTTAGCATTCCCGCCCTGCCGCCGGGCCGTCGTATCGGCTTCGTCGAGCTCGATCGCCCGCCCCAGCATAGCCTCGGCCTCCGGAAGGTCGCCTGACGCCTGCAGGGCGCAGCCCAGGTTGAAACAAGCTGTCGGATCGTCGGGCGATATACGCAGGGCCTCTCTGTAGCAGAGGATGGCACGCTCGAAGTCCCCCAGGTCGAAATACGAACGAGCCAGGGCATCGAGACCGTCGGGGTAATCCGGCCGCAGGGCGACGGCGGTCCAGGATTGGTAAACAGTTTGGTAGCTTCGGCCCAGCGATCGGTCCAATTGAGCCAGATTGTAGTGCAGAGCGGGAGAGCTGGCCTCGATGTCCAAAAAAGCATCGAGGTAACGGGCGGCATCGTAAACCTGTCCTTCCTGCAGAAACCGCAGGAACCGATTATTGATAATGGCGGCGATATCGGAGGGATTGGAGTTCAGTGGATACCGCCAGCGCGGGGCGAGATCCCGCTGAAGACCGGCTACGGCTGCGGCCAGAGCCCCTGAGAATTCCGAGGTCATCAAGGCCCGCTCCAGACCGTCCAGTTGGTCACGGACAAGATAGTCGTCGGGGTCGAGCTTCAGGACTCGGCGCAAAAGGGCCTCCGCCCGGGCCTTCTGGCCGTTTTCCGCGCCGGCGACGGCCAAGGCTTTAAGCCAGGAGGAAACGAACGGTTTGAGCTCGACGGCGATTTCGAGATAATCAAAGGCCGCCCGACGATCGCCCTTCGCCTCCGCCGCGGCGGCCGCCAGAAAATAGAAATCGGGATACGGTCCGCCGGCGTCGCAGGCCGTCAGCGCAATAGCGATCGCCCCGTCGAAATTTCCCGACTTCAGCCGTCCGAATCCGATCCGGAGGATGCAATCCCGCGCCTCGTAAGAAAGATTCATGGCTTTGCGGAATGATTCCGCGGCCTCGGCGTCCATACCGGAGCGGGCTTCCTGAAGGCAGCCCAGGATATAGGACGGAAGGCCCGCATTCAAGGGAAATTGGGATTTGATTCGTGTCTTTTCTCCGGGCTCGATTTCCCTCAAGCCCGGAGCGAAGGCCTCCGGCCAATTCCATTTCGCGCCCAAATCGGGACGCAACCGCTTGTCGATCAAAGCCTTCGCCGACTTGGCCAGGACTTCGGCCTCGGCCGGCTTGCCTTCCAGATACCGCCAGAAGGCGGCCAACGTCGGCGCCTCCCAATCGCGGTCGACGGCGGATTTTTCCGCCTCCGCTTTAAGGACGCGGTCCATGGCCATCCAGGCAACTTCCCGGCGGTCGAGCTTCCAGAGAACGGCGGCCTGCCGGATCCGGAGCTGGGTTTGGTCCGGATCGCGCTCCAAGGCCCGGTCGGCCAGCTTTAATCCCATCTCGTAGTCCATGAGGTCGAAGCACTCCAGAGCGTCTTTGACAAGGCTTTTTGTCGTCTGGGCGGATGGAGCAACCGATAAGAGGATAAGAAATGCGGCTAATACGCCGGCTGGAATCCGGATGGATCGAGCGTTTCTGCCGGGCATTATGATATGTCCCCTCCCCGATATTTAACGAATAATATCCACTTTTCGCAATACCGAACACCACCAAAGGCCGGCCTCGCCCAAAGCCTAAGCGTCGATTCCGGGACACGGAACAAGCTCAGACTAGCGGGAGCGGTTTAATTTTTCAAGAGACGGCCCCGCCGGGAGTTTCGGATCACCTTTTATTATGCCATAATGCGTCGACCAATCCCGGGAGATCGTCATGACACCCAGAAAACCATTTTTCCTCCGACTCACTCTCGCCTCTCTGGCAACTCTTGTATTGATCAGTCTGGTTTCCGCGCGGAATCCGAATCCGGACGGCCAGGCGGCGACTCCGCCTGCCGCCGTCCCCGCCGACTTGCGCGCCTTGCTGACTCCCGCGCAAAGCGAAATGATCATTATCGCCCGCCGTTATGAATCCGACCGCGAGCTTTTGAGCCGATTCTATGACGTCGTTTCACCCGACCGTTTCGCCCGGGTCAAGCGATTCGACGTCGATTGGGCGGCCGAGCTGGACAAGTTGGACGCGGGCCGCTTGAGTCCCGCGGCTCAAACCGACCTCGAAAACCTAAAAAGCGCCATCCGGGCCGACATTGGCCGACTGGAAACCGAAGCGGCGTCCGAGGCCTCCTTGGCCCCCTTGCTTCCTTTTGCCGACGGCCTCCGCCGGCTGGAGCAATCCCGCCGGCAAATGGAATCCATGGATGCGGAAAAGGCGGCTCTCGTCCTGTCCCAAGCATTGGAGCAGATCTCCCAAACCCGCGCCGCGCTGGAAGCGGGCCTGCTTGATGAGCCCAAACCCGGAGCCCTGAAGGTCGGCCCGGATACAGCCGTCCGAGGCGTCGCCGCCCTGGAAGCCTTGGACAAAATTCTCCGACGATGGTTCGGCTTCTATAACGGATACGATCCGCTCTTCACCTGGTGGATGGCCCAACCCTTCAAAGAAGTGGACAAAGCGATTCTGGATTACGCGGCGTTTCTCCGCGATCGTGTGGCGCCGGCGTCCTCGAAAAACGCCGACGTATCTCCGGCTCGGGTGACCCTTGAATCCACCCCCGCCCCGAAAGTCCCCGAGGTTCCCGATCTGGCCAGACTGCTTCGAACTCCGCAAGACGAGTTGCGCGGAATAGCCCGGCTGTTCCTGCCGGCCCGGGGCGCCCGCGGTAGCGCCGGCCGTTCCGGAGCGGGCGACGGCGGCCTGACCAAACCTTTCTTGACCGATTGGTTGGCGGCGTTGAAAAAGCTGGATTTCGACAGACTCAGCCGTCCGGCCCGGATTTCCTATCTCGCTCTACGCAACTCCATGGAAGGAAAGCTCCGTCGCCTGGACGCTCCTCCAGCCGTTGAAACGCCGGTCAGGACCGATGCTAGCGGCATCTCCGGACGTCCGCTCGGCCGGTCGGGCTTGATGCTCGACCTGGCCGACGAAATGATCCCCTACACTCCCGAGCAGCTGATCGAAATCGGCCTCCGGGAGTATGCCTGGTGCGAGGCGGAGATGATCAAGGCCTCCCGGACGATGGGTTTCGGCGAGAATTGGAGGCAGGCTATGGAAAAGGTCAAGGACATGCACGTGCCGCCGGGCGGCCAGCCCGACGGGATCCGTGATCTTCTCCGCGAGGCCGTGGAGTATATCCGAGCCAAGGACCTGCTCACGATTCCGGAAATCGAGAACGAGACGATGCGGATGGAGATGATGTCGCCGGAGCGGCAATTGGTGAATCCATTTTTCACCGGTGGTTCGCTGATCAGCGTGTCCTATCCGACCGACACGATGACCACTCGGCAGAAGATCGAGAGCATGCGGGGAAACAGCCTTCCGTTTTCCCACGCCACCGCTTTCCACGAGATGATCCCCGGGCACAACATGCAGGATTTCATGGGCCGGCGGTATGACGTTTATCGGAGCTCGGTCGGCGGATCGTCCTTCTGGAGCGAAGGCTGGTGCGTGTATTGGGAGATGATCATGTATGACCTCGGCTTCCATGACACGCCGGAAAAACGTATCGGGGCGCTCTTTTGGCGGATGCACCGGTGCGCCAGGATCGTCTTCTCCCTCAAGTTCCATCTCGGCGAATGGTCGCCCCGGGAATGCATCGACTATCTCGTCGATCAGGTCAATTTCGAGCGGGAGAACGCCGTCGGAGAAGTCCGGCGGTCCTTCGCCGGCGGATACGGGCCGTTGTATCAGGCGGCCTACCAGCTCGGCGCTCTCCAGCTTCGTCGAATCAGCCGGGAACTGGTGGATTCCGGGAAAATGACCTACAAGCAGTTTCATGATGCCGTGATCGAAATGGGCAGCCTGCCGTTCCCGCTGGTCCGCTTGGCCTTGAGCGATCAGAAGCTCTCCCGCGACATGTCCCTGGAATGGAAGTTCTATGGGGATATCTCCGGCCGATAAGATTTAATTCCGCCTGCGCCGGCCGCCTTTAGACGGCCGGGCGAAACGGAAACAATTTGTTTTTTTTGACGCCAAGGCTTCATTTGAATAAAATAAAAGAGCAATGAATAGACCGGATGTTCGTCGTCCCATTTTCGCCGTCTCGCAGCGGCACGACCACCTAGTCCGATATATCGGCCGCTTCAGCGGCCTATAATTCTCCGCCCCCGATTTCATCCTCCTCCCTCTCGCTTATTTCCCTTTTTCCCTTCTCATCTTTAAAGGAGACTAAAAATGAAAATCATCGTTTTAGGATCGGGCCTGGTCGGAGCGCCGACGGCCGTGGATTTGGCCGGGGATTCCCGGTTCGAAGTAACCGTGGCCGACATCAATTCAGCGTCGTTCCACCGCTTGAGCCGCGGCGGCGACATCCAGACCATCCAAAGAGACCTGTCCGATCCGGATTCCGTTAAAAGCCTGGTCGCCGATTTCGACTTCGTCTTGAGCGCGGTCCCGGGGTCCCTGGGTTTTCAGACGCTTCAAGCCGTGATCGCCGCCGGCAAAAGTGTCGTCGACTTGGCCTTTTTTCCCGAAGACCCGTTTCTTCTGGAAGATCAAGCCCGGTCCCAAAACGTGACCGCGGTTGTCGATTGCGGCGTCGCGCCCGGTATGTCGAATCTTCTGGTCGGATACGTCGACAGCCTTCTGGAAGAGACGAGCTCCGTCCTGATTTATGTCGGCGGCTTGCCCCAGGTCCGGGAATGGCCTTACGAATATAAGGCCGTCTTCTCACCGGCCGACGTGTTGGAGGAATATGTCCGTCCGGCCCGCTATATCCGAAACGGCCGGCCTGTCGTCATGCCCGCCCTATCCGAACCCGAACTGATCGATTTCCCGGAAATCGGGACGCTCGAAGCCTTCAATACCGACGGGCTGAGGACCCTCGCCTTTACGATCTCCGCACCCGACATGAAGGAAAAGACCCTCCGCTATCCGGGCCATATCGAGAAAATGGCCATGCTCCGGGAAACGGGCTTTTTCAGCCGGGAGCTGATCGAGGTTGGCGGCTGCCAAGTCCGGCCCTTGGATGTGACCTCCAGGCTTCTCTTTCCGAAATGGAAACTTCAAGAAGGCGAAGGCGATCTGACCGTTATGAAAATCGTCGTCGAGGGACGGCGGAACGGGAGTTCTTGGCGTTATACCTTCGATCTCATCGACCGCTACGATCCCGTCAGCGGAACCCATTCCATGGCTCGGACCACCGGCTATACGGCTTCTCTCGTCCTGAGACTCATCGCCGGCGGAACATTTACGGACAAAGGAATCATCGCCCCCGAGTTCATCGGCCGCCGGCCGGAATGCGTCAAATTTCTGCTTGACGGATTGCGCCAGCGCGCTATCGTCTACAAGGAGACGATCGAGAGTATCGACGGCTGAGCAAAATTTCTATTCTCCCGGTCTTTTCAATCGCCCTTGACAGCTTCTCCTGCTCAAAGATATATTTCCCGCTGAAGGAAAGGCCTATTCACGATGTCGGGATCCGACCCCAGGAACTTGGGGTTTCCTGATGATCGAGGCAAATCAAAGGACCACCGCCATGAAACGTATTTTCCCCCTTCTCGCCGTTTTTCTCTTCACCCTCGCCGCCCGACCCGCCGCACCTCCCCCCTCAGCCGATGCCGACGCCGTCGGGGCCTTCGAGCGACGCACCGATTTCATCGAGCCCGAACTCTTGCGCCTGTCCGCCCAATACCACCTGGAGGTCATTCAAATCTTGTCCGAAACCAAGGAAAACCTGCTCGATCCAAAGTACCGGGCCGAATTCATCCACAAAGACGCCGCCCTCGTCGACATGCACTGCGATACGATCGGCCGGTTTATGGACGGCGAAGACCTGCGCCTGGATCTGCCCAAAGGCCATATCGATATCCCCAAGCTCAAGCGCGGCGCCGTCGACCTTCAGGTCTTCGCCTGCTACGCCCCTCCTCCGGCCAACGAGCTGGAAAAAGCGCGGTCGGCCAAAGGGGTTTTCGACCAGATCGAGGCCGTCTACAGATTCCAAGCCCAAAATCCCGACGACCTCGAGATCGTCCGTACGCCCGAAGATTTCAACCGGATCCGAAACACGGGAAAAACCGGCTTGCTCATCGGGATCGAGGGCGGCTACGCCATCGAGAACGACCTTGACCTCCTGCGCTCCTTCCACCGGGCCGGCGTGCGGCTTATGACCCTGACCCATTGGACCCACACCGATTGGGCCGATGCTTCGGGCGACGCCCAATCTACCTATGGCGGCCTGACCGAATTCGGCGAGTCGGTGGTCAAGGAAATGAACCGTCGGGGGATGATCATCGATGTCTCGCATGCTCACGATGAGACCTTTCGGGACGTCCTTCGGGTGACCACCGTCCCGGTCATCGCCTCGCATTCCTGTTGCCGGGCCCTATCCCTTCATCACCGTAACATGTCCGACGAGATGCTCCAAGCGCTGGCCAAGAACGGCGGAGTGGTGGGCATTAATTTTTCGACGGGTTTCCTCGATGCGGAGTCGGACAAAAAGGGTCTGGCGCTGTGGGAGGAAACGGCCCGCGCCAACGGCCTTCCGGCCGATTACCGCGAAGCCGAACGTTCCGACCCCGGAAAAAAGAACAAAGGTTGGAAGGAGTTCGAAACCCGCCTGGCCGGGCTCGAAAAATATCTTCCCCAAGTCAATGTCAAAACGCTCGTCAACCATATCGATCACGTGGTCAAGGTCACCGGCGGAACGAACAACGTCGGACTCGGGTCGGATTATGACGGGATTTCGGCCGCCCCGGTCGGGCTGGAAAACGCCGGAAAGCTGATCGCGGTCACCGAGGAGCTCCTGCGACGGGGGTACAAGGAAGACGACGTCCGCAAAATCCTGGGCGGCAACTTCGGCCGCATCTTCGGTCAGGTCCAGCGCGCGGCCCAGAAGTGAGACGCCCATGACCGCCCGCTACGGATGCCCGGATACCGACTTGACTCATTATGTCTGCCGGCGAACGAACCGGCGGCCTGAAATCAATGGCCGTCTGGACCAGGATTGCTGGCGGAAAGCGGCCCGTTCGCTCCGTTTCGTCGATCTGGTCAGCGGAGTTCCGGGTCTTCTCGATACCCGCATGGCGGCGTTGTGGGACGACGAATGTTTCTATGTCGCCTACTGGATCGAGGAACCCAACGTCCAAGCCCGGCTGACGGAACGGGATTCCTTCATTTGGATGGAGAACGACATCGAACTTTTCATCGCCGGACCCGACAGCTATTACGAGTTCCAGATCAACGCCCTCGGCACCATTTACGAAGTCTTCTACGTCTGGCAAGAGGCTTACCGGAAGGCCGGTTTCGATACCCGTCCCGAATTCGATCTGGTCCATCACCAGGTGGATGTCCTGGGCGGATTTCAGGACGCTTCGCGCTATGGAAAACATCCCCGGGGACGGCGCTGGGCGTTCATGGATTGGGATTTCCCCGGTCTGCGTCATGCCGTGGCCGTCGACGGGACCCTTAACGACGACCGGGACATCGACCGCGGCTGGACGGTCGAACTGGCTTTTCCCTGGAAGGGGTTGGAACCTCTAGCCCAAGGCCGAATCCTCCCCCCTAAAGACGGAGATACATGGCGCATGGACTTCAGCCGTTTCGAGGCCTTCCACGCGGCCGGAGTCAGGGTCTCGCCCGATCCCGGGTGGGCTTTGAACAGGCATGGAGTCTATGACTCCCACATTCCGGAGTGCTTCTCCTTCGTCCATTTCTCCGCCGACGAAATCTGAGCCGGGCTGCTCCAGCCGCCTTCGAGCGGTTTCGTTCCAATCTCCGTTCAAATGTGATAACTTAATATGATTAATCCATGGTCCAATCCGCAGCCGGCCTGAAAAAACGACGCGCGTTCAAACGCTACCATCTAGCGGCGGGAATCGTTTTATTGTCCGGCCTGGCTCTCGCCGGCCTCCCCCAGGCTGTCGCCCCCGTCCCCTCCGCCGCACCTGGCGATTTCCCCTTGACTTTCTATAAATTGAAGAACGGGCTGACCGTCATCCTATCCGAAGATAATACTCTGCCGCTCGTCTCCGTGGTCGTCGCTTACGGAGCCGGATCGATCCATGAACAACCCGGGAAGACCGGGCTGGCGACCCTGATGGAAAACCTCATGTTTTCGGGTTCGCTCGACGTCCCGCCTCTTCAACACATCAATTTCATTAACCGGGTCGGAGGGACCTTGAGCGCCGCCGCGGCCGAGGACAAGACGATTTTCTACCAGACTCTCCCCTCCTACCAACTCGCCTTGGCCCTCTGGCTCGAGTCCGACCGGATGCGCTTCCTGGACATTGATGAGGCCCGGGTCGCCAAGGCTCGGTCCGAACTCTTCGCCGATATCCGCGAACGCCAAGTGAACGAACCTTACTGGAAAAGTCTATCTCTATTCGACCCGTTGATCTATTCCGGCTTCCCGTTCAACCACACTCTGTCGGGGGCGGAAGAGGACATATCCGGCTTGACCCTTGATGATGTCAAAGCTTTTTACGCGACCTATTACGCACCCACTAACGCCGTCCTTTGCATCACCGGCGATTTCAACAAGATCAAAGCCCGGGAACTCGTCTCCCGCTACTTCGATACCTTGCCGCGCGGCAAAGACATCACGCCGGCTTTTGAGCTTCCGCCGGGACCGAACCGCAAACCCGTTATCACGACGGTCGTCGATCCCATCGCCCCTTCCCCCGCTTTTACCATGGGGTTCCGCCTGTCCGCTCCTCAATCGCCCGAGTTCTACACGCTTGTCGTCCTCGACTACGTGCTTCTTCGGGGACGGACGTCCCGCCTCATCCGCCGGTTGCTCAACCCCGATAAAAAAATCGCTTTCCGGGTCGCGGGCGGCATCGAGCAACGTCTCGATAGGGCCGTATACAAGATTTCGGTGATCGCCACACCGACCATGATCGAACCCTGTCAAACCGCCATCTTCGACGAGCTGGCCCGCATCAAACAGAACTTTCTTTCGGCCGCCGAACTGGATCGCTATAAAGCCATCCTTAAGCAGGATTATTATCGGAGGATCTCCAATTCCCTCGACCGCGCGCTCCTCCTTGTCAACAACTGGTTCTCTCTGCGCGATTTCTCCACGGCCTCTTCGGAGCTCCGCCGATACCTCGCCGTGACGCCCATAGACATCGTCGGCATCGCCAGCCGTTATTTTACGCCCGCCAATTCGGTCATCCTCAACGTGAGGATGAATTGAGGCGGATTCTCATGATCGCGGCCTGCCTGACGGCGATGGCCGGCCTGGCCGCGTCCCAGGAACGGTTTCGCAAGCTGCCGCCTCCCCCCGAACCCCTGCCCCCTCTCCCTCTTCAGGCCATCCAAACCGCCACTCTGGCCAACGGCCTGCGCATTTCGCTTGTCCCTTGGGCGACGGTTCCTTTAATGAGCCTTCAACTCGTCCTTGACGCGGGAGAAATCCGTTCTCCCCAATCCCTGCCCGGGCTGGCGACATGCACGGCACACATGTTTCTGCGCGGAACGCGGCTGCGGTCGGGAGCCGAAATCGAGGAGATCATCGAATCCATCGGAGGAAGCCTCAGCCTGGACGTCACCCAGGACCATGTCTTCATCACCTTCCAGTTTCTGGAAGATGCCCTCGACCGGGTTCTCGCCCTGATCGGCGAACTGCTGCTCCAGCCCAATTTTTCCGAGCGGGAATTGGCTTTGGTCAAGCTCAACCTGACCTATGATCTGATGGACAAGGAAAAGAACCCCGAATTCAGCGCCCGCCGCCATCTTCTGCGAGTTCTCTTCCAGGGTCATCCCTACGCCAATTTCGCTTTCCCGCGCGATATCATCAGGAGCTGGAACCTGCGCGACCTAGCCGCTTTCTTCGACCGTTACTATCGCCCCAACAATGCCCATCTCGTGCTCGTCGGAAACATCGGCCTGGACACCGCTACGCGGCGGGTCAGCCGCCGTCTCTATATCTGGCCGCGAGGGGACGTCCCGCCCCTTCCTGCGGTTGCGCCTCGGGTCCAGGACCATGACCGTATCTGCTTCATCGATGTTCCGGGGGCCCGGGATTGCGCCGTCGTGATGGGGATGCTATTCCCTCCCCTGGAGGTTCCGGAGCGGTTCACGATGACCGTCCTCAATCAAATTCTGGGCGGTTCAACGAGCGGTCGATTATTCATGAGGCTCCGCGAAATCAAGGGATATGCTTATCAGGCCTTCAGCGAAATCAACCACTTCCGCGCCGGCGCGTTCTTTCTGGCCCAGGCCCTGATCACGCCGGCGGTCCTCACCGCGGCGGTGGGAGAAATGACGGCCATCCTCCGGGCGCCGGTCAAAGAGCCCATCACGGCCGATGAGATCGAACAAGCTAAAGCCGTCGTCATCGGAAGTTTTCCTCTCCGCCTGGCCCGTCTGGAGGAATTCGCCGCCCGGGTCGGCCTCATCAAAGCCGTCGATTGGGGCTCCGAAGCCTGGGAGAAATACTACGATCAAACCTGGCTCGTCGGAGCCGAAAGAATCGCCGAGTCCGTCCGCCTGCGCCTTCCCGCTCCCCTTGTCATCGTCATCGCCGGAGACAAGGCGGCCTGCTCCGAGCGCCTGGCCGAATTCGATGTTGTCGAATATTTCGACGCCAAGGGCCAGTTCCAATACACCGCCAGCCGCGATCGAAAGGAGCCCTGAATGAAAATCGTCGAATGCGTCCCGAATTTCAGCGAAGGCCGGGACAAAGACAAGATTCGAGCCATCACCGCCGAGATCGAGGCCGTCCCCGGTATTAAGCTTCTCGATGTCGACCCGGGAGAAACGACTAACCGGACGGTCGTGACCTTCATCGGCCCGCCCGAGGCCGTCCGGGAAGCGGCCTTCCGCTCCATCCGAAAAGCTTCCCAAGTCCTCGACATGTCGACTCACAAGGGCGCCCACAGCCGCATCGGAGCTACCGATGTCTGCCCGTTCGTCCCTCTGTCCGGGGTAACCATGGAAGACTGCGTCGCCCTGGCCCATGAGCTGGGCCGGAGAGTGGCCTCAGAACTCGACATCCCCGTCTATTTTTATGAAGAAGCCGCTCTCAAACCCGAACGCCGCAACCTGGCCGCCATCCGCCAGGGCGAATTCGAAGGGCTCGCGGAAAAATTCAAAAACCCCGTCTGGGCGCCCGATTGCGGCCGGCCGATTTTCAATCTCCGCACGGGAGCCACGGTCATCGGCGCCCGGGAATTCCTGGTCGCGTACAATATCAACCTCAATACCCGGGACCGCAAACTGGCCAACGAAATCGCCCTCAATATTCGCGAAAGCGGTCGGGCCAAGCGCGACCGGGACGGCGCCCTGGTCCGGGACACGAACGGCCAGTCGATCAAGATCCCCGGCAAATTCACCAACCTGAAAGCCGTCGGTTGGTATATCGAGGATTACGGGACGGCCCAGATCTCGATCAACTTCACCAATTACAAAACTACCCCCATCCACCTGGTTTTCGACGAAGTCCGCGCCCAAGCCGCCCGGATGGGGTTGCGCGTCACCGGAAGCGAACTCGTCGGCCTCATCCCCAAGGAAGCCCTTCTTCAGGCCGGCCGCCATTACCTGACGCACCAGGGCAAATGTCCCGGCGTCCCGGACGCGGAACTCATCCGGATGGCCGTGCGTTCGCTGGGATTGAACGACATCGCCCCCTTCGATCCGCAAAAGAAAATCATCGAATATCAGCTCGACGAACCTAAAAACGCTCTGGTCCGGATGAATCTCCGGGAATTCGCAGACGAATTATCCACGGAATCCCCCGCCCCGGGCGGCGGAAGCGTGGCCGCGCTTTGCGGCGCCCTGGCGGCAGGGCTTTCGTCAATGGTCGCTAATCTGACCGTCGGCAAGAAAGGCTACGAAAAATTCTACCCGAGCATGAACCGCGTCGCCCTCCGGGCCCAGGAACTCAAGGACGAATACCTCCGGCTTGTCGACCTCGACACCGAGGCCTTCACCAAAGTCATGGAGGCGATGCATTTGTCCAAGGGGACGGAGGAACAGACGCGCGAACGCGAAGAGGCCATCGAAGCGGCCACCAAAGAAGCAACCCTTGTTCCGCTGCGCACTCTCGAAGGAGTCGTCGATCTGCTTCGTCTGGCCAAGTCCGTCGTTCAGAACGGCAATCGCAATTCTCTGAGCGACGCCGGAGTCGCCGCTCTGGTCGCCCGGGCCGCGGCCGAGGGAGCCTATTATAATGTCCGCATCAACCTCCCCGGCCTCAAGGATGAAGTCTTCAAGGCGCGGACGGCGAAAACGGCGTCTTCGCTCCGTCGGCGGATCCTCCGGGCGGCCTCCAAAATCGCCGAACGGATTGAAAAAGAAATGAAAATAATGTAAGTTTTCAATCGGATTTCCTTCATGAAAAAAATTCCGTTGGTGACCGGCGGGCTGAAGAAACGATTATGGGCGATCATCATCATGGTCGTTGCCTACATGGTTTATACCGCGCTGGGCGACCTCATCCCTCAATACTGGAAATGGATCGGTTTTCGGGCTCTGGAAAGATCGATTCTGACACTGGGTTTCATCGTCATCCTGCTCATCTCCCTGAGCGGGATCGCTCTGAGCGAACGATTGACGACTCTGGCGGTCAAGGACGGCTTGACCGGCCTCTATAATCAGACCTACATCAAGGCCCGTCTTCTGGAAGAAGTCCAGCGTTCCGAACGATACAAGTCCCCCCTCAGTTTGATGATGATCGACTTGGACGATTTCAGGGCGCTCAATGAACGCTTTGGGCACGTTGTCGGCGATAAAATCATTCGCGAGGTCGGTGAACTCATCCAGGCCTCTCTGCGGGCTTCGGATATCTCCGGACGTTACGGCGGCGAGGAATTTCTTATCGTTCTCCCCCAGACCTCCAGCCTGGACGCCGCGGCCGCCGCCGAACGACTTCGCAAGACGATTTCCGGCAATCCCTTCCGGCTCGGACGCGGCGAGCATAAAACATGTCAAATGACAGTCAGCATCGGGGTCTATGCTTCGCCCTTTCGCGACTATAACATCGAGGAGATCATCGGCCTGACCGACGCGGCCCTTTATCGGGCCAAGAAAGAGGGCAAGAACAAGGTCGTTGTCTTCGTCCAGTAAGGGGCGTCGATGGTGTTTTTTCCGGTCACGACCGGCGTTTGCGAGCCAGGAAGAGGATGCCGAAGGCGCCGAAGGCCGCCAGAACGATCGTCCCCGAAGCCGGCCAATCCAACCCATAAGCCGCCGCCAATCCGCCCAAAACCGAAAAAACGGCCACCGCGCAGGCCGCCAGGATCGCCCCCCGAAAGCTCGTCGCCACCTGCAGGCCGGCTGCGGCCGGAATGACAAGAAGCGCAGCGACGAGGAGAATGCCCACGATTTTCATCCCCAGAACGATGGTTACCGCGGCCAGGACCGTGATCAGGGCGTCCAGTTTCCTTACCGGAATGCCCGCGACGCGCGCCGCTTCACGATCGAAAGTCATGAACATGAACCGGTGGTAGTTGCGGACGACCAGGAACACGACGAGCCCGGCCAAGGCCAGCGACAAGGCCACTTCGGCCGGTTCGATGGCCAGGATGTCGCCGAACAGGTAGCTCAGCAAGGCGGCGTTGAAGCGGCCGGAAATCGAGGCCAGGATGATCCCCAGGGCCAAGCCGACGCTGCTGAGAATGGCGATGGCCGTATCCCCGTGCAGACCGGCCGTCTCTTTGAGACGCATCACGCCCAGGGCCGCGGCGACGGAAAATAAAAGCGCGACAAGCATCGGCATCGTCCCCAGCAGGAGACCGAGCGCGACGCCGGCGAACGTGATATGAGACAGGCCATGGCCGATCATGGCATCTTTGCGCAGGAGAAGGAAGACTCCCAGCAGGGCGCAAGCCAGGGAGATGAAGATTCCCGCCGCCAAGGCTCGCTGGAGAAACGCATAGTGGAACAACGCAGCAGCCATGGTTTGGGCCTAATGCCGATGGGCGATCAGGTGATCGCCCCCTGACAGCATTCCGTCGAGAACCCCGGAACGGCAGAAGTCTTCATGCGTTCCGTGATAAACCAGGCGCTGATTAAGGCAAGCGACCTTGGTGATATGGCGGTTGACGATTCCGATGTCATGAGTGACCAAAACGATGGTGATTCCTTCTCCCGTGTTCAAGGCGCCCAACAAATCATAGAACCGTTCCTGTGTCTCGGCGTCCACACCCGCCGTCGGCTCGTCGAGAAACAGGAGGCGCGGTCGATTGACGATGGCCCGAGCGATGAAGACGCGCTGCTGTTCTCCGCCCGAGAGGCGTCCGATCGAACGGTCCCGGTGTTTCTCCATACCCACGATTTCCAAGGCCCTCCGGATGCTCGCCTCTTCATTTTTGCGGGAAACACCGGAGGCGCCCCGGCCGGAGCGCAAGGCCATGGCCACGACTTCGCGGGCCGAGGCCGGGAAAAACGGGTCGAAATGCGTCGCTTTCTGCGGCACGTACCCGAGGCGCGCCCATTCTCGAAATTCAGCGGGCGGTTTGCCCAAGATCAGAACGCGGCCTCTTTCGGGCCGGAGAAGGTTGAGGACAATCTTGACCAGAGTCGTTTTGCCCGATCCGTTGGGTCCGATAAGGGCCAGGAAATCACCCTTCCGGATGTCGAGCGAGACGTCTTCTAGAACCGGCCTGAATCCGTAGGAAAACGACACGTTTTCTACGGAAACCAGGCCATCCGGATCAGCGGCAGCCCAAACCATGAACCAAGGCCTCCAAGTTTTCGGCCATGAGGTCGAAAAAGACGACTCCGGCCGTTTTTTGCTCCGGGCTGAGTATGTGGCCGGTTTGCAGGACACGTACATCGGCTCCGATTTCGGCGGCGATCAAACGAGCCATTTTATCCCCGACGCTCGGTTCGAAGAAAATCGTGCCGATCCCGTCCCGTTTGGCCCGGCCGATAACGGCGGCCAAATCCTTGGGGGTGGGCGCTGCGTCGGGAGAAGCGCCGTAAACGGCCGACTGGCGAAGCCCGTAGCGGCGGGCCAGATAGGCGAACGCGGCATGGCCGCCCAGGACGAACTCGCGGCCCCGGCAGTTTTGCAGAGCCGCGGCGTACTTCGCGTCGAGGGCGCGAAGGCGCGATTTCAAGGCTTCCGAGCGGCGCACGAAGTCCGGACCGCCGGCCGGATCGATGGCGGCCAAGGCGCCGGCGATTCGGTCGGCGATCGCTTCATCGGACCTGAAATCGAGCCAGATATGGGGATCGAAGGCTCCCTGGACGTGGTCCTCCCGTCCCTGCTCTTCTTCGGCGGCGGGAAGAAGTTCCAGGCCCAGCGAGACTTCCAGCCGCGTCTGGTGCGGAGCTTTCGCGCTCCGGAGAAGGCCGTCAAGCCACGGTTCGAGACCCGCTCCGACGAAGACGAGCAAATCGGCGGTTTCCAGGCGGCGTATATCGCTGATTCGCGGTTGCCAGGTGTGGACATCGGCTCCGGCCGGTAGAAGAAGGCTTACCTTACCCCGGTCGCCGGCGATCTCGCGGGCGAATTCGGCAACGGGAAAAACCGTGGCTAAAATACGGACTTGGGCCGGCGCGGGAAATGGGCCGAAAGGTCGGGACGAAACCGGAAAAGCGGTCAGGAGGCCGAGGACCCCCAGAATGGCCGGTCGGTTCCGAAAAATATTTTTACTCATGGGAAAAGGCTTCGCTTGGGCCGGTTGAATCATAGCATACCGAAAAGGCAAGTCAAGGCGTCCGGCCTGCCGTCGGCCTCCTTGCCTTGGAAGTCCGGATATGGCATCATCATCTTCCGAATATTTCAAAGGAGGCTCCCCATGTCCGTCAACTTCTCTGAATTAAAACCATCCCATCTGTGGAAACATTTCGAAGCGATACTTAAGATACCGCACGGCTCGGGCAACGAAAAAGCCCTCGGTGAGTACGTCATCGCTCAAGCCAAAAAAAACAGCCTGGCCTGGAAAAAAGATAAAGTCGGCAACATCGTCGTCCGCAAACCCGCCGGAGCCGGCAAGGAGAACGCCGTAGGCGCCGTTCTGCAAGGACACCTCGATATGGTCAATGAGAAGAATTCCGACGTGAAGCACGATTTCTTGAAAGACCCCATCGCCCCGGTCCTTAAGGACGGCTGGATTCAGGCTTCGGGTACGACACTGGGCGCGGACAATGGTATCGGTGTCGCTGCCGGCCTGGCCGTCATGGAGGACTCCACGATCATCCACGGACCGCTGGAATTTCTCTTCACTGTGGCCGAGGAAACCGGGCTCGACGGCGCCCGTTTCATCGAACCGAAAGCTCTTCAGGGACGCTATCTCCTCAATTTGGACAGCGAGGAGGAAGGCACCTTCACCATAGGATGCGCTGGCGGGGCCGACTCGGCGATCGACCTGCCTCTGGCCCGCAAGGCGGTCAAGGCCAAGAACGGCTTTCGTCTGAAGGTCTTCGGCCTCCGGGGCGGCCATTCCGGTGTCAATATCCATGAGGGCCGGGGCAACGCCATCAAGCTTCTGACCCGTGTTCTCTGGCAAACGCAGGTCAAGTATCCTTTCGCCCTGCTCAAGATGGAGGGCGGAAACAAACATAACGCCATTCCCCGCGAAGCTTGGGCCGAGCTCTTTCTCGAGCCGGCCAAAACCAAAGCTTTCTCCACCTTCATCCAGGCGGCGGCGGACAAGATCAAGGCCGAATTCAAAGCCATCGAACCCGATCTTCAATTCTCCTTCGAACCCATCGAACCCGGCCTCAAACTGAATCCGCTGACGCCCAAATCCCAGAAAGCCATGCTCGATTTCCTGCTGGCCTGCCCGCACGGGGTCATCTCCATGCACGCCGAAATCGCCGGACTGGTAGAGACGTCCACGAATTTGGCCATTCTGAAAACGCTCAAAGACAAAGCCACCGTCCTTTGTTCCAGCCGGAGCTCTGTTGCTTCAGCGCTGGCGGGCGTTCGCCAGACATTGAAGGCCGTGGCCGACCTGGCCGGAGCCCGCACCAAACAGCCCGAAGGCTATCCCGCTTGGACGCCCAATCTGGATTCCGCACTTCTCCGAACCATGAAAGACATCCACAAACGCCTGTTCGGGAAAGACGCCATAGTCAGCGCCATCCACGCCGGCCTGGAATGCGGGATCATCGGCGAAAAATTCCCCGGCATGGATATGATCTCCTTCGGCCCGAATCTGCAAAATCCGCATTCGCCCGCCGAACGCGTCGAGATCGCCTCGGTCGAGCACTTTTGGACTTTGCTCACCACCTCTCTTAAAGAATTGGCGGGCTGACGCTCCACGGACTTACGTCCGTGGGATCCAACCTTTACAGGCGTTGGAGCGTCTGTACTCATGGAGAATGCGCATTTCTCCATGAGTGCTGACAATCCCCAGACCCTCCTTGCGTTTTGTTGTCATTTTATTTAGCATAGATCTATCTTTTCCGGACTGAAAGAGAGGAGATACCATGGGGAAAAAAATGATCGTCCTGGCCATGGGGCTGATTCTGGCCGTCGTCGTCATCACCGCTCCCGGCTGCAAGCCCAAAGCGGCCGGACGCCCCGCTCCTCCGGCCGGAGAAGCCAAGGGTGAACTCAATATTCTCCACTCCAGCCCCGCGGGCGCCCTTTCCGCCGCCGGCGAAAGCGGCCAGATCGTCATCATCTTCGACCGGACCATGGCCCCCCTGGAGCCGCTGCCCATCGAGGACAACGGAGAGTTCCTCCGTATTGAGCCCCGTTTTCCGGGCAAGTACCGCTGGATGGGCACCAAGGCGCTGACGTTCACGCCCAAAGATCGTTTCCCCTTCGGCACCGAGATCAAAATCACCGTTCCCTCCGGATTGCGCTCATTGGACGGGTACGCGCTGAAGAGCGATTTTTCCTGGAAATTCTCCACCCAACGTCCCTACCTCGTCCACAGCATCCCCGGCCACAATGCTTCTCAGGTCCGGCTCGAGTCGCTTGTTTTCCTTGTCTTCAATCAGTCTATCGATATGGGACGGGCCAAGGAATTCATCTCCCTGGAGGGGGCCGACGCCAACGGCAAGACCCACTCCCCCGGCTTCACCCTGACGCCGCCGACGGCCAAACAGATCGGGGAAGCCGCCATTGAAGCCAAACCCGGAGCCGTCCTTCTCCTCAAACCCCAGGATAAACTCCGGCCCGATTATTCCTATTCGATCGAAATCAAACCGGGCCTGCCCGGAACGGAAGGTCCGCTCGGATTGGACTACGGCACGATTGCTAAATTCGAGACGTTCAAGACATTCCGCTTCGATGGTCTGGCAAGCGAGGAGCCCATTACTCCTGGAGAACAGATCTCCTTTGTTTTCACGAACAACGTCGTCTATAAGGACTTCATCGAAAAAGTCAGCTTCGAGCCGAAGATCGAAATTCCGGACTACTACCGGGAGTGGGATCACTCCAATGAAACCCTTTGGCTGTCGCTTCCTTTTCTCCCTGAAACCAAGTACACGGCCCGCATTTCCGCCGATCTCAAGGACGAGTTCGGCAACACCTTGGGGAAGGAGGCCGTCATCGAGTTCGCCACGGACGCTTACAAACCATCCGTGCGCATGACCACCGGGCACGGCGTTCTCGAAGCTTACGCCGAACCCGTTTACCCGCTCTCGGCCGTCAACACCGCAAAGGTCCGGGTCATGGCGGCCGGTCTCTCCCGCGACGAGATCATCCCCATCCTTAAGGGCGAGAAAGCTTTCTGGTCCAACGCGGAGTTTCGTCCCCGCACTTCGTTCTATTCCGTCGACGAAGTCAAGACCCTCAAGCTTCCGCGAAACAAACGTCAAATCGTACCGATCCCGCTGGGCGGCCTCCTCAAGGACCGCTACGGCCTCGTTTTTCTTCAGCTCGACACCTTCTCCGAAGATGAATGGGAACGCTATCCCAAGGCCATGCTCCAGGTCACCGATATGGCCGTCACGGGCAAGTTCTCTCCCGACAACAACCTCGTCTGGGTCACCGATTTGAAAAACGGCCTCCCCGTCGCCGATGCCGAAATCGAGATCCGCGACGGCAGCAACATGATCCGCTGGCGCGGACGGACGGACGCGACCGGCAAGGTCCTGTCTCCCGGCTGGAAAACACTCGGGTTCAAACCGGAAAGCGACTGGTCCAAGCCCGAACAATGGATTTTCGCCCGCCGCGGCGGCGATATCGCCTTCACCTCCTCGGAGTGGGGAACGGGGATCGACGCTTACCGGTTCGGTATCGACTACGACTGGTCCCCCGAACCCGAACGGATCCGGGGTTATGTTTTCAGCGAGCGTGGTATTTATCGGGCCGGCGAGACCGTCCATATCAAAGGGATCGTCCGCAAGCACGACAAGACTCGATGGGTCGTCCCGACGGTGAAGGAAGTCGAATACGAAATCGCCGATCCCTTCCAGAAGTCGGTCGCTAAGGGCAAATCCCCCGTCGACGCCTTCGGTTCGTTCGCCGTCGATTTGGAAACACGGCCCGAGGCATCGCTCGGCTATTACAACGTAACGGCCAAGGTGCCTCCGGAATCGCCTGGCGACAAGCCCGAATCCCTGGCCGGCAGCTTTCGCGTGGAAGCGTTCCGCCCGGCGGAATTTGAAGTCCATCTCCGCTCAGCCAAGGAATCCTACATATTCGGCGACTCTTTCCAGGCCGAGATCCGGGCCAGCTTCCTCTACGGAGGCGCCATGGCCAACCAGAGAACGGAATGGACGCTCCGTCTGAACGCGATGTCATTCACCCCTCCCGGCCATAAGGGCTATGTTTTCGGCGCGGATATCGACCTGGACGAAGAACGCTATACCGAATCGAGCCGCCTCCTGGCCAACGGGGCGGCCTCGTTGAACCTGGAGGGCAAGCTGGCCGTAAACGCTCCCCTGGTCGCCGAAAAGGAGACCGCCTCCGTCATGGCCACCTTGGAAGCGACGGTCACCAGCGCCAGCCGTAAATCCATCTCCAACCGCATCCAGACGCTCGTCCATCGCGGCGAGTATTATATCGGCCTCAAACCCCGCTCCTCGTTCCTCAAAAAAGGCGAATCGATAGAGGCCGATGTCGTGTCCGTGCTTCCCGACGGAACGGCCTGGCCCGATCGCAAGCTGGCCGTCAAGCTCCTCAAACGCGAATGGCGGTCGGCCCGGAAAGCGGGCGTCGGCGGACGCTACGAATGGGTCTCGGAAAAAACGGATACCGAAGTCGTGGCCCGCGAATTGAAGACCGGCCGCGAGGCCGTGCCCGTATCATTCCCCGTCGAAAAAGCCGGCCTTTACGTCCTGACCGCGGCGGGGACGGACGGGCGCAAAAACACCGTCACGGCCTCGACCTATATCTACGTCACGGGTTCGGATTACATCCCCTGGGAACGCCAGGACGACGATGCCCTGGAACTTGTCGCCGACGACACAACCTATAAACCCGGCGACAAGGCCCGCATTCTGATCAAGTCGCCGTACGAAAAGGCCAAGGCCTTGGTCACGGTCGAAAGGGAGTCCGTCCTCGACGCCCGGGTCCTCGACATCTCTGGCAGCGCCGTGTCCATCGAGATTCCCATCACGCCCGACCTAATTCCCAACGCCTATATCTCCGTCCTGCTCGTGCAGGGCCGCACGGCCGGCGCCGCCATCACCGAAAACGACGATGTCGGCAAACCCCAGTTCAAGATCGGCTATGTCGCCCTGAGCGTCGATCCTTCCGAAAAACGTCTGGGCGTCGAAGTGGCGACGGACAAACCCGCCTACAAGCCGCGGGAAAAAGTCCGCGTCAAAATCAAGGTCGGCGACGCCCAAAAATCCGGAGTTTCGTCTTCCCTGGCCGTCGCCGTGGTCGATGTCGGAGTCCTCAACCTGATCGGCTATCAGACGCCCGATCCATTCACTTGGTTTTACGGAGAAAAACCGCTTTCCGTCCAGACCTCGGATTCGAGGATCCATATTGTCGGCCAGCGTCACTATGGGGAAAAGGGCGAAAACGCGGGCGGAGGCGGCGAGGTTGCCGAGTCCTCGGCCCGGGGCTTATCCGAAGTCGAGCTGCGGGGAGACTTCAAAACAACGGCTTATTGGAACCCGTCGCTCCTGACCGATGCCGGCGGAAACGCGTCGTTCGAGTTCACCCTGCCCGACAATTTGACCACCTTCCGGATCATGGCCGTGGCCCAGACCAAGGATTCGGCTTTCGGCCGCCAGGAAGCAAATCTCAAAGTCTCCAAACCGATACTGCTTTTGCCGTCCGCTCCCCGCTTCGCCCGCATCGGAGACAAGTTTGAAGCCGGAGTGGTCATCAATAATTATTCCGGGCGCAAGGGCTCGGTCGTCCTGGCCGTTGAGGCCCAGGGGCTTCTGCTCAAAGATAAGCCCGAAAAAACTTTTGATCTCGCCCCCGACGAAAGCCGCGAAGTCTTGTTCGCCTTCGAAGCCGAGAAAGCCGGCCAGGGACGCCTGGCCATCCGGGCCAAGATGGGCGAGGACTCGGACGGGTTGGAATTCCGGATCCCCCTCGAGGTTCCGCGCGGCACGGAGACCGTGGCGACGTTCGATCAGACCACCGAAACGAAGGAAGAGATCATCAATCTCCCCGATTCGCTCTATCTGGACAGCAGCCGGATCGAGGTCAGCGCCGCGGCTTCGGCCTTGGTCGGGCTCAAGGGGTGCATCGACTACCTGACAAATTACCCCTACCTCTGTCTGGAGCAGAGGATTTCGGCCATCTTGCCCTATATCGTGGCGCCCCAGCTCATCGAAGACTTTCAACTGAGCGGGTTAAAGGCCGGGGAGATCAAAGACCTGGTCAAACGCACGCTCAAGGACATTTACGGCTGTCAGAAGGACAGCGGCGGTTTCAGCCTGTGGCCCAACATAGACAGGGAATCGCCCTATGTCAGCGCCTATGCCGTGTTTGCCCTGAAGAAAGCCGAGGATGCGGGCTACGAAGTGAACGAAGAACGATTGGATCAGGCGGCTCGCTACCTCAAGCGGATTCTGAACGAAAAACCCGAAGCCTCCCCCTATCCCTACAAGTCGGGAAGCTGGTTGACGACCCAGGCGTTCGCCCTGTACGACCTGGCCCTGCTCAAACAATTCCAGCCCGCGGCCGCCGAACTCCTCTTTCAGGCCCGCGGCCGCCTGACGATCTTCGGCCGATCAATGCTGGCCAAGGCCATCAACACCGGCAACGGATCGCTCCAGGCGCGCAACACGCTGATCCAGGAAATGCTGAACCTGGTCAAAGTCGAAGCGTCTCAAGCCCATTTCGAAGAGGACTCCGATTCCAACAATTATTGGATCTATTCCTCCAACGCCCGGACGACGGCCCAGGTCTTGCAAACGCTTCTCGAGACGGGACGACAGCATCCCCTGGCCGCATCCATCGCCCGCTGGCTGATCAACCAGCGCAAAGCCGGACGGTGGCACACGACTCAGGAAAATTTCTTCGTCTTCCAGGCCTTGAACGAATACTACCGCGCCTATGAGGGCACTCGCCCGGATTTCAAGGCCGAGATCGCCTTCGCCGGAAAAATCATCCTTCAGGAGGTCTTCCAGTCCGTCCAAAAGACGGCCGCCGCCACGTTGAATCTGGCCGAAGTGAAGCCCGGTTCCGGCCAACCGGTCAAGATCGTCAAGAAGGGCGATGGAACCCTTTACTACGGCATCCGCCTGACCTACGCGCCGAAGGCAACTCTGCAAGCCCGCGACGAAGGGTTCGCCGTCTACAAGACGATGACCACACTCGACGGCAAGCCGCTCGAAGACATCAAGGCTGGCCAATTGGTCCTGGTCACCCTGCAGGTCCTGGTGCCCAAGGAAAGCCTGTTCGTGGTCGTCGATGATCCGCTCCCGGCCGGGTTCGAGGCGGTCAATCCCACGTTCGAAACCGAGAGCGAGGAGAAGAGCCGCCAACTCGACGGTGTCATCATCGCGGCCGAGGGATTCGGCCGGTGGTGGACGGGTTTCACTCACATCGAGATGAGGGATAATCGTGTCCTGCTGTTCGCCGATTCGCTTCTCGCCGGAGTCCATACCCATCGCTATCTGGCCCGGGCGCTCACGCCGGGTACGTTCACCCTGCCGGGCTCCAAAGCGGAAATGATGTATGCGCCGGAAACCTTCGGACGAAGCGGAGAAAGAACGGTCAAGATCATCAAGTGAGACGTTTTCGCAAGAGGATCGTCCTCATCGCCGGGCCGATCGTTTTTTTTCTGGCGGGCTTGGGGTCGTTTTATCTGCCGCTGGCCAAATGGAGGTTCGACCCCGGGCCGGTCGTTTCTCTTCGCTTGACCGACCGCAACGGCGCTCTCCTGCGGGAGGTGCTTTCGGACGAAGGCGGCCGCTGCCGTTTTGTCGGCCTCGCCGACATCTCGCCTTTTCTCCTCCAAGCGACGATCGCTTCCGAGGACAAATCGTTTTTCGCCCATCCCGGCGTCGACGCGGCCGCGGTCCTGCGGGCTTTCGTCCAGAACCTGAAGAGCCGCCGCGTTGTTTCGGGCGCTTCGACCATCACCCAGCAGGTGGTGCGCAACATCTGGCATTTTCCCCGCACGGTTCCGGCCAAGATTCTGGAAGCCTGGCTGGCGGTACGGCTCGATCACACCTTGTCCAAAGAGGCCATCCTCATCCAATACTTGAACCGCATTTCTTACGGAAACCAAGCCTTCGGCATCGAAGCCGCATCGCGTCAGTATTTCGACAAACCAGCCACCCGTCTCAGCCTGGCCGAATCAGCCTTCCTGGCTGCCGTCCCCAGAGCCCCCACGCTTCTCAATCCTTACCGGAATTTCGCCGGAGTCAAGAAACGCCAGGAGGAAATCCTGGGGCGAATGCTCGACCTCGGCTACATCGATCCGGACACCCTCCAACGAGCCCTGGAGGAATCCATCGGGATTTTGCCGCCGTCCGAAAAATTCCGGGCCCCCCACTTTTGCGATTTTATCCTGGCCCGCATCCCGGCCGAGGAACGTCCCGGCTTGACCGAGGTGCGGACAACGCTGGAGGGGACGCTGCAGGAAAGGGTTGAAGCATTGATCCGCGGCGGGCTGGAGAGGCTGGAGAAAAAAGGCGTGACCAATGCCGCCGCTATCATCCTTGACAACGCCACAGGAGATGTTCTGGCCTTAGCCGGATCGCGGGATTTCTTCGACGAACGCCATGACGGACAGGTCAATGGGGCCACGTCCTTGCGTCAGCCCGGGTCGACGCTCAAACCGATTACCTACGGCTTGGGGCTTGAAAACGGGCTGACCGCCGCCTCCATTCTGGAGGACGACCCGACGCCTTTCGTCACCCCCGACGGCTCTTTCACTCCCGAGAATTACGATGAATCGTTCCATGGCGCCATCCGGATGAGAAGCGCCTTAGCCAGCTCCTACAACGTTCCGGCGGTGGCCGTTCTCCAGTCGATCGGGCCCGATCTACTCTACCGCAAACTCAAGGAACTAGGGTTCGACAGCCTTCGGCAGACTCCCGGGTTTTACGGCGTCGGTTTAACCTTGGGCAACGGCGAAGTGACGCTTTTAGAGCTCGTTCGTTCCTACGCCGCGCTGGCCCGCGGCGGTTCGTACCAGGACGAACGCACGGTTCTCCAAATCGTCCATAAGGATGGCCGCCTGGAGAGCCCGAAAGCCCAGCCGACGCCCCGCCGCGTCTTTTCGACTCAAACGGCCTTCATCATTTCCGATATCCTGTCCGATCATGACGCCCGCATTCCGGGTTTCGGCTATTATTCGCCCCTCAATCTTCCTTTTCCGGCTGCGGCCAAAACGGGAACGTCCAAGGATTATCGCGACAACTGGACGGTCGGCTATACTCCCGGCGTCACCGTGGGCGTCTGGGCGGGCGATTTCGAGGGGAAACCGATGCGCAACGTCTCGGGTGTAACGGGCGCGGGGCCGCTCTTTCGGGATATTCTCCAGCTCGCCGTCTCCCGCGCGCCGGCGGCGGATTTTCCCGAACCACCGGGGATCGTCCGCGCCTCCATCTGCCCCCTTTCGGGTTTGAAACCGGGACCCGCCTGCACCGGAGTCATCCAGGAAATTTTCAGCTCCGGGACGGAACCTCAAAAGACCTGTGCGCTAACCCATGTGCAAACCGCCCCAAGGAGCGGTCCGACGGCCGCGGCCGTCGGGATAAAGATCCCCCCCAACGGGATCGTCATCGTCTCTCCGCTCGACGGCGATATATTCAAACTCGACCCGGTCCTGCGCGGCTCCTTCCAGTCCATCAACCTTCGCGCCGTCTTGGCCGAAGGCCTGGCCGTCGAAGCCGTCGAATGGTGGATCAATGGAACCCGTGTCGCCTCGTGCGGCCCGCCGTTCAAATGGACCTGGAATCTGCGCCCCGGCTCCTATACAATACAAGCCCGCGCCAGGTTTGCTGACAGGACCGCCGAAAGCCGGTCCGTTCGGGTCACCGTCCTCTCTTGATGGATAAACCCATCAACTCTCCGGGCTTGGCAGTCCTCATTCGCGAAGCGAATGAGGGCGGGCTGAACCCTACAAAAACCGTAGGGCTTGCCAGGCAAGGCCGGGGAGATGGTCAGGGTTAATACTGAGCGGCGCTTATTATCCTAATTTATAAATTAGGATGGGCGCCGGCGAATGTATCAAGGGGTGCGGCAGGCGGAAGTGAAAAGTCCTAAGGAGCAAAGATATGAAAAAACAAACGCAGACCGACATGGCCCCCCAGGCCATCGGACCTTACTCCCAGGCCATCGAAGCCGGGGGGTTCGTTTTTTGTTCCGGACAGATCCCCCTCGATCCGAAGTCGATGGCCGTCATCGAGGGCGGTATCGAAGAACAGACCCGTCAGGTCTTGAAGAATATGGCCGCCATTCTCGAAGCCGCCGGAATTTCCCTCGATCAGGCCGTCAAATGCACGGTGTTTTTGCAGGATATGAACGATTTCGCGGCCATGAATAAAGTCTACGCCGAATTCTTCAAGTCCCCCGCTCCGGCCCGGGCCGCCGTCCAGGTCTCCCGCTTGCCCAAGGACGTCAAAATCGAGATCGAGTGCATCGCGGTTAAGAATTGATCCGACGGTCCGTATCCGCGATAATTTAGAACGTATATCGGACACCGAAAACGAAGGCCCGGCCCGGTTCAAAAACCGCGGACGGATCAGGCCTTCCGAGGAAGGTCCGATTGAGAGCGTTTTGAACGAGAACGAAAACGCTCATCGGCCGGAAGTCATAGCCGATCCTCGCTTGAAAGTATTCATACGAGGGAATTCCGATTTCGGCCGGCCCCGGATTGTCTTTCCTGGACTGGAAAATGCCCGCGACCTCGAACGACAGGGCCCGAATCCAGACTCGGGTCCCGAGATAAACACGGAACGGGGGGATGTCATTGATGGAAAGACCTGTGGCCCGACTCTCTCCGTTCAATATAGAAAAATTGCCGAATATCTTCCAGCCGTTGAGAGGATAATACTCCGCCTCGAACTCGACTCCCTTGATACGGACGTCCTCCAGGTTCCCGTAGGTATAGGTCTTGTCGGCCACCAGAAAACGGTCGATCAAGCCGTCGATTTCATAAAGAAAAGCATAGACACCAAGGAAGAATCGGGGGGCAATGTAACGCAGACCGATATCTCCGTTAAGGCTCGTTTCGGGCGTCAGGTTCGGCTGGGCGATGATCACGCCCCGGCCGGTGATGCCCGAATAGAAAAGTTCGCTCAAACCCGGAGTTCGATAGGCGCGCGATACGTTGAGGAACGCCGTCAGCCGGTCCACAAGGCGATAGGAGAGGCCGAAAAACCCCGTCACGGCGTTTTTTTTCGAAGTCAAGGCATCCGCACTTCCGCCGGGATGGGCGCTCTGTGACAAAATGTCGAACCGAACCCCGGCCACGAGGTCGAGATTGGGGATGCCGGAATAATCGCCGGAGATATAGAACCCGAGATCGTTGCGCCGGCCCTCGGTGAAGGGAGTTTCGGAAAAGGTTTTAATGACCGCGCACAAAGCATTGAAGGACTTTTCGGTGTTGACGGCGCCGGCCGCGCCTCGTCCGAACACGTCCAGACCTCCGGTCAGACGGAAATCCGCCATGAGCTTTTTGGAGTACGAAATCTGAGCCCCGTATTCCGTGCTTTCGGTCCGGGCGAAGGCTTCCTTGGCGATGTATCCGGCGCTCTCTCCGGCGATATAGCCGGTCACCGTATCAGTTCGGGTTTCCAAGAAATTCGGGTTGGCATAGGCCATGAAATTCAACTCGCCGCCGCCCAGACTCTTTTCGGTCCAGTGCAGCTGGGTCAGATTCTGGTTTTCCCGGGGATACCAGGTCGGCTTGACCGCGCTGTCGATGGCCGCTTTGCCGATGTCCGTGCCCCGTGCGATCAGCACGCTCAGGTCGATCCGGCGGGTTTGCGTCTCATATGTTGCCCGGCCGAAAAGACTCGCTTGATCAAATCTCGACTGACCGATTTCGCCGCCGGGGGAGGAAAAATTTCCCGCTTTATCCTTCTGACTCGAGAGATAAAAAGAGAACGCCCCCGATCGACCTGCCAGGCTCAGACCGTAAGCCTGGTTGGCATTGTTCGTCCCATACCCGGCATGAACGGCCCCGTGGAGGCCTTCTTTTTCGGCGGACTTGGTGAAGATGTGGACGACACCCCCCATGGCGTCCGATCCGTAGAAAATCGAGGAGGGGCTGCGCAGAACTTCGATCCGGTCGATGTCCTCGGGATTGATGAAAGAGGCATTGGGGCCCGTCCGGCGGTCACTCGCTATCCGGGCATTGTCGATCATGATCAAAATGCGGTTGCGGGCCAGGCCGCGGATCGTCGGAACGAGCGAAAAGCCGCCGGTGCCCAACGGCACGACGCCCGGCAGCCCGATCAGGGCATCGGTGATATGGGGAGCCATCCTCTCCCCGAGCGAAGTCGAAGACAGGACGCTGGCCGCGGCGGGAATTTGAGCCGTTGGTTCGGGAAAACGCAATGCGGTGACGACGACCTCCTCATTCTGGCTGATCAATGCGGTCATCGTCAGCACCACCGGACCCGCGGGCAATTTGGCCGAAAGAGAAAACAAGCCGTCGGCATAGTCGGGATGGATGACTTCGAGGATGATCCGGCTTTTAGCTTCGAGGCTCAGAGTAAAGGAACCATCCGCTGCGGTCATCGTTTTCAGGCCGCTCTGACGATGGAGAATGACGGCCTCGGCTATCGGTTTGCCGCCGATACTGATAACCTTGCCCCGGATTTCAGCCGCCCCGACACGTCCGGCTATCAATCCTGCGAATAATAATAATAAAGCCCGGCATTTAAGATGATTGCGCATAGACAAATTATGCATTTCTTGGAATATTTATGTCAAATCCCCAAATTGCCGATAGAAACCTTCTTCCCTGAGTAGATCACAAAGTTGGGTGATATCCGGAATTCCCGGGCTATGAATTGACCTGCCCCGGGCCTTTTCCGGACTGGGGTCAATCGGCCTTGAGGCGAAGAACCCCCAGGGCGCGGACGACCAGGAACGCGCCGATGGCCAAAAGCCCTATCAGTCCGATCAGGTAGGACGGCTCGGCGAAGACATCGAAGAGCTTGATCTCGGCGAAGGCCAGGGTGGCGAACAATATGCCGATGAGCGCTTCTCCGGCGATCAGGCCCGAGGCCAGCAGGGTACCGGTATTGGCGACCCGTTCCTTGTCCTCCCCGCCGATTTTTTTCGCTTCCATGCGTTTTTCGAGGAGCCCCTTGAACAGACCCCCCAGGAAGATGGCGAAGGTCGTTTCGATCGACAGGTACATGCCGACCGCGATCAGCATCGGACTGCGGACTTGCATCAGGATGAAGCCCAGTCCCATGAACATGCCGACCAGGATCAGGATCCATTCGGTTTTTTTCTCGAAGATACCCTTGGCCACAACGGCCATCAAGTTGGCTTGAGGGGCGGCGATTTTCTCCCCCCCGAAACCGGCGTTGGTCTTCAGAATTTCGTTCTGCTGTTCCGGCGGCATAGCCTTGATCTCAGCCAAACCATAGGTTCCCGCCGGAACGGCTTTGTGGGTCCCGTCATAGGTCACTTCCGTGATGCCGGCCTTTTGCAGGTCGTCCAGTTTGGCGGCCGTCACCTGCTTGATATTGCCCAAGTGCAGGACGGACAGCACCAGGAACATGACTACGGAGGCCGAGATGATGCCGAAGATGTCGCCGATCTGCATCTTCTGGGGTGTACAACCCAGGATGTGCCCGGCTTTGAGGTCCTGCATCATTTCTCCGGCGACCGAAACCGAGACGCAGGTGAAGGCGGCCACGATCAGGACGGCGGAAACGCCGCTGGTCCCCTTCAAACCCATAGCGGCCATGATGAAGGCCACGATGATCAGGACGGAGACCGTCAGCCCGCTGGTCGGATTGCTGCTGACCCCGATGATGCCGACCAGGTACCCCGATACAGCGGCAAAGATGAATCCCAGGATCACCATCAGCACCACGGCCACGACGGAGGCGGGAGGATTTTGAGCAAACCGGTTGAAAACGAAAAAGACGATGACGGCCATGGAGGCGACAGCGGCCAGAGCCCATTTGATATCGATGTCGCGGTCCGTCCGGGGCGGGATCGCCCGTTGGGCGTTTTTGCCCTGGAACAGAGTCGAGAGTGAGCGGGCTATTCCCTGGCTCAAGCTCTTGCGCATTTTGAAGAGGGTATAAAAAGCGCCGACCAGCATGCCGCCGACGGCGATGAAGCGGACGTAATTCTTCCACACCCGGGCGATTTCAACGGACCAATCGGCCACTCCGGCCAGGTCGTGGTAATTCAGGAAAAAAGCGATAGCCGGGGCCAGGAGCCCCCAAGCGAGAACTCCCCCGCTGAAATTGATCGCGGCCAGTTTCGGGCCGATGATGTATCCCACACCGAGAAAGGCCGGGCTCATTTCAGGCCCGCGGAATAGAAGGGAGCCCTTGCCGGCCGAAATGATGGTCTGCCATTTCAAACCGAGAACTTTGAATTCCGTCAAGGCGGTGAATAAAGCGCCCAGGCCCGCCCCGGCCAGAAGATGTCCCATCCCTCCGGAGCCTTTCTGTCCGGCCTTGTGGATTTCGGCGGCCGCGACCGATTCGGGAAACGGAAGATCCTTGTCGGCGATGAGGACCCGCCGGGTGATGGTGACGAACATGATGCCCAGAATTCCGCCCAAGGCCAGGATCACGGTGGCAATGAGGTAATGTTCGAATTTGTAAAACGGCAGCCAGATCCCGGCTATGAAAAAGGCGGGCAGGGTGAAGATCGCCCCCGAGGCGATATTGCCCCCAATCGACCCGACCGTCCGGGCGCAGTTTTCCTCGAGGATCGTCCCCTTGAGTCCTTTGATGACGGCCATGCCGATGACGGCGGTCGTGTAGGTGGCGGCGATGGTCATTCCCGCTTTAAGTCCGAGGTAAGCGTTGGCCGCGCCCATAAAAGCGGCCAAAACCACACCCAGCAAGACGGCGCGGGGGGTGAATTCCTTGATCTTGGACTCGGCGGGAACGACCGGCTTGAACGACTTGTCTTCCATGGATTTCTCCCTCGTCAAGCGTTTTAAGCTTCCCCATTCTATTGAATGCCGGTCACCATATCAACCTGTTCTGCTTTCCGGGCTGAAGCCCGGAGATCAAATGGGTTTATCGTGTCCTTGACAAGGTCGAGTCGAGGATTTTATGATTCACCGTCGAATTCATGTCGGGTATGAACAAAGCGTGAAGAAAACCGGATCGGACTTGATAAAGGGGTTTCTCATTCTGGGCTTTGGCCTGGTTCTTGGCGCTTTCGGCGTTTCCGGACAAACCGGCCCCTTGACCAAGGAAGGCCTTCTCAACGAACACAAGGACTGGGCGGAAGTCAAGGACGCCTATAGACCCCGACCGGACGCGATCGACCGGATACGGTCGTTCTGGAAACCGGTCACCATCGAGATTTTCCTGGGAACGTGGAGCGCGGACAGCCGCGACCTGGTCGGCCGTTTCTTCAAAATTCAGGAGTCTCTTGACCCCGCCGCCGTTTCGGTCAGCCTGATCGGAGTCTCTCCGGACGGCACCTCCCCGGCCGATGTGCTTCAGGCTAACGCGGTCGAGATTATCCCGACCTTGATCATTCGCGTGGACGACCTGGAGATCGGCCGGATCGTCGGCCCGCCGCAGGAACCTCTCGAGGACGGTCTGGATGCCATTCTGGCGTCCTATATCGATCCGAGTACGATCGACCTCAACGACCGGGAGTCTTTGCGGGGGATCCGGCACAACACGTTTCCGATTCCCTGCTGGCCCTGCCATGTACCGTCCCGGCCCGCCTCGGCTCGACGGTTCGTTTCCCTCCTTCGCGGTTAAGTTTTTTTCCACTCCAAACAAGTTTTTTTACAAACGGTTCTCTGAATCCGATCCATCCGCCCGTTCGGCACTTGGCATGATTCATGCACCATTTATTGCTGAATCAGGACGAATGACATGACTGAGCAAATGATGGTTGAACTCGCTAAAGAGGGCCGGCCTGAGGCCATGGAACAGATATACCTGAGAAATCGCGACCGGATCTTCCGTCTGGCGCTCCGGTATATCCGCTCGTCGGAGGACGCCGAGGACATCGTTCAGGACACCTTCATCAAGGCTTTCACTGGGATCAATACTTTTGATTTGAACATGGGATCGGGGCTTCCGGCTTGGCTCAATCAGATCTGCGTCCATTGCGCGATCGATCATCTCAGGGTCCGCAAACGCCGCGGGGGCGGGATGACGTCTCTGGACGCCTTGCCCCAGGACCCCCCCTCAGTCGGCCCGTCCCCGGAACAGATCACCATTGATCGACGCATCTCCAACCGGGTTCAGGATGCCGTGTACAACCTTTCTCCCCGGCAGCAAGTCGTTTTTTCCTTGCGTTTCCGGGAACATTTGGACATCCGTCAAATCGCCCTTCGGTTGGATTGCAGCGAAGGGAATATCCGCGCTCATCTCTCCCGATCCGCCTCTAAACTTAAAAACGTTTTCCAGTCCAACTCCTGAGCATGGAAAACCCCGGCCGCTAAAGGAAGAAAAAATTGTCCGATTCCGAACATTTGTTGTTCCTAAAACGGACAGTGAGGCCGGACACCATCGTTTCTTTTTTGGAGAGGGAAGCAAACGGCGCTTTCAGATGACCGGATCCAGACGAAGTCGTCCGTTTTCGGGACGATAAAAAAATCCGAAACTAGAAACTCAGGGTGAAGACGGTCCAACCATCCTGTTCCGAGTGCACATGGATGGCCCCATGATGGAGGCGCATGATTTGACGCGATAAGCTCAATCCGATGCCCGAGCCCGTCGCCTTGGTGGAGAAGAAAGGAATGAAGATTTTCTCCAGATTCTCGGCCGGGATTCCGGGGCCGTTGTCCTTGACTTGAATTTGGACCCGCCCCCGATCATTGAGGAAGGCCCTCAATCCGATGGTCGCCCCTTCCCGGCCTTCGAGCGCTTGGAGGGCATTGAGGAGCAGATTGATTAAAACCTGTTCGATGAGTTCGGTATCGGCATCCAGTTCCAATGTTTCGGGTTCGATCTCGATAGTGAACTGGACGTTGCGGCCGGCCATATGGGCCTGCATCAGACGCCCCACCCGATCAAATAGATCACGCAGGGGGAAAACCTGGATAGCGGGTTTGGGCAACAGGGTAAGCGAACGGAAGGCTTCCATGAAATGAAGAAGTCCGCGGCTCCTCTTCTCGATGGCCCGGGCCGCCTCCTGAATATCCTTGCGACCCTCCATCAGGGCGGCATCCCCGGTAGCCGGAGATTCGGCCAGGATCAAATCCCCGATCGTCGAGGCCAGGGTCGAGATGGGCGTCACCGAGTTCATGATTTCATGGGTGATGACCCGGATGAGCTTCTGCCAGGCCTCCATTTCCTTTTCCTCGAGCTCGCGCTGAATGTTATGGATGGAGACAAGCTTGAAGTCGCGGCCGCGCAGCCTGAACTCGGCGGCATGAAGAGCCAGGGTCAAGGGCTCTTTATCGTCCTCGATTTTGACGAACGCTTTCTCCCGGGCCGGAAGCCGGAGAATAGTCTCGACGAGTTCCGGGCTGCGGGTCCGGAGCGCCTCTATATTTTTCAGCGAAGAGACCCGGAGGAGAAGCTTGGCCGCGGCATTGATCAGTTCGACTTCCCCGCCGGGCTGGAGAACGAGGAGTCCGATTCCGACGTGCTGAACGACGGTCTGCAGATACTGGGAGTGCTCCTCCTTTTCGGAACGGGTCCGGCGGAGGGTGTCCATCAAGGCGGCCATGATCGTCCGAAGCTCCCGGAACGCGGCGCCCTGCCCGTCATCCCTGAAGCTCTGGGAGAAATCCTCATACCGAATCGATTGAAAGAACCGGGCCAGGTCCCGGTTCGTCTTCTCCACGTAGCGGAAAAGAGTGTAGGTCTGGAAGAGGGCCAGGGCGGCCAGGGTGAGACCGGGAATGAGACGCGGAGTCCGGATGAACATCCAGGCCGCCGCCGCCAGGGTTGCGGAAAGCGCGGCGACACGAAGGCCGCAAACGATCCGGAAGCTTTTAAAGACCATGCTTCTCCAGTCGGCGATACAGAGCGCTGCGCGACAATCCCAATTCCTTGGCCACCCGACTGATGTTGCCGCCGAATTTGCTCAGCGTCTTGCGGATCAGCGCCTTTTCCGCCTCCTCGAGATTGCAGTTTTCCGCAACCGGTACGGCCTCTCCCCGTTCGGCGTCGGCGAATGAGAACTCCCCGGGCTGGAGGCCGACCTCATCACTCATGATGACCGCCCGCTCGATGGCATGCTGGAGTTCCCGAACGTTGCCGGGCCAGGCGTATTTTTCCAGTTTGCGAAGCGTCGCCGCGGGAAGATGCTTGGCTGCCTTCCCATACTTCCGCGTATAGAAGGCCAGAAAATGTTCGGCCAGAAGGGCGATGTCCTCGCCCCGCTCACGGAGGGGCGGTACGCGGATCTCGACCGTATTGATCCGGTACAGGAGATCCTGACGGAAGGATTTCTCGGCGACCATCTCATAGATCGGCAGATTGGTGGCGCAAATGAGCCGGACATCGATCTCGATCGGGTGATTGGACCCCAAACGAGTCACTGTCCGCGACTCCATGACCCGCAGGAGCTTGGACTGAAGGGGTATGGAAAGGTTTCCGATCTCGTCCAAAAAGAGCGTCCCCCCCGAAGCGATCTCAAAACGCCCCGGACGGCTCTCCTTGGCGTCGGTGTAAGCGCCTTTCATATGCCCGAACAACTCGCTTTCGAAGAGCGTCTCGCTTAAGGAGCCCATATCGACCGAAATGAAGACTTCCCCCGAACGCGGCGACTGCCGATGGAGTTCGCGGGCCACAAGTTCCTTGCCCGTACCGTTGGCGCCCAGGATGAGGACGTTGGCGCCCGTCGAGGCCAGCTTTTCGATGGCCGCGAAGACGGACTGCATGGCCGGGCTGCGGCCGATGAAATCGCGGAAGGGGGTATCCATATCGGCCGCCATCCGTTCCTGGCGCGAGCGAAGAATCTCGACTTCGGTCTTCGATTGCCGCAATTTCAGGGCCGAGGACAAGGTCGCCAGGAGCTTCTCGTTCTGCCAGGGTTTGAGAACGAAATCCGTGGCACCTTCCTTGATGGCCCGGACCGCCAAGCCGACGTCGCCGTAGGCGGTGATCAGGATGACCACGGCCTGGGGGTCGATTTCCAGGATCCGCTTCAACCACAAGATTCCTTCCACGCCGTCCATGGCTCCGCGGCTGAAATTCATATCGAGAAAGACGACATCGTATGTTTCGTTGCGAAGGAGCGAAGGGATGTTTTCTGGATTGCCCTCGACCGTGACTTGGGCAACATGCTGTTTAAGAAAAAGGCGCGCCGCCTGAAGAATGTCCTGGTCATCGTCGATCAGGAGGATTTTTCCTGTCTTTTTTTCCATATTTGAGCCTTTCGTCGGCATTCCCTATCCATGACCGCTATTATTATAGCAAAAAACGTGCCTAATGCCGGCGAAGCGCCGGCAAGGGGAGAAATCGGCATCAAGGCCTGGATTTATTCCGTCTTGTCCGATTCCGGACACTTGTTGCTTTGATTGCGGACACAGGAGTAGGATGGTGACTTGGAAGGCCGGTATTGGATCGACTTTTTCCTTGAAAACAAATGGTTTCCGCCTCGTTTTGAAAATTTGGCATGATCCCTGCATTAATCGTCACCGTAAGGATGAAAACCTCTTGAATCGCTGTATAAAACGGAGGCTGTAATGAGCATGGACCGCAAGATCGAAAAAAAATTCTGGACGCTGAAAAGGATCGCGGTTGTCGCCGCATCCGTCCTTTTCGTCGTCTTTGCTGTTTATGTGTTTGTTTTCAAGTTCCGGACCTCCACGCTCAATATCGAGAGCGACCGGATTCAAATTTCGACCGTGACTAAAGGCCCCTTTCAGGAATTCATCGCCGTCATGGGCAACGTCATCCCCCGCCACACCTATTTCTTGGACGCCCTTGAGGGCGGCACCGTAGAGCAGATTTTCATCGAGGCCGGGACCATGGTCAAGGCCGGGGACCCTATCCTCCGCCTGAGCAACAACAACACCCTCGTCGACATCATGTGGAAAGAGTCCGAAACGATCACCGCTCAAAACAATCTGCGCGCCACCCAGCTCCAGATGGAACAGTACAAGATGGTGATCCGCCAGAATATGAACGATATCGAGAACACTCTCCAGCAGGAAAAGCGGAAATACGACCGCTATGCCGAGCTGGTCAAGACTGACCTCCTGTCCCAGCATGAATATGAGATTCAAAAGGACCAGTACGAATTTCTCATCCGCAAACGGGATATCACCATCGAAAGCCAGAAAAACGACCTGGCCTTCCGCGAGACGCAGCTCAAATCCCTGGAAGAGTCGCTGAAAAGCTCCCAGGAAAAGCTGTTTTTAGTCAAAAAAAGGCTGGAAAACCTGGTTGTCAAAGCCCCGGTCACGGGCTTCCTGACCTCCATGGACGCCCAAATCGGAGAGTCCAAAGCCATGGGCACGCGGCTCGGCCAGATCGACATCCTGGAAGGATTCAAGGTCCGGGCTCCCATCGACGAGCATTACCTCCCCCGGATCGAAATCGGCCGCACCGGAGTCTTCGAGCTGGCCGGCCGAAAATTCAACCTGGCGGTCCGTAAGGTCTTTCCCGAAGTCAGGGAAAACCGCTTCGAGGTGGACATGGAATTCACCGCGGCCGATCCAAAAGGCATCACCCGCGGCCAGACTCTGCATATCGACCTCAACCTGAGCGACCAGACCGAAGCCCTGCTCCTGGCCAAGGGCGGCTTCTACGCCACCACCGGAGGGAACTGGGTTTACCTAGTTGATCCTTCGGGCAAATTCGCCGTCAAGAGAACCATCAAGCTCGGCCGCCAGAACACCCAGGAATACGAAGTCCTCGAAGGACTCCAACCGGGCGAAAAAGTCCTCACCTCATCCTACGAATCCTTTGGCGACATCGATCGCCTGGTTATAAAATGACGACACCGGAATCCACCAAGGAGGGATCCATGATCAAGATCGCGAATCTCAAGAAAGTCTTCGCCACCGAGGAGGTCGAAACGACCGCCCTCAACTCCATCAACATGGAGATCAAGGAAGGTGAATACGTGGCCATCATGGGGCCATCGGGCTGCGGAAAATCCACGCTGCTCAACGTCCTGGGCATGATCGACCAGCCGACCAGCGGCGAGTATTACTTCCTCGGCCAGGAAATCTCCAAATTCAGCGAGCGCAAACGGGCCGGTCTGCGCAAGAACAACATCGGGTTTGTTTTCCAGAGCTTCAACCTCATCGACGAGCTGACGGTTTATGAGAACGTCGAGCTGCCGTTGCTGTATCTGGGCTATTCCGTCGCCGAGCGCAAAAAACGCGTCGGCGAAACGCTCGAACACATGGCTTTGATGGCCCGCAAGAACCATTTTCCCCAACAACTTTCGGGCGGCCAGCAGCAGCGCGTGGCCGTAGCTCGGGCGGTGGTGGCCCGGCCCAAACTTATCCTGGCCGACGAGCCGACGGGCAATCTGGACTCCGTCCACGGCGAAGAAGTTATGAAGCTCCTGGACGAGCTCCACGAAGCGGGAACGGCCGTCATCATGGTCACCCACTCGCCGACCTACTCTGAATACGCCCAGCGGGTCATCCACCTCTTCGACGGCAATATCGTCTCCGAGAACATCCAGAACCGATTCAAGGTCTGACCCGGGAACGCGGGCGGGGCCGGGACGGACCGGCCTCGCTCCAGGCATTATCCGCTCCCGACGGCGGGACGGAAGACCAAAGGACACGACCGTGAAAAGGCATGCTATTCCACGGCTGTTGAAAGGAGATTCACATGTCCATGATAAAAACGCGTGGCCTGACGAAGTTCTACGCGGCCGGCATCATCAAGACTTTCGTCTTGAGGGAAGTCGATATGGATGTGGAAGAGGGCGAGTTCCTGACCATCATGGGTCCGTCGGGCGCGGGGAAATCCACGCTTCTTCACATCCTGGGTATGCTCGACACGCCTTCGGAGGGCGAATACCTTTTTTTCGACCAGCAAGTCCACCGTTTGAGCGAACGACGCCTGTCCGAGCTGCATAAAAACTACATCGGGTTCGTTTTCCAGAGCTACCATCTTATCGATGAGCTGACCGTCGCCGAAAACCTCGAAACTCCCCTGCTTTATAAGAAAGTCAAAACCGCCGAGCGCAAGGGCAAGGTCGGTGATGTTCTTGACCGCTTCCACATGGTCGGAAAAAAGGACCTCTTCCCCAACCAGCTCTCCGGCGGGCAGCAGCAGCGGGTGGCCGTGGCCCGCGCCCTCATCACCGAACCCAAGCTCATCCTGGCCGATGAACCCACGGGAAACCTCAGCTCCAAGGAAGGTACCGAGATCATGGAGATCTTCAAGGAATTGAACGCGGCCGGGACGACCATCATTCAAGTGACCCACTCCGAAAAGAACGCCGCCTATGGAAAGCGGATCATCCGCCTCCTCGACGGTTGGGTGGAAAAATAACCCCACTTCGTGGGACGACTGGAGACCGAACATGAAGAAGATTTGCGTTGCATCCATACTCCTCTTGACCCTCCTGGCCGGACTAGGCGCCAGTCAGGAGGCGTCCTCACGAATGACCCTGGAAGCCTGCCTCCTGCGGGCCCTGGAGAAGAACCTCGACCTCCGCATCCAGATCATCGAGCCCGAGATAGCCGACGCAGCTGTAACCCGGGCTTTCGAAAAATTTCTGCCCACATTGTCTTTCAGCGGCGGCGCGGAGAGCAATCGATCGGCATCCTTCTCCTTCCTGGACGCCGCCGACAACGTTATCACCCGGTTCGACGATTATGGAGGACAGTTCCGCCAGGAGCTTCCGACGGGTGGATTCGTCCTTGCTTCGCTTTATACATATAAGAACGAAACGAACAGGAACTTCCAGACCATCAACCCGCGCTACGGAAGCCAGCTGACCTTCACCTTCAGCCAGCCCCTCCTCCGCAACTTCGGATACCGCATTCCCCGCAAGGAAATCCTGATCGCCCGGCAGACTCGGGATCGGGCCGACAACACGGCCAAACAAGCGGTTTTGGACACCTTGTACAATACCGAAACGGCTTACTGGAACCTCGTTTTCGCCATTGAAGACCTGGGGGTCAAACGGCAGTCCTTCAAGCTGGCCCAAAACACCCTGGATCGCAATCGGACGGAACGCCAAGTCGGGATCGTCGCCCCCATCGAGGTCCTGACCGCCGAAGCCGAGGCCGCCTCACGCGAAGCCGATATCATCCAAGCCGAATCCCTCGTCAAAAGCCGGGAGGACGCCCTGCGAAACCTGCTCGACATGCGCACGCCCGTCGGAGAAACTCCGGCTCCTCTGGTCCCGGCCGATACTCCCACTTCGGAGGATCGGAGGATATCCATCGAGAGCGCGGTGGCCACGGCTTTATCCACCCGTCCCGAACTTTCATCGGTGCGCTCCAACGTCCAAAGCAAGGCTCTCGAACTGACTTACGCCAGGAACCAGTTGCTGCCCGACCTCAGCCTCAATTTATCCTACTGGAGCCCTGGCGTGTCCGGCACCCAGATTCTCTACCAGGACAATAACCCGTTCACCGGAGTGGTCGTGGGAACGATCCCCGGCCTGGCTGCGGCCGCGATGAAGGACGCCGTCGGCTTTCACTATAAGAATTGGTCCCTGGCCCTGACTCTAAGCGTTCCCCTCAACTCGATTCTGACGCGCGCCGCAGCGGTCCAAGCCAGTTGGGATGCCGAACGAACCCGGTTGGAGCTGGAAAAAACTGAACAGCAGATCATCCTGGAAGTCCGCAACTCGCTGCGCGACATCGAGACCAACGCCAAGCGCGTCAATTCGTATGAGATTGCCCGGCAATTAGCCGAAAAAAAGCTGGAAGGCGAGGAACGCAAGGTCAAGGTCGGCTTATCCACGAATTACACGCTTCTCCAGGTCCAGCGCGATTTGGCCGCCCTCCAAAGCCAGGAGTTACAGGCCCGGATCGACTACGCGCTGTCCCAGGCTCGCCTGGACAAGGCCATGGGAACGTCGCTCGAGCGGCGCAATATCCGCTGGACGAGCCCTTTGGAGAAATAACCGCGTCGGTGGGCCCGATTCTAATCCTCAAAACGGCTTCTCTCTCCCCGTACCGAATCCTCAAAAACCCAGCATGTCCTCCGGCAGAGCCTTGAGGCGGGCGATATCCAGGGCCCGTTCCTTCACATTGAAGCCCATCGTGCAGCGCACGCCGCAAGAGGCGCAATCTTGGCACGGTAATTCCGCGAATTCAGTCTGAGCCAGCGCCCCCCGGGCTTTGCCCAGATCCCGGTATCCATAAGCGTACATATAGCTCCGCATGAGCGTCGGAATCTCCAAGCCGGCGGGACATTGATCCTGACAGCTTCCGCATTGAGCGCAATACAGGCCGGGCTGAGCATCGCTTTCGGTCAGCTTGAGATCGGCCTTCTCCTGAGCCGTCAAAGCGAGCGGCCCGTTCATGATGGACAAATCGGCCTCGAGCTGATCCTGCGACGATATCCCCGGCACCGAGGTCGTCACATTCTCGTCCTGAAGGACCCATTTCAGGGCCGCTTGGCCGTTGATGGGCTGTTTCTTCTCCCGGTCCCAGAAGGCCCCGGCTATAGGCTTCATGACCACGATCCCCAACCCGGCCTTGGCCGCTTCGGCGATGGCCGCTTTGACTTCGTTGCGGTGGGGTTGGCGGAAGTTATAGGTGATCAGAACGACATCGTGAATTTTGGATTCGACAGCCGCCCGAATAACCTCGGGTTCGTTCTGGTGGGTAGCCAAGCCGACAAAGCGGGCTTGGCCGGATTTTTTGAGCTTCCGAAGAGCCTCCAGAAAAGGCTCGCTCAAGGCCGTCGCCCGGTCCCCCATTCCCGCTACGTAGAAAATATCGACATGATCCAACTGGAGTCGCTTCAGGCTAAGCTCGAAAAGCTCCGGTATCTTCGGAGCGTCCTCTTTTTTCAGGGTGGACATGGATCCTGGAGCGCCGTTGCCCAGTAAGATGCTCGTGGCCACGACAAAGGAGTCGCGTTTCAGCCCGCGAATGGCCTCGCCGACCATCGTCTCGTGGCGGCCGTTGTAATAATATTGAGACGTGTCGATATGGACGATCCCCTCGGCCAAAGCGCGTTGATAGAGGCTCTTTTCGTACGAAGCCGCCCCGATGCTGACGATCGGCAGTTTGATCCCCGTCCGGCCGAGCGGACGATAAACCATGGTCCGCTTCCCTGCGGCTTGGGAAGGGACTTCGCGGACTTCGCTTTTTAAAAATACGGGGAGGACGGCGGCTCCGGCCAGCCCGGACAATCCCAGCTTGAGGAACGTCCGCCGGTCGGCGGTCTGATCGCTTTTTCTCATATCGAGTTTCTCCTTTTAAAAATGGGTTTAATTTTTTTCTCTTTATGCGGACTCATGATCCATCTTATTTCTTATTTGTCGATTTTCGGCCTTATGTCGTCAAGAAAGCCGGCCTCGCTTCAGTATACATCTAAGAAAACAGCAATTTCCATGCCAAACATTCGCTGTTTCCCGGAGTACTTGGAAAAGCAATATCCCCGCACTTGAAAAAAGCGGGACATTTCCCGGATATTTGGTGATAAATTCTCTAATTCGCTTATTTCAATAATGTTGCGCGGCCCAAAAGCCGCCATAGAAATATTTGAGGATTCGATTGCCCGGTAAAACTTTCTTACACTCAATCAGCGCAAAGAACGTCCGATATCGAACCGACAACTGTTCGAAAACGGTCAGAAATTAATTAAACCCATTCGACTCCCCGGGCAGCCGTCGCCAGACCATGGCCCTGATCTACTTTTTTTTCCACACAGAATGGAAAAGAACCCAAAAGAAAAACCGGTTTAGGCAACCTAACGATCGGGAAAACCGTATTTAGGGTGGAAGAGGATGTTTTGGCCGTTTTCCCGGATGTGCTAATCTGAAGACCCGCTTCAAAGAAAGAGGAGCCCCTCAAGTCCATGATTAATAACTACCTCAAGGTCGCTTCCAGAAATCTGCTCCGCCAAAAAGGATATTCGTTCATCAATCTCTTCGGATTGGCCGTCGGGATGGCCGGTTGTCTTCTCATTCTCCTCTATGTCCAGGATGAGCTTCGCTATGACCGCTATCCGCAGCAGGCGGATCAGATCTATCGCCTGGCGCTGGAAGCACAAATGCCCGACCGGGGACAATTGACCAGCGCTACAACTCCGCCGCCCTGGGCTCCGGCCCTGGCCGCCGATTTTCCCGAAGTGAAATCCTATGTCCGTTTTAAAACCCCGTTGGTCTCCTGGTTGATCAGCCATGAACCCAAGGACAAGAGGTTTAATGAGAGCGGCTTTTATTTCGCCGACGCGGGCGTTTTCGACATGTTCAGTTTCAAAATGATCGAGGGCGACCCGAAAACGGCGCTTCAGGAGCCCCGCACCGTGGTCCTGACCCAAACCGCGGCCCAGCGATATTTCGGGGAAGAAGATCCCCTGGGAAAAATTCTCCGGGCCGACAACACCTACGATTTCCGGGTGACGGGCGTCATGCAGGATGTCCCCCGCAATTCCCACATCAAATTCGACATCCTGGCCTCGTTCGCCTCTCTCCTGGTTCTCCCCATCTACAATGGGAACGCCTATGGGAACATGCAGCAAAACGGGCTGAATCCCGATGTCTATACCTATCTCCTGCTGCCGAAAGGCGTTTCCGCTTCCGCCTTCGAAGCCAAAATTCCCGCTTTTTTAAATAAGCATCTGGCCGGACAAATCGCCCGGCTCAACATCCAATTGAAACCCTTTCTGCAACCGCTGACAAGCATCCATCTTCACTCCCATCTCCAAGCCGAGCTTCAGGCCAATGGCTCGGTCGGATACATCTTCATCTTTTCCGCCATCGCCGCCTTCGTCTTGCTTATCGCCTGCATAAACTTCATGAATTTGGCCACGGCCCGCTCGACCGGACGGGCCCAGGAGGTCGGCTTGCGGAAAGTGGTCGGGGCCCTGCGCGGCCAACTCATCGGCCAATTCATCGGGGAGACTATGTTCCTCTCCGTGTTAGCCCTGGGGCTGGCCGTTCTTTTCGTCAAAATGGCTTTGCCTCTCTTCCGGACCCTTACCGGAAAAGCCCTGATCTTGTCTTTTTCCGATCCCGGATCGCTCCTTTTCATGTTCGGGGTCACGGTGTTCGTCGGATTCGTCGCCGGCAGCTATCCGGCATTTTTCCTGTCCGCCTTTCAGCCGGCCAACGTCCTCAAGGGATCCCGCCGGGGTGGGAAAATGAGCGCCCGCCTCCGTCAAGCGCTGGTCGTTTTTCAATTCGCCGTTTCCATCGCCTTCATGATCGGCACCGGACTGGTCGCCCGCCAGCTCCGTTTCATCCAAAACAATCCCTTGGGCTTCGACAAGAAGAATGTCGTCGTTCTTCCCCTGGGCGATCCCCGGGCCCGCCAGGTCTACCAGACGTTTAAGAATCTCCTGCTCCCCAACCAGGACATCGTCGCGGTTTCGGCCGTCAGCAGCCTGCCCGGAGGCCTGACCAATCTTGCCTTTGTCCTGCCCGAAGGCGCGGCGCCCGGACAGCAAGTGACCATGAACTCCCTTTTCGTCGATCACGATGCCGTCACCGCGATGGGTTTGGAGCTGAAGACCGGCCGGAATTTCTCGCTTGCCCACCCGACCGACATCATGCAGGCTTTCATCCTCAATGAAACGGCCGTACGTCTCCTGGGTTGGACCGAATCTCCTCTCGACAAGCAGCTTAATTTAGGCAATTTACCGGGGCGGGTTATCGGCGTGGTCAAGGATTTTCACCTGAAATCGCTCCACGATCCGATCGAACCGCTGTTTCTGCATCTCGTTCCCAATCCCGACCCTTTGCACTATATGGCCGTGAAAATCAGGCCGGACAATGTTTCCCGCACGCTGGCCTTCATCGAAGAAGCCTGGCGCCGTATCTACCCCCAGGCCCCCTTCGCCTACACTTTTCTCGAGGACGACTATAACGGGTTGTATCGAACGGATCAGAACCGAGGCCGGATTTTTCTGGCTTTCTCCGTCCTGTCGATCATCATCGCCTGCCTCGGACTGCTCGGGCTGGCCTCCTTTACGGCCGAGAAGCGAACCAAGGAAATCGGCATCCGCAAAGTCCTGGGCGCCTCCGTACCCGGCTTGGTCCGGCTGTTGAATATGGAATTCATAGGGCTGGTGCTGCTGGCCAACGCGGCGGCCTGGCCGATCGCCTATCTGGCCATGCGCGGATGGCTGCAGAATTTCGCTTACCGGACGAGCATCAGCATGGGGTTGTTTTTTCTGACGGCTGCCGCGGCGGTTCTCATCGCCCTGCTCACGGTCAGCTTTCAGTCCCTGCGCGCCGCTTCGGCTAATCCGGTCGACGCCCTGCGGCGAGAATAAACCCATTCGACGCGGATAAAAATCACCCAGGTTCTCGCAGGTATTCGCCTCCACATCTTCTCCATGACGAATCTCATCATCACGACTCTTTCCAATTCCCATTTTCGGCAATATTCACGCTTTCCACACATTCGGGATGTAAGAAAATCGGGCCTTTTTCATGGCTATATTTTCAGTGCTGTTATAGAATACCGCCCCGGCGGCCGATGTTTCCCTCGCCCGGAGCGGCCGCCGTGTCGAAGCGCCCCATCCAGGAGGATGTTCCGTGAGCAAGACTTTTCGTCCGACGATCGCTATCCTGGCCGCCGGCCTCATTTTTGTCGCCGCCCCCGCCTGGGCGCAGTCTCAAGCCGGCCGGTCCGACCTGGCCGAGCTCCGCAAAAATGCGCCCAAGATCTTCCTGGATTGCGAACACTGCGACAACGACTACATCCGGACCGAGATTCCTTTCGTCAACTACGTCCGCGATCGCAAGGAAGCCGACGTCCACGTCCTGATCACGACCCAGGACACGGGGAGCGGCGGCACCGAGTACACCCTGGCCTTTATCGGGCTGGGCGCTTGCGCCGGGTTGGATAACCGGCTCATCTACGCCGCCAACAAAACCGACACGGAGGAGGAAATACGCCGAGGGTATGTGACGGTCCTCAAGATGGGGCTCATCCCCTACGTGGCACGTACGCCGATCCGGGAGCTTATCGCCGTCCAGTTTAAGGAAAAGGTCAATCCCACCGATGTTGTCGATCCCTGGAAGTTCTGGGTGTTCAGCCTGAGCATAGGCGGCGAGCTGGACCAAGAGAGCCAAACCAAGGACCAGACCCTGAGCCTCCTGGCCACGGCCAACAAGATCACGCCCGCCCTCAAGATCCGGCTGGGCCTCTCGGGCCAGTTCACTCGGGAGGAATTTTCCTTCGAAGATGAAACCCTTCAGAGCGAATCCGAGGCTCAGGACTTCGCTGGCCTCTTTGTCAAGAGTTTGGGCGACCACTGGTCGGCCGGAGTCTTCTTGGGGGCGTCCGCCTCCACCTTCCGCAACCTGAAGTTGAAAATCACCCCGATGGCCGCCGTCGAGTATGACCTCTTCCCCTACTCCGAGTCCACCCGCCGCCAGCTCCGTTTCCTCTACAAGGTCGGCCCCGAACTGACCACGTACCGCGAGGAGACGATCTACGACCGGATGCGGGAAACTCTCTTCGCTCAGTCTCTCTCGGCCACCCTGGAGATCAAGGAGCCTTGGGGAAGCCTCTCGGCCGGGCTGGAGGGATCACACTACTTCCACGACTTGGCTAAGAACCGAATCCAGTTGGAGACAGAGCTGTCCTTCCGGATTTTCAAAGGGCTGGACTTCAACGTCGACGGCCGGTACGAGCGCATCCGGGACCAGCTCTCTCTGCCCAAGGGCGGCGCCACGCGCGAGGAGGTCCTCCTGCAGCGGCGGGAGTTGGCCACCAACTACAACCTGGGGATCCAGATCAGCCTGAGCTACACCTTCGGCTCGATCTTCAGCAACGTCGTCAACCCGCGGTTCGGCAGCCTCGGAATCCTTGGGCACGAACACTACGATTGATAGCCGGCCGGGGGCCAGGTCGATGCGCGATCCGAGGTCGGCCGCGGAACAGTCTTCAAGATCCGCTTCCCCATAGCCTGCAACACCGCGCCGATTCTTATCGTACCCGTCGGTAGCGGATGAGGAGCGAACCGGGCGCGTCGGGGATCTTGACCGACAGTCCTTGGCTCAGCTCGCGGCCCGTCTTGACCAAAGCGATCCCATAATCCTCGAAGGATGCCTCATAATCCCCCTCCGGGTCGAGCCCGTGCAGGCGGATGATTATCGAAGCAGCCGGCGCCAGCGGGCGTCGGAACGCCAGGATGATCCCGTCGCGCTCCTCGGGCCGGTCCCATTGGAAGGCGGCCCAGGCGTCATCGCCGGTGGAGTATTCCGTCAGCGGGTAAAAGTCGGCCAAGAAATAGGGACGCAGGGCCCGGAATTCGGCCATGGCGGCCTGAGCCAAGTCGACGGGGAACGATCCATTGATCTCCCACCCCGTGACGACTCCTCCGTTCATCGAGCTGCGGAAATAGTACTTGCGCGGGTCGTTGTTGCCGGTTCCGCTCCAGGGCAGGTACAGGTGCAGGCCGTAGGTATGGCACTGGTAGCCGTTGGGTTCAAAGTAGGAATAATCCGTGCGCCATAGCGGCACGCTGCGGCCGATGGTCTCCAGGTCGATCCGGCGGCCGCCGGAAGCGCAGTTATCGATCAGCAGTCCGGGCTGAGCGGCCAGGAGCCCGTCCCAGAAAGCATAGAGCCCCTCGATGTGCTTCATCTCGGCGATGCCGACGCGGTCCGGGGCGTCCATGGCCTTCCAGAAGGGCGCCGGGTCGAAGTTGAAATCCTGCCTGTAGATCGAAATGCCCTGGGCTTTGAGAAAGCCGGAGATTTCGTCGATGAGCCAGCGCAGGGCCTTCGGGTCGCCCAGGTTGAAAAGATGGTTGGGATTGCCCGGAAGTTTCGTCACCCATTCCGGGTGTTCACGGTCGATCCGCGTCCCTTCGTAAACCCGCTCGGGCTCGAACCAAAGAACGAAGCGCTTACCGCCCCAGGCCCGCGTCGCATCAGTGATCGGCTTCAAGCCGCGCGGGAAGTTGGCCTTGTTGATGGTCCAGTTGCCGACGCCGGTCCACCAGGACTTGGAAGCGTTGTCGTACCAGCCGGCGTCGATCCAGCAGGCGTCGGGCTCGAGCCCGAATTGGCGGAGGCGGTCGATCGCGGCCAGCACATAGCTCTCGGTGGCGCAGACATGCTCGTTGCAGGGCAGGGGCCCGCCGAAACCGACGCTGCTGCTGAGCGGCAACAGATCGGTCTTGCGAACAGCGGAAGGCGCATGGTGGGCCAGGAGAAACCGCCGAAAAAGGTTATGCCCGGCCAGCCGATCGGGGGCTTTCCAGAAAACGAGGGCTATGGACGGCAGGCGGACTTCCTCGCCCGGGTGCAATCGGAAGCGCGTCGAGGCCTGGCCGGTTTTCAGGCTGATCGTCTGCGGACCCGTCCTCTTCACGGCGGCTGTCCATCTGCCGCTCCAGCCGACCGCGACCATAATCCCGGCTCCGTCTGAGGCGATATTGAAGAACGGCAGAGCCGTTGCGTCGGACGACCGGCCGGCGGAAGGGCCGAACACGACTTCAGCGTTCACGGTCAGCGCGTCCTGGACCGGTCCGAAATCGCTGCGGGCGGCGTTACTGCCCAGAGCTCGATGGAGGAAAGCGTCCCCCCCGGGACGGTCGGCGAAGACGACGTCGCAAGCCTGGACGCCCTCGATGAGGGGCGTATCGGAAGCCCCATTGTTTTTAAGCCGGACAATCCATTCGACGGCCGGGAAATCAGAATAAGAAGTCGTCAAGACCGTTACCCGGAGCTTGGTCGCAGGATCGGAATAAATCGTAGTCCGGACGGTTTTCTCCCCGGCGGTTTTGACGTTCGTCGTCGCCGTCCATGACTTGAGCAACCCGGCGGACGGTTTGCCTCCGTATAAGAACGAGACCGCGGGAGCCTTGACTCGTTCGCTATGAGCGGACAGGAACTTCTCAAGGGCTATCCGGTCGTGGGCTGTCGCAACATCGGACGCGGCGAAGACGGGGATCGAAAGGGCCAGGGCGAGGAAAAGGCTAAAAACACGTTTCATGATTGGACCTCCGTTCTCTTCCCTTTTCGGGGAGTCTATACTCGGCTCCGGCGCGGAGTCAAGTCGATCGGACCAATCGGAACCCGGCGCATCGTTCCCGACCGCTGCAACGAGATGACCGCCTCCATAGCCGTTTCTCTCTAGAAGATTGCGAGCTCGCCGTCGATCACGGCCCGGTCGTCACCCTCGAAGAACGGCGTCTGTCCGGGTTCCGGACCTTGGGCCTGATGAATGACACCGACGACGCGTCCGCGACCGGTTGTCTTCAAGAATGAGGGGCATCGGTCAAACCTCCTGGGCGGACGAATCAGCCGGAATCGTATGTCCCATCCGGACCCAGCGTCAAGATCGGACCATGCCAGAAGCCTTCATTCCGAACCGCGCGCCGTCCCTGATGATTTCTTCCTCAGCAACTCAATCTTCTGGAAGGTCATGCCATAGTGGCCGCCGGGCGGGTTCACCGGATGGGGCTTTTGGTCCTGATCGAGCGAGAAATTCCCCGAATAAAGCAGCCACATCGTCACCCCGTCGGCGCTGATGAATTTCGAGGGGATGTTCACGAAGTAGGCCTGCGTTCCGAACTCTTTCATGTAGGTGATGATTTTCCAGTCCCCCTCGAGCCGGTCCGCTTCGAGCAGATACGTGTTCATCCGCGAGACCGTGTTGCCTCCGTCGGTGACGCACATGATGTATTTTTTAAGCACCGGGTTGTAGGTGACGGTGACGCACCCCATGGCGTTGTCCCATTCGAGCAGGGGTTTGATTTTCCCGAAATCCCCCGTCCAAACGGGCTGGCCGTCCTTGTCCCGGCCGCCGTAAAACTCGTAGGCCGCCGGATCGTTGATCGTCTTGAGGCCGGGCCTGACCCGCAACAGATAGATCTGGTCCCCGGTAATCCAACTGTCGTTCCACATCCGCCAGTTCTTGGCGGTCGTCTCGGGGTCCGCGCCATGCGCAACCAGGTAGGCCTTGCCGTCGGGCGAGTGCTCCATGTTCTTTCCGAAATCCACGAATTTCGGCGCGCCTATTTTGACGGGGTAGCCCCACATGCCCGTTTCCCCGAAGAGCGGTTCGGACGGCGTGTGGGGCGGCGGCGTCCAGGTGTGGCCGTAATCGGTCGAGTGCCTGAAGCCGACGAACGGGCCGATCCACGGCCAGTTGAGGCGCGTTTTTCCGTAAAACACTCCATCTCCCGGCCCCAGGCAGTAGGTGCCGTAATACCACACGCCATTATGGATGAGCGACCCGCAGGGATAGCGTCCGGGGTAGGGCGCGGCGGGCGAGCTTTTGTCGAGCCCGATGCTGTAAGCGACGAATGTGAGTGGATCGTCCCCGATGATGACGCCCTGACCGGTGGTGATATGGACGGAATCGACCCACGATTGCGACCAGTCGGTGTAGCCGTCAAGGCGTTTGGTTTTTCCATCCGTCCATGGCGAATAGAGGATGTCGTTTTCGGCCCAGCTCGGATACCATGTGTCGCCATACCGGAAACCGCTTTTCACGCCGAGAAAGCGGACCGCGTTGAACGCCCCGGAGCGTTCAAACGGGCAGTCCCGGGGAATTTCGCTCGGCCAGGTGAAGGGATCAAACTTGAAGATCTCCGGCTTCAGGTCGGCGGTCTGCGGCTCGGCCCCTGTCGAGTGAGCAACAAGCAGGACCATGGAGAGGACGGCTAAGAACGTATTCTTGGGGGTGGTGGGCATGAGGGATTCAGGAGGGGTTCAGATTCTCGGAGTCACGGCTCAATGGCAATTCATGATCCGGTGATGGGTGGATCATTGGATCTTTATGAGTTCGGGATAATGAGAGCCGATGAGCTTGCGCTCTTCCTCGGTGAGCCCGGCGAGTGGAATCGGCCGGTCTTGCGGACGGGTGCCTTTTTGGTTGAAGCGGTTCATGAGGCTCCAGTTGCGGGAGTGGCGGCCGGGTTCGGGGTCAGCGGGTTCGGCGGCGGGGAGGTCGTAGCGGGTGAAGTCGATGACCATTTCGGCGCTGTTCTCCTTCCAGTTCCGCAGGAGGGCGAGACGAAAGTCCTTGTTCATGAACCAGCGGATTTCCTTATCGGCTTCCGAGGCGCGGATGCCGCAACCGCGGTGGACGAAACGGTAGTCGATTTCGTCGTTGGCCTTGAAACGCGCGCGCCAGAGTTCGCCGAACTCTCCCTGTGTGATGAGTTTGGCGTCGGGCCAGCGTTTGCGGATTTCGGTGAGCCAGAGGTGCAGGCCTTCCATGCCGTTGCGGCCGCCATAGCCGTAGATCTTGCGGGCCTCGACCAGGCTCATCTCCCAGCCGCAGGTCACCCAGGCGAAGCCGTTGCGCGCGAAGCCGTCGTCGAAATGGGTGGCGGTGGTGGCGAGCATGGCCTGGAGGCCGCGCTCGGTGCCCATGTCGAGCAGCGTCTCGATGGGGCCGACGCCCTGGCGGCTGCGCCAGCGCTCGCCCTCGACGGTCCGCGCGCCGGAGAAGCGGGCGCAGAGGAAGTCGACGGTCCAGCCGTCGAGGTTGACGCAATCGATGAAGTCGTCCTTGCCGCGGGCGGGTTTGCAGAAGTGCTCGCGCGATGGGTAGTAGGGGTAGCAGATCGAGCCTTCGCCGTCGCCGTTATCGACGGCGTATTGGCTCCAGATGTTGCCCTGGCAGACGTGGATACCTTCCTCTTCGGCGAGGGTGCGGAGGTTTTCGGCGGATAGGAATCCGGCGACCACGCTCTTCGGGCGGTAGCCGCCGCCGACGATTTCGGAAACCCGCAGGAGGCCATCGTGGAGGTCGCGGTTCACCTGCTCGCGGGTGTTGTACATGTTGGCGAAGTAGGCGCCGGGGATGAAAGTGATCTCGTCGCCGAACTTCTTGTGATACGACACGACGAGACCGCGCAGCTCGCGGTAGGAGTCGCGCTCGTCGTGGAGCGCGCGCCAACTGAACGCCCAGGTGATGCGCGCGCCGGGAATCCGAGCGCAGAGGAAGTCCACGGTCCAGCCGTCGAGGTTGACGCAGTCAATGAAGTCGTCCTGGCCGCGGGCGGGTTTGCAGAAGTGCTCGCGCGACGGGTAGTACGGGTAGCAGATGGAGCCTTCGCCGTCGCCGTTATCCACGGCGTATTGGCTCCAGATGTTGCCCTGGCAGACATGGATGCCTTCCTCTTCGGCCAGGTAGCGGAGGT
>CAZLAM010000070.1:0-3445 GCA_964557435.1 uncultured Eubacteriales bacterium
GCCCTGAACGTCCAGATCCATGTCATCCGAATAGCGGGGGCTGCGGAAGAAAAATCTAAGATTGCAGCCGCCTTTCAGCGCCCATTTTTGCTTGTCCAGCTTCCGGCCGAGGTGGCTCAATAGAATCAGATGGAATAGTTCTACGGATTGTTTGGGATTGATTGTAACCATTCGCCGACTCCCTATATATAATACGTATTATCGCCATATATGTCAACTATACGTATTTAATAATACGGATGATTAGAGATCCGAACCGTTTGCCCTGGAGAGTACGACCCTTTACTTCTTAATAGGATAGGGCGGGACGGGCGGAATCGTCTTCTCCTTCGTCTTCAACTCATTCAGGATGACCTCGATGCCCTTGTTGAGCTGGTCGTCGAGGCCGGCGAACTCGCGGGCCGGGTCGTTTTCGACAACGATGTCGGGATCGACGCCGTGGCCCTCGATGACCCAATTCTTCCCGTCAGGACTGTACGGCGCGAACTCGGGCTTGTTCAGACTCCCGCCGTCCAGGAGCGGCAGGGTCCCGCGGATCCCGACGACTCCGCCCCAGGTCCGCTTGCCGATGACCGGACCGAGCTTGAGCGCCTTGAACCGGTAGGGGAAAATATCGCCGTCCGAGGCCGAGAATTCGTCGCACAAGCAGACCAGCGGTCCGAGAACGGCCGTTCCCGGATCCGGACCGGGCGCGTTGTCGCGGGCGACTTCGATCATCACCATCTCCCGCATCAGGCGCTCGGCGATCATGGGCGAGACGTTGCCGCCGCCATTGCCGCGGACGTCGATGATGAGGGCTTTCTTCCGGAGCTGGGGATAGAAATATTTCACAAACTCGTTGAGCCCCCCCACCCCCATGTCGGGGATGTGGATGTAGCCGACCTTGCCGTTCGTCGCCTTGGCGACCTTCTCGATATTGTCCTGGACCCAGCTGAAGTAATACAGCCGGTTTTCGGTCGCGATGGGAACGACGACGACCTCGCGGCTGCCCGCTCCGTCGGGCGTCGGCCCGAGCTTCAGGGTGACCTGCCGGTCGGCCGTGTTGTCGAGGGCTTCGTACATATCGGTCATCCCCGCGGTCGGACGGCCGTTGATCGCCAGGAGATACTCACCGTCTTTGGCGTTGACGCCGACTTCGGTCAGGGGCGAACGCAGGGTCCGGTCCCAATTCTGCCCGCGCAGGATCTTCTTGATCCGCATGACGCCCGACTTTGAATCGCGTTCGAATCGGGCGCCGAGCATCCCGATCCGGATCCGGCGGGGCGCCGGGAGGTCTCCGCCGCCGACATAGGTGTGCCCGGTGCTGAGTTCGCCGATGAGCTCGCCGATGACATAAGTCAGGTCGGCCCGATGGTTGGCCGCCTTGGCCAGGGGCTCATACTTGGCCTTCATGGCGTTCCAGTCCACACCGTGCATGTTCGGGGCATAGAAGAAATGCTTCATCTGCCGCCAGCATTCGGCGAAGATCTGGGCCCATTCCTGCTTGAGGTCGAGGTTGACCTCCATCCCGGACAAGTTGAGCCGCTTGTCCAGGGAAATCGGGCCATGCGGCAGGTCGATAATGGCATACGCGCCGGCTCGGGCGACCAGCATCTTTTTCAGGTCGGCTGAAATCTCGTATCCGGCGGCTTCGCCCAGGTCGGTTTCCTTGAGCTCGCCGAAATCGTAGAGCTTGAGGCTGGAGGCGCGGTCGCCGTATTTCTGATAATAAATGGTGTTCCCGACCGAGACGATATGGCCGTAACGGGCGACGTCGATCGGCAGGGCGGCGATGCGTTCCATGATCCCGTCGGGATCGACCTTGACCGTGACCGCCGGGGCCGCGGGCGCATCGGGTTTGGCGGCGGGCTTGTCGGCCGGTTTCACCGCGGGCTTCTTTTCGGGTTCTTTCTTTTCCTCCCCTTTCACGGCCGTCTCATCGCTCTTGGGCTCGAAGGGGGACTTGGCGTCCTTGGCCAGGGTCACGAAATAAATCCGGGACATGGACAGATAAGCGTGGTTGAACTCGGTCTGGCTGTAGACGGGGTTGAAATCGCGGTCGGAAACGAAATACAGGCACTTGCCGTCCGCGCTGAAGGCCGGGTCGTTGGACGTGTACCAAGCGTCCGTAACGGGAAAGGTCTTCTTCGAATCGAGCGAATAGAGATAAATCCGGGGCGGGCCTTCGACTTCGGGTTTGTCGTAGGCGATCCAGCGGCTGTCGGGCGCCCAGACGTAGTTTCCGAATTCCCCCTGAAGGGCTCTGGCGGCTTCGGTGACCTGCTTGGATTCGATGTCGACGAAAAGCAGGCGGAGCTTCTTGTCGCTCCAGATGATCTTCTTCCCGTCGGGCGACCAGATGATCTGGTATTTATACGTATCGGCGTCGCGGGTGAGTTGTTTGGCCTCGCCCGTCCCGTCCTGGTTCTTGATGTAGATCTCGTCCTCGCCGCTCTGGTCGGAGATATAGGCGATCCAGCGGCCGTCCGGGGACCATTTCGAACTCCGCTCGTGGACGCCGGGCGTTCGGGTCAGGTTGCGCGTATTGCCGAATTGCGCGGGCACGGTAAAGACGTCGCCCCGGGCGCCGAACAGTGCCCGCTTTCCGTCGGGCGCAATCTCCCAGTTCGTGACCCGGTCGGCGACGGAGGCCAGCCTGCTCCGGCCGGAAAGCATGTCATCGGCGATGACCACCGGCACTTTTTCCGTTTTCTCGGAGGCCAGGTCGAATTTATAGATGGTGCCGCCGTTCTCGAAAACGATGTGCCGGGGGCCGAGCGAGGGGAACTTGATGTCGTATTCGGCGAAGTCCGTCAGCCGCCGCGTCTGCTTCGTCTTGACGCTGTAGGCGTAAAGGTTCATCCGCTTGGCCTCGTCGCGGTCGGAGATGAAGTAGATCTGATCGCCGCTCCACATCGGGATGATGTCGAGGGCCGGGTTGGAGGTGATGTTTTCGACTTTCTTGGAGGCGAAATCATAGACCCAGATATCATCGGCCATGCCGCCGCGGTAGCGCTTCCAGGTCCGGAACTCGCGGAAAATGCGGTTGTAGGCGAGCTTGGAGTCGTCGGGAGAGAAGGAGCAGAACCCGCCGCGCGGAAGGGGCAGCTGGTCCGACATCCCGCCCTGGGGCGAAGCGGTGAAGAGCTGGCCGTTGAAGTCGTTCCATTCGCGCATCCGGGAGCGGTAGAGGATCCGCTTCCCGTCGTGCGACCAGCCCATGACGAGGTTGTTCGGGCCCATGCGGTCGGAGATGTCGTCGCGGCCGAGAACGGGGGTATAGGTCAGGCGCTTCGGCGCGCCCCCTTCGGCCGGGATCAGAAAGACTTCGCGGTTGCCGTCGTACTCGCCGGTGAAGGCGATCGACTTGCCGTCGGGCGAAAACCGGGCGAAGGCCTCGTAGCCCTCGTGGCTAGTGAGCTTGCGGGCCACACCGCCCGAGAGCGGTACGGTGTACAAGTCGCCG
>CAZLAM010000071.1:0-45372 GCA_964557435.1 uncultured Eubacteriales bacterium
CCCGGCGCGCTTCCGTTCCTTGAAGTCGAGGATCTTCTTCCGGATGCGGAGGGACTGCGGTGTGACCTCGAGCAATTCGTCGTCGTTGATATAATCCATGAACTGATCCAGGGCCAACTTGACGGGCACGTCGATTTTAGCGGCGATATCCGAAGTCGAGGAGCGCATATTGGTCAGGTGCTTCTCCTTGGTGGGATTGACGTTCAGGTCCTCGTCGCGCATGGTTTCGCCGACGATCTGGCCGACGTAAACTTTGTCCCCGGGCGACACGAACAGGCGGCCGCGGTCCTGGATGGCGGCCACGGCATAAGTGGCCACGGTTCCGGTGCGATCGGACACCAGGACGCCGTTGCGGCGCCCGGCGATCTTTCCCGCCCACTCGCGGTAGCCGAGATAGGTATGGGCCATGACGCCGTTCCCCTTGGTCTGGCTCAGGAATTCCGAACGGAAACCGAACAGACCCCGCAAGGGAACGGTGTAGGTCAGCCGGACGTAAGTCCCCTTGAGGTCGATCATCCTCTGCATCAGGCCCCGGCGTTCGCCCAGCATGGAGATGACAGTGCCGGCGTTCTCCTTCGGCACATCCAGCACCAGAGTCTCATAGGGCTCAAGGACATTGTCGCCGTTCCGGCGGGTGATCACCTGGGGCATCGAGACCTGGAACTCATAACCCTCGCGGCGCATCTGTTCGATGAGGACGGCCAGCTGCAGCTCGCCGCGTCCGGCGACGGTGAACCGGTCCGGCAAATCATTCCACTCGACGGCGATGGAGACGTTCGTGCGCAATTCCTTTTGGACCCGCTCCCTCAGCTTGTTGGAGGTCATATATTTGCCCTCCCGGCCGCCGAACGGGCTGTTGTTGACCATGAACATCATGGAGACGGTGGGCGGTTCGATGAAGAGGAGGTCGAGACGGATGGGCCTCGCGGGGTCCCCGATGGAGTCGCCGATGGTAACGGCGGGGATGCCGGCGAAAGCGAAGATCTCGCCCGCCTCGACGACCGTCGTTTCCTTGCGCTCCAACCCTTCGAAGACGAATAGCTTCTGGATCTGCCCCGGAGCCTGCTTGTCACCTTCGGAAAAGATGACGACCTTGTCGCCGGGCTCGATCCGCCCGCCGAAAAGCCGGCCGATGCCCAGGCGGCCGATGTAGTCGTCGTGGGCGATATTGGTGACCAGGGCCGACATCGGACTCTTCCGGTCGTAGTCCGGAGACGGCACTTTCTTCAGAATGGTCTGAAAGAGCGGGGTCAAATCCTGGGGTGGACTGTTGAGGTCGAGGGCCGCTTTGCCTTCACGGCCCGAGGCGTAAACAACGGGAAAATCCAGTTGTTCCTCGCTCGCCTCCAGCTCGACGAACAGGTCAAAAGTCTCGTTGATGACCTCCTGGATCCGGGCGTCCCGGCGGTCGATCTTGTTAATGACGACGATCGGCCGGAGGTCGAGCTCCAGGGCTTTCTTAAGTACGAACCTGGTCTGCGGCATGGGGCCTTCGGAAGCGTCGATGAGCAGGAGAACGCCGTCGACCATCCGGAGGACGCGCTCGACTTCCCCGCCGAAGTCGGAGTGACCGGGCGTGTCGACGATGTTGATCTTGATGCCCTTCCAGACAAGCGACATATTCTTGGAGACGATGGTGATGCCGCGCTCGCGCTCGAGGTCGCCGGAGTCGAGGATGCAATCGCCCATCTGGTCTATATTGCGGAACAATTTGCATTGCCGCATCATGGCGTCGACCAGGGTTGTCTTGCCGTGGTCGACGTGGGCGATGATGGCGACGTTGCGGAGGTCTTTTCTATGCACGAAAGCTCCTTGAGGTCGGTTGTCCATCCGAAATTAGCGAACGGAATTCCCTATTATACCCCATGGACCTAATCGCGCCCGTTACACCTGCCGGATTTTGATGAAGCCGGCCTTTTCCAGGACGCGCAGATATTTCTCCACTTCCAACAGCGGGACGGCCTGAGAAGCGGCCGCCGCGGCGGCGTTCCTGATCTGCAGGATGTTTCGTTTGCCGTCTGTATAATGGCGGACCAGGGACTCCGCCTGGCCCAGGCTGTAGGCCGGCGCATCCTTCATCTCCCGCCGGGCCGCGGCAAAAGCCTGGTTATCGAAGGCCCCCTTCATTTTGTCCGTCCGTTGGGGAAAGAGCTTGCCCAGCCGGATTTCATCCGCGGTCAGGACGATTCGTTGGGGGACGATCTTATCCCTGGCGCAGCGGACTTTATAGCCTTCTTCCAGGTCCCGGTAGAGCGGCTGGCGCAAAGCCCCGATCGCCGCCATTTGGGCCTTCAGCAACCCTTCCAACCGCGCCTCACCCTTGATGAACAGCCGGATGGAAGACAGGATGTCGCCCTCGCGGAAAAACGCCTGGGTTAAATAATTGTCGGCTTCACGGTAGGCTTCGAACAGCTTGGCCGCTTCCGCCTCGCGGACCCGGCGAACGGCCTTGGTCTGGTCCTGTCCCAAACGCTCGAGGGACCGCCCGCCGACCTCGGCGATCAGGATTTCAGCCTCGGCCGGTCCGGCCCCGGCCAGAAAAACGGCCGACGCCGCGCCGATGAAAGCCGCCCGTTTGAGCTGAGTGGAGTCGGACTTGTCGACGGTGTCTCCGCTGGTGTGGTACCACATATCGGGCCAAACGATCATCATGACCGCGGGGACACGGATGCCGCTGTCGGCAAAAACAATGTGGTCCGAGCCGCCCGAATAGGGGTCGATGACATAGTAAAAAGGATCGCGGCTTCCGGTTGGGGAGAGGATGGGAAGGTAGGCTTCCCGGCCTTCGCGCCGCTGGGTCGTGCCGACCCATTCATAGACCGCCCGAACAACGTCATTGAGGAAGTGCGGCACCCAGACCGGCGCCTGGACCAGCTCCATCACGGACTGATGCTGGATGAGCCCCTCGCCGACCATGTCTTCGTTGATGACAGCGAAGAACCGAGCGGCGATTTCAGGATGCATTTTGACATATGCTTGCGTGCCGCTGATCTCGGGCACGAAGAGAAAGCGCACCGTCCGCTTGAGCGGCGGAATGGCCCCGTCGTCCATGAGCTTTCGTAAAGTCCGGGCGGTTTCCAGTATGGCCACGCAGCCGCTGATATTGTCGTTGGCCCCCTGTTTGGTCACGCCCTCGTAGAGATGAGCGGTAAAGACGAGTTCCTCGCCCGGAAATTCCTGGCCCGGGATGACGGCCTCGACCATCTGGTCCTGGGCCGGGACCATCTGCGTTTCGGCCAGGGCCCGGACCTCGATCGCCGCCCCCCGCTCGAGCTGGTCGCGCAGATCGTTGCCCCAGCGGGCCGAAATCATGAACCCGACCGTCGGTTTCATCCCCGCGGCGCCGGAGATCGAGCTCCAGCCGACTTCGTCGGGGTCGAACTCGGGATGGCTGGCCGAATAGGCGACCACAGCCAGCGCGCCGAGCTTTTCCACGGCGATGCGCTGGGCTCCGCCGGGCGAGCCGTTGACCAGGACGATTTTACCCTTGACGTCCTTGCCTTCGTAGTAGCGGTCCTGGTTGCCCGGCCCGACATAGACGAGCGGGCCGCTCACGTCCATCGCCGCACTCCCGGAACAGAGGGATGCGGCAATTTCCTTGAGGTCGGCAATCTTGCGTAGAGTTGGTTTGGTGATCCACAGCTCGCCGCTGACCGCGTCCCAGGTCTGGGGAGAGCGGGTCGGCAGGTCGATAATGCGGCAATCGGGGATGCCGTATTCTTTGAGCTTTTCGATCAGAAACTTGGGTTCAAAATAACCTTGGGAGTATTCCTCAGCTTTGCGATTGCGATAGACGCCGGCCAGGAAAACTTCGTTTTGAAAGGCGAGATCGCCCGATGTTTCGTTGATGATGGAGAGAAGGACGGACAGGGGCAGGATCGTCGGCGGGACGGTTTCGGCCGGTTGGGCGGAAAGCGACGGGGGCCAAACCGCCTGGGTCAAGAGAGCGGTGATGAGCAAAGCGGGCAGGCGTTTCATGCGAACCTCCAGAAAAACAAGAGCGTATTCTATGGAGAAACCGTTAGTAAGGCAATCCGGGTCGTCCCTGACCGTAGTACAGTTTTCCCGGCTCAGACTGCGTCGCCATATGCGTTTTCTCGCTCGAAGAGAAAACCGTCATGCGGCCAAGGACCGTCCGCCGCGAATTGACATCCGCGCCAACAGGGAATAATTTAAGGGAGATTTCAATTCCAGGAGTCTCCCATGCCTTTCCCCCCCGACGACGCCGCTACAACAAACCATTCGACTCCCCGGTCTGAAGACCGGGGTATACCCGGGGTTAGTACTGAGCGGCACTTATTCCCCGATTTAAAAATCGGGGTTTCGCGCCGCGAACGCATCAAAATCACGGGCGTGGATATCCACGTCTACGACCTGCCCCTGCAACAACCCTTCCGCATCGCCATCGGCACCATGCACGCCGCCAACGATGTCCTCGTCCGCATCCATACCGACGCCGGGATCACGGGCATCGGAGAGGCCTGCCCTTTTCCGCCCATCACCGGCGAAACACAGGAGACGAACATCGCCGCGGCCAAGGCCTTGCGCGGGATCGTCCTGGGAAAAAACCCGTTGGCCATCGAATCTCTGGTCCGGGAGTTCGGCACGATCGTCCATTCCAATCCCGGCGCCGCGGCCGCCTTCGAGACCGCCTTATTCGACATCCTGGGCCAGGCGGCCGGGCTTCCCCTCTATAGGCTATGGGGAGGCGACAAGACTTCGTTTGAGACCGACATCACGGCCGATCTGGACGAACCGGACATCATGGCCGCCCGGGCCAAGGGATTCGTCGAAGCCGGGTTCTCCATGATCAAGGTCAAGGTCGGACAGGGACGGGATATCGACCTGCGGCGACTCGAGGCCATCCGGGCCGCGGTCGGCTATTCCGTCCGGCTTCAAATCGACGCCAATCAGGGCTGGGCTCCTTCGGTCGCCGTCGACGCCCTGAAAAAAATGGAGCGTTTCGACATCCTGTTCTGTGAACAACCCGTGCTGGCCTCCGACATGGCCGGGCTCAAGGCGGTCACCGCCCGGAGCCCCATCCCCATCATGGCCGACGAAGCCGTTTACAGCCCCGCCGATGCCTTCAAGCTGGCTAAAGCCGAGGCCTGTGATTCCTTCAACATCAAACTGATGAAGGCGGGAGGCCTATTGGCCATGATCAAGATCGCCCACCTCGCCGAGGCGGCCAATAAGTCCTGCATGGTCGGTTGCATGCTGGAGTCGAGGATCGCCCTGACTGCGGCCGCCCATGTCGCGGCGGCGCACCAGAACATCCTGTGGGCCGACCTCGACGGCCACAGTTCGCACAGCATTGACCCGGTCGTCGGAGGAATGACCTTCTCCCGGGGAGTGGTGACCCTGCCGGAGGGCCCGGGCCTCGGCGCCGACATCGATCCGGTCTTTCTGAAAACTCTCCGCCTGGTTTAAGCGGATTCCATGACTCCGACAAAGCTCTTCAAAAGAGACGTTTTCCACGCGGCCGGCGGCGATCTGGCTCTCACCTTTATTACCCATGGAACGCTGATGCTGGAATGGGGAACAATCGTCGTCCACATCGATCCCACCACCGGCGATGGGACGGACTATGCCAAACTCCCCCCCGCCGATCTTATCCTCGTCACCCACGAGCACGGCGACCATCTCGACCCCGCCGCCATCCACACTCTGCGCCGGCCGGACACCGGAATTTTGTATTCTCCCAAATGCGCGGCTCTCGTTCCCGGCGGCACTATCCTCAAAAACGGGGACAAGTGCACGGCGAAGAGTATCGGGATCGAAGCGGTTCCCGCTTACAACATTGTCCACAAGCGGGCCGATGGAACGGTCTTCCATCCCAAGGGGGACGGAAACGGCTACATCCTCACCTGCGGTGACAAGCGCGTCTATTTCGCCGGGGATACCGAGAACACTTCCGAGATGAAAGCTCTCCGGAGGATCGATATCGCTTTCCTTCCGATGAACCTGCCTTACACCATGACCCCCGAAATGGTTGCCGACGCGGCCAAAGCCTTCCGGCCGAGAGTTCTTTACCCGTACCATTACGGCCGGACCGATCCGACCACGCTGCCCGTTCTGCTCCGAGACGAGGAAGACATCGACGTCCGCATCCGCGCCCTGCGCTAGAGCGCGGAGCAGCGCAAGCGGTCGGTCACAAGACCCGTTTGAGCTCGTCGAGAAGCCGATCGATCTGGTCCCGCGTATGGGTTGAGAAAACCGTGGCCCGCAGGACCCCTCCCGCGGGCGCTCCGGCATAACTCAAACGGGCCAAGGCGATGCCGCGATCGAAGAGGACTTCCTGAACCCGCTTCATTTCGGCCGCGGGAGAAAGCGTCCAGGCCGCGATGGGCACGGGCGAATCGTCGGCGGGGAGGCCGAGCGCCCGCAGTCCCGCTTTCAACCGCCCGGCGTTGCGACGGAGGGATTCCCTCCACTCGGGATGGGCTGACAGGAGTTCGATCCCCTTGGCCGAAGCGGCGGCGATAGGAGTCGGGACCGGAGTGGACCCGGCGTAAGCACCAACCGTTTCCCTGATGCCGGCGGTGAGCGCCGCGCCGCCGGGAATGAACCCGCCGTATCCACCGAAAGCCTTGCTGAGCGTGCCGGCCGATAAAACCGATTCACCGGGCGTCTTCCCGAAATGCTCGAGAGTGCCCCGGCCGTTACTTCCCAGAATACCGACGCCGTGGGCGTCGTCGAGAGCGAGGATGCCGTCGAAAGGCTCGATCACGTCTAAAATATCGGCAACGGGAGCGATTTCGCCGAAGGCGGGAAAGACCCCGTCGGTCAGGACGAGCGGTTTAGCTCCGGCCGGGAGGTCGTTCCGGAGTTTTTGGCGCAGGTCCTCCGGATCGCAGTGCCGATAGAAGACGACAGGTTTGCCGGAGGCGGCGATCCCGTCCCGAATGCCGAAGTGGCAGGCTTGGTCGATAAAGACGCTATCGAATCGCGAAGCGGGCGCCTGGGCCAGGAACAATGCGTTCAAATAGCCCGAAGAAAAATAGACCGCGTCTTCGGTCCCGAAAAAAACGGCTAATTTGCGCTCGACGTCGAGAAGGATGGGATTATTGCCGAAACCCGACCGGATCGTCGCGCTGTGCGTCCCTTGTGAAAAGGCCTCGACGCCGGCCCGGATGACCTCGGGATGGCCGTGCAGGCCGAAATACCCGGTTCCGCCGAAATACAGGACGGTCCGCCCGTTGATGACGGTCTCCGCCCCGGGGGCGCTCTGCATCAAAAAGCCGGATTTCGGTCGAGTCTTGTCCGTGATCACCCTCTCATCCTTGCGGCGGAATCATATGTCCGGGTCAAAATCTTGTCAATTCGGCCGCCAGGCCTCCTTGCAAAAGCGATCTGAATTCTCTACAGTATCCTCTTCCGGACACCCGATAGAGAGGAGCCTCCGCCGATGAGCATGACCGCCTCGGCCTCGATCATCCTGGCGGCGATGGTGGCCGCCTACATCATCGCCAAAGTGTTGAAGCTGACGACTGAGCTGTCGATGCTGGCCGCCGCATTGGTCGGGGCCCTCGTCGGCGGAGCGGGGCTTCCCGCCCGGCACATCGTCGAGGGCGCCTTCACCTATCTCGACATCTGCCTCATTTTCATCACCGCCACGCTGTTCATGAACCTGCTCAAGGAGGCGGGCGGGGCGGCTTTCGCCGTTCGCCGCATCCTGCAGAGGTTCCATCGCCACAAGTTCATCCTGTTCGTCCTGCTGGCCTTCCTGCTCCTCGTCCCCGGAGCGCTGACGGGCGCCGGAAGCGTCACCGTCCTCATCGTCGGCGGGATGGTGGCCACCATCCTCGCTTACATGGGACTGCCCAAAGCCAAGGCCGCGGCCATCGTCTTCATCATCGCCGGTTTGAGCGCGGCCGCTCCTCCCGTCAGCCTGTGGGCCATGCTGACGGCGGCCGGCGTCAATATGCCTTACGTCGGGTTCTTCCTGCCGCTTCTCATCCCCTGCGTCCTGCTGGCCCTGCTGACGATCTTCATCCTGGGCTGGAAAGCCCAGCCGGCCGACCTGGAGCTGGCCCTGCGGGAACTGCCCGAAGCCCCGGCCGGAATGAATTGGATCAAGCTGGCCGCGCCTTTTCTCGTTTTCTTTGCCCTCATTATAGCCGGCCGGGTCTGGCCGTTTTCTTTTCCCATCCTGGGCCTGCCCATGATCTTCATGGCCGCCGCGCTGGTCACCATCGTCCTGTCGCCCCGCCGATTAGCCGTCCTGGAGATCGCCCGGGCGACCGTCCATCAGCTCCTGCCTCTCATCGGCACTCTGACCTGCGCCGGAATCCTGGTCCAGATCATGACCCTGACGGGAGTGCGCGGACTCATCGCCATCACCGTCGTCACCCTGCCCTTCCTGGTCGTCATCCTGACATTGTTCGTAACGCTCCCCATTTCCGAAGCCGTCCTGATGTGGGGCGCCGCGCCGGTGCTGGGCGTGCCGCTCGTCCTGCTCTTCAATACGCTCAACCTCAATCCGGTCATCGCCCTGGCTGGGATGAGCATCATCTGGCCGTTGGGCGACGCCCTCCCGCCGACAGCCATCATCGGCCGGTTGACGGTGGAAACCGTGGGGATGAAGGAATCGTACGGAAAATTCCTGCGCTACTGCCTCGTCCCGGCTCTGCTCATCATCGTGGTCGGGACGCTGATGGTGTTTTTCAGCAAGAAACTGGCCTTCCTGACGGTGTTTTAAAGGAGAGCCCCGATGATCGTCACGATCCTGTACTACATCCTGACGGCTTTCGTCGTCGCACTCCTGGTCTGGAATATCTTCAAAACGAGGAAATGGCAGGAGGAGATCCTGTACGTTGTTGTTCTGATTCCCTTCCTCCTCCGGCTCCTGCGCTTGAAATAAGGCGGCCACTCCGATGATCAGAAAAATCGTCATTTTATCCCTGGGCGCTCTCCTGGCCGTCCTGGCCGGGCTGGGGTTTTACCGCATCCGTCATTTGTCCGAACCGGTCGTACTCAGCCCCGGTGTGACCGAGGTCAAGGCCTTGAGCGACTATTTTCCGGCCCTTCGAGGGACGGTCAACGATTGCAACATTTACGTCCTGGCGGGCGAAAAACAGGGTGGCGCCGTTCTCATCCTGGGCGGCTCCCACCCCGAAGAACCATCAGCCCGCCTGGCGGCCTGGATCCTGGCCGAGAACGGCCTCATCGATCAGGGGCGCCTCTTCGTCGTCCCCTCGGCCAACCGCAGCGGCACGACCGTCACCAGGCCGAGCGGCGCCTACCCCGCCGATTACACCATCAAGACCCCTTGGGGCGGGCAAAAATTCCGCGTCGGCGACCGCTGGTCCAATCCGCTCGACCAATGGCCCGACCCCGAAGTGTTCATTCATTACCCGTCCCGGCAGAATCTGGCTTACATGGACGGCCGGAACTTCAACCGCTGCTGGCCGGGGCGCCCCGACGGCACCTTGACCGAAAAGACCTGCTACGCCTTTATCGAACTCATCAAAAAAGAGAAGATCGACGTCGTCATCGACATGCACGAGGCCGAGCTCCAGTATCCGGTCATCAGCACGATCGTGGCCCACCAGAAAGGCCAGGATCTGGCGGCCATGGCTTCCATGGTCATCTCGGGCGAGGAATTCAAGATCGGGGTGGAGTATTCGCCCAAATCCCTGCGCGGATTGTCGCACCGCGAAATCGGAGACAACACGGACGCCGTTTCGCTCCTCCTGGAAACGCCCGAGCCGTTCCTGGACGCGACGCGGGGACGGACCGACGCCGAACTTCTGTTGACCGGCCGGGACGAGTTCGTGGTCAGAGCCGGTAAGAGGGGGCTGCTGTTCGAGAAAATCGACGACAAAGGCTGGCCCATCGATGTCCGCGTCGGCCGTCAGACCTCGACCATCCTGACCCTGGTCGATTTATGGTCCCAGGATCATCCCGACCGGGGCGTCCTGCTGAAAAACATCCCCCGGTACGCCGAAGTCATCGCCAAGGGAACGGGGGCGTTCCTCAAGGATCCCCAAACGGCCGCCTCCGGCCGGCTCCGTTACGAGTAAGGGTTCGCCCCCGCCCTCGATTGGTGGTATGCCTGAGAGGATTCGAACCTCCGACCTTGCGCAGCAACCATGAGGGAACCTTTTCCCTTTGCACTCGATCCGTTTTCTGGAATAGAATGAAAGAATGGAGGGCTTGCTCATGATAAAAAACGATCATCCATCCGTCTTCAGCCGCCGGGATTTTGTCCGGACGATCTTGGCCGGAACGGCTCTTTCCGGCGCGGCCTTGGCCGAAGCGAACGCCGGAATTTACCAAAGTATCACCGGCCTCAATGCGAAGTTCCTCGACGACGAAGCCCCGGACGGCGCTTATTGGGAAGGGATCCGGGCTCACTATCTTTTCGAAGACGATCTCATCATGATGAACAACGGGACGGTCGGCCCGATGCCCAAACCCGTCTTCAACCGGTTGATGAGAGCCTTCCGGACCCAAGCCGAAAACCCCTACGACGTCTATAATTTCCTTCCCGGTTTTCGGGAAGGAGTCCGGGCCAAGCTGGCCGCCTTCATCAACGCCTCGCCGGATGAAGTCGCCTTGACGAGCAACACCACGGAAGGCATCAATTTCGTCATCCACGGGCTCGACCTGAAGGCCGGGGACGAGATCTTGATGTCCAACTTGGAACATCCGGGCGGTTTGGGCCCACTCGGATTGAAGGCCCGCCGGCACGGCATCGTCCTCAAGGAAGTCCGCATCGGACCGCCCCACAAGGACACGGCGGAGATCGTCCGATCCTTCGAGGCCGCGATTTCCTCCCGAACAAAGCTCATTGTCGTCAGCCATACCGTCTTCATCACCGGCTTGATAACGCCGCTTCGCGAGCTGAGCCGGATGGCCCACGAGAAGGGCCTCCTGGTCCTGGCGGACAGCGCCCACGGCTTGGGGATCATGAGCCTGGACATGAAGAACCTGGGCATCGATTTTTTCTGCTCCAGCCCCTACAAATGGATGGGAACCCCGACCGGGATCGGGCTTTTGTATGTCCGCAAGGACGTTCAGGACAAAGTCTGGCCGACAGTCGTCTCGACCGGATGGGACAAGGCCGAGGGCGCGCGCAAGTTCGACCCCTCGGGCCAGAGGGCCGAGGCCATGATTCTGGCCTTGGACGAAGCCCTCGATTTTCAGAACCGCATCGGGAAAGTCCGGATCGAGCGGCGGATAAAGACCTTGGCCGGGCATCTGAAACAGGGATTGGCGAAAATCCCCGGCGTCAAAATCAACACGCCGTCCGACCCGTACCTGAGCGCCGGGTTGACGGCCTTCGCGGTCTAGGGTCTGGATCCGGCCTGGATTGTGGACTACGTCCGCGAGAAATACAATCTCGTCGTCCGGACGATCGGCAGCAAGGAGGCCGGAACACTCGGGGTGCGGGTTTCGACACCCATTTATGTTTCGACCAAAGAAGTCGACCTGCTGCTCGAAGGCGTCGACCGCCTGGCCCGGAACAAGGCCTGAAATCCGGGCCGGCCGGCTCCGTTACGAATAAGGATTCCCCCTCCAGCGCGAACCACAGAGCCTATTTCAAATAGATCTCCAGGCCCTAGGCCTCCGACAGGGAATTGGTTTATAATCGGGCCTCATGATTTCAAGGAGATTTCTCATGCGCACTTATAATTCAGTCTCTCTAGGCGTGCCTGAGATCCTTCTGCCCAAGGAAGGAATCGACCTGGCCAAATGGGCCGTCATCGCCTGCGACCAGTTCACTTCCGAGCCCGAGTATTGGGCCAAGGTCGCCGCCCTGGCCGGCGACGCCCCCTCCACCCTCAACATCATCTACCCCGAGGTCTTCCTTCACGAACCCGAGGCGGAGAAAGGCGCCCGCATCGCCCGCATCCGGAAAACAATGAACCGGTACCTCGACCAGGCCCTGTTCCAAACTCGGGAAGGGTTCATCTATGTCGAACGGATGACGGGCGGACACACCCGCAAGGGTTTGGTCGTAGCCCTCGACCTCGAAGCTTATGATTTTCACAAAGGCTCTTCGACCCCGATCCGGGCTTCCGAAGGAACTATCATCGACCGTCTTCCACCGCGAGTCCGGATCCGCGAAGGGGCCGGACTGGAAACGCCCCACATCATGGTCCTCATCGACGATCCCGGGAACACGGTCATCGCCCCTCTGGCCAAGGCTAAAAGCCGCCTGGCCAAGCTCTATGACTTCGAGCTCATGCTGGGTTCGGGCCACCTGGCCGGCTTCGAGGTCGGCGACGCCGGTCTCGAGGCCGGGATCATCAAAGCCCTGACCGTCCTGGCCGATCCGGCCGCTTTCACGGCTAAATACGGCCTCCCGGCCGGGACGGCGGTCCTCCTCTACGCCATGGGCGACGGGAACCACTCGCTGGCCACGGCCAAGACGATCTGGGAAACGACCAAGGAAAAAGCGGCGGATAAAATCGCGGTGATGTCGTCCCCGCTCCGCTATGCCCTGGTCGAGCTGGTCAACCTCCATGACGAGGCGTTGGTCTTCGAGCCCATCCACCGCGTCGTTTTCGACAGCGCCCCGGGCCGCGACTTGTTGGCCGAGGCCAAAGCCTTCTTCGGCGGGCAGGCTCAATTCTCCGCTATGTGCTGCACTCACGTCATGCAGGAGACCGTTAACGAGCAGTCCGGCCGGTCGCACAAGATCGGGATCATCAGCCGGGCCGGTGCGGGCGTGCTCGAAGTCGAAGCTCCGGGCTCGAATCTCCCGGTCGGGACGCTCCAGGGTTTCCTCGATCAGTTCATGAAAAGCGGCGGGGCCCGCGAGATCGACTACGTCCACGGCGCGGAAAGCACGGCCGCGCTCGGGGCCAAACCCGGAAACATGAGTTTCTATCTCCCGGCCATGCGCAAGGAGGACCTATTCAAGACGGTCATTCTGGACGGCGTCACACCGCGCAAAACTTTCTCCATGGGCGAAGCTTGGGAGAAGCGTTTCTACCTGGAAGCCCGGCGCATCGGCTAAGCGTCCGGGAGGGGTTGGGAAGCCTTCAATCAGTCAATCCGGACAACCGGCGAAGACGGATCAGGATCAATCCGGCCGCCAGAAATAGAACGGCCAGGCCGGCCAGCCAGGGCCTTATTGACCCGTTCGGCGCGGACGAATCCGTCCCGGCCGTCGGATCGGGAAGCGGCACGGGGTCCCAAGGCAAGCCATATCTGTCGCATAAGCCTTTAACATAGAGAAGATGGATGACGGGAATCCCGCGGGCGGCCCATTCCTGAATGAGCCCTCGGAGCCCGACGGGAGGAACGGTGACCGCGGAGGCGGGATTGAAACCGGGCTGAAGCTTCAGGACCTCAGAATCCGTGCCCATATTGACCCAGCTTCCGCCGATGTTGATGAATGCTTTGATGGGATCGACACCCGCATAAGCTTCGAAGAGCCGCATTCTGGCCGCGACATCGGAGACCAGTCCGCGTTCTTCGATGAAGGCCGTTCCTGCGGCCTCGATCCGCCGCCGCAGAAGCTCGCGCCCCTCCGCGGTCATATCGCGGCCCGTGTCTCCCTCCCCGCCGATCGACAGGGCCAGGATGCCGACGTCCAGGACGCCGCAGCCGTTCAGGCAGTCCAGGATATCGATGCCCGTCCAACGCGGATCGTTTCCTCCCCAATTCGAGGCCCCCAGAGATACGATCGGCAGAGCCCGCACACCCATGGCCTGGGCGGCGCAAAGCGTGGCCACGATCAGGCCGGGAAACGAGCTCGAGGCGCCCACGGCGACGACATCCCCCCGTTCCACACCGGCCTCGCGCAACATCCGGACGACCGCCCCGGCAAAGGCCGGATTAACGGTCGTCCGCTTGGCCTCCAATTGGCCCAGCGAGGTCGTGATGGGCGAGGATTCCAGGCCGACAAGACCGGTTCGATTGAGGTCCGTACGTCCGTCGATGGGAATTTCCGCCCCTTTCCGGCAGTCCCTTACAGCCTCGACGGCGCGGGCCATGAGGCGCGAGGCGTCGGTGACGAACTCCTCTTTTTCGACGGGGTCGGCCTCCCGGGGTGCGACGTTCCAAAAGACCATAAATAAAATTCCAAGCAGTCCCAGTCCGATCAACAACGTCTGAGGATCGCGGAGAGAGAAGCGTCTCTTCATGGGTTAAATCCGGAAAAACAACCCGGCCAGGGCCATCGTCAGGGCCGTGGCGACGGCCAGGGATGCCAGCGTGGGCCAGAATCGCTGCCGGGCCAGAGTGTTGGCCAGAAGACCCGGGATGATCCAGCCGATGACACGGAGATCGACGGGCGCGGAGAAGAACCGCGGCCAGACGATCAGCCAGACCTGGCCGATCAGTCCGCCGACAAGAAGCATGAAGACAAACCGCCGACGGCCGAACAATAGAAACCATCGCGACAGCAGGCGGTACGATCCGACCGCTAGGAAGGCCGCGGCCAGGGTGGCGGCGATCCGCCACGGCTCCCCGGCATAGAAGGCCAAATAAGCGGGAACGATAATGCCGCCCGGAAGAACCCCTGTCATCTCGACGCAGAAGAGGGCCACGGCCAGTCCGATAAGGATCGTGGCGGTCATCGTATCTTCTCCCCGATGGTCATCCAGTATTCGACGAGAGCGGTCCCCATACCGACGATGTTGCCCATCCCGATGAAAACCGCGCCCTCACCCGCCGGTACGAGCGCACGGGCCGCGGCCATGATCCGGTCGGGCCGACCGGCCGGGACGGCGGCGGCAACAAGGTCAAAGCGGCGCAGGCGGCGGGCGATCGCTGCCGCGTGATCGCCGACGGCAATGACTCCGGCAAAACCGGCGAAAAAACCCTCTCGCGCCGCGTCCAACCACTGCCGCGTCCGGTCCTCGCGGTCGGCTCGAAAGTTCAGGATGCCGATCCGACTTCCGTCGAGGGCCGAAAATGAACGGGCCAGATAATCGATGGACCGCGACGTCGAATCGGGGTCGTTGGCGGCAAACGCGCTGACTGCAAAATGATCCGGCCCGTTTTCATTATCCGGAATGCGCCAGACCCGGAGCGCTCCGAAATCGGGCTTGGCCCCGGACATTCCCGAGGCGGCCCGCTCCCGGGAAAGGCCGAACCATTCGGCCACGGCTAGAGCCAGTCTCTTGTTCTCCGGAAAATCTCCGGCGTCGGGCGCGCCGCGCAGCGGCTCGTCTCCCAGCCTCTCGGTTGGAACCGCAACAAGCCGCGTCCCGGCACGACGCGCAGCCTCCTCGAAGGCCGGACAGTTTTCTTCCTCCGGGACGAAGACCAACGCTCCTGGAACGATCGCCCTGGCCAAAGCGGACGCGATTTCGGTTTTAGTCCGGCCCATTTCCTGACGATGGTCGAGCCTGGTATTGGTGATTACGAGGACATGCGGCCGAAGGATCATTCCGGCCTCGGCTTTCAGGCATTCGGGCCGGATGCTCATCATCTCCGACGCTAGAACGTCGGCCCGGACGCGGACGGCGGCCCACAGGACGGATTTCTGTTCCAGGATCGACGGCCGGCCGAGTCGCCGGATCTCGGTTTCCGAGCCATCCGGTCGGATGAGGACGGGTTTTGACCCCGTTGTCTTGGCCAGGACGGTGCGGCTTTCATCCCGGAATGCGGCGGCGATGAGGCGCGTGACGGTTGATTTTCCCCGCGTCCCGGTCACGGCGATGCGGAGCGGGATACGGCGCCGGGCGGCTTCGAGCCGGCGGCGTTCGACGCCGAGCACCGCGGCGCAAGCGGCCGCCATAAAAACGGGTAAAGCGAGGTCGAACACAGGCTTATTGTATTTTTTCTCACCAAAAAAATAAACCCATTCGACCAAAGTCCGGAGCATGTCCAGGGTTAATACTGAGCGGCGCTATGTATCCTAATTTATAAAATGGGAATTTTTGCCGCGAACGTATAACAGGACGGAATGGATGGCCAAGCCGAAATGCAGGAATGATGCTTCGCTGGTCACCGTCCATCTCAAGAGGATGAATATGGTTTGAAGTCAACGATAATTAAGAATTTTGATTTTACGCCTGAGAATTTGGATATTCGCGGAAAGGCCTGTCGGCAGCGGCCCGGCCGGTCAGAACCGTTTGAGGTCCCGTTTGGCCCCTTCGAGCTTCGGGTCGAGGGCCACCGCCTGGCGAAGAGCCTCCCCGGCCTCGGTTTTCCGGTTCTGCTTTTCCAGGACTAGCCCCAGGCGCCACCAGGCCTGGGCATGGGACGGGCCACCAAGCTCGGGTTGGCGCAAAAGATATTTCCGTATCAAAGCTTCCGCTCGGGGATAGTCCGATCCCTGCTGGAAGACCGTTCGGCCGGCCTGGAAGAAAGGCGCCAGGTTATCGGGGACGTTTGTCTCCGCCTCCATCAACACGGCCTCAAGCTCGGGCCAACGGGCCTGCAGAGCATAGGATTGGGCCAGGATGCCGTAGGCGGCCGCGCGGTCGGGAGCCAGCGGCACGGCCTTGCGGGCCAGCGCCTCTCCCTCGGCGAACCGTTTCTCGCGGCCGGAGGCATAGAATCCGGCCAGAGTCGTGAGCGCCTGGTAGGATGACGGATCGGAGGCAACGGCCTTTTTATAGAGCTCCTCGACTCTGCCCGCCGAGCCCGCCTCCCGCCTCAAGAACCCAGCCTGCACGATATAACCGCGGGCGGGCGCGATGACGACAAGCTCCTCGGCCAACCGACGGGATCGCTCTTTGTCGCCGCCGACGATGCCTGGGGCCTGGCGGTAAAACTCGATCAGGAGGAGATGAGCTTCGACATGGCGCGGGTCGAGCGTCAGGGCCGTCTCGGCCTCCTTGCGGATGCGCCGGGCCAAGCCGACCTGCTTGAGGACGCCGGCGCTCTGGGCCCGGCGGCCGTGGATCAAAGCCAACAGGACGTGATAATCGGGGTTTTTAGGATCACGCTCCGAAACCTTCTCGGCCAAGGCCAAAGCGCCCCCCAAGTCCCCGGCTGTCTCCAGGCACCTGGCCATCAGGAACTGGGCCCGTTGATCGTTCGGGTTCGTCCTCAACATCTCTTCGGCCGCGGTCCTAGCCCGCCGCCAATGCCCGGCCTCGCTCAGAGCTTCCGGTGAAGTCGTCTGGGCGCTTAAGGACAAGGCCAGGCCGGCCCATCCGAAGGACAGAAGAACGAAGTTTGTTTTTCGTTGCTGATTCGACATCTCCGCCATCCTAACGGCGTCGGACCCGGCTTGTCAACCGGGCAGTGCACGCCCGGCCTCGACAGTGAAGAACTTGCAGTCTGTACGCACGGGGAGACGATTCCCCCTGTCCGGCGTGTTAGGGACTTTCACCCTAAAGCAGGTACTCCCTTCCGGAGTGCAAAAAAAAGAGGCGAAAGAGCTTGGGGCTCTTTCGCCTCCTCACTGAAAGGAAGAGAGTTGAAAGGTTTATAAGCAGGCACTCGGGAAGTGCCGATACCATCTTATATGCAAATTCCATGCCAACATAGAGTCGAAAATTCATGTTTTTCCCGCCTGAATTTTCAAACTTCGCTTTAAACGGCGCGGAATTACGTAAGAAAAGTTTACAGGCAGGAGAAAAGTTTACGACACAAGACTACTCGGTATCCCTCTTTCGCCCAAGAAAAGGCTTTCGACTCTATATGCGACGGGGAGGAGCCCCACGGCTATTGGTTCCATACATAAATAGACAGCGGATATCGCATTTATTTCCCACTTTTTTTAAAAATGGAAAAATTGACCTATTGAAGGCATATCGCCATCCTGATAAGATGACCCCCAAGGATAGGAGTGGAAATTTTTTGGATACTGAGTGTCCGACCGCGACAAAACGCCTGCTGGCGGAAATTTCCCGCTGTACGCGTATTGTCCTGGCCCGCAAGTTTCCCGACCTTCGCCCCGCCGAGCGCGAAGACGTGGAACAGGAAATCAATTTGAAGATGTGGAAATCGATTTCGCATGGGAAAAAAATCGAGCAGTTGGAGTCTTATTTATGGAAGGCCGTAACGACCACGGCCCTCGACGTTCTGGAGTCGCGATGGCGGGAAGTATCTCTGGATGAGTACCTGGAGAAAAACGGACCGGATCGAGCTCTTTCCGGCCTGGTGAATGAGCCGGATCTGGAAGCATTCGATCTGCGCCGACATCTCAGGGATCTCATCGAGTCTCTGCCCGCGAAAAGGCGGGTGGTGATCAATCTCCATCTGGCCGGGATGGACCTTGCGGAGACGGCCAGATATCTCCGCTGGACGCTTCCCAAGGTCAGACATCTGTTTTATCGGGGATTGTCGGACCTGAGAAAAAAATACGATAAAGAAAAAAGGATGGGGGCGGAAACGACAAAGGGGAAAAGCGATGAGAACTGGAAAGACGGCCTGCCCGCCGCGGGAAAAGTTCGAGAAGTTCTTTCGGAGTGAAAGCCGGCCCTCTTCGGGCCGGCGGCTTGTGGATCATACCCTCGACTGCCCCGCCTGCCGAATCCGGTTCGATGTATTGCGCGAGGTCAGCGCGGAAATCCACGGACGCCTTCCGGAATTCGAAAGCCTGGCGGCCGCCAGCCTGGACGAAGCCCGCGCCCTCCGTCAAGGGACAGGCTTGGGCGGCGGAATTGGATTACCGGGCAACGCTCGGAGTCCCTGCCGCCGTCGAAAAACGGCCGGGAAAGCGGGCCGGCGATTCACTTGGTCCATACCCCGCGCGGTCGTTACGGCGATTCTTCTTGTTATCGCCGGCACGGCCGTTTTTCTCGTTGTTCAGCACCGGGTATCCGAAAACACCGTCCGCGGGCGCGCAGACACCTCACTCAGACTCATTTATCCCCGGGGGGGAGTAACCTCGACGCCGGACGTGTTGCGCTGGTCCCGGGCGGCCGGGGCAGAATTGTTCTTCATCGAACTCGTCGACGACCGCTTGCGCATCATCCTTCCCCGCGTGGCCACGGAAGCCGATTTCTTTAAGCTTCCCACCGAAGTAGCCGGGCGGCTGGAAAAAGGCCGAATCTACATCTGGAGCATCGAAGCCTTCGACGATTTAAACAGAAAAATCGCGACCGACCAGGTCGATTTTCAAATCGACGCCCCGCGCTGACGGAAGAGACGCGCCGTTCCGGCCCGACTGCCGCTCGGGCATTAACAACCCGGATTCTTCATGAATTCCGATGGGCTATCAGAAAAAGGGGAAGCGGGAGAATAGCGGCCTCCCGGAATTCGCGAGTATACCAAGCTAAGAAAATGATCCGGCTAGGAATTCCCCAGCAGGACGAAAGCCGCCCAAGTCCGGGGATGATGGTTTTTTGTCCGGAGCAGGTCCAGCTTGGTCAGACGCAAGGCCTCGGTCGCGATCTTGCCCGAGGTCAAATGACCGTAGAACAACTCCATGAAATCGTTCGTCGTCTTGTCGTTGACGCTCCATAGGCTGAGGAGCACGGCGCGGGCACCGGCCCGGAGAAAAGCCTGGGACAAGCCCGTCAGCCCCTCTCCTTTTTCCAGCAATCCGTTCCCCGTTTCGCATCCGGACAAGACGACCAGATCGGCGTTCAAACGGAGCGGGTCGATATCGGCCGGCTGAAAAAAGCCGTCCTGCTCACCGAACTCATCGCCGAGCAGGAGAAGGGATGAGCGCCACCAGTTGCGGTCGTCAAAGAGCCCATGCGCGGCAAAATGAAGGATGCGGTAATCGGCCAGGCGGAGGGATAGGAGATTGCGTTCCTGGGCGTCACGGCCCAGGAGTATGGTGCTCCGCCCGGCCGGAAACAAGCCCCGGATTGTCCGGATTTCCCGGCGGGCGAAAGGAAGGGCCGGGTAAATACGCTTCTCCCCGGTCGATAATCCGAACGCCTTCATGGGATAGGGGTTGGCCACTCCCAGAAAATCCATGGCCGGTCGGCCGGGGACCGAACGCGCTCGGAGGTCGATCAAACACGAAGCCGAGGCGCCGTAGCCGACGGAAAAATCCTCGATTAGGAAACGCGCAGTCAGGGGACGAGCCTTCGCGGCCGCCGGGGCCCAGGGCTCCTCCCGGATCAACGCCTCAAAAGGAAGGTAATGAAGAACACCGTCGGGGACGATGATGAGCTTTTTAATGCCCCGGCCCAATCGCTCCTCGAAGGGACCGAGAAGCATCCGACGCAGGCGGGCGCCTCCCGCCCATCCCTTGAAATCGGCCGAACCGCGAAGAGTCAGAAATTTAATGTAATTCGCCGCCAGGAGTTTGATCTCCTTTTCGGAAGGCAAAGAAGCGGCCGCCAGTCCGTCCCGGGTGACCAGGAAGACGCAGGAATATTCCTCGCCGATCATATATTCGATAAGCGCGGTCGACCTGTCCGGGAGATTCATCTGGACGGCGTCAATTCGGTAAGGCCCGACGGGGCCGGCCGGATTCCCGCCGGATTCCCGCCGGCGCATCCGAAGGATGAAATCCCGCCGTGCGCCCTCGGCTTCGTCGAGCCGGCGCAGGATTTCTCCGCGCTTTCCCAAGGACAAATCCGCCCTTTGGAGTTCGCTTTGAAAGCGGGTGACGGCCCGAGTCAAGCGCATTTCTTCTTTCCGCAGCACGGGGTCGGAGACAGGAGCCTGATTTCCGGCCATCAAAGGCAAGCCGGACAGCAGTCCCCGGGCCTTGGAACGCTCGGCAAAGAAGTAGGCCTCGCGGTCGAAGCCGGCGGCGGGCGTCCGGCGGTGCTCGTCCATCAAATGATGAATGAGTTTCTCATAAACATTGATTTTATCCTTTCGGAATCCCGACTGGAAAATGCCCAGGGGCAATCCGATGCCGATCCGCTCGATGACGAAAACCGTTTTCTTGAAATAATCGATGGCCGCGGCCCGATCTTCCGCGCCCTCGGCGGCCAGGCCCAGCCCATAATCGGCGCGCCAGCGGATTTCGTCCAATCCTGTCGCCAAGGCGGTCGCCAACGCCGACCGGAAATGAGAAGCCGCCCGGCTCCACTCCCGGGTTTCAAGGAAGAACTCCCCCAACACCGTCAAGACGAGGGCATCCCGTCGGCGCGGCTGGTTATCCAGCCTGCCCGACGGACGAAGATCCTGGCCGAAGACGGCGTTCAAACGTCGCGGAAATTCCCGGCGGCGGGCGGGCGGATCAGTGGGCCGGAAAATATGGATGTTCGGGCCGAGTTCGATCCGGCTTGCGGCCGGAGCGGGGAAAACTCCTGATCCTTCCCGGGATACGGATTGGCAATTCCAGAGAACCGCCCGATCCACGGCAAAGCGCAAATGATCGCTCCCGTTGAAAACCTCAACGGCCCCGGAAATGAAACACCGCTCGATCTCCATCCCGCGGGCATCATTGCACATAAAGGCGGTTTCACAACTGTCGGCAAAGATGTTAGCAAGGCGGGCCAGACCGATGTTCATTTCCCGGTCATCGACGGATACGGCGCACTTCATGTTGAAAAAGGCCAGATCCCGACCCGTCCAAGCGACGTCGGGGCTGTCGCGTTGGAGAATGCCAAGATAGGAATTTTTGAGGATGAAACCGAAGATTTCGACCTCTGCCCGGACGATGAACACCGCCGTGCCGGGTTCCTCCGATCCGCCGATGACCGCCCCAAAGAGGTTTTTGGCCCGGACGCAGATCCGCTTGTCGAGGACGATGTTTTTTTCGAAATAGAATCCGTTGTCGACTTCGATGACGTCGCCGTCGAAGGCCGCGGCGACGGCCCCCTTGATCGTTTCGTGATCCCGGGGAACCCGCAGGAGGCGAGCCTCAAGTCCGGAAACGAGGAGCGCCAGCGAGGCCGCGAATCCGGCGAAAATCCGCCTTCGATGTTGGACGGGGGAAAAGCCAAAATCCGACCCGGGCGGAAAAAAGCGGGTCGGAACTGCAACCACGCGGCTCATGGCGCGGTCATTGTATCAAAAAACAGGCGCCGAAGAATCGCGAATGTATAAAATCGGTTCGAGGGGGAACCTCTAACGTGTTCCCCCTCGGGACCGGCCCCCGCCGGGGACCGGCCGCCCTGTTTCGGCCGTGTCAGGCGCGGGGTTGAGCCCCTTCATCCTTGGTTAAAAGATAGTCGATAGACCGGCTCAAGGCATTGAGGTCGAGCGGTTTGGCGAAAAAGTGGCCGATCCGAAGCCGGCTTAGCTTGGAAGGGTCGACGAGTTCGGCATGGGCCGAGATGAGGATGACCTCCCCGCGATACCCCAGGCGGCGCAATTCAGTAATGAGTTCGACGCCGTCGCGGCCGGGAAGACGCAGATCGGCGATGATAAGGTCGAACGCGAGGCCCTTGAACTTATCCAGGACCTCCTCCGCGTCTTTGGCCGGATAAACACGGTATTTGGTGTTGAGCAGGAGGAAAAACGTTTTGCGGATGGATTCTTCGTCGTCCACCACGACGATTTTTTTGCCTAGCATGTCATATCCTTTCTCTAAAGCCTCGCTTCTTGTATGTGCCAGATTCGTGCCATTTATAGCAATCATCGTACAGGGGGAAAATCGTTCCGGAAAACGGCCGCGCTAAAGTAATTTACACGGGCGGTAAATAAACTGAAGGCCGCCGTCTAGACCTCGAGGTTGTAATCCTTGATCTTCTTGTCCAGAGTGGGTCGGCTGATCTGGAGAATCTGGCTGGCCCGCGTTTTGCTGCCTTTGACCGAAGCCAGCACGTACCGGATATGCTCCTTCTCCACATCCTCGAGGGAGGTCAGGGACCGGGCAAAGAGACTTTTTTCCTCCAGATCCAGGGGCAGATTTTCCTTGAGGACGACATCGCCCTTGGCCAGGATGACCGCCCGGGTCAGAGCGTTTTCGAGCTCTCGGACGTTACCCTTCCAGGGCATTTCGGCCAGGGCCCGCATCACGTCCTCGGGAACCTTCCGGACATTTTTGCGAAGCTCGCGATTGATCTTCTCCAGGAGATAAGCCACCAGATCGGGGATATCCTCCTTGCGGTCGCGCAATGTCGGCATGTGGATCTCAACGACCTTGAGCCGGTAGTAGAGGTCTTCGCGGAATTTCCCGGACTCGATCAGGGTCCGCAGGTTCTGGTTCGTGGCGGCGATGATCCGGGCTTCCGTCTTGAGAACCTTCTCCCCGCCCACTTTCATGAAATCGCGTGTTTCAATGACGCGCAGGAGCTTCGACTGCAGGTTGGGCGAGATGTCGCCGATCTCGTCCAGGAAAAGCGATCCCCTTCCGGCGATCTCGAACTTGCCCTTGGTCTCGCAATGGGCGTCGGTGAAAGCGCCCTTGACGTGCCCGAAGAGCTCGGATTCCAGTAATGTGTCCGAGATCGCCGAGCAGTTGATGACGATGAACGGCTCGTCGCGAAGGGGGCTATTGTAATGGATGGCCTTGGCCACGAGTTCCTTGCCCGTACCGCTTTCCCCCTGGATGAGAATGTTCGTCCGCGTCGTGGCGACCGAGCCGATAAGTTTGAACACTTCTCGCATCAAACCCGAACGTCCGATGATGTTGTCGATGGTGTATTCTTTGGATTTTTCCCCCAGGAGATAGCTGACCCGGTCTTCGAGGGCCCGGACCTGAAAGACTTTGTCCACGGTCAGATCGAGGGCGACATAATCGAGAGGCTTGACCAGATATTCGAACGCGCCGAGTTTGACCGCTTCGACCGTTGTCTTCATATCGTCGTAAGCGGTCATGATCACGACGTCCGCCTCGGCCCCCGTCGTCTTGAGACGCCGCAAAACCTCCAGCCCGTCGATGTCGGGCAGGCGGATGTCGCACAGGATGAGGTCGGGGGAGAACTCGGCCGCCGCGCCCAGCCCTCTCTCGCCGTCCTCGGCCGTACGCACCTCGAATCCCTGTTTCGTCAGGTGCGAGGCCAGAGTCTTGCGAATGAGGGCGTCGTCATCGATGATCAGGATGGATTTCATGGTTCTCCCTCGCACGGCAGGTGGATCTCGAAGGCCGTTCCCGCGTCCTTGTTCCGGGCCACCTTAATCGTGCCTTTATGCTGTTCGACGATCTTCCGGGCGTTGGCCAGCCCCAGTCCGAATCCCTGGGGTTTGGTCGAAAAAAACGGCTCAAAGATATTGTCCCAGTCCTTGGCGGGAATTCCGGGACCATTGTCCGATACGCGGACGCAGACACAGCACTTGCCGAAGTCCTCGACCCGCGACGTCGTGATCGAAATCCGGCCGCCTTCTCCGATGGCCTCGGCCGCGTTGCGCAGGACGTTGGTAAAGACTTGGCGCAGACGGTCGCCGTCAATGGTCAGCTCGGGCAGGCCGGAAGCGTACCGTTTTTCCACGGCTACGGATTTTTCGGCCAAAGCGTCCTTGAGCATCTTGACGCTCTCGTCGAGGACTTGGTCAATGGAGAACTTGGCTTTCTGAAGCTCGGAAACGCGGGTAAAATTGAGAAGCTCCTTGATGAACCGCTCGATCTGGGCGATGCCTTCCTCGGACAAGGCCATGTGTTCCTGTTCGGTCTCATCAATGTGGGGGCTGCTCAGGACTTTCTGGATGTTGAGCTTGACCGAGGTCAGGGGGTTGCGGATCTCATGGGCGATCGTGGCGGCCATGCGGCCGACCTGGGCCAATTTCTCGGATTGCAGGAGTCTTTTATGGGCATCTTCGATGGCGGCCTGGGTCTGTCGCAGTTTTTCGCTCATATCGTTGAAGCTGCGGGCCAAATTGCCGATCTCGTCATGAGAGCCGATCTCGATCTTATAGCTGAAGTCCCCCCCGGAAATCCGGACCGTTCCGTCAGAGAGTTTCTTGATCGGCCTGGTGATGCGCCGGGACAAGACTGTTGCGCCGAGGATGCCGAAAAATAGCCCCCCCGCCCCGATCAGGATGAGGACAAGGCGAGTCCGTCGGATCTCGGCGTTCAGACCATCGAGCGAAAGAGCCATTTTAACCGAGCCCCACTTGCTTTCCGATCCGCGGACGAAAACCGGGACTTCGACTTCCAGGACCCGCCGGACCTTCTTGCCCAGATAGACTTCTTGAGGCTGGGCATACACGCTCGTTTCATCCACGGCGCCCTGAAGCCGGCTGGAGTTGATGAGGCTTTGCTGTTCGGTGATCTGTCTGTTGAAGACGATGGGGGTGGCGTAGCGGTCATAGAAGACGATATACAGGCGGGTCGCGTCGATTTGTTCCTCGACGCTGGCTTGGAGGGCTTCGATGTCCCAGACCAGCAAAGAGCGCTGGTTGAGCTCGGCCAGGTTTCGGGCGAACAGCAGGCCGCGATTCCGGAACTCGTCGAAGATGGTGTTGACTTCACGCTTTTCGATGACCCACAGGATGGAACCGACCAGGACGACGACCAGAGCGGCGACCCAGATGGTGAACCGCTTCTGGATGGAGATGGGGACGGTCAAGGTTTCGGTCCTTTTCGATCAACCCAGATATCTTTCGCGTCGATATAGCAGAACCCCAAGGGCGGGAGGCGGACGCCCCGGACCCAGGACTGCACGGCCAGACGCTCTTCCTCGGCATAAAGGGGAACAGCGGGCATATCCTGGAACAGGATTTTTTCCATCCGCCGGAATAGATCGCTCCGCCGCGTCCAGCTTTTTTCGGCCGACGATTCTTCGAGCAGCCTGTCCATCTCCGGGGAGGAATACCCGCCCGATGAAAGATTCCATTCCGAATTCGCGCCGAACAGGGGGAAAAGGACGTTCTCGGCGTCGGGATAATCCATCTTCCAAGTCAGGAGGACAAGGAACGGAGTTTTAGCGTCATGCAGTTCGCTAAGTGAACTGAAATACTTCGTCGTGACGGGGATTCCGACCTGGGCCAATTGGCGCTGAAGCTCGCGAACGAAATTGAGGCCGGCATCCGTCCGCGGTCCCGGGTAATACAAGCGGACTTCGGGAAATCTCTTCTCGGCCGGATATCCCAATTCGGCCAGACCCTGGCGGGCCGCCTCCGGGTCGGCGCCCATCGGGACATCCAGAGGAAAAAATCCGGGCAGAACGGCGGGGATGAAGTTGGCCGTCGGACGGCGGACGTACTCGGAACCGCCCCCGGTCTGGGCCAGCCGGTCTTTGTCGAGAGCGGCGGCGACCGCTTTGCGGGCCGCGGCGCGGTCGAAAGGGGCGTTCCGGCAGCTGAGAAGAAGATAGGTCGAATTGTAGGGTCCGCCTTGCAGGACTTGGCATCCGGAATTGGCCAGACGTTCGGAGAGAAACGGCATGGCGTCCACCTCGCCGTCCATAAAATGATCGACTGTGAAATGCGGGCTGTATTCGATGGCATCGAGATAGGCCCGTCGTCCGTAATACCGGGGATTGCGCTCGAGGCGGGCTCCGACGATATCGAGATGCGGGCTGCGCACCCAGCTGGCGAATTGGAACGCACCCGTCCCCGAAGGTTTGGCGAAGAAATTCCGGCCCTGCGCCATGACCAGATCGCGGGGAAGAACCTTGCAGAAACTCATGCCGAGCAGGTACAGCGCCGAAACATAAGGGGATTTCCAGGAGACCTCGAAAACGAACTTTTCGGGCGTCTTGAAGCCGGAAACATCGTCGGCTTTTCCCTCCCGGAATTCCGCGGCGCCCACGACTTTACGGGCGAAAAGCGCCGCGTACGGGGACTTGGTTTCCGGCCGCAAAAGCCGCTCGAAGGAAAATTTGACATCCTGAGCGTCCAACTCCCGGCCATGGTGAAACCGGACTCCCCGTCTGAGTATGAATGTCGTCTTGAGGCGGTCCTCGGAAACGATCCAATACTCGGCCAAGGCGGGTACGAGGTCGAGCTTATTGTCCAGGCGGACCAGCCCCTCGAAAATCTGCTGGGTGACGAAAATCCACGAATCGACGGCCGGATCAAGCTCAGGTTTGAGAATGGCGGTAAAATCGCGGACGCGGATCATCCCGCCCATTTTCGGCAAATCTTCCGGGTTTCGGACGGACGGGGGCGCGGCGGCCAGAAAAGCCGCCCCCAGGACAATCCCGGCGGCCAGCCTCCGGAATGAATATATCGGTCTCATGGGCATTTCGTCCTCAATAATTAATTCTTTCCCCGGTGGTGGGAAAGGATATGAATAAAGCAAGGTTTATGCCAGAAAGCAAAGGACAATAAATAAAGCCTAAGCAATTGAAAAAAAAGAAATTTAGTCCGTTCTTGTTTAATACTAACGTAAATATTCTTTACAAGCAAGTCGAAAAGATAGATTTCGACTGAGTTGCTTTCCCTTTCGGCTTATCCCAAATCCGACTGGTCAAGGGACGGGTTTGGGCGGCGGAAGTTTACCCCCGGGACGCCGTCGATCACCTTCTGGAGAACGCGCATAATATTGCCACCCCAGATCTTGGCGATGTCTTTTTCGGAGTAGCCGCGGCGCAGGAGCTCCATGGTCACATGAAACATCTCGCTCACGTCGGCACAGCCCGCGACACCGCCGCCGCCGTCGAAGTCCGTCCCGATGCCGATATAATCCACACCCACGAGCCTGATGACATGCTCGATATGATCGACCACATCCATCACCGCGGCCCGCTCGCCGGGGTATTTCTGCATGACGATCTGGTACGCCTGAGCGGCCTGGGCCCGGATCGTCGCGTCGGCGATGCTTTGGACGTTGCGCCGGGGGCCGTACTTGGCCTCGAGGTCCTTCAGCGCCTTGTCCCGCTCAGGATTGGGCTGAGGGGTCTTGAGATAGCCGGAAAGAAAGCACATTTGAATCACGCCGCCTTTGGCGGCCAGCGCCTTGATCATTCCGTCGGTCAGATTACGCGGATTGTCGCACAGATCGCGGCAGCAGGAGTGGGAGGCGAAAATGGGCGCCTTGGAGACGGCCAGAACGTCGGCGAACGATTTATCCGACATGTGCGAAACATCGATCATAACACCGAGCCGGTTGCATTCGGCCACAACTTGACGGCCGAATACGGACAACCCCTTGTCCTCGGGATTCCGGCGGTCGGTGCCGGAATCGCATATCTGATTGTCGGAGGAATGGGTCAGGGTGATATAACGGACGCCGCGCTTGGCATATGCCGCGACGAGGGATAAATCCGTGCCCAGGGGATAGCCGTTTTCCATCCCGATGAAAGCGATGCGTTTTCCCGTTTTCTTGATCCGGGCCGCATCGGCGGGGGTCGTGGCCTTGGCCACCAGGCCGGGGTATTTTTCGCACATCTTATCGATGGCGTCGATGAGCTGGTCGGCCCGCTCCTTGGCTTTGGCATAGGCCTGGGAGGTCAGTTCGCCCTGACCGACAAAGGCGCCGAAAAAGAGGGCGTCGAGACACCCCTCCTTCATCCGGGGCAAGTCGATCAGCCCGCTTCCCTGTTGGCCTGGCTCGTGCCGTTGGCCGATATCCCAGGTCCCTCGAAGCATCATCATCGGCGTATCGCAATGCGTATCCACCGACAGGATGCGGCCATGAATGTCCTTGGCTTTGGCCTCGAGCGAGGCGTCGTCAAGCTTGAGGGGCTCTGTGGCGCAGGCGGCCAGAGCCGCGACGGCCAACGCAAGGAAAGCCCGGCCGATGAATCGGGGACGCTTGGTCATGGAAGCCTCCAAGGGTGAGTGGCGGAGGGGGATTATATCAGATTCGCGGCCGACGCACGCGTTTGGCCCGCCTAGCCCGAGCCTATTCGTGACGGAGCGCGACGGCCGGATCCACCTTGGCCGCCCTCCGGGCCGGGTAGATCCCGGCCGTCAGACTGATCAGAACGGCGAAAATGACGGCGCCCAGGAGAAGCCAGAGAGGGAAGCAAAAATACTCGAGCGGCGGAATACCCTGGCGGGCCGCTAGATAATTAATGACGCGGTTGATAACCCGGCTCGCCGTCCAGCCCAAGCCGAGTCCGAAAACCCCTCCGAAAAACCCGATCGTACTCGATTCGAAAATAAAAACCTTCTGGATGTCTCCGGGGGAAGCTCCGACGGCCTTCATAATCCCGATCTCGGAGGTCCGCTCCAGGACGGACATGACCATGGTGTTGATGATTCCCAGGGAAGCCACAAAGATGGCGATCATGCCGATGGCCGCCATCATCATATCCATGAAAACGAAGCTTGTCTTGATCTGCTCGAATTGGTCGAGCAGAGAAAACGTGGAAAACCCCAAATCCCGGACCGCTTTTTTGACGGACTCGGACGCGGCCGGTTTCGACAACCGGACATTGACGGCCGAATAGCCCAGGCCGCCCTCCCCTGCCCTGAAAAGATCCCAAAGATTGGTTACGGGAATTTTGGACATCCGGCCGGCCGGCCCGGGCGGGATGAGGATATCGCTGGCCAACGGGGTCGGCCCGGCAAATCCCGTCGACTCCATGACCCCGACGATGGTGAACGATGCGGCGTCTTCCCGGAAAGGCAGTTTATTGCCGCTGAGGTAATCTCCGATCCGGGAAGGGTCAAAACCCTTGAGATCGACGGCCAACGAAGCAATCCGTATGGAGCGGTTAAGCGCGGCCGGGGGATCGGAAATCCCCAACCGCCGGAGAAGAGCGCCGCTGACGATCGCGGCGGGTTCATCGTCATTCTCGAACGGCCGGCCGGGAGAGACGGTGATCGCCTTGGAAGCGGATACCCGCGCCGGGACGACCTGGATCAAACGGAATTCCTCGGCGCCATCGAGGCGGACCATGGCCGGAAATCGGATTTCCGGGAAAACGCTCTCGACTCCCTCGAGGCTTGTGATCGTCCGGACCGCGGAATCATCTAGGATGACCCGACCGATCTTTTTTTCCCTCGGGAGAGGATCCCCGGCCCCCCGGCGGGAAAGAAAAGAGGGGCCCGAACCCGGCGGCAGCACGGTGATGGAATTGAAAAGATCGAGCTTGGCGAAATTATCGGTGACGTTTTTCTGCATCCCCTTGCCGAAGCCGATCATGGCCACCAGGGCGCCGATGCCCACCGTCACGCCGAACGATGTGAGAAACGTCCGGAGCTTCCTTTGTCCGAGATCGGACAGGGCAAAATCGAGGTAATCGCGGAAGGTCAAGCGACGGAAACGGCGGCTCATGGGATCATCAGGAATGCCGCAGGACGTAGTAGTTTTCCGAATCGGGTCGCAGGACCTGACGGAAGTCCACGACCTTGAAGCCCCGCTCGAACAAGTCTTGGAAAGCCTCGCGGGTGCGCAGACGCCAATCCACGGGAATCCGTCGGACACCCGGGTCGTCCACATCGGTCTCCCGGAGGAGAACATAGAATTCGCGGGGAATACGGACGAGCGCGAACTCGCCGATGTCGGCGGGTAGAGCGAAGCCGCGGACCGTTTCGCAATCGAGGGGACCGGACCGGCCGGCCGCCGTCCGTCGTTCGACCCGGAGGACGAGGCCGCGTCCCTCCAACAGGTCGGCCAAATCATAATGGGGACGGGCCGTCGCGGATTTCAATTTCCAGGACATGAAAAAGCGGTCGGTCGGGACGTCGGTCCGATTGAGAAGGCCGCCGAACCCGCCGTAGACGTCCTCTCTGTAATCAAGGACATCCATTCCGAACAAATGGATGTTGCGGTGGGCGTTTACGCCGACCAGGGGGTCGTAGGTGCAGACGATTTCACCCACGCCGAGAAGGTCAAGAACGGCCTGACGCTGAAATTCCTTGATCAGAACACCGAGGCCGTCGCTCCGGTAGAGGGGGAGAACGCCCAGGTATTGGGCATAAAAGCGGAGGTTTTCAGGCGACCGGAAGGCGATGGATTTGTCGGCGCATCCGACGAAACCGTAGGCGAAACCGGCCAGGCTTTCCTCGGATTCGGTCAGCGATCCGTCCTCGGCGGCGGCGTAGACGGCTATGAACAGGCTTGACCCGTCATGCAGAAAATTTTCGCACAACAGATTGCGCGGACTGGGCAGAGCGTCCTCGGGAAACCGCCAGATCCGCTCGCGTATTCTCTCGTAGCGGCCGTAGTCCGAGACCGAAGCGGAATCCTCGACTTTGAACAGAAACCTGCGGTCCCGGACAGCAATGACTTTTTGAAGCGACTTCATGATCGTCCTGGTGTTTCGGGGCGGCCGGAATTGTAGCCCAAGAGCGGAGGGGATGCAATAAACCCATTCGACTCCCAGTATTGGGGGTCAGGTCTTAACATATAACATTTCTCGAAAGATTCAGAATTCTGTTCACGATGTCCTTACGGCTACCAGTTAGGCCTCAAGATTCGCGAACCGAATCTTGAGACGATCCTGAAAAACCTAGGTCACGACCCCGTTCGGGGTTAAACAAACGAACGAAGCGGTGCCCGAAGCGACGGGAGGGAAGCTAAAGCAGCGCTCGGTCGTCTAAACAATGGAGGAGTGGATCCCGGCGCAAAGAATGGGGACGGCAAAGTTGTCTAATTCGGTTTAACGTGGTAAAAATAGTGTTTAAATAGGATTCAGTATGCCTCATCATAAGATATCGCCGTTTCTAAGCGGGAAAAGCATCGTCGTCGTCGTCAACCCGAATTCGGCTCGCGGAAAATGGAAGCGTAATCCCAGACTCCGGGAGTATTTTGAACGCCTGTTTCCCGGCCGGGTTTACGATCAGACCATCGGAAAAGCCGATATGATGGAGCAAGCCAAACGGCTGAGCTTGGAAAACGACGTCATCGTCATCGTGGGGGGCGACGGAACGCTGTCCGACGTGATGCAGGGAGTCATCGATTCCGGTCGGAGGAACGAGGTCGTCATGGGGATCATACCCTATGGCAGTGGAAACGCGGTCCGTAAATCTCTCTTCATACCCAAAGCCGTTAAGCCGGCCTTGCGGACGTTCTTTCGGGGCACGCCGCGGACCATCGATCTCATCGACATCGGAGGCCGGGTAGCCAGCTTCGTCAGTATCGGAGCGACGGGGATGGTCACCCATCGCAAAGTCCAGACCAAGATTCCAGGGCTCGCTGGCCATCTCCTGGCCTCGACCAGCCTGTTGACCTGTCCACGGGAGCCCATGGAGATCGATCTTTTCGACGGCCGCGACGACAAGGGACGGTCGTTCGACCGCAAAACGCTCAACCTGAAGCTCTTCGACTGCGTTGTCAACAAGACAAACCATTTCGGCTACGGCTGGGTGGTCGCGCCCAAGGCCCGGATCGACGACGGCTATCTCGACGTGACCCTGTTCGATATCCGTTCTTACAATTATCTTCTGAATTTTCCCCTCATTTATATAGGCCGCTACCAGCAGTATCTCAAACACTTCAAAGCCCGGCGCATGATCATCCGCGGCCTCATGCTCCACGCCCAATACAACGGCGAGATTCTCGAAAGGCGGCACGAACTCGAACTTAAAGTGATCCCCCAGGCCGTCCGGGTCATCGGCCCCAAATAAGGATCGGGGACCGGCTAAAACCCGGCCCCGGATTTTCGACCGCCGGCCTCCATGGGGAAACCGCAAAAATCGGCCAAACATACCGAATTAAAATGGGAAGGAGATTCTGATGAGACGAACGTCCCCCCCCCTCATTCTCGTCGTCGTGTGGCTGGCCTCGGCCGCCTGTTCGACGAATTTCCATATCGATTTCCTGGGTTCCGACACTCTTCAGGAAGTCGTCCTCCAGCCGAACCCGTCCGCCGACAAGGTCCTCGTCATCGATATCGAAGGCACGATCAGCACGCTGGTCGAGACCGGTATCCTGTCCCGGGAAGGCGATATCCTGGGAAAAGTCTATACCCGGCTGTGGCGGGCGGCGGCCGATCCGGCGGTCAAGGCCATCATCCTGCGCTTGGAGACTCCGGGCGGCGAAGTCACGGCCAGCGATATCATCTATCGGGAAATCCTCAAATTCAAGGAACGGACCGGCAAACCCGTCGTCGGGCTGATGATGAGTGTCGCCGCTTCGGGCGGCTTTTACATCGCCCAGGCCTGCGACGCGGTCATCGCCCATCCCACCGCCATCACCGGATCAATCGGAGTCATCTCGATGTTCCCCGGCGTCGAGGCGCTTTTCGACAAAATCGGCGTCCGGATGACGGTGATCAAGTCGGGCGGCATGAAGGACTCGGGCGGCCCTTTCCGGACCATGACGGAGGAGGAAAAGAAGTCCTTTCAGGCCGTCATCGATGAATACTACGAGGGCTTTCTTGCCGTCGTCGTCAAGGGCCGGGGAAACAAGCTGACCGAAGCGGAACTGCGGCCGCTGGCGGACGGCCGCGTCTATACGGCCAAACAGGCCCTCCAGCTCAAGCTCATCGACGAGATCGGATATTTCGATTCGGCTCTTCAAAAAGCCCTGCGCCTGGCCGGGCTGAAGGCGGCCCGCGTCGTCGGCCTGACCTACTATCCGAAATCCAAAACCAACATCTATGCTTCGAACCTGGCCGCGGCGTTGCCGAAAATCGAAAACGCCTGGGAACGCTATTTGCCGAACCTCAAGAGCGGGTTCTATTATCTCTGGCTGCCCGAGGCGGGGAGGTAAGAGCGATAAGCCGATTATCCGGCGATCGAGGATGTGATCTCGAAGTCCGGAGGAAAGGCTAGGTGAGCCTTGACCGCGCATTGATCGGCGGCCTTGATCACGGCATCCTTGTATTTGACGGGAAAACCGGCCGGAAGACGGATGTCGATGGCGATCTTCGTGATCAGCTTGGACGGAGGAATCCTTTCCATCCGCTGGATCAGGGAGATGCCGTCCGTGGGGATATGACGTTCCAGGCAGAAGGCCAGGACATAATACCCGGCGCAGGTCGCCAGCGAACCCAGGAAAAGATCAAACGGCGACGGGGCGGTGTTGGTCCCGCCGGCATAAGCGGGTTGGTCGGTGGCAATGGTAAAACCCCTGAATCGGGCGTCCACCCGGCTTCCGCCGGGAAGGGTGACGAGAATTTCGTTATCGGGCATGAAAACGCTCCTTGAGTGAATTGGCCCGGCCTTGAGTTCCGGGCAGGGAGACGGGACCGTAGGTCATGAGGGATCGACTCCCTTGGCGAACAGAGCCAGGAGAAGACGCCGGTCGTTATCGGTCATGGCCAGGCGGCCGAAAAGGTCATAAATCATGGCCGCGACATGATCGCGGTTTCCCGGGTGGATGAATTTCTTGGCTTCCAGCTTTCTCAGGATGAGTCCGATCGTCTCCTCCTGCGCCGTTCGCTCCAGCGGCTTGGCTCGTTCGGAGGAAAAATTTCCCGCCGCGGTGAACAAGGCGAACAGAGTCAAAAGGACGGCGGAAGCCAGGTTGTAGGAAGGCTGGCGTCCGGCCTGCGGGATGGTGAAGACAAAATTAGCGTGCCGGAATTCCTCCGTTAAAAGCCCGGTCCTTTCGTTGCCGAAAAGAAGTCCAATACGGGTGGAGGGGGGAAAGGCGAAAATCCTGGCCACCGCTTCGGTCAGGGACTCCGCCCCGGCGGCTTTGCGGGGTTTGGCCGAAGCGGCGAAAACGGCCTCGCGGTCGGCGACGGCGGCGGCCAAGTCCGGGAAAAGGGGAGCGCTTTGAACGATGTCCTCGGCATGGACGGCCGTTTTTAAGGCCAGGGACGGGAGCGGTCCGCGACGGACGATCCGCAGGTCCGCGAATCCCGTGTTTTTCATGGCCCGGGCGACGAGCCCGATGTTCTCGGCGTTTTCGGGCCGGGCCAGAATAACGGCGAGGCGGGCGGGATTTATCGGTCCTGGACGGCCGGGTTGCCTATCGCACGGCTCGGGCATTTTGACTTCCTGGCGAACCTTGAGGGGAATTTCCATATTAACCTTGTCCTCGGTCTTTTCCCGCCCCCTATCAAAGAGATTTCATTTTATTACATTTGAGTTTTCAAGCCCAGGCGCCATTATTCATGAGTTCCACGATGCCTTGGCATCCGCTTTTCCCTCCGGAACACCGAAAGCACGAATGATCAGATCGATCGTCATAGAGAATCCCGGCCCCTCGGCATCCCGCGCTCACGGACTCAGCGGCCCAGGCTCGAGGCGGCCAAGCCGCCGATGAGCGCCCAATACAGGACCGATCGGACGGGATGGCTGGTCAAAACGCAGGTCCCCGACCGGCATCCGACGAATTTATAGTAAAGATAGCCGACCACGGCGCCGGCGGCGATTCCGATGACGATTTTCACCATTGGAGCGTGTCCTTTCACGGGCGATTTCTTTTATATTAGATATATATTATATATCAATTGATGAATATAAAGCAAGCCTGCACCCCCCGATATTAAAGGGTAAAAGCCCGTTATTGATACGTTCGCCGGCGCCAAACCCCGATTTTAAAATCGGGGTCAAGGGACGAGCCTTCGCAGCAAAAGTTGCCCCTTGGGCTTTGCAGTCCTCACGGCGCCCTGTGGCTTGAGGGTTCGGGCTCCGATTCGGTATTGGAAAAAAACCGATTTCGCTCGTTTTTCCCGGTGATATATAATACGCTCCGACCTTATCCCGACAAGGACGAAATGATCATGCCCGACCGCACGAGACTCGAAATGCTGTTCCAAAAACACGGCTTCTCCGATTACCGTTTCGTCGATCCGGAATCTTTCGTCGTCGCCCAATGGGTGCGGATGAAATGCATCTTCGGATGTCCGGAGTACGGCAAGACGGCGGCCTGCCCGCCCAACACCCCCTCGGTGGACGAGTGCGAGCGGTTCTTTCGCGAATACAAAATGGCCGTCATCTTCCATTTCGAAAAAAAGGTGGACCAACCTGAGGACCGCCACGAATGGACGAGAGAAATCAACACCCGGCTTCTGGCGCTCGAGCGCGAGGTGTTCCTGGGCGGGAACGTCAAGGCTTTCCTGATGTTCATGGACAGCTGCACGCTGTGCTCCAAATGCGCGGGGACTAAGGCCGATTGCAAGGACCCCAAGCGGGCCCGGCCGGCGCCCGAGGCCATGGCCGTGGATGTCTATTCGACCGTCCTGCGGGCCGGCTATCCGATCGAAGTCCTGCCGGACTTCCACCGGGCCATGAACCGCTACGCTTTTCTGTTGATCGAATAGACACGGACCCGCCGCGGCGGGAATTCAGCGCCGGGAGAGAGCCATGTGGTGGGAAGAAAAAATCATGCGCACCCTGCGGTGCCGCCTCCTGCAGGTGCCGGGAACCCTGGGACGTTTTTTATCGACGCTGGGCGAAGCCGGCGGCGACATCGGCGAGATCCGCGTCATCCGGCAGGGAACGACGTATGTCGAGCGGGACATCGTCGTCTTCGCCGACAACGCCGCCCACCTGGACGCGCTTGTCTTCCTGGCCGGGACCGTTCCGGACATCGAACTGCTCGAAGTCCGCGACGAGGTCCTGGAGATGCACCAGGGCGGGAAGATCGCCATTCGCAGCCGCTATTGCATCGACTCCCTGGAGGTTTTGCGCCGTGTGTACACGCCCGGAGTGGCCGAAGTCTGCCTTAAAATCAAGGATGATCCCTCTTTGGCCCGTCGCTACACCGCCATCCGCCATTTCGTGGCCATCGTCACGGACGGAACCGCCGTTCTCGGGCTGGGCGACATCGGGCCCCTGGCCGCCATGCCCGTCATGGAAGGAAAGGCCAGCCTGATGGAGACGTTTTGCGGCTTGTCCGGGGTGCCGATCCTCCTCAATACCAAGAACGTGGATGAAATCGTCGCCGCCGTCGTCGCCATTGCCCCGACCTTCAGCGCCATCCAACTCGAAGACATTTCCGCGCCGCGCTGTTTTGAAATCGAAACGCGCATCCAGGAACGCGTCGGCATTCCCGTCATGCACGACGACCAGCACGGCACAGCCTGCGTGGTCACGGCCGCTCTGCTGAACGCCGAACGATACGCGGCCGGCAAGCCGCTCCGGGAAAGCCGCATCGGTGTCGTCGGCCAGGGAGCCGCGGGCCTGGCCATATCCAAAATGCTCATGTTCTTCACCGGCAAGCCCGTGCTGGGCGCGGACCTTTCGGCCGAAGCCCGACAACGCCTGGAGAAAAGCGGGGGGATCGCGGCGACTTTGGCCGAAATCATGAGCGCCTGCGATACCGTCGTTTCGGTCACCGGAGTGCGCGGGCTGATCAAGCCGGAGATGGTCCGGCCGGGACAGATCATCCTGGCCCTGTCCAACCCCAATCCCGAGATCGAGCCGGCCGCCGCCCGCGAGGCGGGCGCGGCCTTCGCGGCGGACGGCAAATCGGTCAACAATGTACTCGGTTTTCCCGGAATCTTCCGGGGCGCGGTCGACGCCAACGTGCCGAGGATCACCCAAAACATGCTGCTGGCCGCGTCCCGAACCATCGCCGACGCGGCTCCGCCTGGAGAAATTGTGCCCAACCCGCTGGATAAAAGCCTGCACCGTCGCGTCGCTCAGGCCGTTGCCAGAGTGGCCCTGGAGAAAGGCCTCAACCGCGATGACCTGACGGGCTACTTCGACGAATGAAAAAAAAGATTCTTCTCTCGGCTTCCCTCTTTCACGCCCTGACTGATGCCGCATCGGTCATCACGCCGACGATTTTCCCGATCCTTTACAGCCAGGGGTTCCTGATCACGCACTACTCTCAGATCGGGTTCCTGTCCAATCTGGGTTTGTTAACGACCCTGTTCATGCAGTTTCTGGTCGTCCGCATGTCTTTTCGGCACGAGTACCGCCTGCTCCTCGTCGCCAGCGGGATCGGCATTTGCGCCACTATGGCGATGGTCCCGTTCGTGCGCTCGTTCCTGGCCCTGACCCTTGTTTTCGTCCTTCTTCGCCTCGTCACTAGTTTTTATCATCCGATCGTCATCGCCTGGATCTCCAAGTCGCGGGCGGGATCGGGCAAGGAATTGGACGACGCCATGGGCATCCAAAGCGGATCGGGCAACGTCGGCGTCGTGGCGGCCTACCTGAGCGTCGGTTTTCTGGCCCAGCGGTTCGGCTGGAAAACACCGCTGTTCGCCTGGGCCGTGTTGGGTCTGGTTCTGGCCGGGTTGGCCGCCCTCATCCTGCGAGGTGTTTCATCACGCAACGACGAAACGCCGTCGCTGGGGGCGAAATCATGGGCCCGGTCGCTGGCCTCGATCAAACGTTACATTCCCGGCTTTTTCTTCGGCGGCATGGGCTGGTCGGTGACGGTCTACTACGCTCCATCCCTGCTCAACCACAAGTTCGGCATTCCGATGGGCCGGACGGGACTGTTTCTGGCGCTCTGGATCGGGTTGGGAACGATCACCGGATACGGCTACGGCGTCTGGAGCCGCCGGTTCGGCCGCAAGAACGTATTTTTACTGAGTCTGGGCGGCGCGGCGGTCTGCTTGTTCCTGATCGGGTTCGCACCGAACAAAACCCTGGCCGTCGTCGGATTGCTGGGATTCGGCGGATTCCTCCTGATGACCTATCCATCCCTCCATACATTCGTCGGATCGACCGTCCCGGCGGAAGGGCAAACCCAAGCCTTCAGCTGGGTATCGAACATTCAGTTGATCTCGGGAGCCGTCGTTTCGCTGGCTTCGGGATTTCTTTCGGACGCCATCGGCATCCATTTTCCATTTATCCTGACGGGATTCTTAACGCTGGTGATCTTTCTCTACTACATCCCGCGGGGCCCCGAATTCTTCGGCTCCAAGAATTCCGATTAAAGGGAGCGGGAGGCCAGGACGTCGACGCCGGTGCCGAGGACGTCGCGAAGGAGAACCTGACCGCGGCGCACGGGAAGGGCAGGACGAATCCTGGCGATCTCGGCCAGAACCGAAAATATCAAATCGCGCGGAATCGGAGCGCTCAGACGCACCGAGACCATCGTCGCCTCGGTCCCGGCGAGCGGGACGGATGTAGCCAGATTCCGCAAAGGGTGCAAGACTTCCCCCTCGGCGAAGCCGATCCCCTTCTCGCACTGATGGCCGCGCACCACAAGCCGTCCCTCGCCCCCCTCGACCTCGAGCTCGCACCCGACCGGGCAAAGAATGCAAGTCAGCCGGTCAATCATGGCTCGAGACCTCCAAATCATCCTCGATCGCGGTTTTTACCGGGATCATTTGAAGTTCGGACGGAACGAGGCGGTGATATTTTTTCCGGGTATATGTCTTTCCCGTCGATAGGCCCCGCACTTCGACCCACGTCTCCCGCGTCGGCCGCGTCACCCGGAAATCGATCTCGATGTTCTCCGCCCCCCGCCGCACAACCTGAGGGAGTGCATACCGGATTCCGGCGCCGGGCCCGACACTGAACTTGTCCCCGGCCCTCCGCTTTCCTCGAATATACTCGGCCGCGTTCCGACCGGCGGTCAACCCCTCGAACGAGGCCCAGTCGGCGACATCGTGGATATGGAGGACGTTGCCGCAGGAGAAAACCCCCTCCACACTGGTCATGAACGACTCGTCCACGGCGGCCCCGCCGGTCAACGGCGAAAGCTCGACGCCCGCCCGTTTGCTTAATTCGTTCTCGGGAATGAGCCCCACCGAGAGCAATAGGGTATCGCACGGGATCAGCCTGTCCGTGCCCGCGATGGGCTTCAGATCCTGATCCACCCGGGCGACAACGACCGCGCTCACCCGCTCGCGCCCGCGGATTTCGACTACCGTACTCGAGAGTTCCAACGGGATATCGAAGTCCTTTAAACATTGGCGGACATTTCGTTCCAGTCCGCTCACCCAAGGCAGAATCTCGAACACCCCTTTGACCTTCATCCTCTCGAACGTCAACCGCCGGGCCATGATGAGCCCGATGTCGCCCGAGCCGAGAATGACGGCCTCGTTCCCGACGCGGATGTTCTGCAGGTTGACCAGATTCTGGGCGCTCCCGGCCGTGAAAATCCCGGCCGGCCGCGGGCCCGGAATCTCGATCATCTCGCGCGTCCGCTCCCGGCAGCCCATGGCCAGCACGACGGCCCCGGCCCGTATCAACCGATATCCGTCGCGGGCATTAACGCGGAGAACGCGATCCGGTCCCAGGTCCAGGACCATGGCCCCCGTCCGGACGGAAACGCCCTCCCGCTCGACCTCTTCGATCAATCGTTCGGCGTATTCCGGCCCGCTGATGGTTTCTTTAAAAAGGAATAGTCCGAACCCGTCGTGTATGCATTGATTGAGGATGCCTCCCAGGCGTTTCTCGCGCTCGATCAGCAGAACGTCGCCGGCACCGGCCCGCCTGGCGCCCAGCGCCGCCGCCAATCCGGCCGGCCCCCCGCCGATGACGACGACATCATGCCGCTCGACCGGCAGGGACGCCGTCCGTTCTCCCCCGTTTCCGCCCGCTTCATTCATTACTTTATCCGCCCCTTGAACAAATCCGATCCGCCTCCCCTCTTGGTCATCCCCGCCAAAGGCAGGCTCTCCTTCTGCATGATCTCGACGATCCGCGGCGTGCAGAACCCGCCCTGACAACGGCCCATGCCGCAGCGCGTCCGCCGTTTAAGTCCGTCCAATGTCTTCACCCCGAAGGGGTTTCGAAGCGCCGTCTCGACCTCCGCCCGCGTCACATGCTCGCACCGGCAGACCATCTCCCCCCAGCGCGAATCCCCGGCCACCCGGCCGGCCCGCTCTCCGTCACTCAGATGGGCGAAACTCGGGAGCGGCTCCCGCGTCGCTTCAAACTCGGATTTCTCGCGCCAATTCTTCCGGGCCCCGATCATCTCCGCCACCCGCGCGGCGATCGCCGGCGCCGCCGTCAGTCCCGGCGACTCGATCCCCAGAAGATTGATCCAGCCGGGCCGCACACGACTTTCCTCGATCACAAAATCAACCAGCTTGACCCGTCCTTGCGGATCGGTCAGCTTGGGCCGCAGGCCGGCGCAGCTGTGTATGAACGGAAAACGGCGCAACTCCGGAACGAGAGTCAGGGCCTCGGACTTGAGTTGGGCCATGACCGCCCGGGTGGTCGCCGTGTCCCGTTTATCTTCGACCGCATCCGAGTTCGGCCCGAGCAGGATATTCCCCTCCACGGTCGGTGTAATATGGACGCCGAGAAAAGAATCGTCCCTGGGGGGCACGGGGTAGACGGGCATGGACAGCACGGCGCCCGCCTCCTTGTCCGTGATCAGGTATTCACCGCGGTAAGGATAGACGCGGTAATCCGCAATCCCGGCCAGGGCCGCGACCTCATCGGCGAAAAGACCGGCCGCGTTCACGACCCGGCGCGCCGTGAAGGACCCGCGAGGCGTCGTCAGAAGGAAACCATCCGGGCGGCACTCGATGGCGACAACCGGCGCCTCTAGCATGACCCTGGCGCCATTGCGGGCCGCGCATTCGGCCAGGGCAATCGTGAATTCATAGGGCGAGATGATGCCCGACCACGGCGAGTAGAGCGCCCAGCGCCCCTGAACTCCCGGCGCCAGGCGGGAAATAGCCGCCTTATCCACGATTTCCAACCCCGGTACGCCGTTCCCGTCTCCCTGCGCTTTGAGTTCCTCCAATCGGGGCCGATCCTCGTCCTCCAGGGCGACCACGAGCTTGCCCGTTCGACGGTGGGGAACACCAAGCTCAACCGCCAGCTCATAGATGCGGCCTAAGCCTTCGACGTTCGTCCGCGCCTTGAGCGAACCCGCGGGGACGTTGAATCCGGCATGGATGACCCCGCTGTTGGCCTTGCTCGCGCCCTCGGCCAGGTCGGACTCTTTCTCCAGGAGCAGGATCTTCAAATCGAAGCGCGAAAGCTCCCGCAAAACGGCGCACCCGACGACCCCGCCGCCGATGACGGCGACGTCAAAGATTGTCTCGGAATCGGACGGCGGGCGCATCTTATCCATTTCGGTGTCGGGAAGATAAAAATTAAACCCATTCGACTCCCCGGGCTTTGCAGTCCTCATTCGTGAAGCGAATGAGGGCGGGCTGAAGCCCGGGGTATAATATGGGTTAATACTGAGCGGCGCTTTTGTCCTAATTTATAAATTAGGATTGGCGCCGCAAATGTATCATATCAGATCGCTCCCGGACCGCCAAACGCCGCCATCTTCATCGGGGCAGCGGTATGGAATCTTTTTTTTAAAACTTGGGCCAGCGTGCACATGTGGATCATGAAGCATTCGACGTGATCGGTTTTCAGCCGTTCCAGGCATTTCATGAACCGATCGCGCCAAGCTTCCTTCGAGATCTGCTTGTTGAAGGTCATATTGAGCTTCGTCGTCAGAAAGACCGACTTCCGATCCCGTGACTTGAGGACCTCGCCGATCGTCCGTTCGGAATTTCCGCGCTCATATTGTTCCGCGGTATCGATAGAGTTCATCCCGCGGTCGAGAGCGGCGGCCAGGGCATTGGCATGCTTCAGCAGGCCGGCGCCGAAGCTCACATCCGAGACCTTGAATCCAGTACGCTCCAGCGTCCGTTATTCTTTGATTTTACCTTGGCCTGCGGAAGCCGCCACAGGCGCGGTTTGGCCGACGACTGCGTTTTTACCGAAAAGACCGGCAGCCGGGACCGCCGTCAGCGCGGCGCCGAGAAAACCTCGTCGGCTCAAGTTCGCCGAACGGCGGGGGGATTTTTGTTCGTTATCGGACATCAGGATCTCCTCATGAAATTTGAGTGAAACACAATCCGAGGAATCTGACGATTGAACGGCTGTATTGATCAACCGATTTTTTTCAGTTCGAGATAAAACCAGCCTTTCTCGTCCTTTCGCGAGACGACCTCGAAGCCGGCCGTCTTGGCCGCTTCGACAAAATGGACCGCGCCCTGTCCCTCGACGAGTCTCACGCCGTAGCCGGTTTTAATGTCTTTTTGGGGCAAATGGATCTGGAGCGGATAGGAGACGGAGTCTTGTTTGGGATCGGTCTTCGGGGGAAAGACGACGTCCCAAATGAGGAGCCGGCCGCCGGGGGCGAGCACCCGATGGATCTCCTGGAAAACTATGGCATGGTCGGCCGGATGGATGTACATGAAGGTGAAAAAGACCGTGACCGTGGGGAACGTCTTGTCCAGGAATTTCAAGTCGCGGGCGTCCATGACGATTTTGAGGAGCGGGCCGCCGGGCGCATCCGCGAGTTCCTGCTTCAGCAAATCGACGGCGATGATCTGCTTGCCTTTAAGTTGGCCGATGACGCCCTCTCCGCCTCCGCCGATATCCAGGATCAATCCTTCGGCCGAAAAATCGGGGACGGACACTTCGAGGGCGGGGTGCTTGATCCAAACGCGTTGCTGCTGAGCCGAAAAGCCGAATCCGCCGGAGAGAATCAAGGCCGCGCCTAGGCCGGCGGCAGCCGGGATAAGAAAAAAACTTGCTTTTCTTTTCATCTTGTCTCCATTTCGGACGGAAAGCCACCTTGAATTCCGTTCATGATTAAATACGAACGGCAACTCGAAACAGTTGCTTATAAAACAGGATCGCGGCCGCCCGAATCCAAACCAGACTCAAATATCCTCTTCGGGAAGATTATGGCGTACACCTTCATCAGGCATAAGCCAAATAGGGTCTTAAGGATAAGTATTTCCTTTTTCCGCGACGCGACAAATTCCTATTCCGACCGATGAATCTCCCAACTTGACCACGGAAGTGAATACGGTAACCCAGGTTAACCTGTACTTTGTTGCTGTCGTCCAACCAGGACACTTTGAAAGTCAGGATACGATCTGGTTCAATAATGCGTTCGATGATCCCTGCAGCTTCAAATTGGGGATTTTCGTTAACAACTTTTTCGAGCGACTCAAGCACTTCGCGAACTGCCTGCAGATACTCAACTTCACCTGGTTCGTCTTGGTCCGCACCAGGCTGCCAAGGGCGAGCCTTCGGCTCGCCACTCGCCCGCGTTCTTATCCACGGGCGAGTGGCTGGTCCCAGGCTAGTCCCTTGATTCGCCCTACTCTTCAATCCGCTGGGCATGACACGATGGGCGGAATCCCCTGGTCCGGCAAGAGAACATAACGAGCCTCTCCTCGGCGCAGTCGGGACATCGGCACTGAGGAATTCTTAGTCGAGTAGATCATGACCTTGTCCCCGGACCTGCGCTTTCCTTGAATGTACTCGACCGCGTTTCGGCCGGCAGCCAACCCCTCGACCGAGGCCCAGTCGGCGACATCGTGGATATGGAGGACATTGCCGTTGGTCTTTGACTTTCAATGGATTGCAGACTTGATTATCAACAACACACCCGCCGGGCCTCCGCCGCAAGGCAAGCTCACTTCGGCGGGTTTTGTTTTTTAGTGGGAGGGGATTAATGAAACAATCTCATTATTGATAAAAATAATACAAAATAATATACATTATTGACAATAATTGCATAAAATAGCATTATACTCACATGAACATTAACGAACTTCGCGAGCTTGACGCTTTGGCGCGTGCGGACACTAAAAAATTCCCTCTTCGCAGAGATACGGTAGCCGAGCTTCGCGAAACCCGCGGCCACCGGTTTTTAGGAATCGTCGGCCCCCGCGGTGTCGGTAAAACGGTAATCCTCAAGCAGTTGGCCATGGAAATGGAGCGATCGTTCTACGGCAGCGTGGACGCGTTCAAAGACGTGTCGCTGTTCGATCTCGCCAAAACGCTATCCGAAAAGCAAGGCCTCCGAGCGCTCCTGCTCGACGAAGTCCATTTTATGCCCGGCTTTGACGGCGAGCTTAAAAAGATTTTTGACTTTCTCCCTGATATCCAAGTGATCTTTACGAGCTCGGTCGCCTTGGCCATGCAGCAATCCGCTTACGACCTGTCGCGGCGCGTTCGTTTGATCCAGCTCCTGCCGTTCTCATTTCGCGAGTTCATCCGCTTCAAGACGGGAGGCGCTCCTCCCCGGCTGACATGGGAGGCCATCGAGCGCGGTGAGTGGACGTCCGAGCATACCCGATACGAGTATCTCTTCGATGCTTACTTGAAGGGTGGGCTGTTTCCGTTCGCGCTGACCGAGCCCGCGCCCTTGGAGGTCTTGCGCAGCATTCTCGACACGGTTTTGCAGCGGGACATTCCGAGCGCCGGTAACGTGGCCTATCAGGAAGTCGATGTCATCCGGAAAGCCCTAACCTTCATCGGCCGTTCTGCGGTGGACGGCATCAATCCTACCAATTTGGCCCGGAATCTGGGGATCACACGGTACAAAGCCATTTCCTACATCGATTTACTGGAAAAAGCGTTCATTCTCATTCCCGTCGAACCGGAGGGAACCAACGTGCTTCGAGAGCCGAAGATCCTCATGCAGACTCCCTATAGGCTGCTATTCCAGCCTTGGAACGAAGCGCTGGGCGCCCTGAGGGAAGATTTTTTCGCCACGGCCATGGGCCAGGCGAACCAGCTCTTCCATTATTTGAAATCGACCACGGGCAAAAAGACGCCCGACTTCAAGTTGACGACGGAATCGGGCGATTTAGTCGTGGAGATCGGTGGACTGGGCAAAGGCCGGACGCAGTTCAAAGGCATCCACGTAGAGAGGAAGATCGTACTGGCGCACGAGGCCGGCTCTCGCCGCAATGTGAAGCCTTTGTTCTTGGCCGGTTATTTGGCCTGACCTCTGCTCAATTCCCCTCCGGATACAGCAGCCCGAAGTTCAAGAACTCGGGGACATCGTACCCGAGTTGCTCAAACTCAAGGCAAGAACGAATTCCCCCATTCGATTTCACGTTCGAATTGAAATGGGAGATGGGAAAACGGTGCCATCACCCGAGACAACCAAAGATGCCAATATGATTCTTAAAAAAGTGAAGGGAAAACTCCAACTGAAATGATTGGCGGGTAAATTAAACCCAGTCAATACAACCCTGTACTCCCGAACCCGCCCTCGCCGCGCGCCGTGTCGTCGAGCTCGGCGGC
>CAZLAM010000072.1:0-4373 GCA_964557435.1 uncultured Eubacteriales bacterium
CGCTGGATCGAAAAGACGTTGCGCCGCCTGGAGTCGTTCGGCCGGCGCATGCGCCGGACCTATACCGCCGCCTTCGAACACGAAGAGGTCCGGACCGCGGCCCTCTACAAGGATCATATCGGCTCCCGGATTGCGATGACGCGGGCTCAATTGCCTCCCGCTTTCTTCCGCCTCAAGGATAACGTTTTCTGGGGCTATATGCCGATACCGAACGTGTTCCTGGTCTTCAAATCGTTCGAACTCTGGACCCGCGACGAGGCTTTTCTCCGCCGGGCTTTACCCTCGGACAAGTTTACCTATACCGAGGAAAACCCCGGGCCTTGGCCGTGCCCGATGACCGAAAGCTTCGGTTTGCTGGCGAACGGCGAATACGTCCTCTGTTGCCTGGACTATGAGGGTGAGATGGCGCTCGGGAATATCGACGCCGTTACGGTCGCCTCTATTCTCGGCTCGGACCGCCGTGTCCGCATCCGGGAAGACGCCATGAGCGAGCCCCTCTGCCGCCGGTGCAAGGGGAACCTTTTCATTTTTGATACCGCTTCGCTGGATGCCGGGGAGCAGACGATCAATAATTTCGGGCTGGGCTTCTGGCCTTACGAGCCCGGTCTCCACGGACGGGGCGGCCGCTGGACCAAAGGCGAAGGCTGGGCTTACGTCTATGCCAGGATTCCGGCGAGGGGCCTTGTGATCGACTATTTTTCGGCCCTTGAGGCCGAAGCGGCCGCGGAGTTGGAAATTCAAAGTTATCAGGATGAAGACAAGTCCTTCCGGCCGGAAAAAACGGCCGTTTTTCAAACCCGCCCGAGCGCTTTTGGCAGCTACCGGACCGATTTCCGTTTTCTTCCCGGCCGTTTCTATCGGATCGTCTTGCGTTCGCCCGCTTTCGTACCCGACGATGATCTCCGAAACGGCGACACTCGACGCCTTGGCTTGGCCGTTCTCGGCCTGCGCCTGGTGGGACCGGAGACTGGGTAAAACCTAAGCCCCTCTATTTCCGTATTAAAGCTCGGGAACGGGCGGACGGTTCCGTTTTTCTTCCGGCCTCCGTTCTGCTAGACTGTTCCGATTCCAACCGGCGGCGGCCCCATCGGCCCGCCCAGGAGGACCGTCATGACTCGCAGGTCGCTAATTACGGCCGTACTCGCGGCCATTGTTTTCTTTCAACCCGTATTCGGTCAAGCTCAGCAAACGATCAACCTGACTCTTGAGGAAGCCATCGCCAAGGCCTTGAAGAACAACCTCAACGTCGCCGTGGAAATGTTCACGCCCGAACTGGCCGAGCGTTCGCTCGACCGGGCGCGCGAGGCGTTCATGCCCCGCTTCGAGATGAGCTACGGCAACAACCGCACCGAAAACCCGTCCTATTGGTGGATTTCGGGCGCCGGGACCAATATCAGCAAGATGAAGGATTACTCCATTTCGATCGTCGAAGCCGTTCCCACCGGCGGAAATTTCTCCGTGTCGATGCAGAATTACTTGTCCGACACGAATCAGCCCTTCCAGCTCATTAATCCTCGCTACGGCAGCACCTTGCGGGTGGATTTTAGCCAGCCCCTGCTCAGAAACTTCGGGCCCAAAGTGGCCCGTCGCCAGATCGCCCTGGCCGAGAAAAACCTGGAGATTTCGAACTTCCAGCTCCGCAACACCATGATGGAGACGATTTATCTCGTCCAGGAGGGCTACTGGAATCTCGTTTTCGCCATCGAGAGCTTCAAGGTCAAACAGCAGTCGCTCCAGCTCGGACGCGACCTCCTGGCCAAGGCCAGGAAGGAAGTCGAGTTCGGACAGCTCGCCCCGCTCGAGATTTTGAATGCCGAAGCCGCGGTAGCCCAGCGCGACGCCGACCTCATCCAGGCTGAATTCGCCATCACCCGCGGTCAGGAAGTCCTGAAGACCATGATCAACCTGGCCGCCGAGGGCGATATCCGGGAGGCCCGGGTCGTTCCCGTCGACCGGCCGGCGTTTACGGACGTCAAACTAATTCTGAGCGAAGCGTTGAAGACGGCTCTGGATAAGCGGCCCGACCTCTGGATCCTGCAGAAAACGATCGAGTCCAAAGAGCTCGGCTTGACCGTGGCCAAGAACCAGATGCTGCCCGGACTGGACCTGACGCTGTCCTACTGGAGCCCCGGCATTTCCGGTGATCGTTTGATTTATGCCGGCGACAATATTTTCACCGGTGTCTTGATCGGAAAAGAGCCCGGCAGCTCCTCCGACGCTTTTCGCGATGCGTTCAAGATGCTGTACAGCAACTGGAACGTTGGCTTGACCCTGACCATTCCATTGAGCTCCTTCCTGACCAAGGCCGATTATGCCTACGCCAAGGCCGAACTCGGGCAAAGCCAGGTCCGGTTGAAGAACATGGAACAGCAAGCCGCCCTGGAAATCAGCGACTCCTTGCGGGCCATCGAAGCCAACATCAAGCGTGTTGAAGCCTACCGCCTGGCTCGCGAGCTGGCCGAAAAGAGCCTGGACGCCGAGGTTAAGAAGATGACCGTCGGCCTGTCCACGAATTATTTCGTCCTCGATTTCCAGGAGCGATTGGCCAATGCCAAGTCGCTTGAGCTTAAGGCCAGGATCGACGCCGTCCTGTCCGTGGAAAGGCTGGAGAAGGCCATGGGCGTCAATCTGGAAAAACGGGGATTCAAAATCGGCGACTGAAAACGGTCGTTGTACGAAGAGGCCTGCTCCATGGTATCCTCGTTTCCGTAAAGGATGCGAAACCCATGACCCGCAATCCAACCTTAGCCAAAGCTCTGATCTTCACGGCGGTGGTCCTGGCCTTGTCCGGACCGGCCTCCCATTCGACGGAAACGATCCTGGTTCGAATGGAGTCCGCGTCCCTGACGCTTCTCCCCCCGGAGCTGCGTCAAGGAATCCGGGCCGTCGCTCCGTTGACGACCGCTTTTCTGGCCGTCGTGCCGAGCGATCTCGCCTTCCGCCTGGCCGAAACCGGAGCCGGGATCGAGATCCTGGATTCGTCGCCGGGGGGCAAGGCCTATTTCCTCGTCCGCCTCGACGGGCCCGGGGATTGGCCGGACTTGAACCGGTCCGGCCGGACGATCCGGCTGGACGGGAGGACGGCCCTGTTTTGGTCCGGCAACCGGGAGGCCCGGGAAATCCTTCCTCCCCGGTTTGAGATCGCCCGGGTTTTTCTGGACGTTTCCGTGCCTCTCGCGGCATTGGAGGCGCCGGCGGTCCTCGCCCCGGCCGCCCCCTGGCCCGTTCCGGCCGCGGATCCCGTCATCAGCCAACTGGCCGCCCAAGTCTCCAAGAGCCGGCTGACTACGCTCATCGGCGACCTGGAGAATTTCCAGACGCGCTACACCTCGACGACAGCCTGCGAATCGGCCGGGACATATCTCCACAACTCCTTCAGCGGCCTCGGACTTCCCGTCGAATATGATCCTTTTTCCTTCAGCAACAACCGCTATGCCACGCGGAACATCGTGGCTACTCTCCGGGGGAGGACCGCTCCGGACCGGGAAGTCATCGTCTGCGGGCATTATGACTCCACCAGCAACCAGGCCTCGAGCCGGGCTCCTGGAGCCGACGACAACGGCAGCGGTACGGCGGCGGTGGTGGAGATCGCCCGTGTTCTGGCCGGGACCGCCTTCGATTTCACCATCAAGTTCATCTGCTTTTCGGCCGAGGAATGGGGGCTGTACGGGAGCAAACATTACGCTCAGGAAGCCCAAGCGGCCGGGGCCAAAATCATCGGCGTCATCAATATGGACATGATCGCCTTCCCCGACCGCTGGCCCTGGCAAATGGATGTCGTCCGCAATTCCGCCTCGGCCGGTCTGGCTGATCGCTTCGTCGCCGCGGCCGCCGAATATGCCGGGTTAACGGCTAAGATCGTGGCCGTCTCGTCCTGGCCCTATAGCGACCACTCGCCGTTCTGGAACGCCGGATACAGCGCTCTTTGCGCCATCGAAAACGAGTCTCCCACCAGTCCTTACTACCATAAAACGACCGATACGCTGGTGACGCTGACCATGGACTATGCCCTGCTCATCACCCGGGCCGCGCTGGCCACGGCGGCCGGGCTGGCCCAACCGGTGAGCTCGCCCTCTTCGCCGTCCGGGCTCGTCGTCCGTTCGCAAATCAACCGGTCGCTCTTTGCCCGGGTCAAAACCGTGGGCCTGCGTTGGGATGCAAACCGGGATGCCGTGGTCGGATACTATGTCCATCGGGCGACGGTCAGGGGGGGGCCATACGAGCGAATCACGCCGGCCTTGCTGGCGACGACCGAATTTACGGACCGCTTTCTCGACGCCGCCGTGACCTATTATTATGTGGTCATGGCCCGGGACGGGCAAGGCCGTGAAAGCGGCCTTTCGGTCGAGGTCGCCGATTCGGAGGCCACATGG
>CAZLAM010000073.1:0-6494 GCA_964557435.1 uncultured Eubacteriales bacterium
GAAATTAAAAAACGAAAAGGGTAAAAGGTTTTTAATCTTATTATCCTTGCTTTCTCTCCGTGTGTCCGGCCCGCCCTCAATACGCTCCAATCCCGAAAAGGACCACCGGGATGGTCTTCAGCAGGATGAGCATATCCAGTTTCAGGGACCAGTTGTCAAGGTATTCGAGGTCCAGCTTCATCCAGTCCTCGAAGGCGATGTTATTGCGGCCTTTGACCTGCCAGAGGCAGGTGATGCCGGGCTTCATGGAGAAGCGGCGGCGCTGCCAGGGTATGTACTTGTCGACCTCGTCCGGGACGGACGGCCGCGGACCGACGAAGCTCATGTGCCCTATGAGGACGTTGAAGAGCTGAGGGAGCTCGTCGAGGCTGAACTTCCTCAAGAACCGCCCCACCGGAGTGATCCATTGGGTTTTCTTGTTCCTGAACTCCGGCGTGGTCATGTCGTTGAGGTCGCTGACTTCGGACAGAACGCCATGGGCGCCCCGGCGCATGGTCCGGAACTTGTAGAGGGTGAAGCGGCGGCCGTGGTATCCCAACCGGGCCTGCTTGAAGAAGAACGGCCCGGGCGAGGTCGTCTTGATGAGGACGGTGATGAGGAGCAGGAAGGGGCTCAGAAGCACGATGCCCAACGCAGAGAAGGTGAAATCGAAGGCCCGCTTGACGAACAGCTGCCATTCCTTGGCCCGGGTGGTCTTGAACTGTAGGAGGGGAAGCCCTTCCAGCACGGTGACCGAGGCCCTGGCTAGATGCATGTCGAAGAGGTCGACGCAAATCGTCACCACGATGCCCTCGGTCTCGCAGTCCTCGATAGCGTCGATGAGCGAGTTCAGGCGCGAGCGGGGGACGACGAAAACGACCTCGTCCACGGCCTCGTCATGGAAGATCCGCGGCATGTCGCCGAGCGTGCCGATGACCTTCAGCCGGTTGACATGGCCGACGCCCCGAGCGGGCTCGTCGTCGATGGCCCCCAAGAGGTCGAAGCCCCATTCCGGGTGGCGGTCGACCTTGCGTACGAAATCGACGGCCCGCGGTCCGGTCCCGACGATCAGCATCCGCCGCGTGTTCAGACTCAGGCGGCGGACGCGGTGGGCGACCATAAAGAGGATCGTCTTTTCGATCAAAATGAAGATGAAGCTCAGTCCGGCGAAGAGGATATAGAAGCTCCGGCTGATGGAGGTGAGCTTGAACAGGAAGATGATCGTGCCGAAGGCGAAGAAGGTCAGGGCCGCGGATTTGAGGATGGCCCAGACGATATCCAGGTAGGAGCGTTTGCGCATGGAGAGGAACATGCCGTTGGCGTAGAGCGTCAGCCCCCACAGGGGCGCGGCCAACACCAGGAAGATGATTTGGCTTTGGATGGTTATAACGATGTCCGAGATGACCGGCCGCAGCAGGAAGGCGGCCAGATAGGCGAAGCCCACGACGGAGAGGTCAACCGCAAAAATGAATTTGCGGATGACGGACTCTTTCTCCTTTAACATCGTTCGGCTCCTCCCGTCCTTAAGGGTCTTCGATCTTCCGCAGGATCCGGGCGGGGTTCCCTGCTACGATGGTCCGCGGAGGGACGTCCTTGGTCACCACGGCCCCGGCCCCGACGATGGCCCCCTCGCCGACGGTCACGCCGGCCAGGATGGTCGCGCTCGAGCCGACGGACGCGCCCTTGCGGATGAAGGTCGGGACGACCTTCCAGTCGGCCTCCGTTTGGAGCGTCCCGTCGCCCGCCGTCGACCGCGGGTACAGGTCGTTGATGAAGGTCACGTTATGGCCGATGAAGACGTCGTCCTCGATGGTCACACCCTCGCAGATGAAGGTGTGGGAGGAAATTTTGCAGTTCTTTCCGATCTCGGCGCCCTTCTGGATCTCGACGAAGGTTCCGATCTTGGAGTTGTCGCCGATCGAGCAGCCGTAGAGATTCACCAGGGCGAAGATCTGGACGTCTTTTCCCAGCTTGACGTTGGGGGCGATTCGACAATATTCCATGACAGGGCCTCCTCACAAAGGGACGGTCCGGCCGTCGTTCTTGATGGACCGGTCGGCGGCTTCCAGCATGCGGACGACCCGCAGGCCGGCCTCTCCGTTATTGAAGGGTTCCTCATTCGCCTCGATGCACTTGACGAAATAGGAGGCCTCCGCGCGGAGGGCCTCGATGCTGTCGAGCTTGGGGATGTGGACGTCACCGGACCGGTAGCTGACTAGGAGGTCGTTGATCTCCGCCGTATTGCCAGTGCCGTTCGCGCTCTTGAATTCCACCCCGCGGTCGTAGATCTTGATCTTCTCGTCGGCGTCGAGGTCGTCCCAGACCAGCATCTTCTTGTTGCCGCTGATGATGGTCCTGCGGATCTTCACCGGGCTGAGCCAGTTGCAGTGAAAATGGGCCAGGAACCCGCTATCGTGGAAATCGACAGTCACGTAGGCGACGTCCTCGATGTTGTCCTGGAAATGGATGCTCCCGCGGGCCGAGATGGAGGATGGTTTCGCCGCAATGAGGTAATCCATGATGGACAGGTCGTGGGGGGCCAGGTCCCAGATGACGTTGATGTCGTGCTGGAAGAGGCCCAGGTTGACCCGCACGGAGTCGTAGAAGAGGAGCCGGCCGAGAGCACCGGAATCGATGATCTCCTTCATCTTGCGTACGGCGCCTGTGAATAAAAAGGTGTGGTCGACCATGATCTTGAGGCCTTTTTGGGCCGCCAGGTCGATGAGCCGCCGGGCCTGGTCGCTCGTTGACGTGAACGGTTTCTCGATGAAGATGTGTTTTCCGGCCAGGAGCGCTTCGCGGGCCAGCTCGTAGTGCAGGAAGACCGGGGTGACGACCGCCACCACGTCCACGTCCTTCGACCGGATAAGCTCCTTGGCGTCCTTGGTGACCTTGATGAAGGGATACAGCGACTGAGCCGCGCCCAGCCGCTTTTCCGAAATGTCGCTGACCGCGGCCAGTTTGGCCCCGGAGCATAAATGGAAATTCCTGGCCACGTTGGGCCCCCAATATCCGTAGCCGACGATTCCGATGTTCATCATATTGCCCGCTCCTTTATTTCTTGTAGAAATCCTTGACGGCCTGGGCCGTGTATTCGATCTGTTCGTCCGACAGCTCCGGGTACATGGGCAGGGACAGGATCTCGCCCTGGCCCTGGTAGGCGGCGGGGAAGTCGGACGGCTTGTGGTTCAGGTAGCTGTAGGCCGGCATGAAGGGCAAGGCCGTCGGATAATGGATCCCCGTCGAAATACCCCTGGCCTTGAGGTGGTCGGCCAACTGCTCCCGCCGGGGGGCCTGCAGAGCGTAAATGTGAAAGACGTGGAAGGCTTTGTCCCTCAGCTCGGGTGTTCTCACGGCCGGAACGCCGGCCAAGAGGGCGTTATATTTCAGGCCGTGCTCGTGCCTGGCCTTGTTCCAGTCGTCGATATGTTTCAGCTTGACGGTCAGGACGGCGGCCTGGATGCCGTCGATGCGGCTGTTGATGCCCTCGATCTCGTGAAGGTATTTCTGCAAGGAGCCGTGGCAGGCGAAGAGCCGGGCTTTGCGGGCCAGGGCGTCGTCGTTAGTGATAATGGCCCCGGCGTCGCCGTACGCGCCGAGGTTCTTTCCGGGGTAGAAGCTGAACGTCCCGGCCAGCCCGAACGTCCCGGTCTTCCGACCGTCGAACGTGGCGAAATGGGATTGGGCGCAGTCTTCGATTATGGGCAGGCCGTGGTCGTCGCAGACTTTGCGAACAGCGTCGATGGCCGCCGCCTGGCCGTAGAGGTGGACGGGGATGACGGCCTTGGTTCTCGTGGTGATCTTGGCCTCGATTTTGGCCGGGTCGATATGGAAATAGGGATCGATGTCCACGAAGACGGGCCGGGCGCCGGCTTGGCTGATCGTCTCGGACGTGGCGATGAAGGTGTTGGCCGCGGTGATGACTTCGTCGCCGGGGCCGACGCCGAGCGCCTTCAGAGTGATGTAAATGGCGTCCGTGCCGTTGGCGCAGCCGATGCAATGTTTGGCTCCATATTTCGCGGCGTAGGCCTGTTCGAAGGCTTCGACGGCCCTGCCGCCGACGAAGGCGGTATTGTCGATGATCGACTGGATGGCCGCGTCGATCTCGGGCTTGATGGACTTGTACTGGACCTTGAGGTCGACAAAGGGAACGTTCATCATGGGCGGCAAGACTCCTTCATTGAGAATTCGAGGGTTGACCCTTTCACGATGTCCCCCCGTTCCTTTCAGCCTCCAGCCGACCGAAAACAATCTTTTCGCGTACTGTGGATGGTCGCTGGCAAAACACTATAAGTTTTTCCGGGCCGGAAATCAAGGTCATCTCCGCGCTCCGCTGGAAGGTCGACATGCTCATTCCGGACTCCTTGGTTTCCAGGCTTTCAGGCTCTACGGCCCAGCCTTATTCTTTTTTCTCTTTCCGCCGGGGATTGTAAACGGGCTCACCGCGCTCCGCAATTACCTCCCCCGACGATAGGGGAGGGGAAATCAGGAGTCTCCACCTCATCGTTTTCACATTCCCGTCTCACCCCCAAAGGTGATCCCGCCCTCCGCCGCAACCTCGTTCCTCCCTGAAAAGCTCTATCAAATTGACAATTCTACAGGTTCTGCTAGAATCTTCCCTGTTGAAAGGGATTTTTTTTAAGGAACAAAGGCGCTTAAATTGAGGGTTGAAAAGTGACGGAATTTCAATCCGTTTTTTTGGAAAACGGGCCGGACGGATTCTGCATATTTGATGAGGCCCTGCGATGCCTGCACATCAATCGGTCCGCCCAACGAGCTTCCCAATGGAAAAAGAATGGCGCCCTCGGCCGGCCCTTGGCCGAGCTCTTCCCGGTTCTGAACGAGGTCCATGGGCTAAAAATCCGCGGGGTCTTGAAGTCGGGGAAAACCGCGGTCTTTTTCGGGGTTCCGCTCAAGGTCAATGCGGGCCGGTTCGCCCGCGTCGCCGCTTTTAAGGTCCGGACGGGCCTGGGGTTGATCCTTTCGGATATGACCGCGATTTACCTCCAGGAAGCCGAGCTGAAAAGCGCCCTGGCTCAGATTAAAACCCTGACCCAGCACGACCATTTGCTCAGGGAGGAAGAGCGTCGCCGGATAGCCCGGAAGATCCATGACGAAATGGCTCCCCTGCTGACGACTTTCAAGATGGACCTTTATTGGGTCCTCAAGCGCCTCCAAGACGAAGGGATCCCGATTCAGCCGATCAACGACAAGCTTGCCGCCATGGAGAGCCTGATCGACAACACCATCGCTTCCGTCCGGGGGCTCTGTTCCGAGCTCCGCCCGGCCCTCCTCGATGACCTGGGACTTCAGGCGGCCATGGAATGGCAGATCCAGGAGTTCCGGAAACACACCCCCCTCGAGTGCCGCTTGAAGGTCGACGGCAACGGCTTTTCGCTCGGCCCCGATCTGTCGCTCTGTCTCTTCCGGATCTTCCAGGAGGGGTTTGCCAACATCCTCCGCCATGCTGAGGCGACCAAAGCCGAGGTGAGCCTCAGGTATCTTCGGCCCAGGAACATCCTTGAGCTCAAAATCCGGGACAACGGCAACGGCATCCGGCCTGAACAGGCCTCCAATCCCAAGTCCTTCGGCCTGATCGGCATCAGGGAACGGCTTAGCCCCTATGACGGCCGTTTGAAAATCAACGGAAACCCGGGCAAGGGCACGACAATCACCGTATCGATCCCCCTTGCCTCCAGGCCGAGCTGAGATGTCCGCCAAACCGCTCACCCTGCTGATCGCCGACGATCATCCCTTATTCCGCCTGGGCGTCAGTGAGCTCCTCCTGGGATTTCCCGGCGTGGCCCGCGTCGACGAGGCCTCGTCGGGCGTCGAACTTCTCAATAAGATCAACGAAAAACCTTATGACTGCATTATCCTGGACATTCAAATGCCCGGTGAGAGCGGACTCGGAATCCTGGGCCGGATCATGAAAATAAAGCCCAAGGCCCGGGTCATCGTCTTCAGCATGTACCCCGAAGACCAGTACGGCGTCCGTTCCCTCAAGGCCGGGGCCGCCTGCTACCTGACGAAAAACTCGGCTCCGGATCTTCTCCAGGAGGCCGTCCTCAAGGTTTCCCGCGGGGAACGCTACATCATCCCCTCCCTGGCTGAAAAGCTCGGCGAGGAAGCTCTATCCGGCTGCACCGGCCTTCCCCATGAGCGGCTCACCGACCGGGAGTACGAGGTCATGACTATCATCGCCTCGGGAAAATCCGTGTCCCAGACCGCCGCCAAGCTGAATATAAGCGTCAAAACGGTCAGCACCCATCGGGCCCATATCCTCGAGAAGATGAAATTGCGCAACAAGGCCGAGCTGATCCGTTAAGCCATGAAGAACGGCCTTGATTTCTAACCCTCTAAAGCGATGAATGAAAAATTAAACGAAGTGTACAGTGAAGCGCGCAATTTGGTCTGAAGAGGGACAATCCCGACTTTCGCCAATAGCCAACCGCGCACCTATAACTTCTTTCAAATCAATTGATTAGAAGCGGTCATCCGTGTCTCCTTCTCCA
>CAZLAM010000074.1:0-4143 GCA_964557435.1 uncultured Eubacteriales bacterium
CCAAAGTCACCTGGATCCATGAAATCATCCGCAAAACCCTGATCAAGACGCCGCGTTCGTCGTGGAACTTCCTGGCCAAAATCATGGCCTTCTTCGGGGCGCCGATCGTCTTTTTCTTCAAGAAACGGGAAAAATCCCGGAAGGGCGAGAAGCTGTCCGAACTCATCCTGGACTGGTATTTCGTCCCCATCCGGCATCACTACAGGCCGGAAGAGATCCGAAAGTTCCTCGAGGACAAGAGCTTCACGATCGAGAACTACCTGGCCCATTCGGGCCGTTTCGACAGCTCCTCGAACTTCATTTTCAAATCGCGCAAACCCGCCTGATCAACGTTATTCTTTTGGATCTCTTCCATTGGATCTCTTCCTTTTTGTGTGGCCTGCGGCACGGTATTCGGCCCGGCGGCGCGGGTTTTTCACGCCGTTCCCGCGCCGTTTTCTCGGCGGCTCGGAACTGCTACCGTTTTTTCCGCAGGAAAAAACGGCATCGGACATCTTCGCCGGTCCTACGCTAAAGCATAGGGCTCCCTTCGAAAACGACTTGGAACGGCTAAACCCTCGATGGGTCGCTTCGACCATGACCCTGATCTCTCGAAAAAAAATCGAAGAGATCTTCATTTTTTTGCTAAGGACAAACAGCATTCTTGGATAAGGCAAGTTGAACCGATTCGTCGGCCTACAGGGACCGGCGATCGGCCAGCCGCAGTCTCCGATCGGAAACCGCGTAGGAATACTCGGGCAGCGGCGCAGCCACGACCGCCCCGGCCCCGATGACGGAACCCGTTCCGATCGTCACGCCGTCGAGGACGGTCACCCCCGCTCCCAGCCAGACATCATCGCCGATATGGATCCCGCCCTTAGCCGTTGACGGCTGGAACATGATGGGCCGGGACGTGTCGGTGATGGGATGATTGCCTCCGGCCACGAGAAAACACCCGCCGGCCAAAAAACAATACCGGCCCAGTTCGATCTCGGTTTCCGAAAGGAAGCTGCAGTTGGCCGAGACGTTGCAGTAATCACCCAGGCGGATCGATCCTTCCTTGCAGCTCAGGATCGTGTTCCGTCCGATCAGGGCATTCGCGCCGATCCAAATGCCGTCGTTTTTCCCGCCCTTGGCATCTAAAACGGCGTTGTCATCGATGACGGCGTTATCGCCGATGAAAATCTTGTGCGGATGGCGGAGCGTGACGTTCCGGCCGAAGACCACCCCCCGGCCGACCCGGCCCAGCAGGCCCGGAAGAAAAATCCGGCGCAAGGCCAAGCCCAGGGCGCCGGGCACGGGCAGAACAAAGAGGCTGATAAGCTCGTAATGCAGAAACGGCCCCAGCCCCTGGCGGCCGACGAACATGCCCCTGTACTTTTTCGCCGCCGAGCGGTCCGCGGCCAGGAGTTCTTTTTGCGTACTGCCGGAAAACTGCGGGTCGGTCACTTGCCCTCCTCAGCGGGCCGGATGTCGATCCAGTCCAGGTCGCAACGAGCCGCCCCGGTAACAAGGAGCCGGAGCCGGAGGCCGCCCTTCTCGCGGGCCGCGAAGGAGGCCTCGTATTCCGCGTAGCCCCCGCCGCCGGACCGGCCATTGGCCGGGACGCGGATCATCCTGAGGCGATCGCCGGTCCGGGGATCGAGGACGGCCACGGACAGGGCCTCTTGGCCCGCCCCATCAGGCCCCGTCCGGACTCTCAGCTTCAGGTTGTAACGGACCGGTTCGAAGCCGGCGGGGATTTCGACGTCGAACTCGTCCCGGCGGCCGGCCGGCCAAGCCATCCAGGCTTTCTTGGAGGCCCCTTCCCCGTAGGCGACGGACCCCCGCCTCGCCGGAAGCCATTCCCCCTCGAGGACATGCGGTTCGCCGGTCAATTCCCGGCCGGTGTCGTTCCACAAGTAAACCTCGGACAGGCCGTCGAAGCCGCGGAAAACGAGGTTTTCTTTCCGCGACCGAATATAATCGGCGATGGCATTGTTAATGTGCTCGCGGCGGACGAGCGAGGTCGATCCGACGAGCCAAACCCGCCGGCCGGGATTTCCTTCCACCACGGCCTTCAAATCGGCTAGATTGTTGATCCATCGTGCCCCGACATAAAAGTCGCGCCACCCGTCGGGCGTTTTTTCCCAGGCATCCCACGTCCCCGGACCGCCCGACCAAAGCCAATAGTCGACCCGCCCGACATAAATCTTCTGGAAGACGACATGGATGGCGATGACGATATCGTCGGGACGCAAAAAATGCCGGACATAAAGGCCGGGGTTGGCGTTGTCCTCTTGTTCGAAGCGGCCCGAACGGACGATGATGTCGGAAGTGATGGGATCATTATACCGCCTCTCGACGATCGACCGTGTCCGTCCGATTCCGACCCCTTCAGTCAGGACCGCGACCGCGACGAGAAAAAGGAGGAAGGCCGCGACAGCCTTGGTTTTGGGCTTGGAAACGGCCAAGGGCGCGGTGAGAAGATCGGACAGCGCGGCGGTCGCCTCACGCAGGGCGACCAGAAAAAGAAAGATGAACAGGGGGTAAAGCTGGGCCAGGTAGCGGGGCTGGACATGGGTCCGGAAAACGCCGAAAAATAGGAGCGGAAACAGAAGGGTCAGGATGAAATACAGCTGCGGCGACCGTCCCCGATCGTCCTCGCCGCCGCTCCGGGCGAGTCTTTTTCCCAGGTAAAGGAAGATTCCTCCCAGGACGACCAGGCTCATCAGGGGAAAGACGACAAAAAATTCCTTGAAATAGCGGAGGTTGAAACTGGAGAAAAAGTATTGGAACATTCCCGCCAGGCTGGAATCCGTTTTTTCATAGACATAACCGACTTTCCAGAAAAAGAATTCATGCACCTGCATGCCCAGATAAAAGAGCGTGATCAGGCCGAAGCTCAGGAGGACGTCTTTTTTGAAGAACCGTTTCCACCCCTTCATCAGGAACAAGGCCGGGAAGCAGAAATAAATCCCCATGCCCAACTGGTGGATCAGCGGAGTCAGGACGAAGAGAACCACCACCCAGGGCTTGAACCGACGGCGGTCCTCGACGAAGGCCTGGTAGAATACATAGAGGCCCGCCAGATACAGGAGCTGAAGCGGGGCGAAATAGAGAGCCAGCCGGGCATCCTCCACCTCCCAGATCGAGAAGGCCAGGAGAAGCGCCGCCAGAATGCCGATGGTCCGGGAAAAGAAGCGCTTGCCGACGAAGTAGGACAGGGTGATGAGCCCGGCCACGGAAAGCACGGACACGATCCGCAGGGTGAAGGCGGTCAGGCCGAAGACCTTGGCCAACCCGGCCAGGACATAGGCATAGAGAATGGCCTTGTAATAGACGTGGCCCGAGGGGTAAAGAGGGTACCCGTGATCGAGGATGCCCTGGGCGGCCAGATAATGAAATCCTTCGTCCATCCAATAAGAAAGGTAGCCCAGGTTGCGGAGCATATAGAGAACCCAGCCGCCGACGAACAGGCCGACCAGAACCCAGAGCGCCGTGTCGAGCGTCCGCGGACGGCGGGAGAGGACGGCCGCAGGGGCCTTGGTCACTTCGTCACCCCGCGCGGGAGGCGTCGTCCGCCTTCCGCGTGTCGATGCGCTCCATGGAGTAGATCTTGAGGGCGTGGGTCGTGAAATAGATGCGCGATATGATCTCGGCCAGCAAACCCGTCATGATGAACAGGCCGCCGATGATCATCAGAAAAACGGACAGGACGAGATTGCCCAGGTTTTCCCGGATCGGCCAGCCGAAGCCATAGAAACCCACCGTCAATACCAAAGCCAGCAGAAAACCGGAGCCCCCCAAAAGAAAACCGATGGGGCCGAAGATCTGCAGCGGCCGGTCGATGAAGCTAACGATGAATTTCACCGTCATCAGGTCGAACAGAACGCGCCGGACCCGCGACAACCCATAGTTGGACTTGCCCCGCAGGCGGACGATATTGGAAATGGGAATTTCCGTGATCTTGAATCCCTCGCGGCTGATGAGGGCGGGAATAAACCGATGCAGCTCGCCGTAGAGATGGATGCTTTTGACGACCTCGCGGCGGTAGGCCTTGAAGGTGGTGCCGAAGTCGTGGATTTTTACTTTCACCAGCTTCTTCATCATCCGGTTGGCCGCCCAGGAGGGGAACTTGCGCAACAGGGCGTTGTCCTGGCGATCCTTGCGCCAGCCGCTGGC
>CAZLAM010000075.1:0-33687 GCA_964557435.1 uncultured Eubacteriales bacterium
CGCGAGATTGTGCCTTGTCGAGCCAGGGACCGGATAAACTCCGAGCCGGGGATAAGGTCGCCATAGGAGGTTGCTTGGTGGGGGTACATACCCCCTATCCTACCTTCCTAGGGTGTCCACCATGTATCTGGCCTAGCACAGGGCGGACTAAGGGACCCGGAAAGCGCAAAGAAAGAGGTCCCCCGGGGAACCAATGGGCGCTCTCTTGGCAAATTGCTCCGGAATCGCATAAGATGAAGGCTATGAAACGCAGCCTCGTGTTTGGGGCCGGCAATCGGCTCAAGACCGACGACGGGGTGGGCATCCGGGTAATCCATTTCCTTCTAGAGCATCATCCCGATCTCGAAACGATCGCCGATCTCGAGGACGGCAGTCTCGCGGGCGCCGACGTTCTGCCCGCTTTCTCGGGTCGGGACAGAGTCCTCATCGTCGACGCCCTTCTGACGGGCGGCGAACCCGGAAGCGTCGTCGTCTATACCCCAAGCCCGTCGAACCCCTGGCCGTCCCGGTTCTCTCTTCATCAAGCCGGCCTGCTCGACGCGCTGGCGCAGTTGGAACTCCTGGGCCAAACGCCCGACATTCAAGTCGTGGGCGTCATAGCCGAGGACGTCGAAACGCCGGGAATGGAACTCACGCCGTGCGTCGAAGCGGCGATCCCCACGGCCGCGCGGGCTGTCCGAACCGCCCTCTTGGCCGCCCCACGGCGGCGGGAAAGGACACCATGACCCTTAAACGCAGGGAATTCCTCCGTCTCACGGGCGGAGCAGCGGCGCTCGCCGCCTGCCCGGCCCGACTGTTGCGAGACCTTCGCGGACCGCTCCAGGAAGCCGCCCGGAGCCGGCCGGTTTATTGGCTGCAGGGCCAATCCTGCTCGGGGTGTTCCGTGTCCATGCTCAACGGCGCCGACCCGGACTTCGCCACCCTCGTCACCCGCCGCGTCCAGCTCGATTTCCACCAAACCGCCTGCGGCGGGACGGGCGACGCGCTGATGAGCGTCCTGGAGCGGGCCGTGGCTGATCGTCGGAAGGATTTCGTCCTCGTCCTCGAAGGTTCGGTGCCGGAGGCGTCTCCACTCTTCTGTACCTTGGGGGAGCGGAAAGGGGTGCCGCGGGACTTCGGGGAATGGGTCCGGGAATTGGGAGCGAACGCCGCCGCTCTCGTGGCCGTAGGCACTTGCGCCGCTTTCGGCGGCATTCCGGCCTCGGGCCCCCGCAATACCAAGACTAGCCCAACCGGAGCGGTCCCCTTGTCCCGGCTGTATCCGGACCGGAAGATCATCAATATTCCGGGCTGTCCGCCCCATCCCGATTGGATTTCCGGCACGCTGATCCACTGGCTTCTCCGGGGGCTCCCCGAGCTCGACAACTTGGGCCGGCCAAAGATGTTCTATGAAACCTCGGTCCACGAGAAATGCGTTCGGCTGCCCCATTTCGAGGCCGACCGGTACGCCAAGACCTGGGGCGAACCGGGTTGCCTGTATGAGCTGGGCTGCCTGGGGCCCGATTCAGTCTGCGATATTCCAACCCGGCTGTGGCTGGGCGTCCAGTCCTGCACGGGCGGTGGGGCGGGCTGCATCGGCTGCACCGAACCGACGTTCCCCGATGCCAAAGGGCGGGGACTCTACCCGCACATCAAGGCCCGCCCGGTCCGCCCGGGGGGCGGCCAGGAGGCATCCCATGTCTAAAGTGGTGATCGATCCCCTGAGCCGCATCGAAGGCCACCTAGCCCTGGAGATCGAAGTCCTCAACGGCCGGGTCGCCAATGCCCGCTGCCGGGGCAACATGTTCCGGGGCTTCGAGACGCTCCTCCGCGGCCGCCATCCTGTCGACGCCAACCAGATCACCCAGCGCATCTGCGGTGTCTGCCCGATCTCGCACGGCATCGCCAGCAGCCGCTGCCTGGAAGCGGCCTTCGGCATCCGGGCCAACCGCAACGGCAGGTTGCTCCGCAACCTCGTACTGGGGGCCAACTTTCTGCAGTCCCACATCCTACATTTCTATGTCTTGACCGCCCTGGATTACATCGACATCCGGGCCGTTCTGGATTACCGGGGCGGCGACGCAGGCCTGCTGGCGGTCCGCGACCGGCTCCGGGCCGGCTTGACGGCTGACGCTTCGGCGGGCGCCGCCGCGACGGCCGGGCCCTTCCTGCCCCGCTACGAGGGCGAGGGATTCTATCTCCAGGACCGGGACTTGAACTTGGCGGCCATATCGCACTACTTGCAATCCCTCGACATCCGCATGAAATGCCACCGGCTGGTGGCCCTCTTCGCCGGCCGGGTGCCGCACGCCATTGGCCTCGTCCCCGGCGGGCTGACCTTGATCCCGACGGCCGAGACGGCCGAAGCGTTCCTTAAGATTCTCAATGAGGTCGAGCGATTCATCGATACGGTCTACCTGCCCGATGTCATCGCCGTGGCCAAGGCCTTCCCCGAGTATTATGGGCTCGGGCGGTTCGATCGGTTTCTGTCCTACGGCGGCTTCGGCGAGGCGGACGTCGAGGACGAGCGGTTCTTTTTCCCGGGAGGCGTCCTGCGCGGGCCCGAGGTCGAAGCCTTTGATTCCGGCAAGATTGCGGAGCAAGTCGGCCGTTCCTTCTTCCGGTCGCCCACGAATCTTCATCCTTCGAGCGGTACCACGGATCCGGACCCGGCCAAAGCGGACGCCTACACCTGGCTCAAGGCTCCCCGCTATGACGGCGCGCCCTTGGAGGTCGGCCCCCTAGCCAGGTTCATGATCGGATTCCGGTCCGGCCGCGAGACCTTCCGGAAGCCGGGTCTTGACCTTCTGTCGCGGCTCGGGATTGGGCCCGAGAAACTGGGCTCGACGCTGGGCCGGCATGCCATTCGGGCCTTGGAGGCCAAACTCCTGGCCGGCCGATTGAGGGCCTGGGTCTCCGAACTCGAACTCGGCCAACCGCCCCGGACGTCTTACGAGGTTCCCGCCGAAGGCCGCGGCGTCGGCCTGGTGGAAGCCGCGCGCGGCGCGCTGGGGCACTGGATCACGATCCGGGACCGCAAAATCGAAAACTACCAATGCGTCGTACCCACCACTTGGAACGCCAGCCCGATGGACGACGCCGGCGTCAAGGGGCCGATCGAAGAAGCCCTGATCGGCACGCCCATCCGGGACGAAAAGAATCCTCTGGAAGCGGCCCGCGTGGTCCGTTCCTTCGATCCCTGCCTAGCCTGCGCCGTCCATGTCCTGGACGGGCCCGGCCAATTCGCTCCGTGATGCCCTTCAACCTCAGGCTTGAAAGCCTGGGATTTTCCGGCTTGTTTCAATAATATTGATTAAGATGAACGCGTTGGAAAGGGTCGTCTGAAGAAAAGGAAACGCACTTGCTGTTCGACGAAGCCCATATGAAGCAGAAAGGGCCCGTGAGTCTTCCGCGTCATATCAGTCTCCTTCCGCTCATTTTTTCTTTAAAAGCTCTTTGACCGCCGCTTCGATCTGCTGGTCGCGGCCGGCAGCCATGACGTCCGGGTCGTTTTTTACCAGGATGTCGGGCTCGAGCTGGTTGTTCTCGCAGAGCTTGCCGTCCGGGGTTCTCCAACCGCCCTGGGGGATGCCGAACCGCAGGCTTGGATCGATCTGGCTTTCCCACCAGACGAAGGTTCCCGTGCCCGGCACGGGCATGCCCAACGTTTGGCCGATGCCCTTGATCTTGTACTCGACCGGGAATAGGTGGGCGTCCGAATAATTGCATTCGCCCATCAGGACGATGGACGGTTTGATCCACTTGTTGTAGGGCTCGAAGCCGACGAGCTGGCCGCGGGGCACGATGTCGAAGACTTTTTTCCCGTTCAGGAAGTCAGAGAGCTGGTCGTGGAGGCTGCCGCCGCCGTTGAAGCGGGTGTCCACAATCAGGGCGTCCTTGTCGGGGCTCAGGCCGAGGACTTCCTCGATGACCGTCCGGAAGCTGGCGTCGTTCATGCTTTGGACGTGGACGTAGCCGATCCGTCCCCCGGATAGTCGGTCTACTTCGGCCCGGCGGGCCTTGACCCAGCGCCGGTAGAGGAGGCCGTTTTCCTCGCCCAGGGAAATCGGTTTAACCGGTTCCTCCCAGCGTTCTTTGGTCGCCGGGTCTAAGACGGATAACAGCGTCGGCTTGCCGGCTTTACGATTGAGGAGTTTGTAATGATCGATCGTCCCGTCCAGGATTTGGCCGTCGATCTTCTCGATGACATGGCCCGCCCGGATCTTAAGCGACGCCTTGTCCAGGGGGCCGCCGCTCAGGATCTCAGCGACCTTCAAGCCGGGGCCGGTGAAATCGTAATCCATGAACAGCCCGAGGGAGGCCGTGGCGTCCGACATCGCCGTGCGCGCCCCGGAGTAGTAGCAGCCGGTGTGCGAGACGTTCATTTCGCCCAGCAGCTCGCTGACCATCTCGGCGTAGTCGTAGTTGTTATTGATGAAGGGGAGGAATTTCTTGTAGATGCCGTAATAGGAGTCCCAGTCCGCGCCGTAGAGGTCCGCGACCAGCATCTTCTGCTTCATCTGGCGCCACATGTGGTCGAACATGTAGGCCTTCTCGGCGGTCTGGTCCAGGACCATCTCGCCGCCGATCGCGACGGGTTCCGACTTGCCGCTCTCGGGATCGATCTTCATGGCCCGGCCGTCCGCGACGACGAGGAGGAACTTTCCGTCGGCCGACAGCTCCAGCCCAGCCTGGGACGCTCCGAGCTTGGCGAAGAGCTTGGTGTCTCTCGTCCGCAGCTCGGTCATCCACAGGTCATAGCCTTTTTCGAAGCGGGACAGATAAAAAAGCTTCTCTCCGTTCTTAGATAGGGCGATGTCGGCGATGTCGGCGGAATGAATGGTAAAGCGGGCCTTGCGCCTATCGATGCCGTCGAGCTCGAAGACAAGGTCTTTCTTGCCCTCGTCCTTCTTGACCGCCGTATCCTTGGGATCCTTGGGCTTGTCCTTCTCTTCCTTGGCCTTTTCCTCCTTGGCCTTGTCGTCCTGCTCCTTCCAGAGGGCGTAATCCTCCTTGGACAGCCGGAACTTGTCGAAGGCCGCGCGGGTGAAGAACATCCCGTAGATGTCGTATTGGACGGGCGAGCCGTCGACGTTGGCGGCGCCCTCCCGCGTGCAGCCGTAGACCATCATCGTCCCGTCCATGCCCCAGCGGGGATTGTAATTGTCGAAGCCGCTCTTGGTCAGGTTGATCACCTGGCCCTTGCCGTCGCTGGAGATCAATCCTACCTGGGGGGTGAACAGACGGACGAAGCCGAACTGGACCAGGAACCACTTGCCGTCGGGACTCCATTTGTAGCTCTGATCGCCGTCGGCGTAGGAGTAGTTGTGCTCGGCGGGCAGGATCGTCCGGGACTGCTTGGAGGCCAGGTTGACGACCCGCAGAACGACGCGGCTTTCCAGATAAGCGATCTCCTTACCATCGGGCGAGTATTCCGGTTGGAACTCCTCGGCCGCAGTGGCGACGACCGGTTCCTCCTTGAGCACGGTCGAGGCGTAAAAATATGGCTCTTCCTTGCGAACGATCGAGGCCGTGTAGACGTTCCAGTTGTTGTCCCGCTCGGCCGCGTAGACGAGCGTCCGGCCATCCGGGCTGAAACTGACGCTGCGCTCCTGGCCGGGCGTGTCGGTGATGCGCTTGGTGACGCCGCCTTCCAAGCTGCCGACGAAGATCTCGCCGCGGAAGACATAGGCGACTTCCTTGCCGTTGGGCGAGAGCCGTCCCTCGGTGACGCCGCCGCCGATGGGCAGGGTCCGGGCCAGTACTTCGCGGCCGTCCGCGGCGACGCGGACGGCGAGCTTCTTCGGCGCCGCCGTTCCCGATTGGGTGTAGATCTCGCCGTCGTAGCCGAAACAAAGGACCCCCGCCTTGGAGCGGGTCAGGAAGCGGACGGGATTCTTGTTGAAGCTGGTTAAGGCAGTCGAGACGGCCGGTTTGCTTAGCGAGCTTTTATAGGCGTTGAAGGAGCCGCTCTGCTCGCTCAGGTAATAGTAGTCGTCCCCGTTGCCGTCGAAGACGGGATTCCGGTCCTCGCCTTTGTACGAGGTCAGCATTTTGTTCTTTTTGGCCTTCAGGTCATAGACCCAGACATCCCGAGCGATCGAGGACGTGTGGTGTTTGCGCCACTCGCTCTCGTAGCCTTTCTGGTCGTGATAGATGATCTTGTCTCCGGCCGGATTGACCGTAGCCGAGATGGCCGGCTGAGTCAGGACGAGGGCCGCCTCGCCGCTGCTCGCCGGGACGCTGTAGAGTTCGGGGAACACGGACATCGGGAACTGCACGTTGGCCGCCGAGTCCTGGCGGGCCGAGGTGAAAAGGACGGCTCTGTCGTCGGCCGTAAATCCGCTGGGAAGGTCGGAAGCGGAATGGTAAGTCAGGCGCTTGGCCTCGCCGCCCGAGGCCGGCATGACAAAAACATCGAAGTTGCCGTAGCGGTCGGAGGCGAAAGCGATGGCTTTCCCGTCGTGGCTCCAGATGGGAGCATAGTCATAGGCCTCGCTGATGGTCAGCGGGATGGCCTGCCCCCCGGCAGCCGGAACCTTGTAAATATCGCCTTTAAAACAGAATAGGATCGTCCCGCCGTCGGGAGAAATGGCCGGATACCTCAGCCAGAGGGGATTGTCTTGGGCCCTGAGCGGGATCGCCCCGGTCAGGACGGCGGACAGGAGCATGGATAAGACAACGGTTTTCTTGACGTTGCGGCGGGAAATCAGCATGAGGCCCTCCAAATAATTAGGATCATCCACCTGAATAGACGTTTGGAGACGGGATTTAGTTTCCTCTTTTTGAGGATTTTTCACAAATGGCGGCCTTCAAATGACGTCCTTGGATTACGTCAAATTCAGGCCGCTCTATAAAATCGGCGGGCTCTGGGACGGCACGGCCGGAAGCCTCTGGTTGATACATTCGCGGCGCAAAACCCCAATTTTTAAATCGGGGTACAAAGCGCCGCTCAGTATTAACCATGGATATACCCCGGGCCTTGCCTGGCAAGTCCTATGGTTTTTATAGGGTTCAGCCCGCCCTAATTCGCTTCGCGAATGAGGACTGCAAAGCCCGGGGAGTCGAATGGGTTTAATTGACGCCAACGGCCTTGGATACGAACTTCTTCATCAAAGCCCGTTTCTACCTGGTCCAGAATCGGCTTTACCAGATCCATGCCCTGGCCGGGAAGGGATACGAAAACGTCGAGGCGTTCGACAAGTATATCGGGTCCTTCAAGCTGAAACGACGATGCCGCGTACCCGACGTGCGGATCATGGCGGACCGGTCATCCAGGGAGATGAGGCCCCGGAGCATGAGGAGCGCGTCGTAAGCGGATCCGTCCTGAACCGCTATTTCTTTTCCCGGTTCAGATGAATCTGCAAGCCGACGCCGAAACTGATCCCGTGAGAATAGTATTTGGAGTTATAAGTCGGATCGGTGCCGGTGGAGTAGTCGTATTCGGTGTCATAAGAGTAGGTATAGAAGGAATAACCGATATAATACTGAAGACCGACGGTCGGATTGAGATAATGCTCGTATCCGACTTGGATCCCCGCATTGATGGGGCTATAGTTCGTGTATTTATATTTGTATCCCGAACCGGGACTGGGAATACTTTCGCCCTCGTATAATGGGTAGAGGCTTTTTTGAACATAAGCATGAATATACGGCCGGCCTTTCCCGCCTTCTTGGCCAAGGTAAACCCGGATAAACGGCCCCACGGACACATAAAGTTGGGTATACTTGCTCACCGAAGTATCCGTAGTATTTGAATAGCTGTAATCCGACTTTCCGCCGTAAATTCCCGTACTGAAATACGCGCCCAGGACCAGATTATCCAGAAAATAATATCCGATCGTGGGATAAAAGCTGAAACTGTAGTAATTCGAATCGCCGAGCGATACGTTCGTACTGGCGGAGGAGCCGCTTTCGGAATGGCTGAACGTATATCCCGCGCTTCCAAAGCTCGTTCCGACAAACCAAGTCCCTTTCTTGTTCTGAGGAAGCGCCAAACCGGTCAACACCAGGAGAAGACACAGTCCGACGGCCGTTTTTTTCATCGACAACTCCTTCACAAAAAGATTCCCTTCCAATTATGGGAGAATTATAATATTTGTCAAGCTCTTGCTGAATAATCGGGAGCCCGGGAATATCCAGACTGACTTTGAGGGAAAAGAACTTGGTTTCCGGCTCTGGCCGCCTGCGGGCGCGGTTTCGGCTCGCTGGTCCCATTTCTCCTGCGGGCGGAAGCATGAAGCAGAGCATGGGGTCAACCTTATTAACTTTCCATTTCATGGCCGCTCGGCTTTTGGAGAGGATGCGCTTGGGGTCCTTCTCGAACAACCGAAGCGCCGAGGGACTCGGGCTCGCTTTCTTATCAGAGCGCCGACAATCCCGGGTTCGGCGTTTCCGCTATTCTGTCCCTCGGTTCTTTCTGCTAGAATGGTGCGCCAAACAGCCACTTCGCCAAGGAGTTTTTGCTCGTGCGCAAATTCGCTCCCGTCGTTTTTTTCCTACTCGCCGGCGGGGGATCGACCTTTCTCCCAGCCGATGGTCCGGCCCAGAAAGCCGTCCGTGTCGCCAATGGACCGGTCCTGGACGGCCGCCTGGACGAGGCCGTCTGGAAGCAGGCCGCTCTCTTCACGGGTTTTAAGCAGGTTTTTCCAGAACCCGGAGCCGAGCCGTCCGAGCGGACGGAGCTGCGGATCATCTACGATAAAGATTCCCTTTTTCTCGGCGTCCAATGCTTCGACCGGGAACCGGGCCGGATCGCGGCCAATACCATGGCCCATGACGGCGGGGGCGACGAGGAGCACTCCAGCGATGACATCGTCCAGATCCTGCTCGACCCGTTTCAGGACAAGCGCAACGCCTATCTGTTCGTCGTCAACCCGCGCGGGGCGCGCCGCGAAGGGCTGGCCTTCGGCGAGCATTTCAGCCTCAATTGGGACGGCATCTGGAACGCCCGGGCCGAAATCACGGCGGACGGCTGGAGCTGCGAAATCCAGATTCCCTTCCGGACGATTTCCTTCAAGCCCGATCTCGAGGGATGGGGGATTAATGTCGAGCGCTATATCGCCCGCCGGCAGGAGACCATCCGACTGGCCGGAATCCGGCGGGACGCCTATTTTTACAATGCCATGGAGGCGGCCGTCCTCGATGGGATCGGGGGGGTGAAGCAGGGCTTGGGCTTGACGTTCCGGCCTTACGGGACGGCCGGCGGGATGAAGGAAGAAGGCCCTGGCCGGGAAACCGATTGGGATTTCGACGGCGGGTTCGATCTCTATAAGAACCTGACTCCGAATTTTGTCGCCGCTTTCAGCTACAACACCGATTTCGCCGAGACCGAAGTCGACGAAAGGCGGATCAACCTGACCCGTTTCCCCCTTTTTTTTCCGGAGAAGCGGACGTTTTTTCTGGAGGGGTCGGAGATTTTCAATTTCGCCGGGACGACCAGTTCGGAGACGTTTTCCCCCTTCTTCAGCCGCCGGATCGGTCTGCTCGAGGGAGAACGGGTTCCTCTGGCGTTGGGGGCCAAGGTATTCGGCAAGGTGGGCGACACGAACATCTCCCTGCTGGACGTGCGGACGCGCGACTACGACGGATCGCCCGGCCGCAACTTCGTCGCGGGCCGCGTCTATCAGAACATTTTCGCCGAGAGCAAGCTCGGCCTTGTTTTCACCGATGGCAGCCCGGACGGAAAGAGGAACACGCTGGCCGGGCTCGACTGGACTTACCAGACGTCCCGCTTCCGCGGCGATCAAAACCTGTCCGTCATCGGCTGGTACATCTACAACTGGAACGGGATCGCGGCGGGCCGCCACCAGGGATACGGTTTGAAAATCGACTTTCCCAACGACCTGTGGGACATCAACACGAGCTACGGCTACTACGGCGACTCGCTCGCTCCCGGGCTCGGGTTTTTGCCGCGACCGGGAGTCCAGAATTACAACCTAGGGTTCGGCTTCCAGCCCCGGCCCCGGGGCGGCTTTCTCAAGGAGGCCGTCCGGCAGTTCTTCTTCGAACTGCGCTTCACTTACTATTGGAACTTGCAGGGCCGGCTCGAAACGCGCCGTATTTTCACCGCTCCCCTCAATCTTCGGACGGAGAGCGGCGAACACATCGAATTCAACATCATCCCCAACCGCGACGTCCTCCCCTATAATTTCGAAGTGGCTGAGGGAGTGGTCCTGCCGCGGCGGGCCTATGATTTCACCAATTTCGCGGTCCAATTCAGCTCGGCCCTGCATCGGCCCTGGACCGTCGACCTCGAATGGCATTTCGGCCCCTTCTATTCCGGACGATACCAGGACGTCCAATTGGGGTTCGCCTATAAGTTCCATGGGTATGCGACCCTCTCCTTGAACGCAAACATCATCCGGGGCTGGCTTCCGCAAGGGAATTTCGATGAGCACGCTTATCAGCTAAAGGCCGATCTTTTCCTCTCGCCCGACCTCGGGTTGATGAACTATCTCCAGTATGACGATGTCTCCCGAAAGCTCGGCTGGAACCTGCGGTTGCGCTGGCAGATTGCGCCGGGCAACGAAATCTATCTGGTTTACAGTAAAAATTGGGAGCGGAGATGGGACCCCGAGAGCCGGTTTTTCGCCTTGGGAGAGAGGGGCGTTTTCAAGATTCAACTCAATGTCCGGCCTTAACAGGAAGTTTGGGGGGAATATTGATCCCTTATGGTTTCAGCGCAATAGCCCCATTTTTCCACCAGGCGGGAGTATTAAATGGGACTCCGTATCTTTTTAACCGGCTTTGCCGGGGCTTGTCCGGGATTGTGGGGAAGTGTTCTTATGCAGAAGAGCCGGGTTTTCTGGTATCATAAGATTTTCAAACGAAAGAAATCCAAGGAGATCGAAACCATGAAAGCGGCGGTTCTGACGGGTGTCCGGTCGGTCGAAATCCGCGAAGTCCCCCAGCCCGAAATCAAGTCCCCCGACGACGTCCTTCTCCGGACGGCCGTGGCTGGATTGTGCGGGAGCGACCTCCATTATTTCATCGCCGACAAGGTCGGAAGCGAACGAGTCGCCTATCCGGCCATCGTCGGCCACGAATGCTCGGCCGTCGTCGAGGCCGTCGGACCCGCGGTCAAGATGTTTAAAGCGGGCGATCGGGTAGCCGTCGAACCGGCCATTTCCTGCGGCGCCTGCGACCAATGCCGGGCCGGACGCTTCAATACCTGCCGCCAAGCCGGTTTTCTCGGCCACCCCGGAGAAAAGGACGGCTGCCTGGCCGAATTCTTCGTCATGCCCGAACGGAACCTCATTGCCCTTCCGCCCGCAATAACACCGGCCGAAGCCATGCTGGCCGAACCGCTGTCGATCGCCCTGCATGCGCTGCAGCTCGGGGCCGGATCATTCGGCTCGGCCGCGGCCGTGCTGGGGACCGGTCCCATCGGGCTCTGTATCGTCATGGGCCTCCGCAAAAGCAACGTAGCCGGGATTTACGCCACGGACCGGTCGGACGCCCGAGTCAAGGCCGCCCTCCGGGCCGGAGCCTCCTGGTCGTCCAACCCGGACCGGGAAGACATCGTGAAAGCGATGCTGGCCGAGCGGCCTTTAGGGATGGGCGTCGTTTTCGAAGTCAGCGGCGATCCGGAGGCCATCGACCAGGCCGTGGAGCTGGTCAAGCCGGGTGGATGCATTCTCCAAGTCGGGATTCCGCTGTGCGAACGGGTGTCCATTCTCTACGCCAAACTCCGCCGCAAGGAAATCACTATCCAGCATGTGCGGCGGCAGAATCGGGCCCTGGGAAAAGCGCTCCTCCTCATCGCCCACAAGCATGTCGACGTCGCCTGGCTGGACACCCATCCCTTCAAGATCAACGATGCCGCCCGAGCTTTCGCCACGGCCGCTGATCGGACGGACGGAGTTCTCAAGGCCTCGATCGTCTTTTAACGGTCAAGGGACAGGCCTGGGCGGCGGAATTCCTCTCCCCTTTCTATCGGCAATTTGGGGGTTATATAAACAGACGAGTACGGTGGGAGTGGTTCACCGAGCAACGGTCGGAGTCCCTACCGCCATGAACCACCGGGACGCCGTCGAAGTTATCGGCCCATCATTTCGAGAAATTTAAGGAGATATTCGGCCTGCGGGCGGTCGAAGGTGTTCTGGCTGATGTACTTGAACCGGACGATCCCTTGCGGATCGATCAGAAAGACCGTGGGGACATTCTGCTCGATCTTCGAACCTCCCCATTCCAGGGTAAAGATTCCCAGCGACTTGGCGATCCGGGCGCCCTCGTCGATAAGGACGGGGAACGGCAGGGGGACGCGGCCTTGTTCATAGAGATATTTCTTGGGGAAGGATTTCCGCATCAGTTCGACGCGGGTCTTGCCCTTCTCGTCGAGCTTGTCCGCATCGGGCGGATTTTTCCAGGCTTCGATGTCCTTCATCTGGTCGTCAAACTTGTCCACCCAATCCAGGATCATGGCCCGGTCATAGGGCATGACGAACAGGACCTCAAGGTTGCGGGATTTGCGGAAGCCGGTTTCCTTCTCCAGCTCGGCCAGATCGGCATATTGATAATTGCAGATATGGCACCAATGTTTCTCGCCGGCCAGTCCGCGCGGAAAGACCAGCAGGATGCTCCGGCCGGTCAGCTTGGACAACGTCACTTCTCCGCCCTGGACGGCCGCAAGGGTGAAGTCGGGCATGGGCTGGCCGAGAGTGGCCGGTTTGGCCGTCTGGGGGGCGGCCGGTCCCGCCGATACAACGATTGTCACCGCAACCGACAGCATCAAGGTCGCGAATCCGAAGGCTTTTTTCATTGGCTATCTCCTTGGGCCGCTTATTATAACAACCCGATGGGCTTAAACAGAATACGAGAAGCCCACTGAGCGCGTTTCGCCGTAGACAAGCGTCTTGGGCTTGCGGAATGATATCAGATTTCAGTTCCCTAGAGAAAATTAAACCCATTCGACCCCCCAGGCTTTGCAGTCCTCATTCGCGAAGCGAATTAGGGCGGGCTGAACCCTACAAAAACCGTAGGGCTTGCTCACCAAAGTCCAGAGCATGCCCTATAAAAACCATAGGACTTGCCAGGCAAGGCCCGGGGTATAATATGGGTTAATACTGAGCGGCGCTTTTGTCCTAATTTATAAATTAGGATTGGCGCCGCAAATGTACCACCCGGACGGTCGCCTTTCCATCGGCGAAGGTGTTACAATCGCGGCATCGAGGAGAGTCCCATGCGCAGGCCCGCCCGCCGAATATTTTTTTCCCTGGCCGCCGCCATCCTGGGCGCGATTGTTCTTCTAGCCGTTGCCGGCCCGAAACCACGGCCGACCTCGACCTTGCTCCCAAAACCATCTGCGGCCCCGACCTCCGAACAAACTTCCGCCGCTCCCCTCCTCTCGGTCGAGGATGCGCCGGACGGATACAAGGTCCTGGTCGACGGAAGGCCCTGGCTCGAGATCTCGGTCCCCGCTCTAGCCGGACGGAAGCCCGCTCAGGCCGCTGCAGTCTCCATCGACGACCGGACGACCCGTGTCTCCCTGTCCTGGGATGTGACCGCCGGAACCGCCCAGGATGAGCTGTCCGTGGGCTTCCGCTGGAATCAAACACCCGATTTCTGGTGGGCGCCCCACCTCGCCCCCGAACCGGGCTTCGTCGTCGCCCAGCACGTCTTCCGGTCCCCGGCCCTCATCACCGCCCGGAACGGGACCTCGCTCTCGATCATCCCCGACCTCGACCTCGTCGGACGGATTCCGGACAATCCCTGGTTCCTGGATTACGACGCCCCGGCCGCCGAGGCCCGCCTCGGCCTATCCCTGACCGACATCCCCGTTCATGTCCTCTATAAGAAAAAACCGGGCCAGCGGTTCCGGCCCGGCCGGGTGGAGATCGCCTTTTTTCTGATTGCCGCAAAACCCGATGGTCCGGTCCCCGACCCATGGCGGCCGGCATCCCGGTTTCTCTGGGAACGCTGGGGTCGCCCGCTTCTCGGAGCGGGCGAACCCATCCGAGCCCCGCTCGATCGCTACGTCGCCTACACGTACGACTGGGCTTTTCGCGGTTGGGGATCTTTCGTCTGGCAGGAGTTCGAACTCGGCGGCCGCCAAGTCGGCGCGCCCCAGTTCATCGTCAACGTTTCGCAGTCGCCCAATTCCCCGGAGCCCTGGTTCCAGCGCGAATTCCTGTCCATCTGGAACCAAGCCTGGTTCTCCGCTCTCCGTAGCGCCTCGGGCCTGTACCGGTTCGGGCGGAGGACAGGGAACGAAGACCTGCTTCGGCGCGCCCGGCTGGCCAAGGAGCTGGCGCTGGCTGCACCGCAGACGGACGGACTTTTTCCCTCCGTCCTCCGCACCGACAATATCGAAGTCGAGATCGGCGGCAAAAAACTGCGTCGGCCCAAAAGCTGGGAGACGGCCTATTGGACAAACTCCGACCGCAGTCCAACTGAACACGGCATCACCTCCGATTGGATTCACATCCTCGATTCGAGCTGGACGGCGTTTCAAATGCTGCGCTGGTACCAAGAGCTCGAACCCGACCGCCGCCTCCTCGATTATGCCCGGACATACGCGGATGCTCTGCTGAAACTCCAGGATGGCGACGGCTTCTTCCCCGGCTGGATCGATCCGCAAACCCATCGGGTCGGGAAGGTGATGAATCAGACGCCGGAGACCAGCCAGAGCGTGACGTTTCTCCTCGCCCTGGCGGGAATCACGGGCGAAATGAAATACAGCGCCGCGGCTCTCAAGGCCATGGACGCGGTGCTGAAGGAGATCGTCCCCTCCGGTCGCTGGGAGGATTTCGAGACCTACTGGTCTTGTTGCGCTTGGGGCCGCGACACCCAACTCGGCCGCAAGGTCGAGCGAAACGCCATGTACAAGCAGAATACGTTCTCGATGTTTTGGACGGCCGAGGCTCTCCTGGCCGCGTTCAAGGCGACATCCCGAGCTGATTATCTGGCCTGGGGACGCCGGACCTTGGACGAGCTGTCCATGGCCCAGCAAGTCTGGCAGCCGCCCTTTATCCATGTCCCCGCCCTGGGAGGGTTCGGGGTCATGAACGCGGACGGGGAATGGAACGATTCGCGCGAGACTCTCTTCGCCGAGCTCTTTCTGGACTTCTACAAGGAAACCGGCGACGACGCTTACTTCGAGAGAGGTATGGCGGCCCTGCGCTCGGGTTTCATCATGATGTACGCCCCGGAAAATCCCGTGGTCAAGGCGATGTGGGAGAAAGTCTATCCCTGGTTCGGGCCGAAGGATTACGGCTTCACCATGGAAAATTACGGTCACGGCGGCCGGACGAGTGAAGCCGGCGAAGGGATGGGGGTCTTCACCATCTACGACTGGGGCAACGGCGCCGCGGCCGAGGCAGCCAACCGGATCATCGACCATTACGGCCAGGTTTATGTCGACCGCGCGCGCGGCCGGGCCTTCGGACTGGATGCCGTCGAAGTCCGGCCCGAGAAAGACGGCGGTTGGACTCTCATCGACCGTCATGGGGAGCCGCGTCGGATACGAGTCGTATTCGACGACGGGACATCCCGAGCGGTCGATCTGGTTGGTCCGACGCGGTTGAAATAATCCTGGGCCGGACCTGCGTTAACGCCCCTCTTTTCGCTGACACTTTTTTCGCGGTCATTGACAGCGCCGCGCGGCCGGCGATATATTATCGACCTGGAAGGTGGCGCATTCATCGTCCGGAGTGGAGAAACTCGACAAAGTGAAAAACAATACCCAACCTTCCGCCTCTGTTTATGATTTTTTTAATGGAATGGTCATTCATCAAGGAGGGGTCATGTTGAAAAAAATAGGATCGTGCGCCTTGCTTTCACTCTTTTTTATTTTCCTGCCAAAGGCGCTGGATGCCTCCGCTTTGACGATCCGCCTCTATGGGGGGGGAACATATCTTCAGGGAGGCGATCTCAACAGCGGCTTGAAGGGCTGGACGGACTACTGGAAAGCCTATTATGGCAAATACGGCTATCCAGAACAGACCGGGTTCTTCAATCCCGTTCGTTTCGGTTACCATGCCGGCGGCGATATCATCATTCACCTGACGTCGCGCTTCGGGTTGGGAGTGGGAGCCGAATATATCACGGCGACGAAATCCTCGGACCTGACATTCCTGTCGTCGAATGCCGATATAACCTGGAAAATCGTCGGAAAACCGTCCGCTCTTCCGATCAAGCTGAGCTTTTTCTATTTCCTTCCTTTGGGGAATAGCGTCTCGATCAGCCTTCATGGAGGCGCGGGTTATTATCAGGCTCGAACGCGCTTGGAATCTCACTTTCAAACGGCGACCACGCTGACCGACTACCTTATCGACGCCAGCGCCAAAGGCATCGGCTATCACGGAGGGCTTGGCCTGGAGTGGAAGCTCTTTTCCAAATTGTATTTCCTTCTCGAGGCCGCCGGCCGATATGCTCCGTTGTCGGGATTCAAAGGCGACACCACGATCGTCGGGCAGGGAGGCTGGAAGGGCAAGATCTACTACTGGGGAGCGAAGGCATCTTTCATTGACAATTTCAACTATATCGATCTTTTAATCAGCGCTCCGGGGGGAACGGGCTTCACTTTCGTTCGGGAAGCCAAGATCGATTACAGTGGATTCAGTCTCCAGGCAGGGTTTGTCATCAAGCTCTAGCCCCAGCCCCGAATGTCCCTTTTGCCCCGATGAATAAGGGGCGGGAATCCATATATAAGCCATTCTGATTCCTCTGCTTTTTTATCGGCCTTACTGAAGCTCCTCGCACTCACATCCAGGGAATCCCGCGATAGGATTGAAACCGCCGAGCGACGCGGAGTCTTAAAACCCCAAGTGCTCGGTGCGTTTGATGATCTCGTTCTGCAGGTCGACCGAACAATCCAGAAAATAATCGCTGTAACCGGCCACCCGGACGATCAGGTCGCGGTGTTTTTCGGGGTGCTTCTGGGCCTCGCGCAGGGTCTCGGCCGTGACTACGTTGAACTGGATATGGTGTCCGGCCATCTTGAAATAAGACCGGACGATATGGCCGAGGTTGTGGATCCCCTCCTCGTCGCTCAGCAACAGCGGCGAGAATTTCTGGTTGAGAAGCGTTCCGCCGGTGCGGACGTGGTCGATCTTGGCCGCGGACTTGATAACGGCCGTGGGACCCTTGCGGTCCGCTCCCTGAACGGGGGAAATGCCCTCGCTCAGCGCCTCCCCGGCCTTGCGGCCGTCGGGAGTGGCGCCGGTAACCTTGCCGAAATAGACATGCACCGTCGTCGGCAGAAGATTGATCCGGTACTTTCCGCCCCGCACGGTGGGCCGGCCGTCAATGGCCTCGAAGTAGGCCTCGAAAATCGTCTTGGTGATGTCATCGGCATAGTCGTCGTCATTGCCGTACTTGGGCGTTTTGTTCAGAAGCCGCTGGCGCAGATCTTCGGCCCCTTTGAAGTCGGACTTGAGGGCTTCGAGCAATTTCTTCACCGGGACGGTCTTGTGATCATAGACGTTGTATTTGACCGCGGCCAGGATATCGGTCATCGAACCCAGGCCGACGCCCTGGATGTAGTTGGAATTGTAGCGGGCGCCGCCGGCGTGGTAATCCTTGCCTTTGGCCACGCAATCGTCGATCAGGATGGACAGGAACGGCGCCGGCAGGACCGTGGCGTACAGCCGCTCGATGATGGCGTTGCCGGCGATCTTGACGTCGATGAAATGGCCAAGCTGGGTTTTGAAGGCGGCGAACAGCTCGTTGTAGGTCTTGAACGAAGCGGGATCGCCCGTCCGGGGGCCAAGCTGTTTTTTTGTGCGCGGGTCATAGCCATTATTGAGGGTCAGCTCGAAAACCTTGGGCAGGTTGAAGTAGCCCGTCAAGGTGTAGTTCTCCTTGCCGAAGGCCCCGGCCTCGACACAGCCGCTGGCGCCGCCGTTGCGGGCGTCCTCGAAGGATTTGCCCTGCCGGACCAGCTCCTGGACGATGGTATCGGTGTTGAAGATCGAGGGCTGGCCGAACCCGGTCTTGACGATCTTGAGAGCGCGCCACAGGAAGGCGTCAGGCCCCTTGGCCGAAATCTGAACCATGGCACTGGGCTGAAGCAGGCGCATCTCCTCGATAACATCAAGGAGCAGAAAGGACAGGTCGTTGACCGCGTTCGATCCGTCGGCCTTGAGGCCGCCCACGTTGATCAGAGCGAAGTCGGTATAGGTCCCGCTCTCTTCGGCCGTGACGCCGACCTTGGGGGGAGCGGGTTGATTGTTGAACTTGATCCAGAAGCACTGCAGGAGCTCGCGCGCGGACTCCTCGGTCAGGGTGCCGTCGGCCAGTCCCTTTTGGTAGAAAGGCCAGAGGTGCTGGTCGAGGCGGCCGGGGTTGAACGAGTCCCAGGTATTGTACTCGGTGATGACGCCCAGATGGACGAACCAATAGTATTGGAGGGCTTCATAAAAATCCCGGGGAGCATGGGCGGGCACCCGATCGCAGACCGCGGCGATCCGCTCGAGTTCTTTCCGGCGGACGGGGTTTTTCTCCTCTTGGGCCGATCGGCGGGCTTTTTCAGCGTGCCGCTGGCCGAAAACGATCAGGGCTTCCGCCGCCGTGCGCATGGCCCGCAATTCGGCCCGCTTGTCGAGCGCTGCGAGATCGTTGAGGAAATCGAGCCCGGCGATGGCGGCGTCGATATCGGCGATGAAGTCGAGCATGCCCTTGCGGTAGATCTTGTCGTCCAGGACGGTGTGCCCGGGAGCGCGCTGTTCCATGAATTCGGTGAAGATCCCGGCTTCGTAGGCGTCCTTCCATTCCCGGGGCAGTTCTTCCATCATCCGGTCCCGGATGGAGCGGCCGCGCCAGAAGGGAATGATCTCCTTGGCGTACATCCGGCGCGTTTTTTCGTCGGACTTGAACCAGGTCTTGGGCCGGGAGTCGAGAATGGTCAGGTCCTCCACGCTGTGGCAGGTGACCTCGGGATACGTCGGTGTCGCTTTGGGCGCGTGTCCGCGCTCCCCGACGATGAGCTCGCCGGCGTTGAAGACGATGGTCTTACCGGACAGGACGTGTTTGAAAGCCAGAGCATGGGCCTCGGCGGCCGTGACGTGTCCGGCCTCCGGGCTTTTATAGAACTCGGTGATGAGCCGAGCCCGTTCGCCCGAAATCGAGGGCACGGCGTTCATGCTCTGGTCGCGCAGCTTCTTGACGCGGGGAGTCATCATGATCAACCTCCAATGGTGACGGTGAATCCGGCCTCGGCGAAGGCCCGCCGGACAGCCTCCATCCGCTCAGCGGAAGGGGCTTCGAAGATCCGAAAACAATTCTCTTTCCCGAGATTGCGGTATTTTTCCTGGCCGCCTTTATGATAAGCCAGAAGGTCGATCCGACGGACGGCCGGCAGGGGGCGAAGAAAAGCGATAGTGGCACGAATATTGGCATCGTCGTCGTTGACGCCGGCGGAGAGAGGAAGGCGCACACGGATAGGACGCCCGAGCGCGGCCAGGTTGCAGAGATTTTCCAGAATGAGAGAGTTGGGAACGGCGGTCTGGGCTTTATGGCGGACCGGGTCCATGAGCTTGAGGTCGTAGAGAACGAGGTCGGCCAGCGAGGCCGCACGGTCGAGGACCGGCCAGGGGGCCGATCCCGAGGTGTCCAGGACCGTATGAATGGCGCGCGCGCGAAGCGCTTGGAGTAGCGAAATGGTGAACTCGGGCTGGTCCAAGGGCTCGCCGCCCGAAAGCGTCGCACCGCCTCCGGACTGTTCGTAAAAAACGGCGTCGCGTTCGACTTCGGCGACGACCTCGGTGGTCGTCATCTCGCGGCCGGCGATTTCGAGAGCCTCGTAGGCGCAGGCCTCAACGCATTTTCCGCACAGATCGCATTTCGAACGGTCGACGAGGACGGGATTGTGGTTCGCGCCTTTGCTGATGGCCGTGGTCGGGCAAACCGCCAGGCAGGTATGGCAGCGAGAACAACGGGCGGATCGGACGATGAGCTCAAGGCCGGAATGAATGCCCTCGGGATTCTGGCACCACATACAATGGAGCGGACAGCCCTTGAGGAAAACGGTGGTTCTTATACCCGGACCATCGTGCAGGGCGAAACGCTTGATATCGAAGACGAGTCCCTTGGAAGGATCCTTCTTCAGTCGGTCCGGCTTATTGTTCATGGGTTAACAATTATACAGCCCATCACCTTTATTCCATTTCTTGTGGGGCCTAATATATCACATATCAGTAATGCGGTGCAAGTCAAGACATAAAATCAGAGCTGTCTTCCGTCGCCGAATCCCACACAAATCGTAATTATTCCCCTCTCCAGGCTATAATGGAATCACATATGCGCGGAAAAATATTGTATCGCCCCAAACCCCTGACGTCGGTCCTCATTAAACCGGCCGGACCGGACTGCAACATGGCCTGTTCCTATTGCTTCTACCGGGATAAGGCCGGCGAGTTTCCCGGGGGGCCCGTCCATCGCATGAGAGAGGCGGTGCTCGAAGAAACGATCCGCCAGATCCTCGACCCGCAGGGACGGTCGGCCTCCTTCGGCTGGCAAGGCGGCGAACCGACCCTCATAGGCCTCCCCTTCTTTGAAAAAGCGGTCGAGTTCCAGGTGCGTTACGGCCGCGGCCAATCCGTGGGCAATGGAATCCAGACCAACGGACTTCTGCTCGATCGCCGCTGGGCCGCGTTCCTCAATCGTTTTCGCTTTCTCGTCGGGCTCTCGCTTGACGGGCCCGAGCATATTCATGATCGGTACCGGGTCAAGGCCGGCGGACAATCCTCCTGGACCGAAGTCGTGGACCGGGCCAGAATGCTGCTCGCTGAGGGCGTCGAGACGAACGCCATCTCCGTCGTCAATAACTACTCCGTCCGCTTTCCCGAAGAGATCTACGAATTCCACAAATCGCTCGGACTCGTCCATATGCAGTTCATCCCCTGTGTCGAGACCGACCCGGCGGACCCCTCGCGCGGAGCGGAATTTTCGGCCCCGGGCGAAGCCTACGGCGATTTTCTGATCAAGCTGTTCGATCTTTGGCGGGCCGACTTCAGCGACGGCGAGCCGACCACGTTCATCCGCTCTTTCGACTCCCTGTTCTTTCTCTACGTCGATCGCCAACCGCCCGACTGCGCACTTCACCCCGAATGCGGGACGTACCTGGTCATCGAACACGACGGCGGTGTCTATGCCTGCGACTTTTTCGTCGAGGAGCGCTGGAAATTGGGCAACGTCATGGACGGCAAGCTCGTCCACATGCTGAACTCGGGCCGCCAGACCCAGTTCGGCCGGGCCAAGGCCGCCCTGCCCGGTCCATGCCGCTCCTGCGAGTGGCGGAGGCTCTGCCTGGGCGGATGTCCCAAGGACCGGATCCGCGACCCGCGCGACGGCGGAGTCAGCCACTTTTGCGCCGGATATAAAAAGTTCTTCGCCCACGCCGACGGGGAATTCAATGCTTTGGCGGTTGAATGGAAACGCACTCAGGTATCCTGACGTGAATCTACCCTAACGATTAGATGTTTCGCGTCGTTCGGCCTCAAAAAAGGCCGGAGTAACCCCGCTTTTTCCAAGACCCGGATTTTGTTGTCCGGGCCGACCCGGTGCTTGACACCATCCATTTCCCCGGATATCGTCTCCTCCATAAATAAACCCGGAGAAAAACAATTAAACCCATTCGACTCCCCGCTTTGCAGTCCTCAATCGCGAAGCGAATGAGGGCGGGCTGAACCCTATAAAAACCATAGGACTTGCCAGGCAAGGCCCGGGGTATATCCAGGGTTAATACTGAGCGGCGCTTTGTACCCCGATTTAAAAATCGGGGTTTTACGCCGCGAATGTATAAAAAAAACACGCATCCTCGCCCTCCTGATTCTAGCCGCCGCGTGGCTCCCCATCGGCGGACTATCCGCCCAAACCTCGCCCAAGATCTATTGGGGCGACTCCGGCCCCAAAGGCTGGAATGGGAGCTGGCCGGCCAAGTTCCTGACCGTCGCCGAAAAAACGAATTTTGAGCGGACGGCCGATTCCCCCCAGGTTCTCGAGTTCCTGGACGTCCTGCGCTGGTCGAGTGATAAGGTAACGGTCCTCAACATGTTCACAACCCCGCTGCGCCGCACGGGCACCGCCGGCGGCCCACCCCGGACCGCGCGATTACGTTTTCGACAAGCTCTTCCCCGCCGTTCGCCACAAGGCGGAATAAGATAGCGTTCCCTTTTGTTCCGATTTCGACAATTCCCATGAAACCCCGTCTTGGTTTATGATGGAGAGGATTTTCGGATCCTGTTTTTTCCGAGGAGGCCAACATGAAAAATCGCCTGACGATCGCCGCCGCCGTGCTTCTGGGGCTGACCCTGACCGCATCCTCATTCGCGGCCGGGCCGCTGTTGTTCGATAAGTCCGAGTACGCCGCCCGCCGGGCCCGCCTGATGGAAAAGATCCCGGACGGCGCCGCGATCCTTCTCGGCGCCACGCCGGTCACGGGCTTCGGCGAATTCGTCCAGAATAACGATATGATGTACTTCGCCGGCGTGGAGATCCCCAACGCCATGCTCGTCATCGACGGGCGGTCGAAGTCGAGCACGCTCTATTTCACCCTCACGGAAAGCGGCGCCGCCGGCGAAGGCCTCAGCCTGGATCTCATCCGCAAAGCCGCGGCCGTCACCGGGATCGATCGCGTCGATCCCATCGACCGGTTCACCCCGGCCCTCTCGCGGCTGGCCGGCTCGGGGGCCGTCCTCTACACTTCGTTCAAACCCGAGGAACTGGCCCGCGAATGCTCGTCTGAAAAATTCGGCATCGTGCAGAGCGCCATGACTCTGAACCTGTGGGACGGCCGCCTGACCCGCGAACTCCAGTTCGTCAGAAACCTCCGCGAGCGATTCCCCCAGGCCGCGGTCAAGGACGCGGCGCCGTTCATCTGGGAACTGCGTTCGATCAAGTCGCCGGCCGAGATCGACCACCTGCGCAAAGTCGGACGCCTGGGCGTGGAAGCTCACAAAGCCATGATGAAGGCGACGCGCGTCGGCGCGGCCGAATACGTAATGTCGGCCGCCTTCGAATACGCCTGCAAGTTGGCCGGCGCGCGCGATATGGCCTACAACGTCATCATCAGCTCGGCCGAAAACCACCCCTATCTCCACTACTACCGCCACAACAGGATTCTGAAGAAAGGCGACTTCATCGTCGTGGACGCCGGCCCAACCCTGGATTATTACGTCGTGGACATTTCGGCCTCCTACCCGGCCGACGGCAAATTCACGCCCCGTCAGCGCGAGATCTACGAAGCCGCCTGGGCGGTCGAAGAGGCCTGCAAACAAGTCTACCGGCCCGGCATCGAAGCCAGAGACGTCCAGCCGCAGGTCCTGGAGATTTTAAAGAAAAAGGGCTTCGACGTGGACAAGGACCTCTTCAAGATTCGGACGATGCAAACGGGCATCAGCCACAACGTCGGGATGTCCGTCCATGATGTCAGCGCCGGGCCGCGCGGCCCGCTAAGACCGGGCATGGTCTTCGCCTGCGACATCTACGCCGTCTTTCGCGGGGAGGACCTGGGTGTACGGGTCGAGGACACGATCGTCATCACCGAGACGGGCTGCGAAAATCTGACGCCGGGCCTGCCCCGGACGATCGCCGAGATCGAAGCGTTTATGAAGAAATAACCGTCACAGTTTTTCGCCGCAGTAGGGACAGACGGACCAGCCCTTTTGGGTATCCTTGCCGCATTTCGGGCAAACGGACCGCAGGGAATCGCCGCAGGACGGACAGTAGGAATGATCGCGATCGACCGGTCGTCCGCATTTGAGGCAGGCCGGGGGCGCGGTCCGGGGGCGAGCGGGGTGTTCCTCCGACGGCGCGCGAACAGGGTGGCTGGGCCGGATCAGAACATAGATGATCAGTCCGATAAAGTGGGTAAAAAAGACGAGCAGCGCCCACAGAACCCCCGCCAAACCCCGCTTTTCCGCGTCTTTATAAACCCAAACGACGACGGCGATCCAGATCGCTATGATCATCAGCCCCATCAGGCCGGCGAATCCCGCCCAGGGCCAAATCCAGGAACCGACATGGTCCCACTGCGGGGCGTGGAACCCATGGAGGGTCCCGTCGACGATTCCCAGAGGGACGAGGATGAGAAATCTCAGCACACCGACGGCCATGAGGGCCAGAACGATGATGAGGACGATACCCAGCGTTTTACCCGAGGATGCGTTCATTTTTGTTCTCCCATCTACATCAGACGAAAAAACGGGGAAAAAGTTCTACTTATCTGGATTATTCACGAATTCATAGATACCGTTTTTCTCCCGGCTTTTCCCTCTGGAACATCGATATTCATGAATAACTCAGGCCAAGTAAACGGGCATGATAAAGGGGGGGGCGTAGCGCCTCCCCCCATGAGATCGAAACCGTTCAGTTCGAGATGGGCGTGAACTTGAGGACGAGGTTCTCGATGAAGAACTCCATCATCCGATTCTGGTTGAGGCCGGAATGGCCGAGGTCGGGCCCAACCTGAACTTCGAAGCTCTTGCCTTCCTTCTGCAGGGCTTGGATGAGCTGCATGGCATTGGTCGGGTGGACGTTATTGTCCGCCGTACCGTAATAAATCATCATTCGGCCTTTGAGGTTCTTTATATAAGTCAGAGCGTTGCCGGCGTCGTAGCCTTCCTTGTTCTCCTGGGGAATCCACATATAGCGCTCGGTGTAAATCGAATCGTACTGCTGCCAGGAGGTGACAGCCGACTGGGCCGACCCGACGGCGAACACGTCGGGGTGGCGAAGCAGGCACATGGCCGAGGCGTATCCGCCGTAGGACGTCCCGAAGATACCGACGCGGGCCTTGTCGAGATAGGGACGGCTCCAAAGCGACTTGACGCCCGCCGCCTGGTCGTCCATCTCGACGACGCCGAGCTTCAGGTAAATGCTGTCCATGGCCTTCTTTCCGCGTCCGGACGAGCCGCGAAAATCGAAAGAGGCGACGAGGAAGCCGTACTCGGTCAAGGCGCTGGACGGCCCGAAGGTCTCACGCGCCCCGTTCCAGCCCGGCCCGGCGTAGACGCTCACCAACAGGGGGTATTTCTTGGCCGGGTCGAAATTTGAGGGGAATTGCAGGATGCCGTAGAGGTCCGTCGTTCCGTCGGCGGCTTTGAATTGGAACAGTTCGGTCTTCTTCAGTCCGAGCTGGTCCCACTTGGTCAGGTCGCTCTTGGCCAGTTCGGCCGCGATTTTGCCCTTGGCATCCACGAGCCTGGTGGCGGGGGGGACGTCGTGCGTCTGATAGATGTCGACGAAGTACTTTCCGTTCGGGGCCAGGCTGACCTGATGATTAAAGGCCGGATTGGTCAGGCGGACATCGCCCTTCCCGTCCAGTCCGACCCGGTGCAATTGCATCATCATGGGATTGGCGCCGTCGCGGGCCATGTACCAGAGGACCTTGCCTTTCTCGTCGAGTTTGACGATGTTGGCCACCTCGAATTGGTGGTTCGTCAACGCGACCAGGAGCTTGCCGCTGATGTCGTAAAGATAGAAATTCTTGTAGCCGTTTCTCTCGGACACCCAGAGGAACCGCTTGTTGTCCTTGAACCAGGTCAGGGATGGGGAATTCTCCACCCAACCCGTCGGCCATTCCTCGCGGAGGATGACACGGATCTTGCCCGTGGCCGGATCGGCAGCGCAGAATTCCAGGATGTTCTGGCGCCGGTTGGTCCGGTTGAAGAGGAGTTCCTTGCCGTCGGGCGACCAGGAGACGTGGTAGGCGTAATGGCCGATGACGCCGTTTTCGAAGGGCTTGTCGTCGCGGACGTCCACCAGGGTTATTTTCTTGGCCGCGACGTCGTAAACATAAATATCGGCAACGGGATTGGGCTCGCCGGCCTTGGGATAAGCCTCGATATCGGCCTTGGTGTACTGCTTCGTCTGGTCCATCTGAAGGAAGTAATCGGGGACCTTGCTCTCATCGAAACGGTAGTAGGCGATCTTTGTTGAATCGGGCGACCACCACATGGCCGTCGACTGGTTCAGTTCCTCGCCATAGACCCAGCTGGCCGAGGCGTATTTGATCCGCGCCTTGATATTGCCTTCAGTGGTGACGGCGATTTCGTTCTTGCCGTCTCCGTCGGCGAGCCACAGGTTGCGGTCACGGTAAAGGGCTTTATATTTCTTGTCGGGCGAGACGGCCTCCGTGAACTGGCGGCCGCGCTCGGGCCCGCCGCCGGGGCGGCGCCCCAGGCCTTCCTTGGCCGGAGCCGCGGACGGGGGGCCTTCGGTCGTTTTTTTGGCGGCGATGTTGTACTTGTAGGTCTTGCCGTCCCTGGTGTATTCAAAGGACTTGCCGTCGTCGGCCCAGCGGACCTGCAGGGCGCCGGTCTTCATCGCGCCCGGCATCTCCTTGCTCATCTTGGTGAACTGATCGTACCCGGGGTACGTCTTCAAGCGGTCCTGAGCGCCGGCTATTCCGGCCAGGAGCGCCAAACCGGCCAGGACGACAACGGCCGTCCACCGTTTTCTGGTGAGGGAAATTCGATTCATTCGGAAACCTCCATCCTTTTTATTTGAGGGGAAACCGATCCCCGCGTCTCTTCGTTGCTTGGAATCGCGATTCAAGACCGCCTCGGACCGGGCCATGACCATCAACGGACCGAGAATTTATGGATCGTGCGCGTTTTGTAGACCTCTCCCGGCCGCAGGATCGTGCCGGGGAAATTCGGGTGGTTGGGCGAGTCGGGGAAATGCTGGGTCTCCAGACAGAAGCCCCAATGCTTTCCGTAAACCTGACCGCCGGAACCCACGATCGTACCGTCCAGGAAATTGCCCGAATAAAATTGAATGCCGGGCTGGTCCGTGGAGATCTCCATGACCCGGCCGCTCTGGGGCTCGAAGACACGAGCGGCCAAGGCCATCGTCCCGCCGCCGCTCGTTAGGACGTAGTTGTGGTCGTATCCGCCGGCAACCTTGGCGATGCGCGCGCCGATGGTCATGGGCGCGAGAAAATCCATAGCCGTGCCCGCGACCGGGTCCAACTTTCCGGTCGGGATGAGACCGTCGTCCACAGGCGTAAACCGGTCGGACGCCAGCATCAATTCGTGTCCCAGGATGTCGCGTTTGCCGCCGGTAAAATTGAAGTAGCTGTGGTGAGTCAGGTTGACGGGCGTGGCCTTCTCCGTCGTCGCCTCATAGTCGATGCGCAGTTCATCGTCGTTCGTCAGAAGATAGACGACGGTGACGTTGAGATTGCCGGGGTAGCCTTCTTCGCCGTCCTGGCTCACATAGCCGAACTTGACGCCCGTTCCGTTGGCTTCCTGGAACGGTTCGGCCGACCAGACGACTTTGTCGAAGCCCTTCAGGCCGCCGTGCAGGTGGTTGGCGTTGTTGTTCGTGGCCAGCGAATAAGTCTTCCCGTCCAAAATGAACTTGCCCTTGGCGATGCGGTTTCCATACCGGCCGACGATCGACCCGAAGTAGGGAACGCCCTTGAGATATCCGTCCAGCGTGTCGCAGCCGAGCACGCAGTCGGCAAACACGCCGTTGCGGTCGGGGAGCTCGAGCGAGACGAGTGTGGCTCCATAGGTCATGACCCTGGCTTTAAGGCCGTTGGAGTTCGTCAGGGTGAAGATTTGAACGGCCGTTCCGTCGGGCTGAACGCCGAAAACTTCCATCTTGATGTTCATGGTCGATTGTCCTTTCACCGATTCGTCCCGGGCGGCCGGGGGAGCGGGCGCGTCGGCCTTGGCGCAGGCGATCGAGCCGAAAAAAATGCCCAGGCCGACGAGGCCGAGAGCCGCGAGAAGAAGGGTTTTCTTCATGGAAGATCCTCCGGGGACGGAAGAATTTCGTTTATTCATCGGGGTGAAGGCCCAAAGTATCAGATTTTCAGGGGAAAAACAATTCGCGCGGGCCTCCGCCTCGATCGATTATATGCAAGAAGATAAATTTTTTTGACCAAGATTAATATATCTGGTATTAAAGGGAATCTGAAATGAAAAGAAGAATTCAAAAAACCTGGTTCGGCGCGCTCGTCCTGGCCGCGGCCTCCTTCGCGCTCGGCGCGGATACCGAGGTCAAAATGGCCTTTACCGTATCCATGGATCAACCGGCCAACCACCTTTATCACATCGTTTATCGATGTGACGGGCTGGAGAGCGGGGCTCAGGATTTCAAGATGCCCGTATGGATGCCGGGTTATTACGGGATTCAGGAATACGCCAAAAACGTCCAGGATTTCCAGGTTGTCGACGGGTCCGGGAGTCCGCGGGTTTGGGAAAAAACCGCCGACAATACCTGGCGGGTCGACGCCGGGAAATCCAAGTCCTTGACGGTTTCTTATGACGTCAAAGCGACCGTTCCTTTCATCATCCACAGTTACCTGGACGAGAAGAGAGGATATATCTCCCCGGCCGGAGTTTTCATGCATGTCGCCGGCCGCCTCCGGAATCCCGTGACGGTCACGGTCAAACCCTACGAAAAATGGAGCGGCGTAGCGACCGGACTCGAGCCGGTGCGGGAAAAACCCCATGTGTTCACCGCGCCGGATTTCGACGTTCTCTATGACTGCCCGATTCTCATCGGCAATCTGGAAATCCTCCCTTTCGAGGTCCGCGGGATCCCTCACGAATTTGTCGGCTGGGATCTGCCCGCCTTCGACCGGATGAAGTTCACGTCCGAGCTGAAGCGCATGGTCGAAGCGGCGGTTTCGCTCATCGGAGATATTCCCTACAAGAAGTACGTGTTTCTGGCCGTGGGACCGGGCGGCGGCGGCATCGAGCATTTGAATTCCTCGGCCCTCAGCTTCAGCGGAACCGAAGTCGGCTCCCCCGAGGGGAACCTGCGTTGGCTGAGCTTCGTCGCCCATGAGTTTTTCCATCTGTACAACGTCAAGAGCATCCGCCCGATCGCCTTGGGCCCGTTCGATTACGACCGGCCCAATCGGACCCGTCTGCTCTGGATCTCCGAAGGGATGACCGTCTATTATGAGTATATCGTTCTCCGCCGCGCCGGATTGATGACGCCGGAGGATGTTTTAAAAAGATTGGGATCGGCCATCGCCGCTTTCGAGAATAAACCCGGCCGCCTCGTTCAATCCGTCGCCCAGTCGAGCTATGAGACTTGGGAGCAAGGGCCGTTCGGCGGCGACCCCGACAAATCGATCTCCTATTACGACAAGGGCGCGGCGCTCGGCCTTCTCCTCGACCTGAAGATCCGGCATGAAAGCCGGGGAGCGAAATCGCTGGATGACGTGATGCGGACGCTTTATCGGGATTTCTTCCAAGAGATGAAACGCGGCTTCACCGAGCAGGAATTCCGCGGGATCTGCGAGCGCTTCGCCGGAGTTCCTCTGGACGAGATCTTCGAATACGCGAATACCGTCAAAGACATCGATTACGCCAAATATCTGGGCTGCGCCGGATTGGAGATCGACCGGCCGCGGGAACTCGACGAACCTTCCTTCGGCGCGACCTTCAGGGACAGCGGCGGTCTCCCGGTCATTTCCCGAGTCGAGAGAAATTCCGCGGCCGACCGCGCCGGCCTGAAATCAAAAGACGTCATTCTGAGCGCGGGCGGGGAAAAGCTCGATTCCCAAAGCCTGACCGCGCGTCTGAATTCCCAAAAGCCCGGAGATACGGTTGCCATCGCCTATTCGCGCGAGAATCAAAAGGGCGAGGCCAAAGTCGTACTCAGCAAAAAGATGTATCCGGGCTTCGCCATTACCCGGATCGCGAAACCCGACCCGCGGCAAGAGGCGGTCTACAACGGTTGGATGAAGAATTAATTTGACGATTTTTCTCGAGGGGGGCGGGTCCCCGATTATTTAGGGAAATCATGAACCGTGTATTTCTTGATCTTTTCGTCATCGAACTCCCAGCCGATTCCCGGACCGGTCGGGACTTCGATGAAGCCGTCCTTTAATTCCAGGGGTTTCTTGAGCAGGAGGTCGTGCAGCATGATTTCGGTGAATTCGACGACGGGATCCGCGTTTTTGATGGCGCATCCCAGGTGGACCTTTGAGGCCACGATGCTGCCGAGTCCGTATTCCGTTCCGATGACGATGTTTTTGCGGGCGGATTCGGCGACCGCGGCCCATTTTCTGACCCCGGTTATCCCGCCCGCCTTGGAGCACTTCGTATTGATGAGATCGCAGGCATCGTTCTTGAGGATTTGGAAAACCTGGTAGAGGCTGTCCGAGCTCTCGTCCGTTTCGATGGGGATATCCACGGCCCGGGCCACCCTTCCGATGCCGTCCAAGTCGGTGCGGGCGATGGGCTGCTCGAGGAGCTCGAGGTCGACCTTGTATTCCTCGGCCAGCTTGCAAAGCCGGACGGCCTGCTGGATCGTATAGCCTTGGTTCGCGTCGGCTCTCAAGCTGATCTTGTCTCCCAAGGCTTCCCGGATGGCCTTCAGGGATCTCGCGTCCCGATCGGGGTCCCCTCCAACTTTGGCCTTGATGCCCCTGATTCCCTGTTTGTAGTACTCCAGGCTATGGGCGGCCATTTGCTCGGGCAGTCCCTTGGGGACTTCGATCGAAGCCAGCACCTTGTTGCGGCATAATCCGCCCAACAGGGTGTAGAGAGGTGCGTTCCACGCTTTTCCTACGATGTCATAGAGGGCATAGTTGATCGCCGCGATGGCGTGATGCGGAACGATCTGGCCATCCTTGCTCGGGCTCACCGATTCGTAGATGCGTTCAATATCAAAAGGATTGCGGCCGATCAGGCCGGGGGCCATGTAGCGGTCGATGGTGAATTTCACCGTTTCCAAGGTCTCGACGGCGTCGGTCGGGGCCTCTCCGATTCCCACGATCCCTTTGCTGGTATGGATCTTGACCAGGACATAATTCATCAAAGCGTAGCCATTTTCGTTCCGCCTTCTGTTAGGCTTGGAGGGCGGGGCTTGAGAATATTTGTCCGGCGTGACATAGGAGCCGGTTTTATCCATGCCGTCCGCGAACGGTTTCATCGGGAGGCTCAGCGGAATGGTCTCGATTTCCGTGATCTTCATCGCCTTATCATCCAATGGATCAAATCTTTCTAGATGGCCCGCTTTGGCCTCGAAGGCGGTCAGGCCAAGAGCAGCGCCGCTGCCCAGAAACGCGCGCCGGCTCAGGATCTTGGATTTCATGTTAGACGGGCCTCCTTCTAGACGATCTTGGAAATAAAAAGCTTCGCTCTGGCCTCGTCAAAGGCCACGCCGAATCCGGGCCCCTGCGAAACGGGAAAACATCCGTCCTCGAGCGGCAAGGCCAGGAGCTTGTCATAGGGGCTCGCCGGGAGGTTGTCGTGCAGACGAATCTCCGTGAATTCCACCCCAGCCCAAGGGATTTCACAAAATTTCTCCGTTCCATGGCTCGCTCCGGAGTGTCTTCTCGGTTCTTGGCCGGACCGCTTACCGGCCGGCCGACCCGGCCTTTTCCTTTCCGATCGATCGAAACATCATCACCGCGGTGTAGAGGATCACGACCACGACCACCCATTTCAGCATGGTCAGGGGAAGCGATTTCACAACGTAGGCTGCCAGCAAAACGGCTACGATCCCCGCCGCCGTCAAGGCGAACGCGGCCTTGGGGTTGTAGGCCGATGACTTGACGAACTTGATGCCGGCCCAGGGCTGGAGCATGGCGCAGGACCCCATCATGATGGGGAAGGCGGCCAGGGGATTCATCCCCAGGGCATAGACCAAGGCCATGCAAGGCGCATAAAACCCGATGCCGATGGTCATCAGCGAGCCGAGGACGAAGCTCATGATGACCGCGAAGACGAGCTTCCATCCGGCCAGTCCCAGGGCGTCTCCGCCGACCGGATAGAGCTTCAGCAGGCCGGCCAGGATGGTCAAGGCTACGACCACGAGAGCCCCCCCCAGACCCAGCCGGATCTTGTCAACGGGCAGTTTTGAAACAATACCCGCGCCGATGACCGCGCCCAAAGTAGCGGCCAGCATCATCGAAATGAGGGTCAGCGGATCGACCTTGACGACCGTTATGAAGATGAAGGCCTGGGCGACGACCGGCAGGCAGAAGCCGACGTTGAGGGTCCCCGGGATCACTCGATCATCCACGAGCTTGGTGAACTTGTAGAAGGAGGTCAGCGTAGCAAAGCCCCCGATGCCGAGCGTATCGAAGAAGGCGGCCACGAAGGAGGCTCCCGTCAACGGCAATCCGGGCGTGGCGCGATATTTCTGCCGCTGTTTTTGGACATCTTTAAGGAAGACCACGGCAAAAATGATCGCCGAAACCCCGATGACGGCCAATAAAATGTTGTGCATGATTAGTCCTCTTCCTTATATTCATTGTTCATGGGGATATCTAATATCAGACCAATCGGTCATGTCAAATATTATCGATATTCATCGAAGCAACGATCGAAGAATCGCGGCCGCTTTTTGGACTTCCTCGGAATAGGCCTCCAGCGTTTTCCCGACTTGCATGATTTGCCGATCGGCTTCCGCCCACAATCTCCCTTCGATCGCTTCCCGGACCGCCGGAACGGTTTTCACGGCGTAGCCCGTGTAGAGTCCCGGCGCGTAGATGACGTGGATGTACCAGGGACGTCCTTTCAATCCCTCGGGATTGGTGAGCGCTCTTTCCGTCTTGAAGAGGATCTCGTTGAGACTTTTCTGCCGATCATCGGAGAGCTTCTTTCCGCCCGTCCTGATATCATCGGCCGCCTTCCGATATTCGGAGGCGATGATTTTGAGACGGCTGAGAGCATTTTCGAGAGGGGCGAAGTTCAAATAGGGAACGGGGCCCTGGGACCGGGGGGCCCGAATGGTTTTCTTCGGATCGGCCGCGATGGCGAACGCGTTGTCGGAGAGCGTCCGGTCCAATTCCAGCGTTTCTTCCCGCATGGCTTGGGTCAGCTTTTTCAGCTGGTCCGCATATTCGGACACGGTTTCCGCAAAATCCGAAAAGTCGAAGGGGAGGATATCCGCGTCCGCCAGACGGAGGACCGCGTGGCCGCCGGTTTGGGCTAAGGCCACTTCATAGGCGAACGTCGGATCTCCAAACCGCCGGTAATGATCGAACGTATCGTAAATCGAATGGCCGGCGCCTCCTTCATTCTCGCCCCCATAGCCGATGTTCAACGAGGCGATGCCCAGATGCTGAAGAAAGGCCGTGTAGTCGGAGCCCGATCCTAAGGCCCCGATTTTCAAATCTTTCCGGGACCGGAATTCCCTCCTTTCTTCGGGGGGAGCGGCCAGGAGCCCGGCGGCATAAGCCCGCTGCCAGACGCTGACGTTCTTTTCCGGGTCGACGATATCCCGCGCGACATCATTGATGAAATGCTGCAAGGAGTGCGAGCCGTCCATGAACAGGAATCCCCGCGCGTTGGAATCGGTATTGATGTAGACGACCGCCTTTTGCCTCAATTCATCGGCGTGAGTTTCCACCCATTCCGTGGAACCGATCAAACCGGGCTCCTCGGCGTCCCAGGCGCAATAAACAAGGGTTCGTTTCGGCTTCCAGCCGCTTCTCACCAGCTCGCCGAGGGCTTTGGCCTCTTCGATCGTCGCGGCCTGCCCGCTGAGAGGGTCTTCCGCGCCGTTCACCCATCCGTCGTGGTGATTGCCCCGGATGATCCACTGATCCGGATAGACGCTTCCCCCGATCATGGCGATGACATCATAGATCGGCTTGAAATCCCAGTTGAAGGCCAGTTTCAGGTGAACCTTGGCGGGTCCGGGACCGACATGATAGGTGATAGGGAGAGCCCCTTTCCAAGGGTTTGGCGCGACCGGCCCCGCTAAGCCCCGGAGCAGGGGGAGGGCGTCATGATAGGAGATCGGGAGAACCGGTATTTTCGTCAGGACCTTGATCTCTTCGAG
>CAZLAM010000076.1:0-8923 GCA_964557435.1 uncultured Eubacteriales bacterium
AGACAGTGATCCAACAGACACCGATAGGCGCCCAAGAGAAACGAACCGCTGCCGCAGGCCATATCCAGAACGCGGAACGGCGGCGAGTCTTTCCCCCCGGCCAGTTGTTGCGGGCTTCGGCCCTCGATCTTTTTGCCGACCGTGTTATTGACGATGTAATCCACGATATAGGACGGCGTATAGTAGACTCCGCCGGCCTTCCGGACCTCGGGTTTTTCCTCGATCTTGGCCTGGTGGCCGGCCGTCAATCGGATGACCTTTCCCAAGAAGCGCTCATAGACCGTACCCAGGATCTCGACGGGCATCACGCCGAAGTGATAGGGCGATCCATAGGCGAAATACAGACTCTGCAGAATGGGTTTAAAGGCTTTATCGTCGATGGCCAGGTTCGGGGTGATCCGATCGGGCGCGTCCGGAACGCCGCTTTCCTTCTGAAAGTGAAAGAGGCCGGAATTATATTTCCGGTCGGCCCGGCGGCAGAGGTCGCTCATGAAGCGGGTATAAATGTCGGGCCGTTCGCTCAACGTCAACAATTGTTCATAGGGCTCGATCCCGCGGTCCTCGGCCATCCGCAGAAAAACGATCCGGTCGATCGTCAGCAGGACGGCGGCGTTCAGATCCTCCAGGGAAATGGCGGGATTTCGAAGAGCGACGTTGCGGGCCAACTCGTCGCGCCAGCCTTCGATTTCCTTCAGAAATTCATCATCCACTTCGGAAGTGCCGCGTTTCCGTTTGGAAGCAGCGTAGTGGTCGAAGGCGCCGGACCAAACGGCTTCGCGGGAAAAATAATCCCACAATTCCCGCCACCGGTCGGGGTATTCCTCGAAACGATAGTATTGGATGCGGGCATGGCTCGCTTTATCCGCGGGACGCGGTCGGAGAGTGCAATCATAAACACCCAATTCCTCGAAATCCGTCAGGAGAGAGAGCGCTACCTTGGCGCTCCAGCCGTAACGGCGAAGCTGGTAAGCCGGGCCGGGATCGGCATTGATGTTGATGCCGCATTTCTTGGCCTCGGTGTAGAATTTCGGCTGGGAACCGACCCGAAAGGCATAATCGGGCGCCTTTTGCTGGCCTTCGATATCGAGGCTGTCCTCGGGAATGACTTCGCGGTATTGGGGCGCCGTTTGGGACTCATTATGGACGTCCCAGCCCAAAGCCATGAAGAACGGATCGATCAAGGTTTGCCGGATATGCGCTTCCTTGACGCCCGGAGCGAGGAACATCGAGCGATTCGTCTCGAAATACCGGCACAGCTTGGCGACGTCGTCTTTTCCCTGATCGAACGTTTTTCCCATGCTCAAATATCCTTGCCCCTATTATCTTGTGATCGGCCCACATCATAACGGCGGAACCGATAATCCGTCAAGACGCCCGCAATCACCGCCATGGACCTCCTGGAGTCCAAATTCCGACAGGGGTCCGGCCGAGCCGCATGTCCTCGAGGATGGGGAGAAGAAACGGTCGAAGTACGCCCAGAATTTCGTCTCCGGAAAGGGATGGAGAAGTCAACCCGGCCCGCTTAATGAATGCCCGGATTTGGGAAGTCCGGATTGAATTCTCCCAATAAGCGGAGGTCAGTCCGACGGGTTCCTCGCTTGGAACGGGCGTTTTCCGTCGTGTCAGGACTCCGCCGACGGCTTGGGCCAGGATGGCGCGATCGAACTCGAATCGGCCGGCCAGATAATGAAGATCGAAGAAATCCTTAATCCGGCTGTTTCGCTCCCCGAGGACGATTATGGCTTCGAATTTTTCCGCAACGACGGCCTCCGGCGGATAGGTCAGAATCGACGGACGAGGAAAATCCAGAAGGACGGGATATTCGTTCGATTGGGGAGACGGCCAAACGAAATCCCCGAGGCCAATATCGATCTGGAGCCTCAATCGCGCGCTTCCGCAGCGAGCGGGCAGAATCACGCGAACTCCTCCATATTCATCCTCGGCTCGAATTTCGTCGATCCGGAGAGAAGCGGGATCGAAGACGATGCCGTCCGGTTCGACTTCGGTGGCACAGATCATCTCCATGTCGGATCGGATGTCATCTAGAGATCCGCCGCCCCGCCGCAGAAGAACCAAATCGCGCGTCGTCCGGCAGGGCCGATCCGACCACAGTCGGAGCAACATCGCGCCCTTGAGAATCAATCTCTGTCGCCCCTTGGACTTTCCGAGGCGGTAGAGAAACCGCTCGTAACAAAATACCGTGAGAAGCCTTTGAAACTCTTCGCCGGTCTGCCGGGCCCGGTTAAGAAGAAGTGCCAAAACGGAAGCGGCCGTATCCACCTTCTTTTTCATACGATCGAATCCAGGTAGGGCTGCATAACGCGGCTGACGCGGCAAATTCGCGCGAAACGCGATAGATCTGCCGCGCCGCCGCGGTAGCGACGGCTGAAGTCACGGAGGGCTTCAACCGCGACATCGATGCCGATTTTATTGCGAAATTTGAAACAATCGGCGACCGTCTTGGCCGCGGAATAGATACGAACATCGGCCCTCTCGATGCGATGGAGTTCGATGCCGTTCGTCAGGGCCTCCCCTGAGAAGCGCAAGATTTGAAGACGGGGATTATCGAGTCGCGGTTGACGGGCTTTTCCCGGCAGAGCAATCCAAACTTCGGCCGGAAGTTGCGTTGTCAGTTCATGAAAACGCAGAGCCGAGAGCAGGCAGACGACACCCTGGGGAACCTTTTTGGCAACCTGAACCAGGGAATGATTGATGGAGTAAGAATGACCGCTCGCGACATAGATCCCCCTCCCGCGGCGTTCCACTTCGCCTTTGCGGACGAGCCGGTAGAGATGCTGCCGGGAGAGGCCCCGCGATTCGAGATCGGCCGAGCGCACGACTCCAAGACGGCGGATCATCCGGATTGTCTTTTCAATCTCGGTCGGCATGGCTATTTGACTATACAATATGTCGGTAGATATTTACAAGTACCTACGTTTTGTACCACCCCGTGATCTCTAACAGGCTCGATCACACGAATCTACCCGAATTTGACACCCCCCGCCCCGTTCCCGGCCTTCCGGTTTTATTTGGCAGAAGATCGAAAATGGCAAAAGTCCAGTCCCCCCCATTTACTCCTAACCAGCCGACAAAAAGCAGTCCTATTGGTTTGGCGGCGCTCGAGGTCAAATCCCCATATCGCTCAGGGCTTTGATGAGGCGGCTTACGAGCGCCGTCACGGTCGGATGGGACGCTTCGAGATATTCAACGGAATCTTCCAAGCTTGCCCGTAAGCTCAGATGGTGCTCGGCCGGGACATCGCCGGAATTTTCGAGGATGCGATGGATGTTTTCGTCCAGCTTTTTCAGGTTGTCGCGCGCCGCATCGTCGACCTGCATGACATATTTCAGTTCGCCCTGCAGCTTGGCCATCGATTCGTTCAGTTCGTTTTGTTCCATGGCATGGTCCTCTTCCGGGCCCGAATTAATGTCCGTGCTTCGATTGTATAGGAATGACGCCGCCGGATCAACAAAGTATCTGGCGCACAGCATGGCCGGCTTGTCCCCTGCGGCCGGTTCTTGGCGAATTCGGGCTCGTTACCCGAAAACCCGATCATCCCGACCCAGCGAAACTCACGCGCCGGTTGATTGCCAATCCCTCTATTTGCTGGTATTATCTGGGCTCAAAATCCATCCCTTCTTCGAAGGAAAGGCTTACCACCCATGATCGAACGGTATACCAATCCCGAAATGGGCGCCATCTGGAACGATCCCAACCGCTACCGGATCTGGCTGGACGTCGAAATCGCCGTCTGCGAGGCCTGGGCCAAGCTGGGCCAAATCCCCGCTGCCGCCCTCAAGACAATCAAGGCCAGGGCCGGGTTCGACGTCGAGCGGATCGACGCCATCGAGAAGGTCGTCAAGCACGACATCATCGCTTTCCTGACGTCGGTCAACGAGAAAGTCGGCCCCGACGGCCGTTACATCCACCTCGGTTTGACCTCCTATGACGTCGTGGACACGGCCCTGTCGCTGATGATGCGGCAGTCGCTCGGTTTGGTCCGCAAACGGCTGGTGGAACTCAAAAAAATCCTCCGACGCGAAGCCCTCAAACACAAGAAAACCGTGTGCATGGGCCGCACCCACGGCATCCACGCCGAGCCGGTCACGTTCGGTTTCAAGATCCTGGTCTGGTATGAGGAGATCAAACGCCACATCGACCGGATCGACCGGGCCATCGACGTCATCTCGGTGGGCCGGATCTCGGGCTCGGTCGGCACCTACATCCACCTCAACCCCAAGGTCGAGGTCCTGGCCCTGAAAAAGCTCGGCCTCCAGCCCGCCCCGGTCTCCACCCAGGTCCTCCAGCGGGACCGCCATGCCGAGGTTGTGGGGGTCCTGGCCCTGACGGCCGCCTCGCTCGAAAAATTCACCCTGGAAATCCGCCACCTCCAGAAAAGCGAAGTCCTCGAGCTCGAGGAACCCTTCACCGCGGGACAGAAAGGCTCCTCCTCGATGCCCCACAAAAAAAACCCCGTCCGCTGCGAGCGCATGGCCGGCTTGTCCCGGCTTGTCCGAGGCAACGTCCAGATCGCCCTGGAGAATATCCCCCTGTGGCACGAGCGCGACATTTCGCACTCCTCGGCCGAGCGGATCATCCTGCCCGACTCGTTCATCCTGACCGACTACATGCTGACCGAAACGATCGACATCATCGGCCACTGGGTCGTCCACAAGGACCGGATGCGATCCAACATCGACGCCACCCGCGGGTTGACCTTCTCCCAGAGCGTCCTGCTGGCCCTGACCCGCAAGGGCTTGACCCGCGAGGAAGCCTACCACCTCGTCCAGAGGAACAGCCTCGAGTCCTGGAACGAGAACGCCGATTTCAAGGCTTTGACCGCGGCCGACCCGGACATCGCCGGCGTCCTCTCTCCCGCCGAGCTTCAGGCCTGTTTCTCCATCGAACCATATCTGGAAAAAATCGACTATATTTTTGAAAGGGTGCTCGCCCATGAAAGTTAGAATCCTCGTCTCGTTCAAGGAAAGCGTTCTCGACCCGCAGGGCCAGACCGTCCGCAATGCCCTCCATACGATGGGCTACGCGGCCGTCCAGGACGTCCGGCAGGGCAAGGTTTTCGAAGTGGAGATCGAGGGCGTCGGCCCGGCCGAGGCCGAAACGCTCGTCCCGGAGATCGCCTCGAAGGTCCTGGCCAACCCGATCATCGAAAAATTCACCTGGCAGATCATCGAGGACTGAGGAGGCGCCCGTGAAATTCGGAGTCGTCGTCTTCCCCGGATCGAACTGCGATTTCGACACCATCCACGCTCTGAAGGACGTCCTCAACCAACCGACTGAGGTCCTCTGGCACAAGGACCATGACCTCAAGGGCGTCGATTGCGTCGTCCTCCCGGGCGGTTTCTCCTACGGCGATTATCTGCGCTCGGGCGCCATCGCCCGTTTTTCGCCCCTCATGCAGGAAGTCCGCGAATTCGCCGCCGCGGGCGGATTGGTCCTGGGCATCTGCAACGGTTTCCAGGTCCTGCTTGAGCTCGGCCTCCTGCCGGGGGCCATGATCCGGAACAAGAGCCTCAAGTTTCTGTGCCGGTTTGTGACCATCCGCGTCGAAAATGACGCCACAAGGTTCACTAACACGGCAGCCAAAGGCCGGGTCCTGCGCCTTCCCATCGCCCATTTCGACGGCAATTATTACGCTCCGCCCGAGACTCTGCAGGAGATCGAGGAGGGCGGTCAGGTCGTTTTCCGCTACTGTGACGCCGATGGCGAATTGACCCCGGATGGCAACGTCAACGGGTCGCTCCACTCAATCGCCGGGTTGATCAACAAGGCCGGGAACGTCATGGGTTTGATGCCTCACCCCGAACGGGCCTCGGAAGCGCTCCTTGGAAGCAAGGACGGGCGCCTGATCTTCGAATCCATTCTGGCCGGATTGTGAGCCCCATGTTCGATGAAAAAATTCTCCGCCAACACAATGTCTCCCCGGACGAGTACGATCTCATCGTCAAGCTCGTCGGCCGCGAACCCAATCTGACCGAACTGGGGATTTTTTCGGCCATGTGGTCCGAGCACTGCTCCTACAAGAGCTCCAAATTCCACCTCAAAAAACTCCCCACCAAGGCCAAAAACGTCGTTCAGGGCCCCGGCGAGAACGCCGGCATCCTGGATATCGGCGACGGCCTGGTCGTCGTTTTCAAGATCGAATCGCACAATCATCCTTCTTATATCGAGCCCTTCCAGGGCGCGGCGACGGGTGTGGGCGGCATTCTCCGCGACATTTTCACCATGGGCGCCCGCCCCATCGCCCTGATGGATTCGCTCCGCTTCGGCCCTTTGACCAACCCGAAAAACCGTTCCATCATGGAAGGCGTGGTGTCGGGAATTTCCTCCTACGGCAACTCCATCGGCGTGCCCACGGTCGGCGGCGAGGTCGTTTTCGGCGAGTGCTACGCCCTTAACCCGCTGGTCAACGTCTTCTGCCTCGGCCTGGCCGAGAAGGACAAGATTTTCTACGCCAAGACGGAAGCGGTCGGCAACGCCATCCTCTATGTCGGAGCCAAGACCGGCCGCGACGGCATCCACGGCGCTTCCATGGCCTCCCAGGAATTCGGAGAAGACACCGAAACAAAGCGTCCCAACGTCCAGGTCGGCGATCCGTTCAAGGAGAAGCTTCTGCTGGAAGCCTGCCTGGATGTCATGGAGCAACGCATCATCGTCGGCATCCAGGACATGGGCGCGGCCGGGTTGACCTGCTCGACAACCGAGATGCCGGCCAAGTCCGGCCAGGGTGTCGAAATCGACCTGGACCTCGTCCCCCAGCGCGAGAAAGGCATGACCCCCTACGAGATCATGCTGTCCGAATCCCAGGAGCGCATGCTCATCGCCTGCCGTCCCGACCAGGTCCGGGCCGTCCGGGCCGCCTTCGCCAAATGGGACCTGGATGCCGTCGAAATCGGCAAAGTCTCGGCCGACGGGAAGCTCCGCTGCCGCTTCCGCGGCCAGGTCGTCGTGGACATCCCCGTCTCGGCCGTCGTGGATTTGTGCCCGGTCTATCAGAGACCGTGGACCGAACCGGCCGCTCCGGCCGAAAGTCCGGACCCGCCAATCCCCGTCCCGGACGACCTCGAAGCCGCCTTCCGCAAGCTCCTGGCTTCGCCCACCATCGCCAACAAGGAATGGGTTTATCGCCAGTACGATCATATGGTCCTGACCAACACCGTCCAGCTCCCCGGAGCGGGGGCGGCCGTCCTGCGGATCAAAGGATCGAAAAAAGGACTGGCCATGACCCTGGACGGAAACGGGCTCTATACCCAATTGGGGCCGCGGCAGGGCGGCCGCATCGCGGTCGCGGAAGCGTGCCGCAACCTGTCCTGCGTGGGGGCCCGGCCCATCGGCGTGACCAACTGCCTGAACTTCGGCAATCCGGAAAAACCCGAAGTCATGGGCCAATTCAAGGAAGCCCTGGAAGGATTGAGCGAAGCCTGCTTGGCTTTCGACATCGCCGTAACCGGCGGCAACGTCAGTTTTTACAACGAGACGGAAGGCGTGGCCATCTATCCGACCCCCGTGCTCGGGATCGTCGGGCTGATCGAAGACCTGGACAAGGCCGTCACCCCCGGGTTTAAAGCCGAGGGCGATGTCATCATTATGCTCGGCGAGACGAAAGAAGAGCTCGGCGGAACCGAATATCTCAAGGTCGTTCACGGCCGGGAAGAAGGCCGCCCGCCGGATATCGACCTGGCCGGGGAAAGGGCCGTTCACGAGTCCTGCCTGGAGGCGATCGAGGCCGGCTGGATCAAGTCGGCCCACGATCCGTCCGACGGAGGGTTGGCCGTCTGCGCGGCCGAATGCGCATTTCATAGCTTGGGCGAGACCGGCCGCATCGGGTGTACGATCGACCTCCCCAGCGGTGTCCGCGCCGACGCGGCGCTGTTCGGCGAATCTCAATCGCGCATTCTAGTGACCGCGGCTCCGTCCGACGTTCCGAAGATTCTCCGATCCGCCAAGCGCAGGGGGGTTGCGGCGGCTGTCATCGGAAAGACGGGAGGATCGGTGATCCGCATCGCCCAGACGGGACGAACATGGATCGACCTGCCGGTCGAGATCGCCCGCGAAATCTGGATGAACGCCATCCCGGATTTCTTCGCCATCCGGAATTGACCGGATCCTATTAAAAAGGGGAAAGATCATGAGCGAACAGATCCTTCCACCGTCACCGGCGGCCCCCTCGAATCCGGACGAAGTGCTGTTTCGAAGCCCGCAAAAACACGGCCGGATCATGGTCCTGTTATCGGGCCGGGGCTCGAACTTCAGGGCCATACACGACGCCGTCCGGGCCGGGACTATCGACGCCGAGATCGCTCTCGTCTTCAGCAACAAGGAGGACGCGCCGGGCTTGAAAACCGCCCGCGAACTGGGCCTGGAGACGCTCTTCCTCAATCCCAAGCTTTATCCCGAAAAAGCCGATTACGACCAAGAGATCATGAGCGAAGCCCTGAAACGGGATATCGATCTCATCGTCCTGGCCGGTTACATGAAGATCATTACGCCCGGGTTCTGCGAAGCCTTTCAGTACCGCATCATCAACATTCATCCCGCCCTTCTTCCGTCTTTTCCCGGCCTCCATGTCCAGCAAAAGGCCATCGATTACGGAGTGCGATATTCGGGCTGTACGGTCCATTTCGTGTCAGCCGAGGTGGACGCCGGGCCGATCATCCTGCAGTCCTCGGTGCCGGTGCTCCAGGACGATACGGAAGAAACCTTGGCCGCCCGCATCCTGGCCGAAGAGCACAGAATCTATCCGGAGTCGGTTCAGCTCTATTTCGAGGGCCGGATCGAGATCCGCGGCCGGCGGGTTTTCATCCGTTGACCCGGCGGATCGATATTTTCTCTTCGACGAAATAAACCATGTCCCCTTTAACGGCTAAATAATGGAAAGCTTCATCAGTCTCAAAATATATTCTAT
>CAZLAM010000077.1:0-10887 GCA_964557435.1 uncultured Eubacteriales bacterium
ATCGGTTTTACCGCTGGGGCCATCATTTCCTCCCTGGGACATCGACGGTTCGCGAGCCCCATTTTCGAGGAAAAAAGAAGGGTTGTCAACCTCAGGACTTGAACGCGCGGTTTAAAAAGGCTTTGTCTTCAACCTGCAATGGGTGGATATCGTCCTCCGGCAGAAACGTCTCTGGAACGGGCATTTCCGGGGAGGCTTTCCCAGCTCCCGGCCGAATCGCCGCCGACGGAGGCCGAGTCCTTTCGGACGAGCTTGGGGATGCGCCCGAATCCGTTCGTCAAGGGACGAGCCTTCGCGGCGGAAGTTTACCCCCGGGACGCCGTCGAGAGGAAAGAGGCGCGCTTCACCCCCGAACGGGGTATTTCAGCGGATGGTCCCGCGCAGACGTCGGCTATTTTGTCCGGACGAGTCCGTAGAGATTCAGGAGCTCCGCGTCTACAGCTTTGGAGAACATGACGATTGGGGCCGTGGCCGGGCCTTCAGGATCGAATTTTTCACCGGTAACTTCCTTGACGAAGCCGGCCATTTCGCGGAAGACGAGCGATCTCAGGATTCCGGAGCGATCCGTGATAAAGGACAACCGAATGAAGAGCAGTACGCGTTGGAACCGCTTCAGGAAGGCGGCATCAATCTTATTGGATGCCCGGAGCTCCGTAGCCGCCTCCATGGCTTTATCCAGGACCGCGCGCGAGCGAAGTCAGCCCCTCTCTCAGATCGGACCGCCGGCGGGAGGAGTCAAGAGCTGCGGGATTTTAAAATCCTTCGGATCGGCGAGAAAGAGGGAGAGCTGGGTGATCCCGTATTTATAGTGCGCTCTGAGGTCCTCGTCCTTTTCCTCCGACGATCTCCCGGCCAGCCATGTTTTGAGCTCGTCGAGCTTGAGCAGGGCGACCCCGCGCGCCTGAGGCGAGGCGGTGGCCTCATCCTGAGCGAGACGCATCAGGTAGACCATAGCGACGTTATCGACGACCCGCTGGATTTCGGCGAGGTAGGACGAAGAAGCGTATTTATCCGAAGATTTCCAGGTCGCGGCGAGGAGTTTATCCACAACCTCAGCCAAACCCGGATAGTCCTTGTTTCTGGCATGAAAATCGACCAGCCTCGATGCGCGCGACGGCCAGAGGATCATCTGGATGCTCAAATTTGCCGCCGTTTCCGCAGCGGACAACGGGTCAAACGTTTGGCCCGTATATCCCGGGAAAAGCTCGGGGGATCGGCCGTATTTCGCCGGCCGCGCGGGGATGAGGTCCAGAATTTTCTTGTCGATCGCCAGAAACTCAGGCTTTATGGTCTGGAGCAGAACATCCAGAGCGCGGCGCTGGGAAGCGGCGGGTACGATTTCCGGATTCTTCTGGACGTCTCCCCTGAGCCGATGATAATAGTACTGCCCTCCCAGCACACCCGCCGCGGCATCGATTTCATAGCGATGGTAGAGGTAGGCGGGAACGAGAACGTCTCCGAGCGTGGCCATAGGGGCCGCGGGCGGGATTCTCTTCTCCGAAAAATTGGCCAAGGCGATGGACCGGATTTTCATGACGTACTCGAGCTCGTCAACGGGATCCTTGCCGTTATCCCAGCGGGCAGCGTAGGGCTGAGCATTCGTTGTCACCCCCCCGGCGAAGGGTACGTCGTCGCTGGCGAGGAATATCTGGCCTTTCATGAACGCTCGGTCCAGGATCGCCCGGAGCTCTTTGCCTTCATCGGCCCCGGGGGGAAAATCCTGGTATCCGTAAGCCATGAGAACCTTGTCCCACTCGCCGATACCTATGACAAAAGCGTCGGAGAGGTCGAGCGTGCCGTCCGGCTTGATCTTCACCAGCGGGGCGGGATAATCCATGACCGAAGACCGGTTGTTGGCGCTGCCGGCAAAGTTGTGCTCAGGGCCGAGCGTGTGGCCGACTTCGTGGCAGGCGATCTGGCGGATGCCGGCCAGGGACATGTCCATCAGCTCCCTGGAATTGTTCTTGCCCTCTTCGAAGTTTCCGATGATGGATTGGGCGAGAAGATAATCCTGTCGGATATGCAGCGAATCGAGGACGATCTCGGCTTTGATAATCTCGCCCGTGCGCGGATCGCTCACTGCACCTCCGAAGGCGTATCCGCGTGTCGCGCGATTCACCCAACTGACCATGTTATAGCGGATGTCCAGGGGGTCGACTCCTGCGGGAAGAAGCTTGACCTGGAAGGCGTTTCTGTAGCCCAGGGCCTCGAAAGCCGCGTTCCACCAGCTCGCTCCCTCGATGACCGCGGAGCGCATGGGTTCGGGAGTCGCCCGGTCCACATAATAGATGATGGGCTCGACCGGGTCGCTCATTTTTGCCCTGGGGTCTTTTTTGGCCAGCCTGTGACGGAGGATATAGCGCTTGATGATGGGTTGATCGATCGAGGTGCCGAAATCCATGAAGCGGGTGATCTGGAAATCCGCCCGAGGATCGAAGACGCGGGGTTTGAAATTGCCGTCCGGAAGCTGGACCAGAGAATGATGCTCGCGCAGCATGACGGCTTCGGGATCGGCGGCGACCTGGCGGACGCCGGCCCCGGGATTGGCGCTGACAAAGGTCAGGATGGTCTCGATCTCCGTATTCTTGGGAAAGCTCTTGGTCCGCGGAAGGTATAAGGCCGAACGGGCGGGGTCGACGGCGTATTGGCTCTGCCCCCCCCGATTCAGTTGGCCTTGGGCCCCGCAGGCGTCGCGCAGAAAGAATCGTGTCGCATCGACAAGAAGCTTGCCGCTTTCCTCGGCCGCGATGTCGAATTCCCCGGTGGTTCCCCTGGCAAATGCGTCTTCCACGCCCAGACGCACGTCGGGGTCTTTGGTCTCGGCCCGGAAACCCAAGTTCGTCTGAATGAGAAACAGCTTCGGACCGAACCGTTCGAACTTGACGATGCGGGTCCGGCTGGGCTGATTGCGGTCGAGCCTGATTTCGTAGGATCCAAGGCCCGCCGAAACCGAAGTCGCGTAGAGAAACTCCTGGCCGAGTTTGTCGACCTCAAGCCAGAGCTTGCCCTCTTTTTCATCCCAGTAAAGGTTGAAGAAGCCGGGGATTTTCTGAAGGCCCGCCGTCTTCGCCGCAATCGGTAATCCCTGAGGCCAGAGAGGCGGCAAAAAAGCCAAGACGAAGGCAAAAAAAAGCGCCCATTTTTTCATTCCGGACCTCCAATTCAAGTGACGGTATTTTAACTTAAAAAAGGCTTTGGAAAGCATCTTTTGCGAGGCGGCAGGAATTCCAAAAAAAAAGGATCGGGTCGGCCGCGATTCGCGGTTCCATCACTCAATGGTCCAAGCGCAGGCACGCCGGCCGGAACCGGATCGACGACACGATCCACCGGACGAACCTCGAACGTCTCCGACACTTGCCCAGCCGGGGCGATTTCATCCATGTCGCCGACAGCAAGCTGTGCACCCACAAGAACTTGTCCTATCTGACCTATTGCCGGGGGCGGTTTGTGACCGTGCTGCCCCGGACCCAGGCGTTCCCCGGGGCCGATTACTTGATCGCCAGCTCGTAGAGATCGATGCTCACGGCCGGGATACTGACCTTGGGCGTCATTTTCTTGACCGGGATCTCCACGATGTCGACCGCGAGCTTCTTGCCGGCCTCGTTGTAAGCGTCTTTGTTCGGGCCGGTGAGCCGCCATAGGCGGACTTTCCCGGTGAGACTGACGCCTTTGATATCGAGCATCATCTCCTGCGCGGTTTCGTTCGGGTTGATGATCGCTACGGTCAGCGTTTTTTTGTCCGCGGTCAGCGCCGAGGCGATGTCGACCGGATAGGTGTCGCTCCCACTCGTGACCCGAGGCTGGACCCCGCCGATCTCGCCCTCGACCCGCGGCTGCGGCGAGTTGCCCAGGACGGCCACCGGCAGCGTGCCGAAATGGGTGCGATAAAGCTTGAACACAAGGCCGTTTGTCTGGAGCACGGCTTCCGCTTTGTTATAGGCGAGGTTCGATGTCCCCATGGTGTACGCGGCCACAGTGATGATGTCGGTGTAGCGGAACATCTCCTGGAGACCCTCGGCCACGCTCAGAGCGCCCTTGAGGCTGAACGGCCTGAGGTTTCCGTAGTTCCATTCGTCGATGGCGATCCGGATCTTCGTGTCTTTCAGGCTCGGAATCTTCTGGAGATAATCCCACCAGGCTTCGACCTTGCACCGGACCCGGTTCGGAATCCGGCGGCAAAAATCGGCCAGCGATTCCTGGACGTTGAGCTGCCGGCCCGTGTTGTTGTCCAAGCGCTGCCCATTATAAACATAGAAATGCTCGCTGAGGAAATCCATGGAGTCGGCGCAGTTCAGGAGAAGGCCGTACGACCAGTCGGCCGGCCCGAAGGGCTCGGTCACGATTTTTCCGGTGACGCGCCTCGACGTGTTAGTGGCGGTCGTCTCGTCCGGCGCGGCGCCGGTAGCGAAGAGTTTGATCGTGGGGTCCACCGTGCGCATGGCTTTGGCGAACAAATTATGTTTGATGACGTATTGGTTGAGGGCCATATAGCCGAGTTGCCAGGCCCCGTACATCTCATTGCCGACGCTCCACCATTTGACTTTGTAGGGCTCGGGATGGCCGTTGGCCGCCCGCCATTTGCCCATCGGCGTGCTGGCTGAGCCGTTCGCGTACTCGACTTCTTCGGCGGCGGAGTGAGCATCGCCGAAGCCGCTATTGACCGCGATATACGGCTCGGCGTCGACAAGCTGGCAGAAGACAATGAATTCATCCAGGCCGAAGTCGTTCGGCTCCACCGCTCTCCAGGCATGGTCGTAAATCTCCGGCCGTTTGTCGGGGTCGCCGATGCCGTTCTGCCATTCGTAGCCGCTGAGGAAGTTTCCGCCCGGCCAGCGGTAGATCGTCTGCTTCAACTCCTTGAGAAGATTGATGGAATCGCGGCGCATGCCCTGGATATTATCGGCGGGCATCAGGGAAACGGCGCCGACGCGGAATATCCCCTGACCTTGCCCGGTGATTTCGAGGGCTCCGTCGTCGGAGTCGGCCTTCGAGGTGAATTTAAAGGGATATTTCACGTATTCCGAGGTAAGTTTTTCGATCGCAACGGTTTCCCGGTCGGCCGGGCCGGGGCCCCAGATGAGACTGACCTGGACCCGGGTCGCGGGACTTCCGGTCAGGATGATGCGGCCGGTATATCCTCTGTCTTTGCGCAAGACCAGACCGCCCTGCCTGATGCCGCGCAGCGCTGCGCCTTCGATCCGGACCGCGGGCGAGTGCTCGCCGACGTAAGCACCCTGCGTGTCCATCACCACGGACTCGTCCGGACCGACGGGACGCCATCGGTTCCAGCGCCTCGTGTTCTCGGGCATGAGTTTTTCCGCGGAATTCACGGGATAGAAAAATTTCCGGTCGTCGAGCATTTCGGACCAGAGGCTGGTGTTGACGGTTGTCCCGAGAAGCTCGAGGAATTGGCCGTAAATATAGGGAGAGATCGGCTCGCCGACTTTGGCGGTGTCGATCGTCACGGCAAGCTTTGGAGCCGCCGCCGTCTTCTGCGGCGTGGAGTTGAGCGAGACGCAGGCGAAGAGGATTGCTGCGGTGAAAAAGCGGATGAATTTGAATCTGGACATAAGGCCTCCTTCCGATGTGATAATCCAGTGCACTGTTTTTATAAAGATGATTGAGGGCGGATATTATCTCCGGCCCCCGACGGTTGTCAATTGCAGCGGGCTCTTGACCCCGCCGAAGAAAAAAGCTGCTTTTTTGAGCTTGAAATGCGTTGTCTTGGAAGGAGGAAATTTATGAGCGATTCCCTTCACCGCCGCGATTTCCTGAAAACCGCCTCGGCCGTCCCGCTGGCCCTGGCCCGGGCCGCACGGAGCGAGATGAGCGGCGCTCCTCTCCAAAATCCGAAACCATCCGAACTCTCGGCCCGAATCAAGCTCCAGGCGTTCAATTATCAGGGCGTGCGTCTTCTCGAAAGCCGCTGGCAGCAGCAATACCGGTCGGCCCGGGATTATTATTTCGGGGTTTTGGACGACGACATCATGATTTCCCGAAGCGGACTTTAGCACGTTCGCCCTGGAAATGGCCCGGAGCACGGCTTTCGCTTTGCGATTTCGCGTGCCGGGCTGGGCGCGCGACGTTTCGATCTCGCTCAACGGCGCCGCGGCGCGCGTCCCTTACGTCCCCGGAACATGGGCGGTTCTCGACCGGACCTGGAATCCGGGAGACAAAGTCGAAATCAAGTTGCCTCTCCGGTTCCGCCTGCAGCCGGTCGATCGCTGGCATCCCGACCGGATCGCGCTCGTCCGGGGGCCCGTCGTGTTCGTCCAGGAGGGGAACACCCACGAGCCCGTCTACCGTCTACCCGACGATGAGACCTCCCTGAACGCCCAGCTCGTGGTCGACCGGTCGCCGGCCGAGTTCCGCTTCGTCCCCCCGGACAAAACCAACGTCCAGGGCCGGTTCCGTCCCTTTTTACGCCATGGGGGAAAACCATCCCTATCGGATGTACTTGGACCGTACGGCGCTGCCGTTCATTCTGTGGTCGGCCTGAGATATCCTCCGGTTTCCCGTGATTTTCCATCCCCGATCCGGTGCAGCACCAGAACGAGTCTTCGGGCGTCATGAAGGTTTTGTTTAGACCCGGCAGCATCGCCTGGTGATACATCATCATTCCGTCGGTCGGATTCTGCGTCGAGAGGATGCCGTTCAGAAGGGCCCGTTCATACGCATGGACTCGACGCGGTCGAAGTGCTCCCCCGGGAAAGCGCTGAGATAACCCCTCGGTCCAAGGGCGGCCTGGCACTTGGCCAGCTCGGCGGCGGGCGCGTCGCCCTTTTTCGAGGCGATGGGCCGTGCGCCGCCGGTCTGGGCAGCCAGGATGGAAACAAGGCTGAGCGCGCAGAAAAATACGAGACATTTCGTTTTCATAAGAGTGCCTCCCCGAAGACATAGCTGGATTTTGTGACTCGAGCCGAGGGGCTCGCTTTATATGGGTAGATGATCACTTGTAATTTGAAAATCGGTTCACTATACTACCGCCACAAATATATCGTATCAAATATTTCACGGCTTGATTCTTGCAAATTCAATAACAAGGAGGTCACGTGAAAGCAAAAGTGTTTTGCCTGCTTGCGGGCGCTTTATTTTTGGCGACTCGGAGTCCGGCCCAGGACCTCATCCTCAAGGGCGGAACGGTCCTCACCGTGACCCAGGGGATCATTCCCAACGGAACGGTCATCATCCAAAAAGGAAAAATAACGGGGGTCGGCCGGGACATCAAAATCCCGCTCGGAATCCAGGTCATCGACACGACCGGAAAATTCGTGATGCCGGGCATCATCGACAGCCACTCTCACATCGCCCTGGAATCGACGAACGAAGCCACGGATCCGGTGACGCCCCAGATCCGGATGGAAGAGGCTTTTCTCCCGGATTCGGTCGCCATCCTCCATACTCTCGCCGGCGGCGTTACGACGATCAAGACGATGCACGGAAGCGCGAATGTCATCGGAGGCATCAACTTGACGGTGAAGCTCAAGTACGGAAAGTCCGCCGATGAGATGATCGTTTCGGACGCCCGCCGGCAGCTCAAGCTCGCCCTCGGAGAAAACCCGAAGCGTGTCTACGGCGAGAAAGGCCGCATGCCGTCGACCCGAATGGGCGTCGCGGCGGTCATGCGCAGAGCCTTCATGGAAGCGAGGGAATACCGGGCGAAATGGGAGAGATACGAAAAGGACCTGGCCGCGGGGAAAAAAGACCTCCTGCCGCCCAGGAAAGACCTGGGCCTCGAAACACTCAGGATGACCCTGGATAAGAAGCTCAGCGTCGACTGCCATGCCTACCGGGCCGAGGAGATCGTCTGGGTCATCGACTTCTGCAGGGAATTCGGCCTCGATCTCAAACAGATCAGCCACTGCGTCGACGGGTACAAGGTCGCCGATATCATGGCCAAAGCCGGAGTCTCTTATGGAGGCTGGGCGGACTGGTGGGGATTCAAGGATGAGCTTTATGATGCCTGTCCCTACGGAGTCAAGATCATGTACGACGCGGGCACGAACATCGTCCTCAATTCCGATAACCCGGATGAATGCCGCTACCTGAATCTCATCGCGGCGAAGGTCCTGAAATACAACGACATCGCGGAAGAAGCAGTCCTCAAGATGATCACCCTGAACCCGGCCAAGTCCCTGGAAATCGACAACCGCGTGGGGAGCCTCGAAGCCGGCAAAGACGGGGACGTGGCCGTGTTCGATAAGCATCCGCTGGATTCGACGTCGAAGTGCCTGCTGACCATCATCGAGGGGGCCGTCTATTTCGATTACGCCAAAGACAGCGCCGGCGCGAAAGGGAGCGACTGATGTTCAAGAAATCTTCGATAATGGCGGCCCTTGTCGCGATTTTGTGTCTTCCTCTTCTCGGAAATTCGGATAAGCCCATCCTCATCCGCAACGGAAGGATCGTCCCCGTCATCGGAGCGGTCATCTCAAAGGGAAGCCTGCTCATCGAGAACGGAAAAATCGCCCGGATCGGGACCGATATCTCCGCGCCGGCCGGGGCCGAGATCGTGGATGCCCAGGGAATGTCGGTCTACCCGGGGATGATCTCCTCGCTGACGACGATCGGAGTCATTCGCCACCCCGGCGCAGGGGATGACCTAAACGAGGTGGGAACATCCACGGCTCAAGCCGATCCTTTCGAGGCGCTCAATCCGGAAGATGACAGCATCGAAGTCGCGAGGATCGGGGGCGTCACGTCCGTCCTGACGATCAGCGGCACGCGAAACGTCATCAACGGGAAGTCGATCGTTATTAACCTGGACGGAAACCTCGCCTCGGATATGCTCGTGCGAAGGTCCGCTGCCGAAATCTTCAGCCTGGTCGTAAGGTCGCGGGACAAATACCCCAGCACGGAACCCGGGGTGATGGCTTTTATCCGGGATCGCTTCAACGAGGCCGGGAGATATCAGGAAATGAAAAAACGGTCCGCGGGGGAAGGGCGGCCGGAGTCCACGAGCGTGAACCTCGAGCTCGAAGCCCTGCTTCCGGTCCTGAGCGGCGAAGTTCGGGCCCTCTTTCTCACCCGCGATGAACTGACGGTCCGGAACGCGATCGAGCTAATCAACGAATTCAAGCTTAAAGGAATTATCTTCGCCCGGGCGGGTATTCTCAAGTTTGCCGACGAGCTGGCAAAACAAAAGATTCCGGTCATCTGGGCGGGCGCCCTGACCGGCCCGCAGCCCCGGGAGCCGTATGACATAAATTATCGGACGGCCGGGATCTTGGCCCGAAAGGGAGTCCTGTTCTCGATCGAGAAAATCGTAGGCGAGCCCGACGGGCGCAACTCGCCTCGAAACCTTCCCGTCCCGGCGTCGATGTCGGTGGCTCACGGTCTCTCCGAAGAGGAGGCCATCAAGGCGCTGACCATCAATCCGGCGAAGATCCTGGGCGTCGATGCGGAGCTGGGGTCCCTCGAGGCGGGCAAGCTTGCGAACATCGTCATCTGGACCGGTAGCCCGATTCAATTGAGATCCCGCGTCAAGGGAGTGATCATCAACGGAAAGATCATGCCCCTCGAAAGTATCCAGACGAGGCTCCGGGATAAATTCGAGCGCATCGTCCGCGAGAGGATGGCGAAAGACAAAGGGAAGTAAAGGGCGCGGCATGGTCGCTGTTTCACCACACGTTCATCTTGCACGCTTCTTACAACATACTTTTGGCTCTTCTTGATTCCGAGTGGGTGATTTCAGGGTAAATTGGCATGGGACTCTCAGATGGCGGGAAACATAATTGAACCATTAGAAGGTTAGAATTCAAACCTCTTGCTTTCATTAAAGAAACTCCTCCCTGGAATAGCCATTTTGGCTCCTGGCTTCTATATAAGTATTCACTCAGCCGCTGGTACCGATTAAAAATAGTTCGCACTTTCCTCGGCCACTGTCAGAGTCCCTTCCTCGAAGATGCACCCGGACCGAGCTGGCGGATCGAGCCGCCGCAGTCAAACCTGCCGCCGTGGGGATGATAAAGACGGCTGCCGGATGTGCCCTTGCGTCACCAAGATCGTCCGGGACGGGGGATCGGCGGTGTAACCTGCCCCGACTTAGGGTACCACCTGTGAAGTGAAAATTCGAGGCTCGGAGCCTCACTCCAAAACTGATTCAACCAAAATGGAGGTTTCTGGATTACCGGGTGCTGACGCATCATTTCGAGCGGTTCCTGGCCGAATATAAAGACCGTTTCGAGCGGGAGTACAGGCTTTGCAGTCCTCAGGCGCGAAGCGAATGAGGGCAGGCTTTGCAGTCCTCAGGCGCGAAGCGAATGAGGGCAGGCTTTGCAGTCCTCAGGCGCGAAGCGAATGAGCGGCTTTTTCCGGCCGATCGTTAAGGAGGTGGTCGAGAAGTATCTTGACTGCGGCAATCCGCGTTCCGGATTCGCCCTCATGATCCGTTGCCGGCTCATGAGGACAGACCGAAACGGTCGCTCGGATCCGCTGTCCGCGCTGCCGGGCGGAGCATCTTCTGATGTTTTCTTGCAAGACCCGGGGGTTCTGTCCCTCGTGTCACGCCAAGCGGATTGAAGAGTGGAGCGAGTGACCTGCCCCTGTCCTTGACATCAGCCGAACCGAGAATTATGCTCGTTCCCGGCCGCTCGATGGGATATCGACACGGAACCAAGCCCGCGGACGGGCGGGCTCCCAAGGAGGCACTCATGCTGGCGAAGAACACGCTTCGGGGCCGGGACCTGATGACCGAAATGGACCTGTCTCGGGATGAGGCGGAGACGATCCTCGATGTCGCCTTCGATCTGAAACGCGACTTCATTCTGGGCCGGCCCACCGACCTGCTCAAGTGCAAGACGCTCTTCATGATCATGTACAATCCCTCGCTGCGGACCCGCAACAGCTTCGAGGCGGGGATGACCCAGCTCGGCGGGCACGCTCACT
>CAZLAM010000078.1:0-68953 GCA_964557435.1 uncultured Eubacteriales bacterium
CCGCGCTCGTTCCCGACATCCTGGTCAAAGGCGGCGACTGGGGCGGCGACGAGATCGTCGGCCGGGCCGAGGTCGAAGCGGCCGGGGGGAAAGTCGTCCGCGTGCCTTACCTCCGGGGCCACTCCTCGACCAATATCATCGCCAAGATCCTCAAGAATTTCCGCTGATCTCCGCCTTCGGAGAGACCCGATCCATGTTTCCGGATGCGATCCAAATAATTGAAAACAATAGAATTGACATCTTGCCGGGGCCGTGGTATTCCTTCTAATTCAGCGGAGGATCCATGAGCAAAAAAATGATCATCGGCTTGGCGGCGGTCGTGCTGATTGGCGCGGCCTCGGCCTATTCCCAAACGATATTCACCCACATCCAGAACCGGGATTTCGCCCGGGTCAAAGCCATGATCCTGGAGAAGCCCGAACTTGTCCAGGCCAAGGACAACGCCGGGCGGACGCCCCTTCACTTGGCGGCCAATGCGGGCGACAAGGACCTGTTCGATTTCCTGGTCAGTCAGGGCGCCGATATAAAGGCCAAGACCAATGCCGGGACGACCGCGCTTCATTATGCCGCCAACGGCGGGAATATGGAAATAATCAGGGCTTTGATCGAGGGTGGAGCGGACGTCAAAGCCCGGAATAACCAGGGCCTCAGCCCGCTCCAGAGCGCCGCCCAGGGCGGACGACTGGAAGCGGTCAAGCTTTTAGTGGAAAAAGGAGCTTCGGCCGGAGATAAGAACAAGGCGGGGAAAACGGCGCTGTTTCTGGCCGCCGAAGCGGGGAAAAAAGACGTGGTCGATTACCTTCTGATTCTCGGCCCGGCCGACCCGCGTCAGAAGTCCCCGGCCGGAGAATCGATGCTCCATTTCGCCGCCCGCAACGGCTGGGCGGACCTGGCCGGCCGTCTTCTCGACCGTGATGCCGACCCCGATGCCGCGACTGTTTACGGGGATTTTCCGCTTCTGTTGGCGGTCCGTTCGGGATCCTCGGATTGCGTCCGGCTGTTGCTGGATCGTGGGGCCGATATCAAGAAAAAAACACCCTTGGGAGCGACGGCCGCCGAGGCCGCGGTCGGCCGGGTTGAAGCGGCCAAACTTCTCGAGGCGCGCGGATCCGGGGCCGTCGCGGCCGGTCCAGGATTGACGGCCAAGTATGTCATGGCCAAGACGCCCGGAAGCGAACCCGAGCTGTTCGCCCCCGGCCTTATTTCGAAGGGCGATTCGGCGGACCGGGACATCTCGTTCAATCGGGATTTCAGCGAGCTCTTTTTCACCCGGAACGCCGGAATCCACATCATGACCCGGGTGAACGGCGTCTGGTCCGAGCCGAAACCGGCCCCTTTCACGGACGATAATCAGTCTTTCGAGGCCTATTTCACTCCCGACGAAAAACGGATCTACTACATTACGAACCGCCCCCCGAGCGGAACGGGAGCCGCGTCCTCCCATCAAATTTGGTTTGTCGATCGAACGAAGGACGGTTGGAGCACCCCCTCTCTTCTGGGAACCCCCTTCGAGGATTGCTTCTATACCGCGTTCACCAGGGACTGGGTCATGTATTACACGGGCCGGGGGAATGACCTGTACCGGGCGGCTTTCGTCGACGGTCGATTCCTCCAACCGGAAAAATTGAGCGAAAATATCAACACGCCCGAGGCCGAATACAATTCCTTCATCGCCCCCGATGAAAGCTATTTCATCTACACGACGTTCGCCCGCGCGGACAACAAAGGCGGCGGCGATTTGTACATCAATTTCCGCCGGCCGGATGGATCGTGGACGCCGGCCGTCAACCTGGGATCCAAGATCAACACTCCGGCCAGCGAATACTGCCCGTCTGTTTCGCCGGATGGAAAGTTTTTCTTCTTTGCCTCGAACCGATACGGAGCCGACGATATTTTCTGGATCGACGCCGGCTTTATCGCGGAGTTAAAGGCTGAAGCCCTGAAGTAAGACCCGGGTAGAGTTCATACGTTCGCGGCCAGAAGCTTGTTGAGCCCTGTATTATTCATGAATAGTGGAGTTCCAGAGGGAAAAGGGCGGGAATAGAACGGCATCTAAAATTCATGAATAATGCGGGTAAGCAAGTTCGGACGTCGCGCGGCTGGATCGCCCCGGTTAGGGCCTGCTCAGCGCAGCCAGGCGCTTCTTGGCGTCGGCCGGCTCCGGAAGGCCCGGGTCGGCGTCTTTCCACAGGTCGAGAAAGACGCGGTATTGCCCGGTTGCCTTGTCCTTGAAGCCCTTTTCCTCGTACAGGCGGGCCAGACGATAGTGATAGACGGGGATGCGTATGCGCCGGTCCCGGCTTCCCGGGTCGAAGGTGAGGAGCTTCAGATATGTCCCGATCGCCTTATCCAGGTTCCCGGCTTTCACGTAGGCGCGAGCCAGCACGTCTTGCTCCAAAGGCATGTTATGCTGCATGAGCTCGGGCGGGTTCATGCCCGGGCTCGTCAGAACGAATTCTTTTTCCATGGCGGTGATGGCTTCCCCGGTCTTCCCTTCGGCCAGCAAAACCTCGGCCTGAACGATCGTGTTGATTTGTCGTGCTTGGGCCGTCCAGCTCGGACGCTCGCTGGGATTCTGGGTTAAAAGAAGGGTTGCCTTTTCAGCCCTTTCCTTCGCCGATCCGATCCGCCCTTGTTTCAGGTCCAACAGGGCCAGAACGTATTCGAGGAACGATGTGTTTATCCGGATATCCGAGGGATCATAGCTCTTATTGAAATCGAAGTATTCCTGCATGAGCCGGCGGCTTTTTTCGTTTTCCCCCCGGTCGTAACAGAACCAGGCCTCGAGCATCTTGATCACGAAGGCGCCATACGGATTGTCGGCCCCCCAGCCTTCTATGCCTTTGTCCGCCTCTTTCATCGCCGCGTCGCGCTTGCCGATCATATGGTAATGATAGGCCTTCCACATGCGGCCGCGCGCCCGAAGCCCGCCGGAGGGGGCGTTGCGGATATACTCGTCAATTGTGCGCAGGGCTTCGCGGTATTCCCCTTTGACGGCCTGGATATAAGCGATCTTCTCGTCCGCGCCGTAATCGGGCTTGATCTTCAAGGCTTGCCGGAAACTCGCTATGGCCTCGTCGAGCTTCCCCGCGCCGAAATACAAATCCCCCATGACTGAAAAGGGGTCCGCATCCCCCGGGTAGACCGCCGAATATCTCTGGAGATATTCGGTTGCCTTCCTCATGTCCCCCAGGTCCATGTGAACATAGGCGAAAAGCTCCAGAGCCCGGCCATAGTCTGGGTCGAGACCCAAGGCTTTATCGAGCCCGCTGATCGCCTCAGGCAGCATCTTCTTGCCCCGGTAGTAATTGGCCAGATTCACCCAGGCTCCCTTTTCCTTGGGGTATTTCGCCGTGAGCTCCTGGAGGATCCGGAATCGTTTCTGGGGATCTTTTTCGACTGCGTTGGCGTACGCAGCTTCGATATAGAGCCGCTCTTTTTCGCTGGCCTTGCCCGATAGGGCTTTGGCCTTCTCGTAGGATTCGGCCTGCTGCGTCACTTTTCTCAGGCCGCCCTGGGCATAGGCCAGATAGAGGTGAGCTACGGCGAAGCCGGGATCGAGGTTGATCGCCTTCTCGAAGGACTGGCGCGCGTCCTCATAATAATATTTTTCGTAGAGGTCGCGGCCTTTGAGAAAGTCATTGTAGGCTTCCATTGAAGTCGTCGTGAACTCCGCGACCGGGGCCGCTGCGCCGGCCTTGGCCAGGGTCCAGCCGAGTTTCTGATAGACCCGGCCGGCCAGGTCGTCGATCTGCGAGAAGATGCTCTCTTCGCCTTGCCCTTGCGAAGATGCGCTGGCCAGCGAGCGTTTGGTACCGGCGTCGAGGGCCTTGATGTTGGTGACGAAGACGTTGCCCGCCTTGGTCACTTCGCCGGTGACCAGGACGGCGATCCCTTCGCGGCGGCAGATCTCGAACCCGGTTTCCTTGTCGATGGGGGCGTCCGGGTTCCTGCCCATCTGCTTGAGCAGGTCCCGGAGGCGCTCCCAGGAGGCCACATAGGGTATGCCCATGGCTTCGAATTTCGTGATCATCAGGTTGGGGACGGCCTTGATCAGGCCGTCTTCCCCGGCGTCGCCGGTCAGGTTCTCGAACGAGATCACGGCCACGGAATGTTCGGCTTTGGGAAGAGCGGCGGCTTTCGGGGACGTCCACGGATGCCAGAGGAAGACGACGGCGGCGAGAAGAACCGCGAGCGCGACCGCCGGGATGACCAGCTTCTTCGGGGTAAACTCGACGGTGATTTTTTTCGAGGTCGCCGGTTTGTGCGGCATCGCGGCCCGTTCGGTCGTCGGCAGGGCTTCGTCGATCGCGGCCAGGGCGGCGAGAAACTCCTCGCTCGTCTGGTAGCGCTTGTCGCGGTCTTTTTCGAGCGACCGGAGGATGACGCGGCCGAGTTCGGCCGGAATTTGGGGCGCCAGCGACCACGGGTCGGGCGGCGGGTCCGTCTTGTGTTTGACGGCGACGGAGAGCGGCGTCTCGCCTTCGAAGGGCGGGCGCCCGGTGACCATCTCGAAGAGGATGACGCCCAGGGCGTAAAGGTCCGCCCGCAGGTCGGCCGGTTTCCCTTCCACCTGCTCCGGGGCCATGTATTCGGGCGTGCCGATGATCGTCCCCGCCCCCGTCATGCCCTTGGTTGCAGCCGCCCGGGCGATGCCGAAGTCGATGATCCGGGCGCTTCCCTCCCGGTCGACGATGATGTTCGAGGGCTTGAGGTCCCGGTGGACGACTCCCAGGCGGTGAGCTTCGGCCAGGCCCCTGAGGACCTGTGAGGCGATCGAAATCGCCTTCCGGGCCGTCAGCTGGCCGGTCTGCCGGATGAGCCCCTTCAGGTCCTGGCCGGCCACATATTCCATGGTGATGAAGTGGACGCCCTTCTCCTCCATGAGTTCGTACATGCGGCCGATGTGCCGGTGGCTGATCTTGCGGGCGATCTTGAGCTCGTTCTGGAAGCGCTCCAGTGTGCGCTCGTCGCGGGCGATTTCGGGACGGATGAGCTTGAGGGCGACTTCCTCGTTGAGCTTCTTATCAATGGCCCGGTAGACCCGGCCCATGCCCCCTTTGCCGAGCTCTTCGACGATATGGTAGCGGCCGGCGAAGATCGAACCGGTGGTCAGTTCCTCCGGGGTGGTTTCGAGGGTCTCGGTGAAATAAGGGATCTTTTCGCCCACTCGTCGTCCTCCTGGCTGTTGAGCGAAGGATATCACCGGGCCGGGGGGCAGTCAATTTGAAAGATAAGAGGGGCGCCCATAAAATTTACTCAGCGTCACAAGTTCAAAACGAGATCGTTATCGGACCATCTTGGATTCGAGAAACTTGTCGATGCCGGATTTTCGGAACAGAACCTTCCGCTCGAGCTTGACTTAGGGGAAGGCGTTTTGCTTCATCAGCTTGTCAAGAGATTGATGGAGATATGAGAATTTCCTTTTCGGCGGCGTCCACCCGCAGACAGGAATTCAAGTTGATTTGCCATCTCGCCTCTGGGAATAAGCATAAATTCCGGGTTGGAGAATGTCAAGAACGGTCGGCGCACCAGGGATAGGTGTAAGGCATGACGCTTCCTCATCCGGACTCTTGACAATACTAACGCGCTGCGCTACTATTCACTCATGCCGATCCGGTCGTTCAGATGCGGCGATACGCAAAACCTCTTTAAAGGCAAACGCATCCGGCGGTTCGTGAACATCGAACGGGTGGCCATGCGCAAGCTGGCCATGCTGAATCAAGTACGCAGACTCGATGATCTGCGGGTGCCGCCGGGCAATGCCTTGGAAGCCTTGAAGGGTAACCGGTCCGGGCAGCACAGCATTCGTCTAAACGACCAATTCCGCCTGTGCTTCGTATGGACGACGGAAGGTCCGAAAGACGTCGAGATCGTGGATTACCACTAACGGAGACAACATCATGCGCAAAGTTCTCTACCCTCATCCCGGCGAAATCCTGTTCGAGGAATTCTTGAAGCCGATGGGCATCACCCAATACCGGCTGGCCAAGGAAATCGGCGTGCCGCAGCGGCGCATCGGCGAGATCGTGGCCGGCAAGCGTGCCATAACGGCCGACACGGGCCTGCGTTTATCGCGGTTCTTCGGCATGTCGGACGGGTTCTGGATCGGACTGCAAATGGACTTCGAGGCGGCCAAGGCTAAGGATTCACTGGCCAAGACATTGGCAAAAATCAAGCCTTGGGCCCGGGGAGAGCTTCATCCGAGCGTTCCGGCCTAAGGGATAGAGCTCACGGCCTCCCTCGATCAAAACGCCGAATTTGGCGTTGGCGAGCGTTCCGTCTCTGCGCCGTTCCTTGATGTCGCCTTCGTACTTCTTGATTCCGGTCCGCTTCAGGGCGGGCGATCTTGAGCTCGTTCTGGAAGCGCTCCAGAGTGCGCGCGTCGCGGGCGATTTCCGGGGCATTCCGATACGGCGAGCCAAAGAATTCCTTGACCGCGGATAACGCCGGCGCCAGTCAAAAAGATCTTTTCTAAAATCGCTTTATATAAAGAAGCGTTTGGCGATATTTACGCGTTGCCCGCTTATTTCTTCAGCGCGGTGAAAAACCAGCCCCACAGCTTTTTGTGGAATTCGAAGCTGGGCGGATTTTTCTCCAGCACCGTCCGGCAGGCGAAGAAATCCTTGTCAGTGGGGGCGACTTTATACTTCGGCGCGGCGTCCCAGAGCATGGGGAATTCGGGGTGGAACTGGAGGCCCAGGATATGGGGGTATTTCTCGTGTTCGATGGCCTCGACCACTTTGTAGTCCACCGAAGTGGCGATGACTTTGAAACCCTTGCCGATTTTCTCGACCGACTGGTGATGGGCGCTCATGACGTAAGGCATATCGGCCGGCTTCAGGCCGAGCGCCGTGATCAGCTTGCCGGATTCGGACAACCGGATAGGATGAAGCATGTAGGGGATCAGACCGCGCTCGATCGGGGCGATCTTGGGATAAGGATTGGTGTGCCATTGGAAAGGCCCCAAGCGGATGGCGTCTTCGACCGTCCGGGCGAAATAGGATTCCAGCCAGATGTCTTGGATCATCGTTCCGCCTGTTCCCACGTTGAGGCTCTGCATCCCCAAACAGATGCCCAGGACGGCGAAATCGGGCCGCTTTTCCAGGTAACCCGCGAAGGATGGGTCCTGAAATCCGCCGAAAAGATGGAAGATCGCCGTCAGCTCTATATAATGCCGGTAGGGATCGGTGATGACGGTCTGCAGGCTTGTTTCCTCCCCGTAAGCGGCCGGCACGATGTCGGGTCCGCCGAAGAAAATGACGCCGTTCGACAGCGAGAATATTTTTTCCAGCTCGGCTGATACTGTGTTTTTCTTATAGAGGGTATCCAAGCCCACGTCGGATTGGATGGTGTGAAAATGGATCCAACTCAGGTTATTGTCCTTGACGAATTGCTCGGCCGCGGCGTAATTCGTCCGTTCCCGCTCGTGATGGACGCCGACGATCTCCAGGTTGTCGTAGGGAATGAAGCCCTGTTCCTTGATCGCGATCAGAGCTTGGAGCGTCCAGGTCGAGGGGTTAAAGATCGTCAGTCGGACCTGGCCCTGGGGGGCCGAGGCGGTGTCGAAAAAACGCTCCGGCGCCTGGGCCGGCGCCGTCGAGGCGACCAATAAAAGACCTGTTAAGATTGCTGGGATCAATCGGTGTTGAGGATTCACTATGGCCTCCTGGAAAGCGCTGAGTTTCCGCGAACAAAATCGGTCGCGGAATCAAAAGGGCCGATAACGGGTCGGTCTTCCCTGGCGAGTTCGCGGGGCAATTATAGCCAAAAAAGAAAAAAACAGACACCACGAACCTTTTTCTATTGGATTTCGTCTTTGTTTTCCTGGCCGCTTTTTTGCGGTTCGGGGCCGGTCGCGAGGTTTTTGCGGCCGCCGCCGGGGATCGGCGATAGGCGAAAACCCTGACCATCGACAAGCTGGATTCCGAAGGAAGCGTGTCATGAAGAGAGGATTTGGAGCCGGAGTCGGGAAGTCCGCCGCGAGATTCACCGTTCTTCTGGCCGCGTTGGCGGTTCTGGCCGGAGGGCTATGGCCGGCGGCGCAGACCAAGGAACCTCTGAATATCCCCAAATTGACCCAAGCCCCCAAGATCGACGGAGTCATCGAAAAGGAAATCTGGGACGCCCAGGCTTTGCGGTTGGATCGATTCGTTCAATTGACGCCCAAGGAAAACGGAACGCCGACCCAAAAGACGACGGCTTTTATCGGCTTTGACGAGAAGAACATCTATTTCGCCTTCCGCTGCGACGACACGGAGGCGGGGAAGATACGGGCCTCGGTCACCGGCCGGGACAACTGCATGGACGACGACTGGGTCGTCGTCTTTCTGGATGCCTTCAATGAAAAACGCCGCGCTTTCACCTTCATCCTCAACCCGGCCGGCGTCCAGGCCGACTTCATCCGGATGGAAGAGGGGGGCAACGACAACATGGATTCGAGCTGGGACACCGTCTGGGAATCGGGCGGGAAGCTGGACGCGGCGGGCTATTCCGTGGAAATGGCCATTCCCTTCAAGAGTCTGCGTTTTCCCGACCGGGATAAAAAAATCTGGGGCTTGACCCTGGCCCGGAACATTCCCCGGTCGGGGGAGATCACCATGTGGCCGTCGTTTTCCCGCAGCATCCCCGGCTTGATCGCCCAGGCTAATGAGATCGTCATCCAGGGTCCGGTCGAAAAAGGCAAGAACTTGGAAATCATGCCGGTCGCCACCGCCCTCAAGCGCCAGGGCGAATCCGTCGATTTTCAGCCCGGCTTCAACCTGAAGTACGGCTTGAAGTCCGACCTAACGCTCGACGCCACAGTCAACCCGGATTTCAGCCACATCGAAGCCGACGCGCCGCAAATCGACGTCAACCTGCGCTATGCCCTGCGCTATCAGGAGAAAAGGCCCTTCTTCCTGGAGGGGATGGAGATCTTCCGTTTTCCCGAAATCGAAATGGTCTACACCCGGCGGATCATGGATCCGCTGTGGGGGATCAAAGCCACCGGGAAGCTGGGCGGTTTCACTTATGGAATCCTATCGGCTTACGACCGGAACCCCTCCGACAGTCTCTGGAACGTCCATAGCGGAAGCGAAGACTCGAGCAAAGAGGCGCTTTTCAATATCGTCCGCCTCAAGGCCGACGTCTTCAAGCAATCCTACATCGGGTTCAGCCTGACCGATAAAGAGATCAACGGTTCCTGGAACCGCGTCGCCGGTGTGGACGGACAGCTCCGGTTCCGCGATCGCTGGTTCTTCAGCTTCCAAGCCCTGGCTTCGAAGACGAGCTATGACGGCGACTTGACCTCCCTGGCGCCGGCCTATTATGGCGAGGGTTTTTATTTCACCAAGAACTGGTCCGCCGGGATGGGCCTGAAGGCCATCCATCCCGATTTTGAGGCTTCCTCCGGTTTCGTCAACCGGACCGATTACAAGAGCGCCTACGCTTTTTCGAGCGTCACGCTCTATCCCGACAAACCTTTTCTCAACCAGGTCCGGTTTTCACTCCAGGGCGGCCGGCGCGACGGCTACTTCTCCGGCGTCACCCAGGACACCTGGTTGCGCTTCCAGACCCAGCTTCGATTCACGGAGTTCAATCAGCTTTTTCTGAACGTCGAAAACGGCCTGGAGCGGTATGCGGACATCGGTTTCCGCAGGACCACGTTTAATGCCCAAGGGCAGAGCAACGTGATCAAGTGGCTGCCGTTCAATCTCTTTTTCGTCATCGGCGATACGATCAACTACGACCCCGATGACGCCTACCTGGGTTGGGGTGTCATCGCCGGCATCGGGACGACGATCAAGCCTTCCAACCGCCTGCAGGTCGGGATCGACTTCAGCAACAGCACCTTCTGGAAACGGCGCGGCGGGGAGCGGATGTGGGACTATACCGTCGTCCGCGGCCGGACGACGTATCAATTGACCAAGGAATTATCGGTGCGGGCCATCGTCGATTACAACCACTATTACAAAGAAATCTTCGGCAGCCTGCTCCTGAGTTATGTCCTGCGTCCCGGCACGGTTTTCTTCCTCGGCTATGACTCCAATTACGACCGGAATTTCCTCCGCCGGTACGACCGGCGCGATTACAGCGTGTTTTTCAAGTTCTCCTACTGGTGGCGGCTGTAGAATATTCAGTCCATTTCCAATAGACTTCTCAGAGTCTTTCGGAAACGAATTCGCGGGCGGTCATGATCCTGATCCCCTGGAAAGACCGGATAATGAGGCGATCTTCATCTCCGGAAACGATGACGTCCGCTCTTATCCGTGGACGTGGTCGCCGATCCGGCGCATCCGGGCCAACTCGTCCTCGGACATCGGCCCTCGATCGAGGGCGGTCAGGTTCTCCCGCATCTGCTCAACCGTCCGGGTGCCCATCATGCAAACGTCGATATCGCCTTCCCCGGCCTCAGCGGTAGAGCGTCGGGTTCGTCCGCCAGTCCTTATTCTTGTCGTGACCGTAGGCGGCGACCCGCGGCCGTCTCTCGAGGAGGCGGACCGATTCGACGGCGCAGGCGTAGCCGCCGCTTCGCGGGCTCTTGCCGACGCATTCGAGGCGGAGGGTGTAGATCCCGGGTTCCGGCCAGAAATCGAGAAGCGGGAATTCCCGGGCATCGGGGCTATCGGCATGGAAGTCGATAGGCGTGCCTATCTTCACGCCGTTCAGCAAAACCTGGTATTGCCCCCCATCGTCGGAGAGCGATCCCATGAGCACGAGGTGCAGCGGTTCCTTGGCCTTGATCTCGAAGGGAATTTCGACCCAAGCTCCCCCTTGTTGACGGGGCTGGTAGACGAACTCCTCGCCGCCGAGAGGATCGCTCGACCGGGTTGAGACTTCGCCCGGGCCGTGCCGTTTCATTTCGATGAGATCGCGCGCCGGGACGGCCACGCGGTCGAGGCCGGGCAATTTGCGTTCGGCCGCTCCGGGGGCCCGGGCCGTGAACGTCGGAACGCCGGACTGGTACCAGAAAGCCACGCTGGCGTAATCGTCCTCGCGCTCGTTCCAGCTGTTGGACTTGTATTCGGGATTCTCGTCCGCCGACATCCAGCCCATGTGTTCGATCGTCACCTTGATCCCCGTGTTGAAGACGAAGGGGTCGGTGATGTGCCAGCGGTAGGCGCTGGTGCGGCCGCCGATGCCGCGCTGGTCGTAGAAGGGCACGCCGAAGTAGGGTGTGCTTGCTGTCTGCAGGCCCCAGGCCGAGAGGAAATAGTCTTCCGTGCCCGTGCCCCAGATCGAGGGCTTGGCCTCGCCGTCGATATAGATCTTCTCGTCGCCCTCGCCGTACCAGGCCGGGCTGCGGAAACGCGCCGCCAGAACCGTGCCGACGTAGTGGCCCTTGCCGGTCGTCTCCAAGAGGACGTAATCCTGGCCCTTCTTGACGGGGTATTCCTGCCGGTACTGGGCGTGGAAATAGGGCGTGTCCTTCGGCAGGCCGTCGAGCTTGATCCAGTCGATGTTGAAATAGAGCAGGCTCAAGGGCTTGTCGCTCTGGTTCTCGATCTCGATCCGGGCCGATTTGCGGAAAGGCATCCGCCAGAAGGCGTTGTAGGAATCGCCGCCTTCAACCACCACCGGCAGGCTGATGACTTCCCGGCGCCGGCCGAAGCCGTTGGCGAAGAAATCGCCGAGCGGCGCTTCGACGGCGGGGCGCGAATCGCCGTCCCAATACATCCTCAGCATGAGCTCCTGATGATCGGCCGAGCCCCGCGGGGCCCAGTCCTGCGGCTCGGGGCCGAGGAAGGTGATCCAGATGTGAGTGATGACTCCAGGGCCCTCTTCGTCGAGGAGGACATGGGTCCCGCCCGGCGGAACGTTAAAATTATCCCAGTTGCTCTGGATGTCGGCGTCGCCTCGGGGATCGGCCTTCGGATCGTATTTGCGCGTTCCCGCGTTCCGGTCGCCTTCGGGACCGCGGCGCAGTTCGCCGACGCGCATGGCCGACGTGGCCCGCATCGAGCGGCCTTCCTGGGGTTTGGCCAAGTCGCCGAGAAAGCCGCCGCTTCCGGGATCGTCGGAGCGGTCATCCCGGCAGCTTGAAGTCCAGGTCAGGACGAAAATGACCAGGACGGTCAGGGCCAGAACCATCGGAACGGAAACCGGAAAGACCTTCGTTTTATTCGATCTCATGATTTTGTTCTCCTTAATCAGTGTCCGGCGTTCTTGCGGAGGTATTTGAGGTAGGGGCCGGGCGGTCGAAATCCAAGCGGCCGAGGTCGTCCTCTTAAATTAGAGTCTGTAACACCCTTCATGAGAAAAGAATATACCCCGATGTTATCTCCGTCAACGGCCCGTTATTGCCTCCGCCCAGTCGCGAAGGATAACGATGTCCTCGGCCATTCCGTCATTGCCATTGGCGCTCCGCCGATATAGAATAACGCTCCAAGGAAGAGCATGATCGACGAAAACGGACGGCGGCCCGGCGACGCCAAGGATTATGAATACATCATCAATCACAGCCCGGCTGTTATTTTCAGTTGGCGGCGGGCGCCCGGCTGGCCGGTCGATTTCGTTTCCGAAAATGTCCGCCTGTTCGGGTATGAGCCCGAAGAATTCCTATCGGGCGCGCTGACTTACGCCCAAATCATCCATCCCGGCGACTTGTCCAGGCTGACGGACGAAATTCGGGTTTTTGTTTCCCAGGGACGAACGGAATGGACCCAGGAGTATCGTATTCTGAACAAGAGCGGCGAAGTCCGCTGGGTGAGCGACCGAACCTTTGCTCCCCGCAACCCGGCGGGCGTCGTCACTCATCTCCAGGGCGTCATCCTCGACATAACCACGGCCAAAGCCGCCGAAGCGGCTCTTCAAGCCAGCGAGGCGAAACTTCGCGGCATCATCGAACACTCCGGTGACGGGATCGTCGTCACGGACGAACGGGGAAACATCATCGAATGGAACGGCGCCCAGGAGCGCATCTCGGGCCGGCCGCGGTCCGAAGTCATCGGACGATCCTTGTGGGAGGTCCAGATCGAAGCCGCTCTGGAGGGCGCGCGTCAAGTGCCGTCCGTCGAATTTCTTCGGGACGCTCTGATGGAGATTCTGCGGACGGGCCAGGGGGCGTGGCTCAATCGGACGCTCGAACAGCAAATGCGCCGGGCCGATGGAGAGACGATCGTCATGGAAACAGTTGCCGTGGCCATTCCCACGGGCCGGGGTTTCCTTTTGGCCAGCGTCAACCGCGACGTGACGGAAAAGCGCCGGGCCCAGGAGACCCTCCAGACATCGCTGGCCGAAAAAGAGATTCTGCTCAAGGAGATCAATCACCGGGTCAAGAACAACATGCAGGTCCTGTCCAGCCTGCTCAATTTCCAGTCGTCGTTCGTCAAAGATCCCGCCGCTCTGCGCATGCTGCAGGAAAGCCGCGACCGTATCCGGACGATGGCTCTCATCCACGAAAAGCTTTACAAGTCGGCCGACCTGTCGCACATCGATTTTTCCGAGTATCTGCGGAACCTCGTTTCCATGCTTGTCGATTCCTACGCCGTCGGTCCCGGCCGCGTCGAGCTCGACTTGGACATCCGCGACACCTTTCTCGGCCTGAACGCCGGGATCCCCTGCGGGCTCATCGTCAACGAACTCGTCTCGAACGCCCTCAAGCACGCCTTTCCGGGAGGCCGGTCCGGGCGAATCCGCGTCGAGCTCAAGCCGCTTGACCCGCCGAAATTCAAACTCGTCATCTGCGACGACGGCGCCGGGTTTCCGGAGGGGCTCGATTTCCGGAACGCGCCCAGCCTCGGGCTCCAGGTCGTGACCATGCTCGTCGCCCAGCTCCGCGGGACGATCGAACTCCACCGGGACCGGGGAACGTGTTTCGTCATCGTTTTCGAGGACGCGCCAACCCGGCGCCGGCCGTAGGGTTCTTCAGTTCCAGTATATAATATCGGCTTTCCACCATGAGCCTCGATTTCCTCAAGGATGTCCCCGAGTTCAAGGACCTCGTCCGCCTCCTCGGCGCCGCCAAAGGATTCGATGAATCCGGGCGCGGCCCTCTCGTTTCAATTTCCGGCGTCAACGACGCGGCGCGACCCTACCTCCTGGCCATGGCGGCCGCCCACGGCCCGCGCCGGATCCTCCATATCCAACCCTCCGACCGGCCGCTGTCCGAGCTCGAGGACCGCTGCCGGTTTTTCTTCGACCGGCTGGGGGTCTCCCGGAACGTCAAGTCCCTGCCCTCCCTGACCGAGAATCCCTACGGGGGTGCGCCGCCCTCCCTGGAATCCGTTTCATCCCGGATGCGCTTTCTGTACGACCTAATGCATCGGCCTCCGGCGCTTGTTCTAACGAATATTTTCGGCCTCCTGCGCCCCCTGCCCGCGCCCGACCGCCTGGCCGGACTGTTCATCCGTCTGGAAACCGGCAAGGCTTTCGAGCGCGACCGGCTGATCCGAACCTTGGCCGAATTCGGCTATGTCCGCGAGGATTTAATCGCCTTCCGCGGCGAATATGCTCACCGGGGCGGCGTCGTGGACGCTTACTCGCCCTGGCATGCTCAGCCCTTCAGAGTCGAGTTCAGCGGCGACGAGATCGCCTCCCTCCGCGAATTCGACCCTTCCAGCCAGCGCACCTTGCGGAAAATCGAGCGCTGTATCATCCCCTCACTGGCCGAAGACGCTCCGGGCGGCCCGACCGTCCCCATCGGCCGCTATCTCGGCGACGCCGCCATCATCATCGATTCCCCCGAAGAGGTGGACAGGGAGTACGCCGAGGTTCTGGACGAGCTTCGCGAGCAGGCCGCCGCGCTGGCCGAATCCGGAACACGGGTCGAACCGCCCGAACATTTTTTCCCTCCGGCGCTGTGGAAAGAAACCAGGGCGCGGGCCGTTCTCTGCGGCGAGCTTCAATCCGGCGAGGAAAAGAAGCAGCGGATCGACCTCCGGTTCGGCTTCCAATCCGTGCCCCGATTCGACAATAAGATCGTCTTCTTCCTCGACTATCTGAAACGGCTCCAGGAGGAGCGTGATCGCTGCATGATCTTTCTGTCCTCCGCCGAAATGCGGAAAAAGATCCTCGGACTTCTCGTCCGCGAAGGCGTACCCGCCCTGGCCGTCGATTCCCCTCTGGCCCGATCGCTCTGCGGTGAGATCCTTCTGACTCTGGGGGACCTCGACCGTGGTTTCGCCTATCCCCGGGAAAAGGCCGCGTTTTTCGCCGAGGAAGATTTCCTGACTGAAGAAAAAGCCGTTCCGACGCGGCCCACGGCCAAGCCCTCGACCACCCAATTCCAGGACCTCAAGTCCGGCGATTACGTCGTCCATGCCGATTACGGCGTCGGCGTCTTTCACGGCCTTCACCGGATGGAACCGGACGGAAAGCCGCGGGAGTTTATCGAACTCCGTTATCGGGACGACGACCGCCTTTTTGTTCCCGTCGAGGATTTGAACCTCGTCCAGAGGTTTACTCCCGTCGGGGCCGGCCTGCCGCCGCTGGACAAGCTGGGCACGATGGGCTGGGAAAAAACCAAGACCCGGACCAAGAAGGCGGTGGAGAAAATGGCCAAGGAGCTTCTCGAGCTCTACGCCCGGCGCCGCTCGGTCAAAGGCTACGGCTTCAGCCCCGAAGGCCGCTGGCAGGAGGAGTTCGAGAAGACTTTCGAATACGTGGAAACCGACGACCAGCTGCGGTCCATCCGCGAGGTCAAGGCGGACATGGAATCCGACTCGCCCATGGACAGGCTTGTCTGCGGCGACGTCGGCTACGGCAAGACCGAGGTGGCCATGCGGGCCGCCTTCAAGGCCGTCATGGACGGCAAACAAACGGCCGTTTTGTGCCCGACCACCGTTCTGGCCAGCCAGCACCTCAAGACCTTCACCTCCCGTCTGGTTCTTTTCCCGGTCCGCGTGGCCGCCCTGACCCGGTTCCAGTCCAAAGCCGAGCAGACGAAAACGCTGGCCGACCTCAAGGCCGGCCAGGTCGACATTCTCATCGGTACCCACCGCGTGCTGTCCAAGGACGTCGAATTCAAGGACCTCGGACTTTTGATCGTGGACGAGGAACAGCGCTTCGGCGTCAGTCACAAGGAGCGGATCAAACAGTTGAAGACCAACGTCGACGTTTTGACCCTGACCGCGACCCCCATTCCGCGCACGCTCAACATGTCCTTGACGGGGATTCGCGACATCAGCCTGATAGAAACGCCGCCCAAAGACCGCTTGGCCGTGCATACCGTGGTCACGACGTTCAGCCCCCGGCTCCTGACTTCGGCCGTCCGGCACGAGCTGGCCCGCGGCGGCCAGGTCTACGTCATCCTCAACAAGATCGAGGAACTGGACCATCTGGCGGCCAAGATCATCGAATGGGCGCCCACGGCCCGGGTCGTCACGATCCATGGGCAGATGGCGTCGGCCGAGCTGGAAAAGCGCATGCTGGGGTTCATCGAACAGCGTTTCAACGTCCTGGTTTCGACGACCATCATCGAGAACGGCATCGACATCCCCCTCGTCAATACGATCATCGTCCATCGGGCCGACCAGTTCGGGCTGGCCCAGCTCTATCAGCTCCGGGGCCGCGTCGGCCGGTCCTCCCGACAGGCTTACGCCTATTTTCTGGTCCCGCCCTCGACCGACCTCACACCGTTGGCGCGCAAACGCCTGGACGCGCTCAAAGAGTTCAGCGAGCTGGGCTCGGGCTTCCGTCTGGCCATGAAAGACCTGGAAATCCGCGGGGCGGGACACTTGTTCGGCGAGCAGCAGAGCGGAGTCATGGAAGCCGTCGGCTACGATTATTTCATCCATCTGCTCGAGGGGGCCATTAAAGAACTCAAGGGAGAGGCTCCGGCCGAAGCCAAAATCGAGATCCACCTTCGCGTGGACAATCGTATCCCGGAATCCTACGTTCCCCAAGTCAATCTGCGGCTCAGTCTCTACAAGCGGGTGTCCTCGGCCGAGCGGATGGAGGACCTGGACGCGGTCCGCGACGAGATTCAGGACCGTTTCGGTCCCCTTCCGCCGGCTGTGCGCAACCTCATTGATTACGGCCGGATCAAGACTCTGGCTCAGAAGCTCCAGATCCAGTCCGTCGATCGGATCGAATCGCGGGTCGTTTTAAAATTCCGGCCGGAATCCGAAGTCCGCCTGGAGCGGATGACCCCGCTTCTCAACGCGCGGCGCGGGACGCTCTCGCCCGACGGCGTTTTGAGCCTTCCGCTGGGCGCCAAAGGCGATGCCGATTCCCTGGCTGAAACGATCGGCGTCTTGAAGGAGTTATACGGAGTGTAATATAATGGGTTGATATTATAAAGATGGGTCGAAGGACGAGGATTTGACATCGACGTAAAAGATTGGTTATAAATAGTTTAAGCAAAACAATGAGCGAATCCCGACCGCTCCGGCTCGTTCTTTCCGGGGGGATCGTCTGCCTATTGCTGTGGGCCGGTGCTTGCCGGAAAAACGCTCCAGCGGCCGACGATCCGGGCGCCGAGGGGGCTCCCGCCGCCCAGGCTTCCCCGGTGGTCCTCCAAGTCGAGAGCGAATCCTACACCCTGGACGATTTTGAAAAATCCCTCCTCCTCAACGCCGGGGAGGAATGGCGGACTTTGGCCGTTCCGGCCTTGAGCCGGTTGTTCGATAATTTCGTTGAGGAGAAAATTCTACTCGTCCAGGCCCGCCGCCGCGGCGTGGAATTGGCCGAGGATGAGATCCGGGGGTACCTGGAAAGGCTCCAAGCGGCCTCGACCATCCCGGGAGCCGGCGTCCCCGCGACCCCGATCGATCCCCAGGCCGTCGCCGAAAAACTTGTCGTCGAGAAATATCTGGCGCTCCATCTCAACGCGCTTTCCGTCGATGATGCGGCCGTCGCCGCGTTTTACGACGGGCACAAGAGCGAGTTTCTGCAGCCCGAGCGCATCCAGGTCAGCCAGATCCTTCTGGATGCTGAAGGACGGGCCGGCGAGCTTCTGGGCAAGCTCCGGGCCGCGACCGAAGATCAGTTTCGGGCGGCCGCGCGCGCGGAATCCAAGGGTCTGGAAGCTTCCAAGGGCGGGTTGATGGGCGTTTTCGCCGCCGGTCAGCTTCCGGCCGACCTTGAAAAAGCCATTTTTACCCTGAAAACCGGCGAGATCAGCCGGGTCGTCCAATCGTCCTACGGATTTCATATCTTCCGCCTCGATAAACGGACCGAGCCGCGGCTTCAAAGCCTGGGCGATGCTTCCCCGTCCATCCGGTCCCGGCTTCTCGATCAGAAGAGCGAGCAGCGGGTCGCCGCTCACATCGCCGAGCTCAAAGCCGCCTTGGAGTGGAAGGAAACGACGGAAAAACTCCCCTTTCCCTATCAAAGGAACGAACCATGACCATTTTTGCCAAAAAACGCCTGTTTTTCATCCTGATGATCGGCTGCGCCCTGGCGCTCGCCGCCCAGCAAGTCGTCGAGGAGATCGTGGCCGTCGTCAACGACGACGTTATCTCCCTGTCCGATTTCATGAAGGAATACGAGTCGCGCGTCCAGACCGCCCGCCTCCAGCTCAAGGGCGAGCAGTTGGATGCGACGATCGAGCAGATCAAAGCCGGGCTTCTCGACGCTATGATCACCGATCTGCTCCTGCTTCAACTGGCCAAGGAAAAGAACATCAACGTCACGGAACAGCTCAAGATGGCCATGGAGAACGTCAGGAAAGAAAACAACCTGGAGTCGGATGAAGAGCTGAAACGGGCCGTCCGCAGCCAAGGCTATGATTACGATGCCTGGCTCAAGCAGATGGAGGAGACCATCCTGCGCCAAAGCGTCGTCTACAGTGAAATCAACAAATCCATCGCCCTCGACGAGGCCGAGGTCATCGACTACCATAAAAAACACCAGACGGAGTTCGTCGTCCCGGCCGAATTCACGGTGCGCGCGGTCTATCTGGCGCTCGAAGGCCGAACGCCGGCCGAGCTGGACGCGCGGAAGGCCGAAATATCGGCCAAAATCAGGGATGGGCTGGATTTCGCCAAAGCGGCCGAAGAGTTCTGCGACGCGCCCCTCAAGGAAACCAAGGGAGATCTTGGGACGCTGAAGAAAGGCGAAACCGACAAGGCCATCGCCGACGCCCTAGAACCGCTCGGGAAGGGCGGCCTGTCGCCTTGGATTCTGACGAAGAACGGCTCGTACCTGCTTAAAGTCGAGGACAAAAAAGACAGCCGAACCCTGTCCTTCGAGGAGGCCAAGCGGTCGATCGAGGAGCGGATGATGCAGGAACGCCAGTCGGTCAAGATGGTCGAGTTCCTCAAGGTCATCAAGATGCGGAGCTTCATCAAGATTCTGAAACCCAACCCCGCGGCCGACAAAAGCTGAGGGTTGGAAGACTCTCAGTCCTAAGGGCTTGCAGCCCTTAGGACCAGAAAGTCATTTTTTATGCCGAAGGGCTGAATATTTGTCGACTTTCAGGTAACCAAGACAGCGGCGGCGATGGTCGTCGTCCACAATCCCTTGGCCCCCCGTGCCGTCTGAGTGGTGTTGCGGGCCCGGACGGTCAGCTTGTCGGTGATCTGGTAGACCTGCTTTTCTTCCTTCCAGATCTGGTCGTCGTTGAAATGCTTGCCCAGCGTGGTAGCCAACATCTCGGCCGCCAGGTCCTCGGCGTACACTCCCGCTTCCTTTTCCGTCTGGCCGAAGGCATGATGCTCGGACAGGTACCCATAATGGTTGGGGTCGTTGGGAATAGCCAACCCGATAGCCGATGAGACGAGCCTCTCGGCCTCGTTGGTCGAGTTTTCGCTCATGACCACGAACAGGATCTGCCCCGGGCGGAGCATTTTCAAGCCTTCGGTGCGCGAGGTCAGCTTGGCGTTGGGGGGAAAGATGCTCGAAACCTTGATCAGGTTGAAGGGGGCGATGCCGGCCATGCGCAGGGCCTGCTCCAGGCTGGCCAGCTTTTCCTTGTGCTGGCCTTTCCCCTTGGTCAGAAAAACGTGAGTGGGCATGATCGTGTTCATGGCCGTCTCCTGTCTTTACTTCTTGACGGGCTCGGCCGCTTCCGTCTTTCCGATCTTCTTGCCTTCCATGTGAACCGGCGGATCTTCCTTGAAATCAATGTCGTGCGACATCTTCCATTCGCCGAGGAGGGCGTGGCGCGAGCCCTTGAACTGGGCGAAAAGCTTGACGTCATAGTCGAGTTCCGAGGGAAACATCTTGAAATTGTCCAGGTTGCGGCCGGTCCGCCCGTAGTTGCTCTTCATAACTAGCACTTCGCTCAATCCGCCGGGCGGGATGGGTTCGTTGCGGATGGCGGGCAGGAAACAGTCGCCGAGGTTCTCCATTTGGAGTTTTTTCTTGAAGATGGCGTTTAGTTTGATGTACTTGAAAGGCTCGGCCGTCAGGTTCTTGATCCGGAATTGGATAACGGGGACCAGGGTCAGTTTGGGCTCGGGCCATTGCCGGTATTCCTTAACCACCCATTTCGTCCCCAGGTCGACGACTTCGAGGGACGCTTGGACTTGTTCGATGGAAGGGGATTTGCAGGCGGGCGGAAGTATGGCGAGGGACAGGAGTCCCGCGCCTAGGATAAGGGCAGGGAATGACTTTCTATCGCCGAATATCATGGTTTTCCTCCAATAAATATGATCGGATCACCTCCATTTTGTCTGGGGAAAAAACAGATCGGGGCCATGGCCTGGCGACCCGCTCGGGTTTTTCACGCCGTTCCCGCACCGTTTTCTCGGCAGCTCAGAACTCACGTCCCGTACTCGATCGAACGGTCATGGGGCGGGACGTTCAAACATCTTCGCCGGCCGGCTTCCTTCCGCGCCGGCTCCCCTCGAAAACGGTTTGGAACGGCTAAACCCTCGATGGGTCGCTTCGACCATGACCCCGATCTCTTCCCCGCAAAATGGAAGAGATCCATGTGATTTTAACACCTTTGGCGCCGGTCCGTCGATTATTTTTCTGCGCCGGTCCGAAACCGGCGTTGACAAGCGTGGAGCCCTGGATTAAGGTATCTCAGAAATCCATGCGCATTTCTTCGTTCGGACATACCGATATCGGCCCTAAGCGCGATTTCAACGAGGACAGCTTTCTCAGCGCCGTTCTGTCGGATGGGGCCGCCCGCTCCGGGCCGATCACCCTCCTCATCGTCGCCGACGGCATCGGCGGTCACGCCGGCGGCGAAGTGGCCAGCGCTCTAGCTGTCGAGACGGTGAACGCCCATGTAGTCGGACGCCTTAAAGCCGGAACCCCGGCGGAAAGCGGCGTCAGGATTTTGGAGGAAGCCTTCACCTTGGCCAATGACGTCGTCTTTCGCCGGGCCGCCCAAGGCGATCATCTGACCGGCATGGGCACGACACTTGTCGCTGCGCTGATCGCGGAAGGGCGTGCTTATGCGGCCAACGTCGGGGACAGTCGTCTGTACCATGTCCGCGGCGAGGCGATTTCGTTGATCAGCCGGGACCACTCCTGGACGGCTGAACAGCTCCGGCTGAACCTCATCTCGGCCAAGGATATCTCCCGTTCGCCTTTCCGCAACATGGTCACGCGGTCGATCGGTTTTTCCGAGTTGATCGCGGTCGATACGTTTGATTTTGACCTTCAAACGGGGGACGGACTCCTCCTCTGTACCGACGGACTGCACGGTCCGCTTCCGGAAAAGGACATGCTCGAGATTTTCCGGACGAAGAGAGGACCGAAAAAAATCAGCTGGGCGCTCGTCCGCGCGGCTGATAAAGCGGGCAGCCGCGACAACATCACCGCCGTCGTCGCCAGCATCCTGGGCGATTAAGGTGTGTAAACAAATAGTATAACAGTTATTTTTTTACAAGCCCTTAGCGCACGATTTCCGAGGCGAACACCAGCTTGACCCCGGCTCGATCGGCCAAGCCGAGATATTCTCCCAGGGCTTTGATCGTCTCGCTTTTGGCGTGGCCGATGCCGACGGCGCGGCCTGTTTTTCGGGCCGCGCGGAGAAGTTCCTCGAAGCGGGCTTTGACCGTCGCCGCCCCGGGGGTCTCGTCGAGAAAAACTTTACGGGTCGCGGCGGGAACTCCGAGCGCCCGGGCCGCGTCGAAGCCGACACTGTCCGGGCTCGTCCGGCTGTCGACGAAATAGAGTCCGCGTTCCTTGACGACCGCCAGAATGCTCATCATGACTTCCGGATCTTCAGTCGCCAGCGAACCGGTGTGGTTGTTGAGGCCCCGGGCTTCAGGCACGCGGGCCAGGCACGAAACGACACGCTCGCGGATTTCGCGGGGGGCCATTCCGGTCAAGATCGTCTCGGGAACTTTGGCCGCCGGGCTGCCACTGGATTCCAGGGGCAAGTGGAGCATGACTTCCAGCCCTTCCCGGCGCGCGGTTTCCGCGGATTCACGCGTCAAGGGCGCAAAAGGCAGGACGGCCACGGTCAACGGCCGGCCGAATCCGCCCAGCGTGCGGATGAGGTCGAGATTATAGCCGATGTCGTCGATGATGATCGCGGCCAGCGGCACTCGCAGTTCGGCCTTTTGGTTTTCCGGCGGCCCGGCCAGGGGGCAGAGAAAAAGCAGCCTGACCCGTGCGGAGGCTCCTCCCTCCGAACCGCGAATATCCCATAAGAAATTGACGGTCCCTTCCCGGCGCTCCTGTTCCTTCTTTTCGATCCGCGCCGATCGGGTCTTGATGGCCAGGTCGAGAATGGATTCGAGGGCGGCGTATCGTTCCAGGGACAGGTCGGCCCTGATGTGCCACCCTCCGGACGTGTCCTGGAAGGGGTGCACGGCCGCGGCTCCGGCCTCGGGCGCGGCCAGCAGGTCGAATAAGACCAGACCCAGTTCTTCCTGGGCTATCCGAGGCGGATGGACGGGGCGGGGGCATTCCAGGATAAGCAAAAGGATCAAAGCCGGGAGAATAGCGATGGGGAATAAAAAAGGGACCGACGATCGCCGCATTCAGGGCCGGCGGGACCGGAGCGCCGCCGTCGCTTCCAGGAAGGCCTTTGTGTCAAGTTTGGCAAAGTCGATTTTGATATCGGGGGTGATTCCCTTGGACCAGATTTTTTCTCCGGAGGCGGTGGAAAAAACGCCCGTCGTCAGGATCAGGGCATCGCCGTCCGTGAGCGGGAAAAGGACCTGCTCGGCGGTCAGACCCGGAGTCTGGGCGCCGACGACCTTGGCTTTCCGCAAATCGCGCAGGCAGGCCGCGGCGAGTTCGGCCGGGCCCATCGTTGAAGGCGCGACCCACAATACCAGGGGGATATCCCCCAGTTCGGCCGGCTCGGAGCAGTCGAACGTTTCCTTGACGCCGTCTCGTTTCTCGAAGGAGCCGGCCTTTTCTGTTTGGACGAACAGGTTGATGAGTTTCCGGGCTTCATCGTTGTCCCCTTCGAAGGCGCGGCGAAGATCGAGAATGAGAGGGTCTTTTCGTCCGGCCAGCCGGGTCAGGAGCGTTTTCCTGAGATCGTCGACGAGGGGGGGAAAAAGATGATGAATGGTCAGGATACCGGCCGTCCCCTTCTGCTCGGAAAAGGAATAATTCCGGGGATAGATATCGGCGCGGGTGATATCGATGTCTTTGGTCGTTATCTCACGGATGGTTCGGACTTTGATTGGCCGGGCTTCAGGGTCCTTGACGGTCATGCGGATCTCCTGCAGGCCCTGAAGCACCGTGGAACGGTCGTCCAGGGCGCTGACCAGATCGCCGGTCCGGATGCCGGCTTTTTCCGCGGGCGAACCCTCGATCAAGCCGACGACGAGGGGAAACGACGAGGCCCGCTTGTAAAGAATAAGCCCGATGTCCTTATAGCGAGGGCGGTTCAGGTCGGCGAATTTCCGGGCGGCGTCTTTATCCAGATAGCTGGACAAGGCGTCGAGAGAATTGACTAAGCCTTGAAAACCACCCTGCATGGTTTTGCGGGCGTTGGGTTCCTCGACATAATCCTCCCGGATCAGCCGGATAACGGATTCGACGAGGTCGGCGCCTTTTTGGGGGGAAACACTCGGCGCTCCGCCGGGCAATACGCGGCGTTCGAACCAGAAAAAGAGGACCCCCGCGATCAGGGCGGTCAGCCCCAACAGACGTGTTCGCGTTGATCGGCTCATGCTTTCCGGCCTTTGGCCGGATGGAATTGTATCACCTCCGAGAGAGCCATTGCAAGGGATCGACGGGCTTGGTCTGCTGACGGATCTCGAAGTAGACGGATGTTCCCAAGAGGGACGCGGTGTCGCCGGCGACGGCCACCGGTTGTCCCGATAAAACGTAATCTCCCGTCTTGACCAGGAATTCGGCCAGGTGGCCGTAGAGCGAATGGTAACCTTGGCCGTGGTTGATGATGAGGAGATTTCCGTAGGCGGGGAAATACTCGGCGAAGGCGATCCTTCCGTCATGGACGGCGCGTACGATGGGGTCTTCCTGGGGCGGGGCGATCTCGAGGCCGTTGTTCATGGTCACCGTATTGAACTGGGGATGAGTGCGGATGCCGAATCCCTGGATGACTTTCCCGGCCGTCGGCCAGGGTAGACGGCCTTTTTTCTCGGTGAAAGAGGTCAGGGCGAAGGGGGGAGCAAATTCCTGTTTTTCCAGCCGCTGGATAATGGTCTGGAGTTCCTGGGCTCGGCGGCCCAGTTCGCTGAGAGCCTGTTCATAGGTCTTCCGGTCGGTTCGGACCTGGGCCACAAAAGACTTGGCCTTGGCCTCCTCGCGCTCGAGTTCGGTCTTTTTAGAGGCGGTCCTGGCAATGAGCGAGGCCGTGTCCTTTTCCCGGGCGGCCAGGGTTTCGGCTGCGCGCCCCAGCTCGGCCAGATTACGGCCGTAGTCCTCGATCATCTTGTCCTGGGTCGAGGCCAATACGGCCAGACGCTTGCTTTCCACGGCCAGCGTATGGAGATCGTGGGCCTGCAGGAGGAAGCGGACGAAACTGAAACGTCCGAATTTATACAGGGTAACGAGGACGCGCGTCAAAGCCTGGCGTTCCTTGGCCAAGCGGGCTTCCAGGCGAGGAATGCTTTGGCGGGCCGCCTCGAGCTCCACATGGTTTCGGCTCGATTGCAGGTTCAGCATATGGAGCTCGCCCCGGAGCAGGCTTTTGGTCACGCTCAGGCGATCGAGCTTGGATAACGTGGTTTGTTCCTTCTTTTCTTCATCCTTGAGCTTGGCCCGAAGAACGTCGATGTCGCGGCGGACCTTGGCCAGACGCTGTTCGTATTCGGCCGCTCCGTTTTGGGTCTGCCCTTGAGCCGGAGCCGCCGCGCGGGGGAGGGCGGCGGGAAGGAGGGCGAGAAAGAGGATGAGGGCGGCGCCGATCGTTTTCATTTCCGTGTCGCGTAAAGGATCCCGCCGGCGATGCTGACGAGGAGACCGAAGGCGATCTCGACGAAAGAAAAGGACAAGGCCGCGGCCCGGCCTACCCCGTAAAAACGGAAGACCTCGATATAGGCGGCCTCACGCAGGCCGAGGCCGTTGATGGAGATCGGCACGAGTTGGATGAGGAGGACGAGAGGGATGAAAACGAAATAATCGGTTAGCGGGACGTTCAGATGAAGCGCTTTTCCGATCAGGAAATAATAGACGATGACGTTGAGCTGGAGGAAAAAGGCCCACACCGTCGCTTTCAGGAAGGCCCGGGGCCGGTCCTTGAAACCGACGATGACGGCGCGGAATTCCGCGGCCTTGATCTTGACCCGGCGCAGGGGGCCGCGTTCCGGAACCCGGTTCAGCCATCGTCCGATGGCCGGCAGAAAAAACAGCCCGACGGCGGAAAAGCCGCCCACTCCGAGGAGAAGCGAAGCCCCGATCACCGGGACGCGGCGCACCATCTCCAGGCGTAAGAGCGAGGCCGCCAGGGCGAACAGGAAAAGGATCAGGATCCCGCTCATCCGTTCGACGATGACGATGGCCGAGGAGCGAACGAGGGATTTGGACTGCCGTGAACCGTCCCAGATGCGGACCATATCGCCGCCGAAACGGGTGGGGAGGAAGTTGTTGAAAAACTCTCCGACGAGGCAGGACCGGAAGAGATAAGGCAGGGGGAGGTCGTCCCCTTGGGCCAGGGCCAGAATCCGCCAGCGGTAGGCGCGGATCAGCAGGCCCACGGCATTCAGGGAAAATGCGACGACGAGCCATCCCCAGGTCGCGCCGCCGAGGGTGCGGCCGATTTCGGCCAGAGAGGCCTTGGACAAAACAAAAGCCAGGACGGCCAGGCTGAAAGTGAATTTGAGAAGGAAGGATAAGGTTTTTTTTCGGCCGGCCATGATTCCGGAATTGTAGCACATCCGATAAAGAATCCTTTTAAAAAAATCGGGTCTCCGCTATGATCCTCTCTCATGTCATTTCCGCTTTGGGAAAAAGCGAAACAAATCACTTCCGCGGCGATCGACGCCGTCCGGCCCGATCGCCTGATCAATGATAATCTGAAACGGGACGGAGACCGGCTGGAAATCCAGGGCCGGACCTTCGACTTAGCCGAATTCGAAGCCGTCGATATCATCGCCTTCGGCAAAGCGGCGCCGGGAATGGCCGCGGCCGTGACGGATATCCTGGGTGACCGCGTCCGGCGCGGAATCATCGCCGGCCTTCCCGGGTTCGCCTTCGAACACCCGCGTTTTGAGAGATTCGAGGCTTCCCACCCCCTGCCGGATGAGCGGAGCGAGGCGGCCGCCCGGGCCGCGCTCGAGCTGGCCCGCCGGTCCGGACCTTCCGACCTTCTTGTTCTTCTGGTTTCCGGAGGCGGATCCTCGCTTCTCTGCGCTCCTTTACCGGGAATCAGCCTGGCGGACAAAATGTGCGTTACCCGCGAACTCCTGATCCGTGGAGCCGATATCCGTGAACTCAACATCGTCCGCAAGCATCTATCCGCCGTCAAGGGCGGGCGGCTGGCTCTGGCCGCTAAGGCGCGTGTCGTCAATCTGATCATTTCGGACGTCGTCGGGGACGACCCCGAGGTCATCGCCTCGGGGCCTGGATATTGGGACTCGTCGACGTTCGCCGATGCGGCCAAGATTCTGGGCAAATACGACTACTACGAAGCCGGACCGGCCGGCGTTAGGGCCGCGTTTGAAAGCGGGCTCGCCGGCGGCCTCGAAGAAACACTGAAAAAGAACGATGCCGCGTTCGACCGGGTTTCGGCTTTTCTCGTCGGGTGCAACGCCGTGGCCTTGGCCGCGGCCAAGCGGGAAGCGGAAGCCGCCGGATTCCAGGCCATGGTTCTAGCCGGCGCCGATTCGGGCGAAGCCCGGGATGCCGCGGCGCGGTATATCCCTTCGCTTTTGGCCTCGGTCCGTTCCCAGGGGAGAAGCGATCGGCCTCTTGCCTTGATCGCCGGCGGCGAGCATACGGTCACGGTTCGGGGGAAGGGCCTGGGCGGGCGCAATCAGGAATTTGTCCTGGCCGTCCTGGTTGAACTCGAGCGGCGGGCCCGGGCCGGGGCGCGGAGCGACCGGGAAACTTTCGGCGAGTTCCTTAAAAACGGACGGCTGAACGGACGGGATTGGCTCGTGCTCAGCCTGGGTACGGACGGCGTGGATGGGCCGACGGAGGCCGCCGGGGCTTGGGCGGGACCGGCGACCTTGGTCAAACTTCAGCCGTCGGGGCTGGACTTGGCCGTCCGTCTCGACGACAATGATTCTTACAACGCCTTTAAAAAAATCGGCGGGTTGATCGTGACCGGTCCGACCGGGACAAACGTCATGGATATACGCCTCATCCTCGTCGGTTGAAGCCGGCATTCGGGCCTCTTGCCTAAACCCGACTATTCTGCTATGCTTTATCTCAGCCCCCCCCGGAAAACGGGGAGGAAAGGAGTTTATCATGATCGGGAAGAGATTCGTCCTGTTTGTTCTTTGCCTGACTGTTTGTGCGGCGGCCGTTCAAGCCGGCCCCAAGGAGTTCACCAAAGGCGCTTTTTATCTGACCCCGCAAGCCGGCTTCAATAGCTTCACCATCCCGTTCGGGGTCAACGCCGAGTTCGCCATCAGCCCCAATATCGGAATCGGCGGAACGGCCATGGCTTGGTTGTGGAGCGAGGAGTGGTACAGCCAAACCGTGATCTCTCTGGCGGCGGAAGCCCTTTATCACTTCACCGGCCTCAAAGCCGCCAAGTTCGACTTGTTCGCCGGCGCCGGTCTGGGATACTCCATTTATTCATATAGCATCAAGGCGGGATTCCTGGATTTGGGCGGAACGGGCGGATCCGGTCTCCATATCGGCTTGATCCTGGGAGGGCGCTATTGGTTTTCTCCCAAGATGGCCGTCAGCCTTCGTTTGAACCAGGCTTTTCTCGGAGATTGGGGCGGCTTCGGCGGCCAGCTTGGCGTAACATTCCGAATGAAGTGATACGTTCGCGGCGCCAAACCCCGATTTTTAAATCGGGGTTGAGGGACGAGCCTTCGCGGCAGAAGTTGACCCCCGGGATTGGCGAACAAATGGGTATATACGCTTGCTCAAATCTGATTATTTCTCTATAATTATTTTTATCAAAGCCGCCCCGGGAACCGGGGAGGAAGGAGAATTCTAATGAAGAAAATCGCTACGCTGTTTATGGTGGTGCTGATGGCCTCGCTGTCGCTCAGCGCCGAGATCTACGTCAAAACCAAGACCCACACCGATCCCGTGTCCTTCATGGGCCAAAACCAACCGGCCAAGGACGAGATCCAGGAGCAATGGCTGGCCGATGATAAAATGGCCATGGTCGGCAAGGATCAAAGCTTCGTCGTCGACCTGAAAAAGAACATCATGCTGATGATTAACCATTCCTCCAAGACCTACGTCGAAACGACCCTGCCGCTCGACCTGGCCAAGCTTCTGCCTCCCGAAGCGGCGGCCATGGCCGGCATGTTGAATGTTTCGGCCACGGTGACTCCGCTCAACGAGAAAAAGAAAGTCGGTTCGTGGAACTGCCAGGGCTATACCATGAACATGTCGGTGATGGGCATGGCCATGCCCATGAAAATATGGGCGACGACGGAAGTGCCGTTCGATGCCTCCAAGTTCCAGGGCATGATGGCCCAGATGCTCAAGGGCCAGATGCGGCTGGATGATAATTCGGTCAAGGAAATGATGAAGATCAAGGGCTTCCAGGTGGCCTCGGAGATGAACGCCGAGATCATGGGAATGAAAATCGGCAGCAAGTCCGAAGCGCTGGAAATCTCCCAGAAAACGGCCCCGGCCGGCATTTTCTCCGCTCCCGCGGGCTACGCCAAGCGCGACAAATTGAACATGGAAGAACTCACCAAGCGCTGAGCGCCTCTTCCGAAAACTCTCGACGCCATCCATCCCCCGGCCTCGCCTCTTGAAAGGCGGGTCCGGGGGATTTTTTTTGGTCACTTTTTCCCCGAATTCGCGCTTTGGAACAGCGGCAAATAAATCCCCAATTTGTTTTGCGCGGATAAAATTTATACGTTCGCGGCGCGAAACCCCGATTTTTAAATCGGGGTACATAGCGCCGCTCAGTATTAACCCTGGACATGCTCCGAGCTTTTCCGAGCAAGTCCTACGGTTTTTGTAGGGTTCAGCCCGCCCTCATTCGTTTCGCGATTGAGGACTGCAAAGCGGGGAGTCAAATGGGTTTAATTATATAGCGATAACATTACATACTATTTGTTATCATAATGCTTTTATTGTAAAATATGTTTGTATTCACTGAGAATATGCCGCAGGAGACGCGTCCATGAAAGTGCCTGAAGCAAAAAACCGCATGATCAGGACTCAGATTCAGCTCACGAAACGGCAGGCCGATGGACTCAAACAACTGTCCGCCGAACGGGGAGGCTCCATGGCCGAATGGATACGAAAGGCCGTCGACGGCATGATCCGTGAGGCTGGCGTCCTCGACAAAGAAGAACTTAAACGCCGTGCCCTGGCCGCGGTCGGGATGGCCAGGTCAGGAATTGATGATATTGCCGACAACCACGATGTTTATCTCGAGGACGCCATTGACGGACGGAAAAAATGAGCGTCTTCATCGATACGTCCGCCTTCTATGCCTTGCTCGATGCGTCCGATCGACGGCATCCGGCGGCCGCTCGTATTTGGGCCGGGCTTCTCGAGTCCGATACGGAAATGGAGACGCATAACTATGTCGTTGTGGAAACGGCCGCTCTCGTCCAGCGGCGGTTGGGCATGAAGGCCGCGGGCGCGTTTTTTGACGCCCTTCTCGGTCTGGTCCGCGTTCAATGGATCGATCAGTACCTTCATGGTTGTGCGGAAGGGGCGTTCCGGACGGCTGAACGGAAATCGCTCAGCTTGGTCGATTGCATCAGTTTCGAGATCATGCGCAGCCGGTCCATCGGGACGGCGTTCGCTTTCGATGAGCACTTTGAAGAACACGGGTTCGCGGTCTTGAAGCCCTGAGCGCGCGGCTTTCGGACAGGGCATCTATCATCACAGCTTTGACCTGCTTCTGGGCGAAGATGCGGGGCAAAAAGACGGTCTCTCCCATGGAAGAATGAGAATCCCTTGTTTTCCAATTCATGGAATTCCCCGATCTTTAGCTCGTGGATGAATAGCGAATTCCCCGCTCCGGGGACAAGGCTTTCGTGCGGGCCAAGGACAGTCGTCCTATTGATACTCGGCCCAATGCTTGACCAGCAGGTCGGCGGCCTTCTTCTGGGCCAGGGCGTGGACGAAAAGGTCGGCGATCTGGAGGTTGGTCAGGAGGGGGATGGAAAAATCAACGGCCAACCGGCGCAACTCGAAGTCGCTGTCGAAGGCGGCCTTCCGGCCCGGATCGGGGATGGAGATGACGAACTCGATCTTGCGTTCCCGCAGAAAGTCACGGATGTTGGGAGTCTTGCGCTCGTGGACCTTGTGCAGGAGCGTGTTTTCGATGCCCTGCTGACGGAGAAAGAGCGATGTCTGCTCCGTGGCGAAAATCGCCAGGCCCAGCCCGCGGAGCTCCTGCGCCGCATGGAGAAATTTCTGCTTGTCCGCGCGCGCCCCGATGCTGAGGAGGATGGATTTTTTCGGCAGGGTGTAGCCGGCCGACAGGAGCGATTTGAGAAGCGCTTCGTAGACGTCCTCGCCCAGGCAGGCGACTTCGCCCGTGGAGGCCATTTCCACCCCCAGCGTGGGATCGGCGCCCTTGAGGCGCGAGAACGAGAACTGGGGGGCCTTGACCCCGACATAATTGATGTCCAGGGTGGATTTCGAGATTCGCGGCGAGCGGCCCATGAGAACCTCGACGGCCAGGTCGATGAAGTTGACCTTGGCCACCTTGGAGACGAAGGGGAAGGAGCGCGAAGCCCGCAGGTTGCACTCGATGACCCGGATGGCGTTGTCCTTGGCGATAAACTGGATGTTGAAGGGGCCGCTGATGCGCAGGGCCGCGGCGATCTTCCGGCCGGTCTCGCGGACTTTGCGCATGGTTTCGATGTATGTTTTTTGCGGCGGCAGGACCATGGTGGCGTCGCCGGAGTGGACCCCGGCGTTTTCGATGTGCTCGACGACGGCCGCGGCGACGATCGTCCCGTCCTTGGCCACGGCGTCGAATTCGATCTCCTTGGCGTTGAGGATGAACTTGCTGACGACGACGGGGTAGCGGGGCGAGACGCGGGCCGCCCGCTGGAGGATGGCCTCCAGGTCCTTCTCGTCGAAGACGACACTCATGGCCGCCCCGCTCAAGACATAGGACGGCCGGACCAGGACGGGATAGCCGACGGTCCGGGCGAAAGCCCGCGCTTCCTCCGGGCTGCGGAGCTCTTTCCATTCCGGCTGATCGATGCCCAGGGAGTCCAGAAGCCGGCTGAATTTGAAGCGGTTCTCGGCCGTGTCGATGGACTCGGCCGGCGTGCCCAGGATGCGCATTCCGGCCTGGCGGCATTTCAGGGCGATGTTGTTGGGAATCTGGCCGCCCATGGATAAAATGACGCCGCGCGGGTTCTCCCGCTTGTAGATGTCCAGGACGCGCTCGAAGCTCAGTTCCTCGAAATAAAGCCTGTCGCAGATGTCGTAATCGGTCGAGACGGTCTCGGGATTGTAGTTGACCATGATGGTCTCGAAGCCCATCCGTTTCAGGGCCAGGACGGCTGAAACGCAGCACCAGTCGAACTCGACCGAGGAGCCGATGCTGTAGGAGCCCGAGCCGAGGACCATGATCTTTTTGTTCTTGCGCTCGAAGCGGACATCGTCCTCGACGCCGTTATAAGTACAGTAGAGGTAATTCGTCCGGGCCGGATACTCGGCGGCCAGGGTATCGATCTGTTTGATGGCGGGCCGGAGCTTGAGCCTCTCGCGCCGGGCGCGGACTTCGCTTTCCCGGGCCCCGATCATGATGGCGATCTGTTTGTCCGAGAATCCCCGCCGCTTGGCTTCGCCGAGCAGCGGCTTGGGCAATGTCTTTAAGGTGCGGCGCCGCAAGGCCGCTTCGGTTTCGACGATGTTGCGGATCTTGGTCAGGAACCAGCGGTCGATTTTGGTCGATTGATGGATGCGGTCGACGGTCCAGCCTTTCTGGAGGGCTTCGGCGACGCCGAACAGCCGCTCGTCGGTCGGTTGGCGCAGCTCGAGCTCGAGGTCCTGGAACGAATAGCTGGCGTTGCCGACGACGCCGTACATGCCGATCTGCAGCATGCGGGTGGCCTTCTGCAGAGCTTCCTCGAAATTCCGGCCGATGGCCATGACTTCGCCGACGGATTTCATTTCCGAGCCGATCTTCTTCGACACCCGCTGGAATTTCTTCAGGTCCCAGCGCGGGATCTTGACCACCAGGTAGTCCAGGGCCGGTTCGAAGCAGGCCGTGGTCTTCTTGGTGATCGAGTTCAAGAGCGAGGGCAGGGAATGTCCCAGGACAAGCTTGGCGGCGATGAAGGCCAGCGGATAGCCGGTGGCCTTGGAGGCCAGGGCGGAGCTCCGCGACAGGCGGGCGTTGACCTCGATGATGCGGTAATCGCCCGTCCGCGGGTGGAGGGCGTATTGGACGTTGCATTCGCCGACGATCCCCAGGTGGCGCACGGCCTTGATGGCCGTCTCGCGGAGCATGTGGTACTCGGTGTTGGTCAGCGTCTGCGACGGGGCGATGACGATGCTTTCCCCGGTGTGGATGCCCATGGGGTCAAAGTTTTCCATGTTGCAGACGGTGACGCAGTTATCGTCTTTATCCCGGACGACTTCGTACTCGACTTCTTTCCAGCCTTCCAGGTATTCCTCGATGAGGACTTGGGGGGCGTGGGCGAAGGCCCGTTTAAGGGCTTCTTTGAGCTCAGTCTCATTACGCGACATCCCGCTGCCCCGGCCGCCCAGGGCGAAGGCGACGCGGGCCATGACGGGGTAGCCGATTTCACGGGCGACGCGCAGGCCCTCCTCGAGAGTCGCGGCGGCCAGGCCGCGGGGCGACTTGAGGCCGGCCTCGGCCAAGCGGGCGTTGAATCGCTCGCGGTCCTCGGTGTCTTCGATGGCGGCGATGGATGTTCCCAGCACCTCCACCCCGTGGCGGGCCAGGGCTCCCGATTTGGCCAGGGCGACGCCGCAGTTGAGCGCCGTCTGTCCGCCGAAGGCGAGCAAAATTCCATCCGGCTTTTCCCGGGCCATGACCTTTTCCACGAAATCGGGCGTCACGGGCAGAAAGTAGATCTTGTCGGCCAGGAACTCGGAGGTCTGGATGGTGGCGATGTTGGGATTGATGAGGACGACTTCGAGCCCCTCTTCCTTGAGGGCCTTGATGGCTTGACTGCCGCTGTAATCGAATTCGCCCGCTTCGCCGATCTTGAGGGCCCCGCTGCCCAGGATCAAAACTTTCTTCGGAGCGATGCGCTTCTTCATGAGAGCCCGGCGATGAACCGGTCGAACAAAAATTCGGTGTCCGTCGGACCCGGGGCGGCCTCGGGATGGAATTGAACGCTCGCAAACGGTTTGCTCTGATGCCGGATGCCCTCATTCGTCCCATCGTTGGCGTTGGTGAACCAGGGTGCCCAGCCTTTGGGAAGAGTGCGGATGTCGACGGCGAAGCCGTGATTCTGGCTGGTGATGTAACAGCGCTTCGTCCCTGCCTCGAGGCAGGGTTGGTTTTGGCTGCGATGGCCGAACTTGAGCTTGTAGGTGTCGGCCCCGGCGGCCAAGGCCAGAATCTGGTGGCCCAGGCAGATGCCGAAGATCGGGATGTCGGCCTCCATCAACCGGCGGACCGCGGCGATTGTCGCCGCGCACCGCTTCGGATCGCCGGGACCGTTGGAGATCAGTACCCCGGCCGGGGCGTATTCCATTATTTTTTCGCAGGGCGTATCGGCCGGGACGCGGACGACCTTGACGTCGCGGCGGAGGAGGCACCGCAGGATGTTCAGCTTGGCCCCGCAATCGATCAGGACGACCGTCGTCGGGCGGTCTTTGTTGTAAAGCTTGATTTTTTTGGCCGTCACCTCGCCGACGAGATGGCGTTTGTCGGGCGCGGGGATAAGCCGGGCTTCGCGGCGCAGAGCGGCCAGGTCGGCTTTAGTGTAGTAGGTCTCTAAAATGCCCAGCATGACTCCGTGGACCCGAAGCTTCTTGGTCAATGCCCGCGTGTCGATGCCGGCGATGCCCGGGATCCCGTTTTCCTTCAGCCAGACGTCGAGCGTTTTTTCCGAGCTGGCGTGGGAGGGGACTTCGCAATGCTCGCTGACGACGTAACCCCAGATCTTGGGCTTGTCCGACTCGAAGGACTTGGACGAGACGCCGTAGTTGCCGATCAGGGGATAGGTTTGGCACAGGATCTGGCCGTGGTAGGAGGGGTCGGTGATGGACTCGGGGTAGCCGACCATGCCCGTGTTGAAAACGACCTCCCCCGAGACCTTGGCGAAGGCGCCGAAGCCTTCGCCCGGCCAGACGCTGCCGTCTTTGAGGACCAGGACCGCTTTCATGGGATGGGGGCTCCAAAAATCGGCTAATTATAGCGATTCCGATACCGAGAGACAAGTTTCCGCGCCGTGTCGAACACCCGCTCTGAAAGTCGATCCTCACCACCCGCCGGCGTTCCTTCCGCAGCCTCATTAACTTGCCGCGAGGCCGGCGATATCATCCGGCGTATTAAGGAGGGCGAATTCGATTGTGATCGAAGCTCGGTCCATAGCTGAAGATAGAGGAACAAATTCGCCACGCCGGACCAGGCGCTAAGATGATATTGCGCAGATAATGAGCAGGATGGAAAAAATGGCCGAAAACCTGATCGAACGATACTTGACCGACATGGGGGAGGTCCGGCGTTCAGGGGCCAACGTGCCGGAGACCTCCTTCTACCCGGCCTTGGAACGGGGCCTGCGACATATTCCTCAACGATGTCTCCTGTTGGCGGAATGTACCCGAGGCCGTTTGGGACTACACCATCGGCGGCTACCAGGTCATCAAGAAATGGCTGTCGTACCGCGAAAAGCCTCTCCTCGGCCGGGGATTGACGCCGGACGAAGTCCGCTATGTGACCGAAATGGCCCGCCGCCTGGCCGCGCTTGTTGACTTGCGGACATTCTTGGACGCCAACTACCGGAACGTAATCAAGAAAACAATCTCTTGGCCGCGGAAATGAAAAGGGAAGCAGTTGAGTATCCGGTACAAATACCACCATGTCGGCCCCCCGGCGGCGGAAGAATCGGTGCTCTTTTCGTAGTCACACCAATACAACAAAACCAGTTGACATATTGATACTATATTGATACTATAACTACATGCCGCGGAAAATCAGGCAGCTTATTAAAGAACTTGAGAAGGCTGGATTTATTAACCGGCGTGGAAAAGGAAGCCACAGAAACTACATTCATCCCGAAGGTGTTGTCATTACTATTTCAGGTAAACTTGGAGATGATGCAAAGCCTTATCAAGAAAAAGAAATTGAATTAAAAATTAAGGAGTCTCAAAAATGAAAAATAGACCCCGTATTTTAAAATTTGTTGAATGGTCGGAAGAAGATCAGTGCTATGTCGGGTCAATTCCTGGTTGGATTGGAAAGTGCTGCCATGGGGATAACGAAGAAAAAGTTTATCATGAATTATGCCAAATTCTTGAAGAGTGGATTGAAATCTATAAAGAAGATAAAAGGCCCTTGCCTTTAAATATTTCTACAAAAAAATTTTCAGGTAAATTTCTATTACGAATTGATAGTGACTTGCACAAAGCACTTGCCATTAGGGCGATGCAAGCGGATGAGAGTTTAAATAACTTTTGCCAAAAAGAATTAAAAAAAATAATTTCACAGCCTGATGCCCTGAGGGCTGATAATTCGATTGAGAGGGGCATGTAGAAGCGGTGTCGGGATGTGTCACTTGATCCTCTCCAGTGATGGCCTCCGCGGCGGCCGGATGACCTCATCATCGGGATTCAGCTGATCCAGTCCTCGACCTTGAGGCCTGGAATGCGGCGGAATTCGCGGACGTTGTTGGTGACCAGCACGGCACCAAGGCTGAGGGCATGAGCGCCGATCTGGGCGTCCAGCGGGCCGATCGGGGTTGGGCAAAGCCTGACCGGAACGGAAGTTGTGGCGGTCGTCGAACGCTTGACCAAAGATCGAGGCAAACCGGAACGCATTCAAAGTGACAACGGAAGCGAATTTGTTTCTCGCGTTTTGGACAAGTGGGCTTATGAGAACGGCGTGACGCTAGACTTCTCGAGGCCCGGAAAACCTATGGATAATGCCACAATCGAGTCGTTCAACGGATCGTTTCGGGACGAATGCTTGAACGTTAGCTGGTTCTTATCCATGGAGGATGCTCAAGAGAAAATCGAGAAGTGGCGAAGGGACTACAACGAGTTCCGGCCGCATAGCTCGCTCGGCGACTTGACGCCGCGGCAGTTCATTGATAATTTGGAGAAAAGTTTGCAAAGCCAAAAAACTCCATTTTTGGCTGGACCAGTTTTGGGGTGAGGCTCCCACGCCTCGATCTTTCACTTCACAGGTGGTACACTAAGTGGGGGCAGGTCAGATCGACCACGAGAGTCTGGCTCGGGGAGCGGCTTTCCAGGAACTGTTCGTCGAGGCTCTAGAATTCAAGAAATGGAGTTGAACGCCTGGAGCGCGTTCCCGCTCCGGCGAAATAAGGAGGAGAAATCATGGAAGACATGAATGCGCGTTACGCCCGCATGGCTGAAGCCGTCGTCGCGGGCGATGCCGAGGCAGCCGCGGGCCTGGCCCGACAAGCCCTGGACGAGCGGCTCGACCTGCCGGCCGTGATCGAACAGGGCTACATCCCCGGCCTCCAACGGGTCGGCGATCTTTGGGAAGCCGGCGAGTACTTCCTGCCTGAACTCATCAGCAGCGCGGCCGCCATGAAAGCGGCCCTGGCCGTATTCCGGCCGGCTCTCGAAGCTTCCGGGGCGGCCGGCTTGTCGCGCGGCCGGATCGTCATCGGCACGATCGAAGGCGATATCCACGATATCGGCAAGAACCTGGTTGCTTCGATGCTCTCGGCCAACGGCTTCGACGTGATCGACCTCGGGTCGGACGTGAAAGCCGACCGGTTCATCGACGCGGCCGTCGAGACGCGGGCCTATCTCATCTGCCTGTCCGCCCTGCTGACGACGACGATGCTCGGGCAGCGCCGGGTTGTCGAGCGCCTCCGGGAGCGCGGCCTGCGCGACAGGTTCAAGGTCCTCGTCGGGGGGGCCCCCGTGTCGCGGGCCTGGGCCGCGGAGATCGGGGCCGACGGCTACGGCGAAAATGCGCTGGCGGCCGTGAAACAGGCCGCCGCCCTGGCTGCGACCAAGGTGACGCCATGATCCCGGCGCTCCGGCCCAAAGTCGAACTGCTGAGCCGAGACTATGTCGAGAAGGTCATCGGCGAAGCCCTGGGCCTTCTCGAACGGGAGGGCGTATTCGTGGAGAACGATGAAGCGCGCTCGCTGTTCCGCGAAGCCGGAATGCCCGTGGACGAGACTACGCAGCGGGTCCGCCTCACCCCCCATTTGGTCGAGGATGCCCTGGCCTCGACCCCGCCGTCGATCCGCATGTACGACCGGGCCGGATCCCGGGAATTCACGGTCGGCGGCGACGAAGTCCACTTCGACCCCGGTTCGGGGGCGATCCGCATGCTCGATTCCGTGACGCAGAGAGAACGGAAGGCGGCGACGATCGATGTCGTCCGCCTGACCCGCCTGACCGACGCCTGCGAGCACATCCACTTCCAGAGCACGGCCCTGATCAGCGCCGATGTGCCGGAGATCGTCGCCGACAGCTACCGCCTTTACCTCGGCCTCTTATATTCCACGAAGCCGATCGTCACGGGCACGTTCCGCACCGCCGGGTTCAAGCCGATGCTCGACATGCTCGCCGCCGTCCGAGGCGGGGCTGAGGAGCTCCGGCGCCGCCCCCTGGCGATCTTCGACGCCTGCCCCTCCCCGCCCCTGAAATGGAGCAGCCTGACCGCGCAGAGCCTGATCGATAGTGCTCGGGCGGGCGTCCCGTCGGAGCTCATTTCCATGAGTCTGACCGGGGCGACGTCGCCCGTGACCCTCGGCGGAGCGCTCGTCCAGCATACGGCCGAAAACCTCTCCGGTCTCGTGATCTGCCAGCTGGCCCGGAAAGGGGCGCCCGTGATCTTCGGCGGCTCGCCGGCGAGCTTCGACATGCGCAAGGGCACGACGCCCATGGGGGCCATGGAAACCATGATGATCGACATGGCCTATGCCCAGGTCGGCAAGCACCTCAAACTTCCGACCCACGCCTATATGGGCCTGAGCGACGCGAAAATTCAGGACGCCCAGTCCGGGTTCGAAACGGGGCTGGGCGCCGTCTTGGCCGCCCTGGCGGGCATCAACGTCGTCTCGGGCGTGGGCATGCTGGATTTCGAGAGCACCCAAAGCCTGGAAAAGCTCCTGATCGATAACGACATCTGCGGCATGGCTTACCGCCTCCTTGACGGGGTCGCCCAGCGGGACGAGCCCCTCGCGGCTCATCTCTTCGACGGGATACGTCCGGATACCCAGTTCCTGACCATGCGCCATACACGGAAGTGGTACCGGATCGAACACCAGATGGCGAACCTCGTCGACCGGGATACCTACGACGCTTGGGAAGCGGCAGGCCGGACCTCCATCGGAGACCGGGCGGCAGAACAGGCCAGAACAATGCTCGCCGCGCTCCCTCCGAACCTTCCCGACCCGGCCCTCCAGAAAGAACTCCGGGAAATCATGGAGGCCGATGCCCGGTCGAACGGCGCGGCCGGACTCCCGGATTTGCCATGACCCGAACCGCCTAGATCATCGGCCGAATACCGTGCCGCACTAAATGGAAGAGAGCCCATTTTCTTAACCGGACAGCCGTGATGCTTAATAGCCAATATTCATGAGGGGACAGTTTTTCTTTTTCTCTTTTTTTTTAGTTCGCTCAAGTTGTTGCGTGAAAATTTGTAGCCTGCAGGAGCAAGCGATATTGATCTTTGCAGAACTTCTTCGGCTTCTTCAAACTTCCCTGCTTCGAGCAATGAGTATCCGAGATCATTCAGATGTTTGTAGTTGTCAGGCTCCAAGACATTCGCATGCCTGTGTTTCTCTACCGATTCTTCATAAAAGCCAAGTTTTCCAAGGCAATATCCCACCCCGAGGGGGTACAGGGCTTCATGGGGATAGGCTTTTTCAGCAGCGGAATATAGCGCTAACGCATTTTCGTAATCACCCTGATCAATGAGAAAATCCCCCGCCTTGTCTATAATAGTACTTAGGGCTTCTTCGCCCTTTGGCAATTTCGCAAGCCTTTTGAACAGTTTCATGGCTTCTTTTATACGCCCAAGATGATATTCAATTGAACCAACGGTAAGAATGGCGGGTGCATACCGCGGATCTATGGCCAGAGCGACAACCCCCGAAGGCCAAAATGAATTCTTCAATCCGTCTTTCCCCGACATGGCCATTGAATTGTTGAAGATTTCGTTCGCCAGCTGGGAATGATATTCCCAGTCCGCTGCCATTCTTCGCTCTCGTGCAGGTCTTGAAGAGTAGTCACGACGAAGTGCGGCAAGCTCACTATTATCTTTCACCAGAGTAGAAAACGGTACATTTTTAAATAATCCCATCCCATCCGTTGTTGATTTTGGTTTCATCACATTACCTTTTGACAGGAGTTCTGCTCCGAAACATAGGAATTTACCATGTGTGCTGACCCGCCACTTTTTGCTCTGCCGCTTTTCGCTTTCATTTTTCCTGTATTATAAAAAGCTGTTTTTAATAATATTTACAAGGTTTTCAGCTGCGTATATAGGGATGACGGCAACCGTTCCGCATTTTGCGAAGTTTTCGGCCGATATTCTTATTCCAAGCCGGCCGTTTCTTTCTTGAAGAAATATGAACAAGCTCTGCATGGCCCCTTTTGTGCCTGATTTGACTTCTATGGGGATAATGCGGTCATCAATCGCAATGACAAAATCAACTTCAGCGGAACTTGCCCGCTGCTCTCTATGCCAGTAGTATAATTCAGGGTGGTGATGCTGCAGACCTGATGCTGCAAGAGCAAGACAAACTGATAATTCTGAAATTCCGCCCCGATTGACAAAATCACTTTCCGCAATAAAATGCCTAAGATCAAGCCCCGATACTCTTTGAAGCATGCCGGTATCAAACATTGCGGCTTTGAATTTGTTCTCATCAATTGTCGCGCCGAGTGGAATACCCCTGGCGGATGTATGAAATATTTTGTAAACCAATCCGGCATTGACAAGCAATTCAAGGGCTGTTTTATAGTTGGCTGAACGTTCAGGTGATATTCTGCTGTAAACAAACTTGCTTCCGTTTTGAAGAGCTATAGAGCGAAAAACTTCCGACATTTTATCCATTGAAATATGATTTTTATACTTTGCAAAATCATCCGTCAGCGTGGTTATCAAGTCATCAAGGATTTTCTGGCTGGCCAGCATATTATGATTCTTTGCATAGTATTTAACCGAGGCAGGAAGCCCGCCTATGATTTGGTATTTACGGAATAATCCAAGTATCTTTCTATGGATGGTATCATCAACAGGCTTTTTTAATGAACATAATTTTATATAGTCAACCAGCTGATCTTCCCCGAGTGCTTCAAGGAATTCAAAAAAAGTCATGGGATAAAGAAAAAGCGACTCTATCCGCCCCACACCAAAAGACGGTATCTGTGCGATAGCAAACTCTAAAAGGGAACCAGCTGAAGCAACATGGAGTTTGGGCATTTTTTCATAGAAAAATCTTAGTGACCTGAGAGCTTGCGGACAAGCCTGTATCTCATCAAAAAAAAGAAGTGTTTTACCGGCAACTACCGGTATGCCATAATACAGAGAAAGATTTTCGATAATTTGAACCGGATCAAGCGAACCACTGAAAAAATTTGCCGTCGTATGATCCATCTCAAAGTTAATTTCAAGAAAGTAAGGAAATGTTTTTCCGAGCTCCCGGATCAGATATGTTTTGCCTACCTGCCTTGCCCCTCTGACTAATAGAGCTTTTCTGTCTGGATTTTCTTTCCAATCCAATAAGTTGTTTAGAGAAAACCGTTGCATTAGAAACCTCTTTTATGCACAAGTTAAGCCGATAATACGCAAGTACTGCGCACAAGTCAAGGCGGTTAAAAGCTAATAAAATGCATATATCAAGGCAATAAAACAGGGAGAAAGGGGACGGATTCTCTTCCAAGAAAAGTTTTATCTAAAAAAATTATTTCACAGCCTGATGCTTTGAGGGCCGACAATTCGATTGAGAAGGGCATGTAAAAGCGGCGTGTGTCAACAGATCCTCTCCAGCGATGGCCTCCGCCGGCGGCCGGACGGCCTCGTCGGCGGGATTCAGACGATCCAGTCCGCAGTTTGGAGGCCGGGAATCCGCCTGAATTCGCGCGAATTATGAGTGACCAGAACGAGGCCGAGACTGAGAGCACGGGCGTCGATTTTCTCAAGCTGATGCATTGATATCAATATGGATTTATATTATTATTTCACTCGAGGTGTCGGACATGAGGACAACAACGCTGAGGCTTCCCGAGCAAAAAATGAAGCTTCTCAAGGCCATCGCCGGCTTCGAAGGCTCGTCCATGAGCAAAATTCTGGAACAAATGACCGACGAGTATATCCTTCGTCATCGCGAGACGATGGAGCTATTAAACATCCCCGGATTCGTTCAAGAATGCCGGGCCGGTTATGAGGAAGTCAAGAAGGGGCAGGGAAAGAGCCTCGATGAATTGGACGATTAAGTTTTCCTCCCAGGCCGAGAAATACTATCTCCAACTGCCGAAGCCTATGCGTCAAAGAGCCAAAAAGTCGTTAATGGAGCTGGCGTCGCTTTCCTTTCCTCTTTTTCATAAAGACGTTCTTTCTCTTTCGGGCGAGCTCCGTGGATTTTGCCGGCTTCGCCTCGGCGAATATCGGATTATTTTCCGCGTTTTGGAAGAGGAACGGATCATCGCCGTCGTGAATTTCCATCCCCGCGGCGACGCTTACAAGAAATGAGGGCAACATGGACCGCATCACCCGCATCAATCCCCTGATCGAGATCCTGAAATCCTCGCCCCGCCGGGTCAATAAAATCATGATCCAAAAGGAAGAGGGGCACCGTCCCCTGAGCGTGATCGTCAGCCTGGCCAAGGCCGCCCACGTGCCCTATCTCTTTATCCCCCGTTTGGTCCTGGACAAGATGGCCCCCCACCATCAGGGCGTGGTGGCCGTTCTGGCGCCCAAGGAATTCGCCACCCTCGACGACATCCTTCAGGCGGCCGGTACGCCCCCGTTTATCGTCCTTCTCGATGAAATCGAAGACCCCCAGAACCTTGGCGCGATTCTGCGCTCCGCCGAATGCGCCGGCGCGGACGGGATCATCCTGCCGGAACGCCGCTCGGCCGGATTGACCGATACCGTCTATGAGGTCTCGGCCGGAGCTCTTGAACACCTCAAGGTGGCCCGCGTTTCCAACCTGGCTCAGGCCATGGACGGCCTTAAGGAGAAAGGCATCTGGCTGGTCGGCGCGGAGGGGGAGGGCGACGGAAACTATTGGGATTTCGACTATACCCAACCGGTCGGGATCGTTCTGGGGTCCGAAGGGCGGGGGCTCCGCCCGCTCGTCCGCCGGAAATGCGACCGCGTCCTGGCCATCCCCATGCGGGGCCGGGTCAATTCGCTCAATGTGGCTTCGGCCGCCGCGGTCTTCTTCTTCGAGGTCGTCCGCCGGCGGTTAGCGCCTGCCGAATGACATTTTTCTTTTTAAATAACTGTTACAAAAGCCGTGAGCCGTTCACCGTGAGCCGTTCACCGTGAGCCGTTAGCCGTTCGCCCTGAGCCTGTCGAAGGGTCGAAGGGCAGCCTTGCTAGTCCTCATGGCATTTCATGAGGGCAGCCGTTCATGGTTCGACGAGCTCACCACGAACGGGAAACTGTTAAACTCTTTCTAAGCGCGAAAACACGCGTGTTTGGCTATTCATTTTATTAAAGGGGCGAGGGGTGGAGGGGGCCAAACCCGCAGACTTTGTAGCCCTATGCTTTGGCATAGGGTCGACGACTGAGCGGGCACGGACCCTCATCATCGGATTCCGTTTTCGTCCGATGAGGAGGGGGGCGAAGGAGGAGTCGGCGCCCAATTCCCCGATGGGGAATAGGGCGTGTTTGGCCCCCTCCGTCCCGAGCCCTCCTTGACAGCCCTTCCGGCCCCCCGCTAGAATAGCCGGGTACCAATCCAAACCGCAGAGAGTCCTATGAGCCAACCCGAGGATTTCTACCAACTCGAGAAGCCGATCGTCCAACTCAAGGAGCAGATTGATGAGCTCCTCCTGGCGGGCGAGCCCGGAACCCGGGAGAAGGTTGATACTCTGCGCCTGGAAATCGAAAAGGAATGGCTCAAGATTTCCCCGGGCCTCGTCCCGACCCAGATCGTCCAGATTGCCCGCCACCCCAAACGTCCCCAGTCCCTCGATTATATCGCCGCCCTGACGACCGACTTTACCGAGCTTCACGGCGACCGGCGCTTTGCCGACGATCCCGCCCTGGTGGCCGGATTCGCTTTTTTCCACGGGCGGTCCGTAGCCGTCCTGGGCCAGCAGAAAGGCCGCACCACCCGCGAGCGGCTCGACCGCAACTTCGGCCAGATGAACCCCGAGGGTTATCGCAAGGCCCTGCGCATCTTTAAAATGGCTGAAAAATTCCATCTTCCGGTCGTCACCCTGATCGACACCCAAGGGGCCGCCCCCGGAATCGGGGCCGAAGAGCGCGGCCAGGCCGAGGCCATCGCCTACAACCTCAAGATCATGTCTTCACTCCGCGTTCCCATCGTCTGCGTCGTCATCGGCGAGGGCGGGAGCGGCGGCGCGCTGGGCGTCGGAGTCGGCGATCAGGTCCTGATGCTCGAGAACGCCTATTACTCCGTCATCTCGCCCGAGGGTTGCGCGGCCATCCTGTGGAAGGACCAGACCGCCGTCCGGCAGGCCGCCGAAAACCTGCATTTGCGGTCCCAGGATCTTTTCGCTCTCGGCATCATTGATAAAATCATTCCCGAGCCTCCGGGAGGCGCCCACATCGACTCGGAGACCATGTTCAAGACCCTGGACAAGCACTTGAATCAAACCCTGAGGAAGCTCGAGGAAAAGCCCGTCGATGTCCTCCTCGAGGACCGCTACGCCAAATTCCGCAAAATGGGGGTCTTCGTCGAAACGTGAGCCCCGATTCCCCGTCCAAAAAAGAATTGATCGCGGTCAAGGGCACGCATGACATCCTGCCCGGCGAAGTCGAGATCTGGCAAAAAGTCGAGGCCGAGGTCAAGCGTCTGGTGGAGGCCTACGGCTATCGCGAGCTTCGCGCTCCCATTATTGAGCCTACGGAGTTGTTTGAAAAAGGGACGGGCGAAACGACGGACATCGTCACCAAAGAGATGTACACATTTATCGACAAGAGCGGCCGCTCGATCACGCTTCGTCCCGAATACACGCCCTCTGTGGCTCGGGCCATCGTCGAACACCGGCTCGACCTGCTGGGCACACCCATGCGCTATTACACCATCGGCCCGATGTTCCGGTACGACAAGCCCCAAAAGGGCCGTTACCGCCAGTTCCACCAGGTCGATGTCGAGGTCTTCGCCGAAAAGGATCCGGCCATCGATGCCGAGATCGTGGAGATGGCCGATTCGCTCCTCCGCTCGCTGGGGGTAACGGAGACCGAGACGCGGGTCAATTCGGTCGGCTGTAAAGCCTGCCGGCCGGACTTCTCCCGGGCCTTGCGCGAACGGGCCGAGGCCGTCCGCGATAAGCTCTGTGAAGACTGCCGGCGCAAGATCGAGACCAACCCCCTTCGTATTTTCGACTGTAAGATCGAGAGCTGCCGCGAGCAGGCCCGGGCCTTGCCCAAGATCACGGGCTATTTGTGCGGCGAATGCCGGGATCACTTCGCGGCGTTTCGCCGTTTTCTCGACCTCTCCGGCGTCGGCTACAAGGTCGACGAAAACCTGGTCCGAGGGCTGGATTACTACACCAAGACGACGTTCGAAGTGATAAATTTGAGCGGCGGCCAGCAGAACGCCGTCCTGGGCGGCGGCCGCTACGACGACATGATGAAGGATTTCGGCGGCCCCGACATCTGCGGCATCGGGTTCGCCATGGGGATGGAGCGGCTCATGGCCATGATTAAGCTCAAACCCGAGCCGCGCCGGTTTCTTTATGTCGTCCATGCGGGCGAAGCGGCCAAAGCCAAGGCCGTGGAGCTGGCCCGGTTCTTCCGCCGCGGCGGCGTGGAGACGCTCATTGAATTCGGAGGGCGCAGTTTTAAAAACCAGTTCGGCCGGGCCAACAAGCTCGGAGCGTCCTGGGTTCTCATCGTCGGCGAGGACGAAGCGGCCAAGGGGATTTACCAGCTCAAGGACATGGCCGCCGGGACCCAGACCGGCGGCACACCGGACGAGCTCCTGCGCCGCATCTTGCGCCCCTCCTGCGAATCGGCCGGCGATTGAGTTTTACTGAATTTTCCAGGAAAAGAGCCCCCATGAACAACGAATCCGCCCAAGTTGAAAATCGATGGAAACGCACCCTCTATGCCGGAGCGCTCCGGGCCGAGCACGAAGGCCTGGAAGTCGTTCTGTGCGGCTGGGTTCACAGAACCAGGGACATGGGGCATCTCCTTTTTATCGACATCCGCGATCGTGAGGGTCTGGCCCAGGTCGTTTTCCGCTCGGAGAACGCCCCCCTGATGGACGAGGCCAAGAAGCTTCGCCACGAATACGTCGTCGGCGTGCACGGGATCGTGCGCCGCCGCGAAGCCGTCAACAAGGACATCCCCACCGGCGAGGTTGAAATCGTGGCCGAGAGCGTGAAGCTTTTCGCTCCCTCCAAGCTCCCGCCCTTTCAGATCACCGATCCGTCCCAGGCTTCCGAGGAACTGCGCTTCAAGTATCGCTACCTCGACCTGCGCCGGCCCAAGATGCAGCGTCAGATCCGTCTCCGCCACGAGGCGGCCTTGGCCGCGCGCAATTACATGAACGCCCATGGTTTCCTCGAAATCGAAACCCCCATCCTGGCCAACCCGACCCCCGAGGGGGCCCGCGATTACCTGGTTCCCAGCCGCGTCTATAAAGGCCGATTTTACGCCCTCCCCCAATCGCCCCAGCAGTTCAAGCAGACGCTGATGATCGCCGGCTTCGACCGCTATTTCCAGATCGTCCGCTGTTTCCGGGACGAGGACCTGCGGGCCGACCGCCAGCCGGAGTTTACCCAGATCGATATCGAGATGAGCTTCATCGATCGGGAGGACTTCTTCGCCCTCAACGAGGGGCTGATGGAGGCGGTCTTCGCCCTGACCGGGCAAAAACTCTCGCCGCCCTTCCCGCGCTTGACTTATGCGGAGGCCATGGAGAAATACGGTTCGGACAAACCCGACCTGCGCGTGCCGTTGGAAATGCGCGATTTGACCCTGGTGGGCCGGGAGCTTGGCTCGGAATTGATCAAGGGCGCCCTGGAAGCGGGAGGCGAGCTCAAGGGACTGCTAGTCCCCGGGGCCGGGAATCTGTCCCGCGGCCAGCTTGACAAGCTCGGCGATAAAGCCAAGGCGCTCGGCGCCAAGGGCCTGATCTGGATCAAGAGACAGGACGGCTGGAAGGCCGCGCTCAAGCTGGCCGACGCCGAGTACGAAAAGATCTGGGCCGCGCTGGGCGGGGGAGAGGCCGACCTGGCGCTCCTCATCATCGACAAAAAGGCCATGGCCTTGAAAGTCTTGGGTGAGATCCGCCGGACTTGGCCCATGGATGAGGCGGCCAAGAAGAAGATGCTCAAGTTTGCCTGGGTTACGGACTTCCCGCTCTTCGAATGGAGCGAGGAGGAAAAACGCCATGTCTCCATGCACCATCCCTTCACCGCGCCCGTCGAAGAGGACGCCCCTTTCCTCGAGTCCGACCCGGCCCGGGTCCGGGCCAAGGCCTATGACCTCATCCTCAACGGGGTCGAGGTCGGCGGCGGCTCGATCCGTATCCACGACATGGACCTTCAGCGGCGCATCTTCAAGTCGCTGGGGCTGACGGACAAGGAGACCGAGGAGAAGTTCGGCTACTTCCTCGAGGCTTTGAGTTTCGGCGCCCCCCCGCACGGCGGGATCGCCTTTGGCTTCGACCGGCTGGTCATGATCCTGGCCGGCGAGGAGTCCATCCGCGAGGTCATCCCCTTTCCCAAAACGACCAGCGCCATGGATCTGATGACGAATTCTCCGTCCGAGGTCAACGAGCGACAGTTATCCGAACTGGGGCTGAAACTGCGCTAAGGGTTTTCTTTTTCGGTTCTCTTCCATTTAGTGTGGTTTGCGACACGGTATTCGGCCCGGCGGCGCGGGTTTTTCACGCCGCTTGGCGATCGATCGATTCACTCTCCGGATCGGATACGGCCGCTTTTTTACGCTTCCCGACGGTAACGACAAGCTGCTTGTCCGCCATCTTGAAGGATAGGTGCATGTGGCTTAAAACGCCCAACAGGGCCGCGGCAATGAGCAGTCCCCCCGCCACTTGATAGGCGCCGGCATAGCTCCCCGTGGAATCGGCGATCATCCCCGCCAAGTTGGGACCGAAGACGCCGCCCACTCCCCAGGCCGTGAAAAGAATGCCGTAATTGAGGCCCAGATTCTTGGTGCCCCAGTAATCGGCGGCCGTGGCCGGGAAAAGCGACAGGCAGGCGCCGTAGTTGAACCCGACGAAGGCGGCTCCGAAAAGGAAGCCCGCCGTGGTGGCGAACTGGCTGAAGAAAAACATGATCACGGCTTGAAGGGAGAAGACGATGATCATGGCCCCGACCCGGCCGATAATGTCGGATACCATCCCGGCCATGACCCGGCCCCCGGCGTTGAAAATGGCCAGGAGGGCGACGAAGAGAAATCCCGCCTTGATGGCTCCTCCCGATTGGACCGAGACGATTTTGGCCACATGCCCGATGATCATCAGGCCCGCGGTCGCTCCGAAGGCGAACTGAAGGTAGAGAATCCAGAATTTGGGGCTGCGGATCATCTCGCGCCAAGTTCGGTCGGGGGCGGGGGAAGCCTTTGGTTTCAGGGCTTTTTTCCCCTCGGCGGCCTTGCGGACAAACCCGGGTTTGGGATTGACCAGGAATTGGGCGGAGAATCCGGCGACGACGAGAAATAGAATCCCGAAGATGCGAAAGGCTCCCGAGACACCCCGGGTTTCGAGGAGGTACTTCGCCAGGGGAGCGATGTAAACGGGGGCTACGCCGAAACCGGCCACGACGATGCCGGTGATGAGGCCCTTTTTCTCAGGGCCGAACCATTTGAGCGCCGCGGGAGTAGCGGCGGCGTATCCGAGGCCGATGCCCATGCCGGCCAGGACACCAAACCCCAAAATCATCGGCCAGACCAGGTCGGGCCGCCCCAGACTGGCGACGACCAATCCGGCCCCGCACAAGACCGCACCCGCCGTCGCGATAATCCGAGGACCGAGTCGGTCCTGCAAACGGCCGGCGGGAATCATGATCAGGGCGAAGAAAGCGATGGCGATCGTGTAAGGCAAGGTGGCCGTCGTCCGGGACCAGCCGAAGCCTCCGTGGTCGATCGATTCGGTCAGTTGTTTGCTGAACATGCTCCAGGCGTACAGCACGCCCAGGGCCAGGTTGAGGCCGAGACCGGCCATCGTAACCAGCCAACCTTTTTGCTTCATGATGATTCCTTATGATCCGGCCGATTCCGGACGTTGGCAGGGTCCGGAATCCGTATGAATTATATTTTCGCAACGACAGCAGCCTATGATGAAAATGAATGATTTCGTCGTCGCGAAGTCAGAAATAATAGATTATGCGCCGATCGATGTCAATTCTGTGGATCAGGGACGCCTGGTTTCGGAAATCGCCGCACCGATAAGGCCAAGGACTCCGAAAAGGAGAAGGAGTCCGACCCCGGATCGGGCTATCGCCAGTCCGAGGGAGACGTCCGCGGCCAAGACCGCCGTGCCGAAAAAAAGCCCCAAGCCTTGGATGAAAGGCGCGATCCCGGTCATTAGCCCGATCCCGGCTCCGACAAGCATGCCCCGGATGACTCGCCGGCCCATGGCCATTCCGCCGGCCGTCAGCGCCGTGACCATGCCCGCGGCCAGCGGGACCCAAATCGCCAGCCACCAATCGCGGCCGAATTCAGGACTCCCGCCCGCGAGCCGGGCGAATCCGAACCCGATCCCCCCCAACACTCCGACGCCCCCCGCCGCAATGAAAAGGGAGGGCCAGTTCCGGGAAGTTTTTCCCGCCCTTCGTTCCGCCCGGACCTTGATCCGCCGCCGAATCGTCAGCGGAAAATTGTAGAAGGTGTCGAAGACGAAATGCTCCAGCCAGGCGCCTTTCTCGCCGAAGATCGGGACGCGGTGAACGGCCTCATTGGCCCAGTGGCCGGCCATGAACCGGGCCAGGTCCGGATACCGGTAGGCCATTTGGATGGGGAAGGCCAGATAGCCGACGACCTTCAAGAAGCTTACCCCGAAGGCGATGTTGTAATCCTTGAAATTTCTCTCCTTGATCATCAGGCCGATGACATAAAAACCCCGGACCAGTGATCCGGGCGAAATCGGCAGGAGGTTGAGGGCGCCGATGATGACTCCAGCCCGCAGAGTGGCGGCCTGCCAGGACAGCTCCGGATGAGTGAGGACATAGACAATAGCGGCGGTCAGGAAAACCGTTTCGGAAACGAACAGCGTGGCCAGGTGGACGGCCAAGCTCTTGAGATACTTTTGGATGTATGGCTCCTTGACCTGGCCGGAGATGAGGGCTTCCTCCGCTTCGCCCAGGAGTCCGCTCCGTCGGCCTTGGGCGACCATATCCAGAAGCCAACGCTCCCGCTCGGCCGAATGTATGAGCAGGCGTACGGGCTGGACGAACATGGCCTGCAGCCGCTCCTTGAAAACGGCCTTGTCCGTAAGAAATCGATGGAACCCCGCCGGAAGCCAGGCCAAGGGGAGGTTCAGATAGTTGAGGAACGGCCGGGCCGAAATGCGTACGGCCCGCGCTTCGGAAGACCGGCCGGTCCGGACCCAGCGGATCATGGCCTCGGCGATGCGCCCCCGGATGGAGCGTACTAAATAGCTCGGGCTCGTCAGCTTCGCTCCCAGATGCCGGCGAAAGTCCGCCCGGCCCCACAGCCGGCGGAGGAAAGGCGCCAGGACGAGCGGAGCCAGCCACAGCGGGTATTTCCACCATACCCGTCCCGGAAAAGCGAAGATGAAAAGCGCGGGTGTCGTCCAGGCCAGATGGGGGACCAGCAGGAACAGGAGCGCTAGGACGTCGCTCCGTTTCAAAAAAACCGCTGTTTTATCGTCCGTGATGTTCCGCACGCGCCAGCTCTCGCGGAACCCCCGGAAGATGGCCCGCCGAAGCCGGTTGCCCAGGGGCCGGACATGATGACAGGTCACATCGATAAGCGAATCGCGATAGGCTTTGTCTTCGCGCTTCAGCTCGTCCAGGGCATCGCGCAGGTCGTGAAACTCCCCCCAGTGCTCCTCGACGTAGTGTTCGAGTTTCTTGAGGTCGCCTTTGTCGAACTGGACCAGGCGGCCGCGCAGTAACCCCTGCACGATCAGCTTGAAGTCGGCCGGGCATTGGGGCAGAAACGGCAGAAGGGTCATGCCGGCCCGGAAATCGACGGCCACCAGCCCCGCTTCGGGATCCGGGTCGCTGGAGGTCCGTTTCAAGGCGTTAGGCTGGCTTTTAAGCGACCACCATTCGTACTGACGGGCCAGCTCAGTCGCGCCGATATCGTGGAGGAGGCGAACCAGGCGCCGCATGAACGTCTTCTTGGCCCGGTATTCGGGTGAACCGACGTCCCGGCCGGGCTGGCCGACTTTCCAATGGCGGCGGGCATCCAAGTCGTCGTCCACTTCGAAACGCCACATTCTCCCGTCGATCCATTCGTTGATTTCGCCGTAACTGCCCAGATTGCGGTCGAGGACGGTGCCGAGGATTTCGACGACGGTGTCGTCCCGGCCGAATTCATTCCGCGCCGCCCGCCGGATGAAAGTTTGCCAGAGGGCTTGGGAGCGGCCGGCGGAGGCCAGAGACTGCAGTGAGAAGGGAGCCTGGAAGCCGAGCCCGTATAATAAATCCCGGATCTTGCGGCCGAAGCCCGAAGCAGGGACCAGAATCTTCAGGGCATAAATACGGCCCGGTTCAAGTCCGCGGACCGTCCCATCGACGGGATCCAGGGCCAGAAGTTTGACCTTATAGACCTGTCCGGCATATCCGCCGCCGACGAATTTCAAGATCTCGAGGCGGGCGTGAGCCCGTCCGTCGGGGATGATCCCCCGGACGTCGTATTCGAGAATGGTACCCGGCTCATAACGGCGACGGCGAAAGCGGCGATGAATTTTCTGTTTGTCGAAGACGGCTTCGAGGGTACGGATCGTATTTGCGGAATAGACTGTGTTTATCATTCCCATCCTAATCCGTCCGTTGTCCGGCTTCCGGATTCCGGAGGCTCCCGAGGACAAGCGGCGGTGTGAATCGGTTTTTTACCATAAAACCCCTCCCTTGGGAAGTTGTCCCGGTCCTGTTTGCGACGGCGGGGGACTTTATGGAACAATGGCGGCATGGTTACACGTCGGATCATGATTTTTCTAGCCATCGGGGCGGTTCTCTTATTAGGGGCCGCGGGAAAGGGGCATGTCGATGGAGGGGAGGCCGAAATCTTGTTTCGTCCCGGCGGGCCGTCGGAGAAAACGCCGGTAAGGACGGCGGATGCGATCGCCGGAACGGTCGTCCCGAAGAATCAGACGGACTTCGCCCCCCTCCGGTCGATCAAACTCGCCGGGCCGAAGGGGGCGGAATCGGCCGTCTCGAGCCTGACTCTCGCCGACGATCGGGAGATCTCTCTGCCGGCACCGTTTCCGCTTTACTCTCTCCTCGTCGACGGCGGGTTGAAGACGGCTTCCGTCCTCCCCCCCGGACTGACCGTGACCGTTGCTCCGAACGCCGCCTTCGCGCCCGGCGCGAAGCTCACGGTCCTCTTTCGCAACGACTCGAAATCCAAGATCAAAATTGAGAACCTGGTGCCGCTCGGAGAGAGCGGCGACCGGGTCTACATCACGGCCGGCCTGCCCAACGAGCCGCCCCATTATCTGAGCCGCACGCTCCTCTATCGTCCCGGCCTTAAACCCGTCGGTGTCGTCCTTCCCGACAACGCCTGGCATCTGGGATTTGCCTCGGCCGAGACGCCGGACGGCGGCCCGACGCTGACCGCCCTGGCCCGGCGGGTCAAGACCGACAAGGCCGAGCGCACTCGTTGGGCCTCGACTCTGGAGCCCGGCGGCTCGGTCGAGTACGCCCTCTATTTCGAAGCCCATGGCGGCGGCTGGCGCCGGGGCCTCGAAATCATGTTCCGCGAACGCTTCCTCTATGACCTGGAAAAATTCGACAACGCCTTGTTCCATCGCCCCGACCTGAAATGGGTCCGCGGCGCTTATCTCATGCTTCTTCAGTTTGCCTGGGATCGTTCCTATTACGACCGCGAGGCCGGCCGATATTCGTTCGACCAAACGCTGACCGCCTGGGACAAACTCCTCGGCCCCGTTGACATCTATACCATTTGGCCGACTTGGCCTCGGCTGGGGCTGGACCAGCGCAACCAATGGGATATGTACCGCGACCTGCCCGGCGGGCTTATCGAGCTCCGGCGTCAGGTCGACCTGGCCCATAAGCTGGGCAAGAAATATTTCATTTCCTACAACCCCTGGGACGAGAGCACCCGGCACGAGGATCATATCGCTGGGATGGAAACCATGATGAGGACGCTCGATGCGGACGGTGTTGTCCTCGACACTCGCGGTGAATCGAGCCGCGAATTCCAGGCCGCGGCCGACCGGGTCAAGCCCGGCATCATCATGTACAGCGAGGGGATGGCCGTGCCCCGGGACATGCCCGGGATCGTGTCCGGCCGGGTCCACGACGCGCTCTATATGCCCCCGCCGCTCAACCTGAATAAATTCATCAAGCCCGATTTCGCCATCTTCCGGGTCCTTCAGCTGGCCGAAGGGCCGCTCCATCGCGAGGCGGCCGTGGCCTTCTTCAACGGCTACGGCTCGGAGATCAACACCATGCGCCCGGGCCGCCCCGACTGGATCGAGGACGAGCTCCGCTACCTGGGCCGCACGACCAAGATCCTGCGGGAGAATTCGACCGCCTTTCTGGACTTGAGCTGGCAACCGCTTGTGCCCGCCCTCGAGGACGGACTTTGGGCCAACCGCTGGTCGGCGCAGGGCAAAACAATTTTCACCGTCTTCAGCCTGCGGCCGGAGGGGTATAAAGGGCCGCTCGTCGAAGTCGATCTTCGTCCCGGCTCCCATCTCGTCAGCCTGTGGAACCATGAAGAGCTCAAACCCGTCGAGCGGGCCGGCCGGTTCTACGCCTCCGTCGATGTCGAGGCCTTCGCCGCTTCGCGCCTGGGGACGCGGCTGGAGGGCAACGTGGATTGCCTGGCCATCCTCCCCGAAATCCTCAAGGTTGCGGCCGACGGCGAGATCCTGACTTTCGAGGCGCCGGGCGCGCCCGCCGGGAGCCGGATCGCCGTCTCGGCCGGGAATCCGTCGTACGGGGAAGCGTCCGTTTCCTTCGGGACGGAGCAGCGGACGATCGTCCTTCATGAACACTTCGGGTTCCGCGAGGAAAAATTCGTCGTCCAGCTCTTCGACGGCCGCGGCGAAATTCTGGACGAGCGGGTTGTCCGCCTGCCGCTGGCTTGGCCGCGGCTGGTCACCAAACCCGCGCGGACGGCGGCGGTCCGGACGGCCCCCGCGGACATGGTCGAGATCCCGGCCGGGGACTTCGTCTTCAAGACCGCCGGCAATCCCGACGACGCCAACCCCATCATTCCCTATCCCGACTCCGGCCGGCCCCGGACTCTCCGCCTGCCCCGCTTTTTCATGGACCGCGGCCCCGTGACCAACGCCCAGTTCGGCGCTTTTCTGAAAGCAACGGGCCACGCGCCCCAGGACGCCTCCAACTTCCTGAAGCATTGGACGGGGGGAAAACCTCCGGCGGGGCAGGAGAACCATCCCGTGATCTGGGTCGATCTCGAGGATGCCCGGGCTTTCGCCCGCTGGGCGGGAAAGCGTCTGCCCGCCGAGGCCGAATGGCAGTACGCGGCCCAGGGGACGGACGGCCGCCCTTATCCTTGGGGGACGAAGATGGAGCCGGGGCGGTGCAACGACAAGCTCAATCACACCACTCCGGTCGACGCCTTTCCGGCCGGGGCCAGTCCCTTCGGCGTGCTGGACATGATCGGCAACGTCTGGCAGATCATGGATGATGTCTACGACAACGGGGTGTACCGCTACGGGATCATCCGCGGCGGAAGCTATTACGCACCCGAGAAAAGCGTCTGGTACGTCAAAAGCGGACCGCTGGCGGCGGATCGGGTTCAGATCCTTCTGCTGATCGCCCCCGGTCTGGACCGCTGCGCCACGGTCGGTTTCCGCTGCGTCAAGGACGCCGAATAGCGGCGATCACTTCGCTTTTCTTTTGAGAAGTTTTTTAAGGAATTTCAAATCTTCCCGATCCTTGGCGCGGCCGGCGGCTTTTTTCATCCGGATCATGTCCTCGAGGGAGGGGAAATGCACATCGGCCTTCCCGATTTTGCCCGTGATTTTATTTTTCCAGATATCCGCGAAGACAACGCCTTTGACAAAAGGATGGATATCCGTTTCCAAGATGTATTGGCGAATCAGGACTTTATGGGTTAAAAAGTCGCTCTCGCCAAAATCCGACAAGTCATAGCCGAAATCGCGCAGGGACTTCATGACTCTGCGGATATTGGGCCGCGTCGGTTTGACGAAAAGGTCGATATCCAAAGTCGCCCGGGCATAGCCATAAGCCGGGAAAGCCGTCGCGCCGATCACGACAAAAACGGCTTTATTTTCGTTTAGTAATCGAAGCAGACGTTCCGTGGCCATGGCGATAGAGAGAGGAACGCATTTCGCGGCTCTTGCGCTCCATCAGTCTGAATCTCTGGCGCGAAGTCAGGGACAGTAAATAGGCCAGTTCGAACTCGATCTCCCGAGCCTCGTCCGAAGTCTCGAGGAGAAGAATTCCATCCCGAATTTTTCCACGCGCCATAAACATATTATATCACGGATCAAAAACCGGGATATCCAAGATCGAAGGGAAACGCGGACCGATCGGAAAGGGGGGGCCTGAACCTCCTCATGGCAGGACGGGTTGTAATTGCAGAGACTAAAAATACATCAGGTCATGATCGGAGCCGGCGGCAGGCCGGACGATGACGGCATATTCGCCCGCTTTGGATATTTCCACCGTTCCGAGATCGAATGTTTTGTATTGATGCCAGTCGCCCGTCGCATCCACGCGGGCGGAGAGAACGTGCGGGCCTACGGAAACGAGATATCCCTGTCCCGTCGACTCCGGAACATTTTTTCCCCGGGATCGCTTTCAGAGCCACGGCCGCCGGACCGCCCGGGTTTCAGGATGCGGGAGCCCGATTGGGTTCCCGGGTCAACAAAATGCCGGCCGACGCGATCCAAATCAGGCCGGCGACGATGAGAAAGACGGGCGTGAAGGAGCCCGCCGTCTTCGAAATCAGGCCGATAAGCCACAAGGACACGGCTCCGGCAAAAGCCCCCGCGCTGCCGACAACGCCGGCGACGGCGGCCGCTTTGCGCGGGCACAGCTCTTCCACGAAACACAGGTAATTGGAGTTCCAGCCGGCCATCCCCAGCGTTGCGGCGAACAGGAGAGCGACCGTCGCGGTATTCGCCCCGACAAACGGGGTGGCCGCCAGGCTGATCGACATGAGGACCGCCGAGAGGAGCAAAATGAACCGACGGGCTCCGAGAACCGTCCAACCCCGGCGCCCGAGAGCGAGTACGCCGAAGCCGCTGGCCAGGTAGCCGAGGTCCAGGCCGAGGAACGGGATGATGACCACCGCCCCCAGCTTCATCCCGAACTGGATCCCGCGGTCCTGGACGAGATACGCCGGCAGCCAGTTCATCAGGAAGTAAAGGCATGTGTTTCCGCAGAGCGAAGCGATCGTCAAGCCCCAGAAACGGGGCAGACGCACCACTTCGCGCCATGATGCGGCCGCGCCCGTGCCGCTGTCGAGGTCGTATCGCTCGAGCCGGTCGGTGCGGCCCGGTTTGAACCACCGGAGCCAGGCGATCAGCCACAGCACGGATAACCCGCCGACGACGGCGAATCCGGCCCGCCATCCGTGCCGGACCGACAGCCAGACGAGCAGCGGGCCGATGAGAACGAGGCCGAGGCTTCCGCCGCCCATATAGATGGAGTTGGCCAGGGTCCTCTCCTTGGGAGGCATATACATCGACACGAGCCGCGCCGTGACCGGCCAGTTGGCGGCCTCTCCCATGCCGAGCGCCATGCGGAATCCGAAGAGCTGCCCGAAGGACTGGGCCAGGCCGGTGAAGGCCGTGGCCAGCGACCACCAGGCCACGGCCACGGCGAACGTGATTCGGATCGACAACCGGTCGATCAGCTCGCCGAGCAGCGCGACCGACACCCCGTAGGTCACGTAGAATGCGGAAAACAGCAGACCGAGCTGGGCGTTGTCGAGCCGGAAGTCTTTCTGAATCAAGGGCGCGACGATCGACAGCGTCTGCCGGTTCATGTAGTTGAGGACGGTGGCGAAAAAGATGAAGAGGCAGATATACCAGCGGAAATGCTTCGACCCGGCCGGCCCTTCCCCGGGATCCGTCACACCGTCCCCGCTCCCCGCAGCGTATACGGAGGCCGGGTGAAGTCGATCTCCCGGCCGGTTTTCGACGACTCATAAATGGCCATGTTGATGGCCAGCGAGATCCTGGCGTCCTCGCCCGTCAGAACCGGGTCCCGGTCCTCCCGGATGGCGTCGATCATGTCCTGCAGCTGGTGTCGATGACGGGTTTGCGGGTAGGCCCACGGATCGTCGATGTCGCCCAGGGTGATGTTCTTTTCGATGGTCTGGCCGCCGCTGGAGCCGTCCACGTTCCAGAACAGGATTTGATCGTACTGCGCGTTGGCCACGATGGTGCCGCGCTCTCCGTGGAGCTCGATGCGGGACTTGAGGGCCGGCTTGATTGACGAGGTGCTCTCGATGACGCCCATGGCCCCGTTGCAAAAGGTGAGGAGCGCCGTGGCCGTGTCTTCAACCTCGATGGCATGGATTTGCGTGCCGACCTTGCCGATGATCGACTTCACCGGCCCCATGATGTGCTGCAGAAGGTCCACGATGTGGATCGACTGCGTCATCAAGCAGCCGCCGCCCTCGAGCGCCTTCGTTCCGCGCCACGGCCCCGACTTGTAGTAGGCCGGAGTCCGGCTTGATTTATCGAAGGCGTCGGCCAGGAACACCCGGCCGAGCGCGCCCGAGGCGACCGCTTCCTTCAGCTTCGCCGCCACCGATCCAAACCGCATCTGGAAGATCACGCCGAGCTTCACCTGGTGTTCGCGGCAAACCCGGATCATCTCGTCGGCCCGTTCGAGATTGATGTCCAGCGGCTTCTCGACCAGGACGTGCTTGCCGGCGCGCGCCGCCGCCACCGTGACGTCGCGGTGGTCGCCCGTCGGCAGAAGGACGTTGACGACATCGATGTCTTCGTCCTTGATGAGATCATGATAGTCGGTGTACCAGCGCCGGGCGCCGAACTCCTCGGCGAAGGCGCGGGATTTGCCCCTGTCGCGGGAACAGACCGCGACCAGCTCGGCGTCCGGGACGAAGGGAAACTCCCGGGCATGAATCAATCCGGCCATCCCTGTTCCGACCAGCCCGAATCCGATCTTTCCGCTTTTCATTGGCCGCCTCCTCTCTCCCGTCAGGCGATTCGCCGCCATTTATTTTAGGTTTATTCTGCCAACAAGCCCAAAAATTTGCAATTCTTTTTTGAAGCTCGAAATCCCGTTGATAAATCGAACCAAAGAATCTCCGAAAATCCATTCAACTGATGGGGCGTCAAGGCCGTGGTCGGCAACAACCTGGATTTCAGCCGGGGAATGATGATGGGCTTCAGCCGATGGACGGACACGGGCTGGAGTGAAGCCCGCGTTTTCGATCCCCCTGCCAATGAAGGGAGGAGCATCGCCGCCGCCCGGCGAAATTCCGTTACTCGCTGCGCAGCGCTTCGACCGGGTTTGCTGATGCGGACTTAATCGCTTGAAAGCCGACGGTGAGCAGGGCGATGCCCAGCGTCAGAATTCCGGAGGCGGCGAAGATCCAAGGTCGGATCAGGATTCGATGGGCGAACTGTTCGAGCCATTTGTTCATGACGATGAAGGCGATCGGCCAGGCCAGTCCGTCGGCGATGACGACCCAGGCGGCGAATTCTTTGGACAGCTTCCAGGCGACTCCCGAAGCCGAAGCCCCCAGGACTTTGCGGATGCCGATCTCTTTTCTTCGTTTTTCGGCCGTGAACGAGGCCAATCCGAACAGTCCGAGGCAGGCGATGAACAGCCCCAGGAAAGAAAAAACACCGAAGAATTTCCGGGCTTGCGTTTCGGCCCGGTAAAAAAGGTCGAAGATGTCGTCGATGAAATAAAAGGAGCAGGGAATATCGGGATTGAATTTCTCCCAGATCGTTTTTGTACGGGAGAGCGTATCTTCGATGCCGTTCGTCCGGAGCGTCAGGGTCAGCGATCCGGTGGAAGCGAACATATTGAGGTTCTTGTCCGGACCATAGGCCATGATCAAGGGTTCGATTGTTCTCTGGAGGCCGTAAAAATTGAAGTTTTTGACGACGCCGATGACGGTTCCCCGGCCTTTTCCCTCCAGACGTTTTCCCAAAGCGTCTTGAGGGCCGGCCCAGCCGAAAGCCCGGACCGCCGCTTCATTGATGAGGAAGGCGTCGTCCCGGTCGGCGGCGATGTTCCGTTCGAACGACCGCCCGGCCAGGATCGGAATTTTATACTCGGCGATGAAGTCAAAATCCAGAAAGAGATAAGCCATGGCTTTGGCTTGGTCCTCGGCCCCGGCCGGCGCGGTGGCCCAGGCGCCGAGTCCGTATCCGGGAACGCCGGACGAGACCGTCACCCCCCGGACTTGGGGGAGACCGGCCATCTCGGACTTGATCGCCTCGAAATTCCCGTCCTGCAACAGAGCCCCCTTCAGCGGGAGAATCAGCTTCTGTTCCTTGGAAAAACCCAAGTCGGCGTTTTTCATGAACCGAACCTGGCCGAAGACGACCAGGGTCCCCACGAGGAGGAAAGAGGTCACCGCGAATTGGCCGACGATCAGCGTCTTCCTCAACCCGGCGCCTTGGAGCCCGGGAGAGAACGTCCTTTTCAGGGTCCCGGCGGGATGAAATCCCGATAGGACGAAGGCCGGATATCCGCCGGCGGCGAATCCGACAAACAAGATGAAGAGCGCCGCGGCGATGATGGTCCCGGGCTGGAAGAACGCGTCGGCCGTCAAAGCCTTGCCGGCGAGTCCGTTCAGGATCGGCAAAGCCCAACGTGCCAAGCCCAAGCCGATAAGCCCGGCCAGACCGGCCTGAATGGAGGATTCGCCGAGATACTGGGCGATGAGCTGGCGGCGTTCGGCGCCCACGACCTTGCGGATGCCGACCTCTTTGGCCCGGTGGACGAAGCGGGCGGTCGAAAGATTGATGAAATTGATGCAGGCGATCAGGAGGATGGCCAAGCCGAGGGCGGCGCTGATGGTGAGATGAAGGGGATTGCCGGGCGGTTCGGTTTCTCCGGACAAGTGGGAACGGAGATGGATACTGCTCACCGGCTGGAGCCAATACCGGTTTTCAGGGGACTTTGAGGAAGACGATCCGGTTTGTCGATAAATCCGCTCGATCCGGGCGATGCGCTGACCGAACTCCTCCGCGTTCACGCCCGGCTTGAGCTTGAGGTAGGAATAGAAGTTCGTCCAGCCCCAGCTCTGTTTCATGTCGTCGTCCTCGATGGTTGAAAATGACGCCAAAAGGTCGCATTTGAGGTGCGTATTTTCCGGAGCGTCCTTGATGATCCCGGTGACTTGGAAATCCTGGTCATCGATGGAAATCATCCCTCCCAAGGGATCGTCTGGACCGAAATACTTCCGGGCCAAGCGCGAGGAAACGACGATCGTCCGGGGATTGACGAGGGCCGAAGCCGGATGGCCGGCCAGAAAATCGAAGGACAATATCCCCAGGATTTCCGGCTCCGCATAGTAGCAGCGATTCTCGTAATCGATCCGGGTTTCCCGGCGCAGGCGGGGGCGGGGCATTTTCATCAAGCGGGCGGCGGATTCCACTTGAGGAAAATCCCGCCTGAGAATCGGAACCGCGGCGGGGCCGACTTTTGCGAAATCCCGGGTCAGGCTGGAGGACTCGAAGTGCATGACCAGACGATACAATCGGTCCGCATCCCGCTGGAAATCGTCATAGCTCGACTCGTCCCGTATGAAAATGAAAATCAGTACGCAGCAGGCCATACCCAGGGCCAAGCCGGCTACGTTGATGAAAGAATGGACCTTATGCTTTCTCATTTGCCGCAGGGCGGTTGCTAAATAGTTTTTCAACATGGGGACTCCTATGGTCAGGGATAATTTCAGATAGGAAGGCAGGGCGAAGAGAACTTGCCCCCAATACCAAGCCCGGGCCCGGAGCATTCCCCGGACTTGGTCTTTTCTCGTCGTCATCATTAAATGATGTTCATCCATTAAACTCTTAAATAATTACTGAGATTCCACCCCGATGGTTACAACGCCATAAAAAAATCCGACCCCCCAGGATGGGGGAGGCAATATCGATCCATCGATTCAATTGATACGTTCGCGGCCAAATCGCCGCTCAGTATTAACCCTGGTATTATCGCAACAAAGAGGATTAGACAAAAAACTCGGAAAAAATAATCAGACCGGATAGAATATTTCCAGGATTCCATGAGGAGACGCCATGTCCATTCGCTGTGCTCTAGTTCCCCTGACGTTAATCCTGCTTTTCTCGGCCGCCGTAACGGTCTCCGCCACCCCGGCCCAAAAGCCGCCGGCCGGGTTGAATAGGGCGCTCGAAGCCTTCCGGGCCTTCTACACAAAAGGCATGACGGAGGCGGGCATCCCCTCCGAGTCCGGGATGGGAACGGACTGGCTGGACAGGGAGATTCGGACGTATCTTTTCAAAAACGTGTTCCCGCTATGGGGAGGTAAGAACTGAGCCTCGGGGCTTCGGCCGGACCGCCTACTTCACCTCGGTGACGACGGCGTTGAGGACCTTCTTGCTGTCCTTCTCCTGGACGAAGAAGACGACCTTAAGGCCCTGCCGGGCGATCGTGTTGTGCCGGACGGCCCACTTGAAATTCGGGACCCGGGTGTAAGTCTTCTCGAATTCCGTCAAGTACGCGTCCGCGGCTTTTTCCGAGGCGGCCAGATCGAAGGCGGCCGTCTTGGCCGCGGCCGGGTCGAGGGTGACGAGGTCGCGGACGACGAGCTTGTGGAACTGCAGGCCGTTCGAGCCCTTATAGTTCTCCTCGTTCTGGACGAGAACGACATGGTATTCGGCTCCGGGAATCACTTTGTCGAAATCGACCTTGACTTTGACGGTCTCGCCGTCGCGGGCGGCCTGGGCTTTCAGGGCCACGGCCGGGGCGGCGGAAAGGAGAGGATCGATGGCGCCTTTGTACTGTTTGAACTTGCCTTCGGCCATGCCCCGGCTTCCGCCGCCGGTCATTTTGTTGGTCCCGTCGACGACAACCGTCGGCGTGCTGTTGACGCCGTAATAATCCTGGCGCTTTTTGGTGGCCGGGTTCATCATCGGATCCGGGCGCGGGATGGGCAAGTGATATTCGAGGATGGCCAGATATTTCACCGGGTAGGTCTCGATCAGCCCGTCGAAACCCAGGTCGGCGCCGACGCAGGGCGGGCATTCGGAACCGGTGAAGAGTTCGATCAAGACGGCCTTGCCTTTTCCGTCGGCGGGGGCCTTGAAGGGCTCGGGATGGAAGGGCAGGGACTTGAGCTTGGCTTCAAGCTGGGCTTCGAATCCGTCGGCTTTGCCATTGATCTTTTCGTAAAGAGCCTTGGCCCTGGCCGCCGAGTCCTCGTAGTTTTCGACGGCGGCGATAAGATAAGCCTCATAGGCCTCCTTGGTCCGGCCGAGCTTTTCGGAAGCTTTAGCCATGGTGTAGCCATACGGGGCGTCGGCGGCGCCGTCGGCGGCCCGATAGGCCACCAGCGTGGTCATGGCCTTGGATGCGTTGTCGGCGTTGAGATAGGCCTGGGCGACGATAAGATCATAAACGCGGAGATAGTAGTTCGTGAACGCTTTCTGTTCGTCCTTGTTAGGCATCTGGGCGAACGTTTCGGGATCGGCCGCGGCCCTGGTCATGCCGTCCTTGTATTTCAGGACGGCGACAAGGACAAGGTCCTTATCGAACGACTTGACCTGGGGATGCTCCAGGATCTGGGACGCCGACTGGAGATAGCTCGTCAGGCGGCGCTGGCCCTGGCCTTGGCCGGCGAAGCTCTTCTGAAGCTCCAGAACGGCGTCCAGCGCGGGGGCCAGTTCGATTTTTGTGTTCAAGATGGACATGTCGATCGCGGGCATCATCGTGCTCTGGGGGTAGGCGGCCTTGAGCCTCTCGAATTCCTTGAGGCGTGCGGCGGCGTCCGTGATACGGGTTGCTGCAACAACCTCGTTATACTCGGGCGGTTGCGGCGGGCGCTGCTGGGTTCGGGCGAAGGTCGGCCCGGCCAGGGCCAGGACGAGGGTCAAAGCGAGGCCGAAAGCGGCGGCGAAATGAAGGGCGGGTCGGTTTTTCATGAAACGGCTCCTTTTAATGGTCGAAGAAGCCAAATTATACCATTTTTATCGGAATTCAGCACCGTCCCTCGTCCCCGTGGATCCGCGTCGGTTGACATCCGCGGCGCCGGTTCCTAAGATGGGGGCGCCATGATCCGAACAAGCCTTCGTTTCGCCGCTTGGGCCGGCCTCGGCCTGGTGGCCGCCGGTCAACAATTCCCCCTCACCCTGACCACGAACGAGCTTCGCTTCCGCCTCGACGCCCGCGGCGTCGTAACGAGCCTTTATGATCTCATCCGCGGCCGGGAGCTGCTGGCTCCCGGCCAAGCCGCGCCCCTGCTCTCGATCAAGGCGGGGGATTACCTGGAGGCGCCTGCGTCGGCGGTCGAGGTCGAGCCCGGCCTTCTCCGGCTGGCCTACGAAATGGCCGGTGCGGAAATCGATGTCCAGATCGCGTCGAAGCCGACGCACCTCACTTTCGAAGTCGTCCGGGCCGAGCCGGCGGTGAAAATCCAGCTCGTCCTTTGGGGCCCCTTCCCGACTTCGATCTCCAAGACCGTCGGCGAAATCGTCGGCGTCGTCAGGGACGGGACGTACGGCCTCGGCATCCAGGCCCTCAACCCGAAGACAATCGGCAGTCACCCCGACAACGCCGAGGGCTTCGACATGTCGCGCGGACGGGCGGCCGAGCCGCGGTCCTGGGGGAGCGTTCTCCAAGCCTACAGTCTGAATCGCACTCTGCCTCGGACGGCTGATGTCTGGCTGGGGAATTTCCCAAATATGCCGATTCCGCCGATCCCGGGGGAGACGGTCGTCAGGTCGAAGATCGCCCTGTTCGGCTGCCCCGAGCCAAAGGTGCTGGAGCGGTTGGGCGAGATTGAAGTCGCCGAGGGGCTTCCGCACCCGCTCATCGACGGGGTCTGGGCCAAGCAGTCGTCCGAGCGGGGCCGGTCCTATCTGATTGTCGATTTCAGCGAAGCGACGATCGACGAGATGCTCGGCTACACCAAGCGGGGCGGCTTCATGTCCCTCTATCACATGGAGCCGTTCGAGAGCTGGGGGCATTTTGAGATCAGCCGCAAGGTATTCCCCGGCGGAACCGCGGGCTTGCGGGCCTGCGTCGAAAAGGCCAAGGCCCTGGGCATCCGGCTCGGCGCTCACACCCTGACGACTTTTATTCAGACGAACGACCCCTACGTGACACCGGTTCCCGACCCCCGCCTGGCTCGGACGGGAACGAGTGCATTGACTGCCGCTATCGGCCCCGCCGACGCGGACATCCCGGTCGCCTCGCCCGGATTCTTCCAGAACGAGAAGGCCAATTGGCTTCATACCGTCGTCATCGGGGAGGAGCTCGTCCGCTACCGGGCCGTATCGGCGACGGCGCCTTGGACCCTTCTCGATTGCCGGCGCGGAGCCTTCGGGACGCGGTCGGCCTCGCACGCCCGCGGGGCCGGGGTCGGAAAGCTCCTGGACCATCCTTATAAAGTGTTCTTCCCGAATTTTGAGATGCAACGGGAGATCGCCCACACCCTGGCCCGCCGGTTCAACGAGACCGGCTTAGGCCAAATGGACTTCGACGGCCACGAGGGAACCGCCTCGACGGGCCAGGGCGATTACGCCTACGAGCTTTTCCCGCTCGACTTCTTCAACGGCCTCGACCATGCGGTCGTCAACGGGACGAGCAACTCCAAGCACTTCTACTGGCACATCAACTCCTACTGCAACTGGGGCGAGCCGTGGTATGAAGGTTTCCGCGAGAGCATGCAGGAATACCGGATCAACAATCAAGCCTTGTTCGAGCGCAACTACATCCCCGCCATGCTCGGCTGGTACCTGATGCGCGAGACGACCAGCCTGTCGGACGTCGAATGGATGCTGGCCCGGGCGGCGGGTCACGGGGCCGGCTTTGCCTTCACCTCCAGCCTGGAAGCCCTGCGGATAAACCCCGAGACGGGAGCCATCCTCGACGCCATCCGGGAATGGGAGACGGCGCGTCGCGGGGGCTCATTCAGCGGCGCCCAGCGCGAGCGGATGAAGAATCCAAAGGCGGAGTTCCACCTCGAAATGCGGGCCGAGGGAGGGTGGGACCTCTTTCCCTTCCACGAGTCTCCGGTCTTCAGCCACGAGAAGACGAGCGTCCAGCCCGGCCAGCCGACGGCCGCGGAGTGGCGGCTCGAGAATCCCGACGCCGCCCAGCCGCTCCAGTTCAAGCTCAAGGCGGTCGGCGCGGGGGGCTCGCTCATCCGGCCAAGATTCGAGATCGACGGATATCTCGACCTGGTCTACGATGTCGAGCTCCTGGCCGGGCAGACGCTTCTCTGCGAAGGCGCCCGGGTCGCCCGGGTGTACGACGATAAAGGCCGGCAGATCAAGACCGTGACCGCGTCCGCCGCCCCGCCGACGATCGGTCCCGGGAGCCACCGCATCGGATTCGACGCCGAATTCAAGGGGACCGTCGCGCCCCAGGCCGTGGCGACCTTCCGGACGAAGGGCGAGCCGGAGAAAATCCCCGGGCTTTGCAGTCCTAACTCGCTTCGCGAATGAGGGCGGGCTGAACCCTACAAAAACCGTAGGGCTTGCTCGCCAAAATCCAGAGCATGCCCAAAAAAACCTTAGGACTTGCCAGGCGACTCTCCGCGGCAGTCCTTAGACGTCCACGGAGCATCCCTCTGCGCCGATGCGCTTGGTCTAACTTGTTACTTGACCGGTTCCCCCGTCAGCGGATCGATCAGGGTCACCCGGTGCATCTTGCCCAGCTTGTCCAGGGGGCCGGGCCATTTCTCGCCGCCCTTGTTGGAGGGTTCGAAATCGCCGACGATCATGATGACCGCTTTGTCAGGTTGGACGTACTTTTGGGCGACCTCCTGGACCTTGGCCTTGGTTACGGCCTGGATCTTGGCCCGGTAGGTCTTGTAGTAGTCCTTCGGCCGGCCGGTCAACTCCATGTTGGCGAAGTTGGACATGATCGCCTGGGGCATCTCGAACTGGCTGGAAAAGCTGTCAATGAAGTAGTTGACGGCCGTGTCCATTTCGGCGTCCGTGACCGGTTGCGTCCGGATGCGGTTCATCTCGGCCAGGATCAACGAGATCGCGTACCCGACCGTGGACGACTTGGTCTGCACGTAACCCGAGAATAGGCCCGGGAATCCCCATCGGTAAGTGAACCGGCTGCCCTGGTTGTAGGACAGGCCCTCGTCCGAGCGGACTTTCATCGTGATCCGCGAGGTGAACGAGCCTCCGCCCAGGATGAAGTTCATGACCTGGACCGCGAAGTAATCGGGATTGGTGTCCTCGAGGCCCTGGTGGCCAATGTTGATGTAGCCTTGGTTGATGGCCTTTTGGATGAAGTAGACGCCGGGCTCGGGGGCCTGGAAATTCTTGTTGAAGACCGGGAACTTGACCGAGCCGTTCTTCCAGCCGGCTGTCCGTTTGTCAATCTTGGCCTTCAGGTCGGCCTTGGCAAAGTCGCCCGAGGCGGCCAGGATGATGTTCTTGGGGAAGACGTACTGGGCATGGACGGCCTTCAAGTCGGCGGCGGTGATGGATTCGAGGGTCTTTTTGCTCGGCTGCCAGGTCAGGGGGCCGTCGCCGTAGAGGGCTTTCTCGAACTCGCGGCTCAAAACGGAGCCCGGTTGGTCGTTGGCCTGGCGCAAGCCTTCGACCTGGCGGACCTTGGCCAGATTGAGGGGCGCCTCGCGGAACTGGGGATTCATCAGGACGTCGAAGAACATGTCCAGCCCTTCGTCCAGGTCCTTGCTCAGAATGTTGAGGGTCAGGGTCGAAGTCCGGTCGGCGACGTTTAACGACAACGAGCCGCCCAGAAAGTCGAGCCGCTCCTCGATGGCCGTGCCCTCGCGGGTCTTCGTCCCGCCCCGGATCAGGGTTTGGCCGAGGATCGTGTCCAGGCCCTGCTTGTCTTTGGGCAGGTAAAGGGCGCCGAAGTGGATGAGGGCGGAGACGGTGATGATCGGCAGGACGCGGTCTTCCTTGATATAGCCGCGCAGGCCGTTGGCGAAGATCATCCGGAAGGCTTGAGGATCGGGGGGATTAAAGGTCAGGGGGGGGTATTTGAGGTCGGACGGCTTCTGAACCTGCCCCAGGCCGAAGCCGGCCAGGACGAGCCCGAGGAGGACGATGGCGGTCAGTGTTCTTTTCATGGTCATCCTCCTTACCGCTTCCGCCGATAGATGGCGGTCAGGCTGTTGTCCTTGACGAAGTACTTGGCGGCGACCCGCTTGATGTCCTCGTTGGTCACCTTTTTGAGGGCCTCGATATCGGTTAGAATCGTACGCCAGCCGCGGCGGAGCTCGGCCCGGCCGACGCTGCCGGCCAGCCCGGACGTACTCTGCAGAGAGCGAATGAAGTTGGCTTCGGAGCGGTTCTTGGTCTTCTGGATCTCGTCGGCGGTGACGCCGTCCTTCTTGACCCGCTCGATCTCGGCCCAGATCTCCTTTTCCAAATCTTCGGGTTGGACGAGCTTGTCCTGACGGGGAGTGGCGCTGAATTGGAACGCGCCGACGTAAAGCTGCACCCGGCCGGAGGCTGAGGCGTTGACGGCCAATTGCTTCTCCTGGACCAGGCGCTTATTCAACCGTCCCGTCCCGCCGCCCCCGCCGCCGCGCTGGCCTCCGCCCCCGCCGGAGCCGAGGATGCTGCTCAGCACCTGAAGCGGGGCGGCGTCGGGATGCCCGGCCTGGACCGTGTGGAACATCATCTGCAGACTGGTCGGGGCGGGGCCTTCTCCGTACATCCGCTTTTCGCTGAATTGAGCCGGTTCGTACGTCCGGATCGGCTCGACATCGGGGCCTTTGGGGATGCGGCCGAAATACTTCTCGGCCATCGGAATGAGCGTCTGGGGGTCGAAATCGCCGACGTAGATGGCGACGGCATTGTTGGGCGCGTAGTACCGGTTGTGGAATTCAGCCAGGTCGGCTTTGGTCATCTTCTTCAGGTCGTCCATCCAACCGATGACGTCCCAATGGTAGGGCGAAGCGGCGTAGAAGGCGGCGTTGACCTGCTCGCTGAAGAAGTAGCCGGGGCCGTTCTCGGACAGCCGCCGCTCCTCCATGATGACGTCCTTCTCGGAGTAGAACTCGCGCCAGACGGCGTTCATCATCCGGTCGGACTCGAGCATCATCTGGAGCTCGATTTTGTTGGAGGGGAGGGTCACGTAGTAGCCGGTGTTCTCATTGCCGGTCGAGGCGTTGAGGCCCGTGCCGCCGTTTTTCATATAATATGTCCACAGGTCGTCCTTGATGATGTATTGCTTTTGGTCGGCGATGAGCTTGTCGGCCTGCTTCTGGAGGTCGGCCAGCTTGACCTTGTCGCCGCCGTCGATTTTCCAGTACTTCTCCCGGTAGATCTGGTCCATCAGGGCGTCGATCTGCCGGTCGATGGCGGCATCCTTTTCGATGTCGGTGACGCCCATCAGCTTGGTGCCCTTGAACATCATGTGCTCGTGGACGTGGGCCATGCCGGTGATGCCGGGCTTCTCGTTGATCGACCCGACGTTGAAGTAGATGTGGCAGACGACGCGGGGCACGCCGGGCTTGGGGATCATCAGGATCTTCATCCCGTTGCCGAGTACGTGCTCCTTGACGTCCAAGGTGATCTCGCCGGCCGCCGCGACGGCGGCCAGGAATGTCACCGCGAGGGCTAAAGCCGGAGTTCGCTTCATGCGGTTGAGCCTCCTGGGAAATATCAAAGGATGCGCCCACGCTTTGGGCCGGGGCGGGATCCGTTGGGGACGGGATTGGAAAAAAGGAAATACCGTCGACCGCCCGATCCGTGCCGCGGCTCCCGTTTGGAGCGGCGGAGAAGGGTGTGGTCCGGCAGGATTATCGACATGGCGATGAAGCTTGAGCATCCAATATTTTGGAAAAAAAGTCAATTCTATGTACTGGGTCAGGACATGGTGGACACCTCTTTCGCCTTGTGGGAGCGCTTCCATTGCAGGAAGAAGGCATGGGGCGTCAGGTAATCTAGCGCTTGGTGGGGACGGATATAGTTGAACTCATAGGCATATTGGTCCAACT
>CAZLAM010000079.1:0-1892 GCA_964557435.1 uncultured Eubacteriales bacterium
GGCCGCGCGCGCAAGGAAATCCTGAAGCAGGAAGACCGCGTCCTTCGGCTTGTTTTTCGGCATGCTGTTCGGCGGATTCATAAGGGGAGCGACGAAAGACTCCCGGCCGACTTCAATCTTTTGTTCTTGAGCATTTGAATCATGTGCCGGGATCTTTTCTCGATTAGATAATCATATTTTGTCAATTATAGCATGCTTTTTATTCGCAGCCAAACTCCAGCATCCCGGGCCAGGATTTCGCGCAGCCGGTCCAGGTTCCCGAAATTCTTCGACCATAGATTCCCGATTTTCGTGATGAAGAACCCGTTTATATCCGCGATTTCCCTTAACCGTTTCCAGGCGAAATCCCGCTCTTTCTGAGACAGGACATCCCATTGGGCCAGAAAGACATAGAGGCCGTTGACGTTCAGGAACTCGTCGCTGGGAGACAGCTCCAGCGCCCGGATGAAATAAGCCCATCCCCGCTCGGCATAAGTCAGGAGAGGAAAGTTGTAAAGCGTATAAACGATCCCCAGCCGATAAAAAGAGGTCGCGTCGAGGGGATTTCTTCGGATCTGCTCCTTCAATGCCTCCCGGGCCCGATCGAGAAATTCTTCGCGCTTGTCCGCGCTTCCGAACTGATTCTCCGCCAAGGCCCGCTCCAAATAAATCCTTCCGAGCTCGCCCCAGGCGGCCGGCCGGCCGGGGAAACGGGCTGCGGCGCGAAGATCGCCTTCCATCTCGGCAAACGAGTTTTCGATGCTTTTAGCCTTAGCCCTGGCCTCCTCATAAGCGGAAAAGCTATGGGCCCGGAGAAAAACGAGAAGCGCCGCGACGAACAGCCCGGCGCACAGGACTAAACCCGCCGCCCGCTTTACGCTCCGCCCCTCACCCATGGCCATTCCTTCCATTTTTTCCGCAATCGGCTCCGGCTAAAGCCAAAGCGAAGACGGCAGCGAAGGTCGCCGCGTTGGCCGGGATCTGCAGGTTGAAATCGGTCAAACTATGGATCAAAATCGCCGTCACTCCCAAAATGGCCCCCAGCATGACGCCCCGGATGAGCGGATCGTGCCTCTCCCTCCATCTCCGGACGGCCCAGACCAGCGCGATCAAGGCGGCGGCGACCAACGCCAAGGCGGCGATCAGTCCCGCTTCCGAAGCGAGTTCCAGGTAATCGTTATGGGCATGATCGACGAGGAGCGAGTCATGCGTCTTTCTTACCGTCGGATAAGCATAAATGAATCCGCCCAATCCGACGCCCGTCAACGGGAACCTCCCCATAAGCTCGACGGAGTTGGCAAAATAGACCGCCCTCATGTCCCCGGTCATATAGCCCTGAGCGAACCGCTCGATGATCGGATCGATGCCGATGAATACCGCAGCGGCCAAGACGGCCACGATGACGATCCGCACCACCTTGAGCGAATGCCTCTTTTTTTTCCCGAACACCGCTAAAGCCAGGGCCAGGAGAAAGAACGTAGCGAAGAAAATAAAGATCCCCGTCCGCGACCGCGAAAAAAAGATGCCCAGCCCGATCAGGACGCTGATCAGGCTGAGCAAAAACGCTTTCTGGAGGCGGTCCTGGCTGAACCAGAGAAGCTTCTCCTTCAGCCGGCCGCCCGGTTTCATGGAAAAGAATTCGGCCTTGGCCAGGATATAGCCCAGGCTGATGGGAAAGATCATTTCCAGGTATCCGGAAAAATGGTTCCGGTTGATGAACGTCCCGGTCGCCGAATCCAGATAATGGACTTTTATGAAACCCCAGATTTTCCCCGATCCGCTGAAAAATCCGGCCATCCCGTAGAACGCTTGAAAAGAAGCCCCGGCGAGAAGCGTCCAGACGAAGACTTCCAGGTCTTTTTTCGTCCGGATAGAAGACCAAATCAGATAGCCGAATAGGAAACAGCAGAAAA
>CAZLAM010000080.1:0-2466 GCA_964557435.1 uncultured Eubacteriales bacterium
GACGGCCAGGCCAGCGGGATCGATCTATTTATGGCGATTCATATCCACGTCATTGCTTAATCCGGAGGATGAAAATGTTATCCATGGTCAAGGACGAGTCCATCAGGACGATTTCGAATCCCGCGCGGGCGGCATCCCTCTCGATGCTCTCCTTGGTTACAACGTTGATGCTATTCGGCCGTCGGCCGGTGCGGGCGGTCACCTCCTTGATTTCATCCTCGGTTTCCGCCGGAACCGGCTCGACCATCACGACCGTAGCTCCGGTTTTTAGATACGCGGCCAGGCTTTGGAGCAAATCGACCGGCTTCTCGAGCATATGGTAGGTCCAGACCATGAAAATCATGTCCAGTCCGGTTTTCGGGAACCGGGGGTCCGCCACTTGGCCGAGGACCGTTTCGATATTGTCGATCCGGTTCCGACGGCATCGCTCGGCCAAGTAAGCCAAGGCCTTGGAATCGATATCATTGGCGTAGATTTTCCCCGCCGCGCCCACACGGCCGGATAGCTGGACCGTATACCGGCCTCGTCCGGCGCCGATTTCTCCGATGATCATCCCGGGCTTGATTCCCGCCGCATCCATGACCTTCGCGGACGGCTGCCGCGCATTGGCTGTTTTTTCCCAGGATTCCTCAACCGCGGTCTGGGCCGGGACGAGAAGGCTTCCGCCGATAATTCCGATCAGTAGAAATCTGAATTTCCGCATTCTTTTGATCCGCATTAGTGCCTCCATTATCAAGGGACGGGCCTGGGCGGCAGAAGTTTTCTCCAGGGTCGCCGTCCAAATGTTCGGAACCGAGAGAGGGTAAATCCACCCGGCTTCACTCATTCATACGCTTTGACGAACCTTTTTGCCAGATAACCGGAGTCCATTTCGGCTGGAAGTGACTCCGGTACTCAGCTCGGTCTCGGGATTTCAGGTAGAAGGCTGAGGCGGATGAAAAATTCCTGACAACCTTCTTCCTCTCTCGGGAGTATATATACAGGAAATCGGAATTTATTCTTGAAGCCCGCGTTGGTCGAATTCTACGGCTGATTCCTAATCTTGTCAAAGATCATATTTTATGGAGTTTTATTATGTTCAATAACCACCTGGTCATCGCCTGGCGGAACATCAAGAAAAGCAAAATTTATTCCGCCCTCAATATCCTCGGGTTGGCTGTTGGATTGGCCGTCTTCATCGTTATTATTCTTTTCGTCCGGACCGAACTCAGCTACGACCGCTATCATGCCAACGCCAAAAACATCTACCGGGTCATCCAAGAGCAGCCGGGCAACACCTATCTCGGGTACAACCTCTTCGCCGTGACGGCCGGGCCCATGGCGCCGGCCATGGTTCGGGATTTTCCGGAAGTCCGGACGGCGATGAGGATCAACAAATCAACTGAGGTCCTCATCCGCGTAGCGGAAACGAACGTCATCGAGAAAACGATCCATTGGGCTGACCCACAGATTTTCGAGATCTTCTACTTCCCGCTCGTCCGGGGCGACAAGACCACGGCCCTAAAAGACCCGTTCTCCGTCCTCTTTTCCGAACGGGAAGCACGCCGGCTCTTCGGCCGCGCGGACCCCATCGGCCGGACGATCGTTTACCGGTCCGGGGATCAGGATTACGAATTCAAGGTCGCGGGAGTCTTTCGCGACATCCCCTCGAATTCCCACTTTACCATGGACGTCATCGCGCCGTTCGAAACCATGGGCAAAATCCAGAAACGGGACCTCACGAAATGGGGCAACAATTCCTACTACACCTACGTCCTGCTCAAGGACGGCACGGATCCGAAAGCTCTTGACGCCAAGCTCCCCGCTTTTATCGACAAGTACGCGAGCGATAAGATCCATGCCCATAAGGGCCAGAAAAACCGCTATTTCCTCCAACCTCTGGCCCAGATCCATCTTTCCTCCCGGGTCAATTTCGAGCTGTCCCCGACCGGAGACGCACGCTTCGTCCTCTTGTTCGCCTCGATCGCCGTCCTCGTCCTGATCATCGCCTGCGTCAACTACATGAATTTGGCCACCGCCCGATCCCTCAAGCGGGCCAAGGAGGTCGGCCTGAGGAAGGTCGTCGGCGCGGACAAGGGCCAACTCATCAGGCAATTCCTCGGCGACGCGATGTTACTGACGTTCATCGCCCTCATTCTGGCCGTAGGGATCGTCCTAGCCGTCCTGCCGGTTTTCCGGACCTTTGTCGAACGGGACATCGCCTTCAACCCCCTCCGTGATCCCGCCCTCATGCCCGGTCTCGTCTTTCTCGCCGCGATCGTCGGCGCGGCCGCGGGGAGCTATCCGGCGTTTTTCGTCTCGGCTTTCCAGCCGGTCTCGGCCCTCAAGGGCACCGGCGCTTCGAAATCGAAGGGCCGGGGTTTGCGCAACGGGCTTATCGTGTTTCAGTTCGCGGCCTCGATCGCCCTGATCATCTGCACGGTCGCCGTCCGAAGCCAGCTGCGCTTCATCCGCAATATGGACATG
>CAZLAM010000081.1:0-42456 GCA_964557435.1 uncultured Eubacteriales bacterium
CGGCCCGTTTCGAAGGCTTCTTGAATCGCCCGGCCTTACCCGACCAGTTCTTTCTCGATGACCTCGAGAGTTTTGCCTTTTGTCTCCGGCAGGCGCGCGCGGATGAAGACAAAACCAATGACGCAAATGGCCGCGTACAACCAAAACGTGCCGGCCGGGCCGAGCCCTTTATTGAGCAGCGGGAACGAGTAGGTCAGGATGAAACAAGCCGCCCAAAGCGAAGTCGTGGCCACGGCCACCGCCGCGCCCCGGATGCGATTGGGGAAAATCTCCGAGATGACGACCCAGGTGATCGGAGCCAGGGACATGCCGTAGGTTCCGATGGCCGCCAGGACGAGAAGGAGCATGGGCAGGCCTTTAAGGCTGGAGGAATAGCCGATCCCCAGGGCGGTATAAATGACGGCCAACCCGGCCGCACCCAAGAGCATCAGCGGACGCCGGCCGCGCCGGTCGACGACGCCCAAGGCCACGAAGGTGAAGACCAGGTTGATCGACCCGGTCCAGGCGATATTGGATAGAACGCTGGAAATGTCATACCCGGCCGCCCGGAATATTTCCTCGGCGTAATTGAAGATGACGTTGATGCCGCACCACTGCTGGAAAACAGCCAGTCCGACGCCCAGAATGAGCACGCGCTTCATACGCGGGTCCAGGAGAGCGCGGAAATCAACCCGCGCTGTTTCATCGATAAGCGTCGTCTCGATCTCAGCCAAGGCCGTTCCGGCGTAAGCTTCGCCCCCGAGTTTGGCCAGAACCTTCCGGGCCCGGTCACGTTTGCCGTTCTTAGCCAGCCAGCGGGGGCTTTCAGGGACGAAAATCGCACCGATGAGGAAGAGGAGAGCCGGCACCGCGGTCAGTCCGAACATCCAGCGCCAACCCGTCCGGCCGTACCAGGAATCGCGGATGAATGCATCCGAAGCGCCCGAAGGTAAACCGCGCACCAGCCACCAGTTGATGAACTGAGCGGCTAAAATGCCGATGACGATCGTCAGTTGATTGACCGAGACGAGCCGGCCTCGCATTCGAGCCGGGGCGACTTCGGCGATATACATGGGAGACAGGTTGGAGGCCAGGCCGATGGCCGTCCCCCCCAGAATCCGCCAGATGACGAAAACCGTAAAGGAAGGGGCCAGGGCGTTTCCCAGAGACGTGACGATGAAGACCAGGGCGGAAGCGAGGAGAAGCCGTTTCCGGCCGAACCGGTCGCTGAGAACGCCGGCGATCATCGCTCCGATCAAACAGCCGATGAGGGCGCAAGAGTTGGCCCAGCCCCGGGCCGACGCGCTGGTGAGCTCGAAAAAGCGTTCGAAAAAGGGCTTGGCCCCGCCGATGACGACCCAATCATAGCCGAACAGAAGTCCGCCCATGGCGGCGACGATGCAGATCGTCCAGATATACCCCCAGCGGAAAGAGGAGGCGGGGGCACGGCCGGGCTCCGGGGACGGTGCGCGTGTTTCCATCGAGGGACAACCTTATCGGCTTGTCCCGAAATTGTCAACCGGGAAGCCCGACCCAAAAAAAACGTCCCTTGACTTGCATTAAAGAGGAAAATGAGTAAGATTTCCATCATTACAGCTTTTTGAAGAGTGGAATTTTTATCCTTAGGAGGTCCCATGAAGAAAAGTTTGATTCTGGCCGTGGCGTTTCTCGTGTCCGTCCCGCTGGCTTTTTCGTCCATCGTGACCAACACGAACCAGAGCATCGGTTATTACCGTCTGCTCGCCCGCAACGCCTCCCTCGACATCGACGCGGTCTATTACAACCCCGCCGGACTGACCCGGCTGCAGGATGGTTTCCATGTGGCTTTCCACAACCAGATCATCAGGCAGGACAAGACGATCGTCAACGATTTCGCCTACTTGAACAACCACACCTACGTCGGGGAAGTGCGCGTCCCGCTGTTCCCGGATTTCTACGCCGTCTACAAGAAGGGCCCCTTGGCCTTCTCGTTCGGTTTCGGCCCCAACGCCGGCGGCGGCTCGGCGGACTTCGCCACGGGCCTGCCGTCGTTCGAAACCGGATTCGCCACCCTGCCCGTGCTTCTCTCCTCCATGGGCCTGCCCACGACCAAGTACGGCGCGGACATCGCCTTCAAAGGCAGTTCGATCTATCTCGGCTTCCAGGGCAACGTTTCCTACGCCATCAATGAAATGTTTTCGGCGGCCTTCGGCTTGCGCTATATCTCGGCCAAGAACACCTATGAAGGCTCGATCAAGAATGTTGCGGTAAATCCTTTAATGGCCCCCCTGGGGCTGAGCGGAACAATGATTCCCGCCGGGCAGTTGTTTACCATGCTCGGCCAGCCGCTCTACGCTGCGATGGTGGCCAACCGGGCCGTCGAGGCCGAGCAGACCGGGACCGGAATCACGCCCATCCTGAGCATCCTGGCAACCCCGATGGAAGGCCTCAACCTCACCGCCCGGTACGAATTCAACACCAAGCTTGTGCTCACCAACAAGACGACGAAGGACGATGTCGGCTTATTCCCCGATCAAGCCAAGGAACGCGCCGACATCCCCGGCTTCCTGGCCCTGGGCGCCTCCTACGCAATCATGCCCCAACTCCGGGCGCACGCCACTTTCAACACGTATTTCGATAAAAGCGCCATCTGGGGAGGGCAGGACGCCTCGGGCAACGTGGAATTCAATCGGGCCGATGATGTCGACAAAAACACTTATGAACTGGCCCTCGGGTTCGAGTACGACTTGTTCGAAGCCCTCACCGTCAGCGCCGGCTATCTAATGACCCGGTACGGCGTCACCGCCGCCTACCAGAGCGACTTTGACCACATCCTATCGGCCGATACCGTGGGTTTCGGCGCCTGCTACCGGTTGGGCAAAAAACTGTCCATCGAAGGCGGGCTCATCAACACCTTCTACAAGGACGACAGCAAATTGATCAACTACGGCGCTCCGTTCGGCAGTTTCTCCGAGACCTATAAGAGAACCACTCTCGGCTTCGGCTTCGGCGTCAACTACTCCTTCAACAACTGAGTCCTCGCTCCGCCGCCGACGATTTCTATCCCGGCCGGCCCTAAACAGGCCGGCCGTGGTTTTCCCCTCATCTCCGGACGCCTGGAGAAGCATCTCCGGCCAAGGGACAGGCCTGGGGCCGAGAGGGAAGATGCTGGCTGTATTCAGGGAATTAAGCTAAAGGGGGTAACAAGGAGGGTGGGGTCTGCCCAGCCAGCGCAGCAGACGTGAAAACATAATATTCTATAATTTATATAAAGTCAATAGATTTGATAAATTAAGGGGGGATTATTCAGACTTGGCCAAGCCGTCAAAGGCCGCCGCTTCCTCGACAAGCCGCCGTACGTTTTCCCTCGGCGTCCGCGGGGCGATGGAGCAGGCCGTGCTGAGAATGTATCCCCCGCCCCGGGATCCGGTCCGAAGGCGCATCCGGACATCCTCCGTGATCAATGCCGGAGTCCCGAAGAGCAGGGTGTGCACCGGATCAACATTGCCTTTGATGAAAAGACGGCGTCCGATGCGGCCCTTGGCGTCCGCCAGCTCGACGTTGCCGAGCGGAGGCGGGTCGAGGCATTCGATCCCCGACACGCCCGATTCGGCCATCATCTCCAGACGGTCGCCGATCGCTCCGCAGGTGTGGGTATAGACGAAGATGCCCTCCCCGCGGACAGCCTCGGCCACCCGCCTTTCAAAGGGAAGGACAAATTCCCGGTAATACCCGGGAGAGATGAATCCCGCTCCGGCATAAGGGGAGGAAATCTTGATCGCATCCAGTCCCGAAACCGCCTGGTCCCGGGCGATCCGGGCCACCCCCTCGGCCAGGCATTGAAGGACGGCTTTCGATCTATCGGGCTCCTCGGCCAAGGCCAGAAATCCCCCGGCAAAACCGAACAGATCCAAAAAATAATCGAAGGGAGAAGTCACTTCCCCATGGAGGGAATAGGCTTCCCCAACCGCGGCCCTGATCTGGCGAAAAACATCGAGCCGGCGTTCCGGGTCGATGGTGAACGATAAGCCTTGGGACACGGGTATCCAATCCAAATCCCCCGTCAGGGAATCGGGATTGAAATCGACGATGGTCGGGACGCGGCGTTCCACGGCCGGATAATGTTGAGGCAAGTCATCTTCCGGGAAAACCGTTCGTCCCCCGTCCGCCCAATGGACGATGTGGCTCGATTCCTCATGCCGGATGTCGACGATCTTCCGTTCCCAGCCCCCGGAATGGCCGTGAAGGCTGATGAGAATTCCGTCGAATCCATATCGCTCCCGCAGGGAAACCAAGGCCCCGGCGAAGCAATCCCCGTCGAACCAGAGTTCGTAAGGCGGGATCCCCGTCTGGACCAGCATATGGCCGATGCTCATCTGGCACATGACCGGAATCCGGTCGGGGACGCCCAAGGCCATGGCCGAGCGCATCCGTTCTCTGGGCGTCATGGACATTATTGTGCCCGGGACAGTCCCGGCAGTCAACCGGCAGCCGACACATAACATTTTCTGGGCCATGGAAATCCTCTTTCGAGGAAGTCCTTACTTTTAGATTAGCCTAAAGAACCGGGCTAAATTCTCTCCACTTTGGTCGGGATCGGCGATCCCGGCCCCGAATCGGCCGGCCGGTCCTAACGGGCGTTGATGGCCTCGGCGATTTTCTGGACGCTGAGCATTCCGTAATCGAAGATATGAGACTCGCCATTATCCAGGGTCACGACGACCTTTTTTTTCAGCAGGCTGGAAACGATATCCACTTTTTGGACCCGGTTCTTGGGAATGGAGATATACCCCCAGGTCCCCTTGAAAACCATCAACTCGCGCAGGGTACCTGCCACCGAAGTGTTGAATTGGGCATCGAAAAGGAGCCGCTGGTTCGTCACCGTGAACGGGCCCGTGTAGCGGCCGCCCGAGGGGGGGACGTAATTCAGGGTCCAGTGACCGATCTCCTTCTCATCGGGAAACAACTCGAATTGAGCCATGATGCCTCCTTTTTAAAAGGGTTGGATTCCTTTTCTATTGTCTAAGCATGAGTGATTGCGGCGGGAAATGCAAGCGCGCGGTCCGGCGAATACAGGGTTGTCCCGGCCTGGACATGATCCCCTCCCCACTTCGACTTAAAAGAATTTTTTGGTGAGGAAAAAATCAAATCGGGGTTTTGCGCCACGAATGTATAAACAAATTTCGAAATCGCGTTGACAGTAGGCAAAGAATTTTGATATTTTGTTCGTCCGCGGCCTGAATCGCGGGGGAGAGAAGATATATCTTGTTTTTATTCATCGGCCTGTTCATCGGGTTCATCGCCGCCATCCCGCTCGGGCCGGTCAACGTCTTTATCATCTCCCAGACTATGAAACGGGACTTTCAACACGGCTTCATGGCCGGAATCACGGCCTGCGTTCTTGATTCGATTTACTGCCTGGTCGCCATCCTCGGCTTGTCCCAAGTAACGGCCGTCATGGACCGTTGGGTCATCGTCCTTAAAATCGGAGCTTCCGTCTTTCTTATCGCCATCGCCTGGCGCACTTTTCATCAGTCCAAAGCCTTGCCGGAATCCAAATCCGACAAGGTCGAGGCCAAGTTCTCTCCCCGGCCGCTGATCGCAGTTGTTCTGATGTACATCTCCAATCCTTCCCTCTACGCCTTCTGGTTGGGCGTCGGGGGCATGGTCACGACCCACAACTGGGTCCGAGACACGGGCTTTCGGCCCTTCCTTTTTTCGATCGCTTGCGGCTTTGGAGGGGTGATCTGGTACTTCGTCCTGACCCATTACGTCTCCAAGCATCATCACCAATTCTCGCCCCGGACATTTCAGAGGATCTTCCTCGCCCTGGCCGTCATCCTGTTCGCGTTCGGCGCATACACCTTCGCCTCGATTTTCGTCGACTTCAAAATCCACCTCTGATCCCCAGGAGGCGCCCATGCCCCGCAAGCGGGTCCATCTCGTCTGCAATGCTCATATCGATCCCGTCTGGCTCTGGGAATGGCCGGAGGGCGCCGGCGAAACTCTATCCACCTTCCGTATCGCCGCGGATTTTTGCGAGTCGCGGAAAGGATTTGTTTTCAGCCATAACGAAGCGATCTTGTACCAATGGGTCGAGGAATATGAACCGGCTCTGTTCGCGCGGATCCGCAATCTCATCCGGCGCGGACGCTGGGCCGTTCTGGGGGGATGGTTTCTCCAACCCGACTGCAATATGCCCAGCGGGGAATCCTTTGTCCGGCAGACCCTCCTCGGAAAAAGCTATTTCCTGCGCAAATTCGGCGTCGATGTCAAAACAGCGGCCAACCTTGATCCCTTCGGGCACACTCGGGGTTTGGTTCAAATTCTGGCTAAGAGCGGATATCATTCCTACCTTTTTTGCCGTCCCGACCGGAACTTCGCCGACCTGCCGGCCGACGATTTCCGCTGGGTCGGTTACGATGGCTCCGAAATCCTGGCTTGTCGGGCTTCAGCCCATTACAATTCCAAAGGCGGCGGAGTCAGGTCCAAAGTCGAGGAATGGCTGAAAAATAACCCGGACCGGCCCCTCAGCCTGGTTCTCTGGGGGATCGGGAATCATGGCGGCGGGGCCTCTGCCCGCGACCTCGACGAGATCGAAGCGCTTCAGAAAGCCATCAAGGGAGAGACCGCCGTTTTTCATTCCACCGCCGAAGCCTACTTCAAGGAGCTCGGCCGGGACCGGAACGCTCTCCCCCGCCACAACCGCGGCATCAACCCCTGGGCGGTCGGATGCTATACGACCATGGTTCGGGTCAAGCAGGGACACCGGCGGCTCGAAAATGAACTCTATTCCGCTGAAAAAATGGCTTCGGCGGCGGCCTTTCAAAGCTTGATGGATTATCCCCGGGCGGATCTCGCCGAAGCCCTGCGGGATCTGGCCTTCGCCGAATTTCACGACATTCTCCCCGGCTCCTCTATCGGACCGGGAGAAGAGGGGGCCTTGCGGCTCCTGGATCATGGATTGGAGATTTGTTCCCGGGTAAAAACCAAGGCTTTCTTCGCCCTGGCCGCCGGCGAACCGAAGCCGGCCGAGGGGGAAATTCCGATCTTCGTTTACAATCCCCATCCTTTCGCCGTCCGGACTCTCGTCGAGTGCGAGTTTCAAGCCCACGAGCCGAACTATGGGGACGGATATCTCCGGCCCCGGATCGACAAGTCCGGAACCGCCCTCCCCGCCCAACCGGAGAAAGAGCTGTCCAATCTGAGGCTGGAATGGCGGAAGTGCGTCGTTTTCGAAGCCGATCTGGAGCCTTCAGTCCTCAACCGTTTTTCCTGCCGGTTGGAGAAAACGAGGGCCCGGCCGCTCTCCGGTCTGAAACCCAAGAACGGAAAGATCCGGTTCAAGACGCCAGAGCTCGACGTCTTCATCAATACAACCACCGGATTGATCGACCGGTTCCGGGTAAACGGCTTGGACGTCCTCAAACCCGGGGCCTTTCAGCCGCTGGTCATGGCCGATAACGCCGATCCCTGGGGCATGAGTGTCGTCGGCTTCCGCGAGATCGCCGGCCGGTTCCGACGGGCCACGCCGGAAGAAAGCGGCCGCGCCGCGGGGACGGAGAACGGGATTCTTCCGTCCGTCCGTGTCGTCGAGGATGGGGAGGTCCGATCGATCGTCGAATCCTGCCTGGTCTTCGGACCCTCGGTTCTCCTGCTTCGCTTCATGCTTCCCAAAAGGGGAACCGAAGTCGAAGTCGAGGTCCGCGTCTTGTGGAACGAAAAAGACAGCCTGCTCAAGCTGGCTCTGCCGACGCGATTCCGGGACGCCGAGTACCTCGGCCAGGTCGCCTATGGTCGCGAAAAACTTCCTGCCGACGGCAACGAAGCCGTGGCTCAAAAATGGACGGCGGCCGTCTCCCCTTCCAAGGAAGTCGCCTTCACGATCATCAACGACGGAACTTACGGCTCGGACTGCAAAGACGGAGAGATCCGTCTTTCCCTTCTGCGTTCGCCGGCCCATGCCGCCGATCCCAAAGACGGTTTTCCCCTGCTTTACCAGGATCGATTCATCCCCCGGATCGATCAAGGGGAGCGCGTCTTCCGGTTCTGGCTCAACGCCGGCCCCTCCGCAAACCGCCTGGAACTCATCGACAGAGAGGCTCTCGTCCGCAATGAGATCCCCTATGTCTTGAGCTATTTTCCCCCCGAAGACGGGCCGAAGCCCCGCGGCTTCGCCGTCCTGAATGACCCCGCCATTCAAATCACCGCCCTGAAACGAGCCGAAACTGGAGACGTACTCATCATGCGACTCTTCGAACCAACCGGACGGAAAAGGAAAACGGTCCTCTCCCTCCCTGCTTTCGGCGCTCAAATCCGGCTGTCGTTCAGTCCCTTCGAAATCAAGACGCTGTCTTTTGATCCATCCAAGAAAGCCTTCGAGGAAGTCGATCTTCTCGAGCGTCCGGCCCGGCACAAGGCTTAACCATGTCCGGCCCGCCCGTTTCTCTGGTCCTGGCCGGTATCGGGGGTATGGGAGCGGTTTATGTCGATGAACTGCTGAACAACGCCGCCGCCGGCCGGGTGGCGATTCAGGGTGTCGTCGATCCGTCGCCCCAACGCTGTCCGCGGCTAGCCGAATTGAAGGCGGCGGGCGTTCCCGTCTTCGGTGATCTGTCCGCTTTCTACGCCGAACGATCCGCCGACCTGGCCGTGATTTCCTCGCCCATCCAGTTCCATGCCGCCCAGACCATTCTGGCGCTCGAACGCGGCAGTCATGTCCTGTGCGAAAAACCGGTCGCGGCCACGATCCAGGAAGCCCGGGCCATGGCCGAAGCCGAACGCCGGACGGGACGCTGGACGGCTATCGGATACCAGTGGTCCTTCTCCCGGGCCGTCCAGGAACTCAAGTCCGACATCATGACCGGGGTGTTCGGCCGCCCGAGACGTTTTCGCTGTCTTTATAGCTGGCCCCGGGATAAAGCCTATTATGGACGCAACGACTGGGCCGGGCGAAAACGAGACTCCGCCGGCGCCTGGATCCTGGACAGTCCGGCCAACAATGCCATGGCCCACGATCTCCACAACATGCTCTATCTCCTCGGGTCGGAGGTGCGGACCTGTGCCAAGCCCATCCGCGTTCAGGCCGAACTCTACCGGGCCAACCCCATCGAAAACTACGATACGGCCGCCGCCCGGATCATCGCCGGGGACGGGACGGAGATACTGGTATGGTTCTCGCACGCCTCGCGGCTGGACCGGGGCCCCGTCCTCAGGCTGGAATTCGAGCGCGGCCTCATAACGGCCGAGGGACGGGGAAAAAGCCTGCGGAGCGAGACGGCCGACGGTTCGCCGAAGGACTATGGATGTCCCGACGCGAGGCCGATGAAAAAGCTCTGGGACACCGTCGACGCGGTGGAAAATGGATCGCTTCCGGTCTGCGGTGTCGAAGCATCCTCGGGCCAGACTCTGGCCGTCGACGGCATGCAGGACTCCGCCGAAGAGATCGTCGAATTCCACGAATCTCTACGGCGTGAAGAAGCCAACACGACTTCCTCCCGGATCTGGATCGAAGGGCTCGACGCTGTTTTCGAACGGTGTTTCGAGGCCGCGGCTCTGCCCGCCGAAATCGGAGTTCCCTGGGCCCATCCCAGTCTGAAACTCGACTTGACGGATTACCGGGTCTACCCCCGTCCCCGATGAATCCCGACAACAGCCGGCCGCTTCCCTCCGCCGTTCCCCTGGCGATAGAAAAAATCATTTATCCCGGAAAAAGTCTCGGCAGAAGTGGCGGAAAAACGGTCTTGACGGATGAGGGTTTGCCCGGAGAGACCGTCGAAATCGAGGTCCTCAAGGAAAAATCAAATTTCACCGAAGCCCGCACGATCCGGGTTCAGGCCCCCTCTGCTTTCCGTCGTTCTCCGCGGTGCGCCCATTACAAAGCCTGCGCTCCCTATCAAATCATGGATGATTCCCTCCAGATTGAGGTCAAGACGGGGCAACTTCGGGAATTGTTGACGGGAATGGGCGGCCCCGGCGGATCGGAAATCGAAGTTCTCCCCTCCCCCGTTCTCTGGAATTACCGGAACAAGGCCCGTTTCCATGTTCTTTGGACATCGCGAGGAGGACGGCCGGCCTATTACGTGCCGGAGACTCGGGATCGCTTCATTCCGGTCGAAGTCTGCCATCTCATTCCTCCCCCGATTCAAAGCGTCATCGCCGACGCTTTGGCCGCCTTTAAGCGCCCGGTTTCGGCGCTTCGGGAAATCGAGGCCAAAATAAGCGGAGCCACGGGCGATATCCTGCTCAATCTCCACTGGAAAGAGACTCCGGCCGGCCCCGATCTGGACTTGGTCCTGACCAGACTTCTGGAAGGCCATCAGATGGCCGGAATCGTCGGTATCGTCGCGCACGGCGGGAAGGTCGAGGAAATTCTTCACTGGGGACGGGATTTTATCATCGACCGTGTCGCCGGGACGGAGTATCAGATCGGGGCCCGCTCCTTCTTCCAGATCAACCCTCATATCTTCCCCTTTGTCCTGGACGAAATGCGGTCAGCGCTCCGGGACTCTCGAGCCGCCACACTGGCCGATCTCTACTGCGGGCTGGGAACGTTCGGCCTGGCCCTGTCTCCCCTGTTGAAGAAAGTCTATTTTGTCGAATCCGAGCCGGAAAACATCGCCTTCTTGAAAAAAAACATCCGGCTCAATCCTTCGGATGCGCTGACGATTTGCGACGGACCGGCGGAGGAATGGATGCCCTGGATCCTCGATCGAGGCATCGACGCGGCCGTTCTCGACCCGCCCCGCAAGGGACTTGATCCGTCGCTCATCAAACGCCTGAACGCCCGCCCCGTACCGCTCGTCCTCTACCTGTCCTGCAATCCGTCGACTTTGGCCCGCGATTTAAAGCTTTTCGGACGGAGCTATCAAGTCGCCGGGATCAAAGGATTCGATTTTTTCCCGCACACGCCCCATATCGAAACGCTGGTTGTCCTCAAAGCGAAAGCCTAGCGGGAATGCTAAGGGGTTGCAAAAAACAATTTAACATTTCCCCGTTTATGGTGAGCCCTTCGACAAGCTCAGGGCGAACGGATTTTGTAACAGATATTATTTTTACAAGCCCTAACCTGCATTATTCATGAATTCTTTAAAACTGTTTTTTCCATTTTTCCTTCTGGAATGTCCATATTCATGAATATAATTCAGGCTAACGGCTTTCTCCCAACCGCCCGGCCAATTGGCCGCAGGCGGCCTGGATATCCCGGCCTTTGGATTGTCGCAGGGTGGCCTGAATCCCGGCCGCTTCCAATCTCGTTAGAAACCGCCGCCAAGTCCCTTCGTTCGGCGGCTCGAAGGCCAGACCGAGCACCGGGCTGAAAAGGATTAAATTCACTTTGGCCTTGAGCCGCCGGGCGACCTTGGCCAAGGCATCCGCGTCGGACGTCGAGTCGTTGATTTTTTCAAGAAGCACATACTCCAGGGTGATCATCCGCCCGACTACCCGGATATAATGCTCGCAGGCCCGTAAAAGTGAATCGAGAGGATACTTCTTTTCGATGGGCATCAGACGCTCCCGTTTCTCCGGCGTCGCGGCATGAAGGGAGACGGACAGGTTGATTTGAAGCCCCAGTGCGGCCAGGCGTTCGATCCCCGGCACCACCCCGGCCGTGGATACCGTTATCCGCCGGGCGGCGAAGTTCAGCCCCTCCGGAGCATTGAGAATCCGGACGGTGGCGTCCAGGGCGTCGATATTGTCCAGCGGTTCGCCCATCCCCATGAAAACAATATTGGTCAAGGCGATATCCAGATCGTCCCGAAGAAAGAGGAATTGGCCCGTCATTTCGCCGGGAGTCAGATTCCGGATGAAACCGCGCCTGCCGCTGGCGCAAAAGACACATCCGAATTTGCATCCGACCTGAGTCGAAACGCAGACCGTCCGCCGCGGACCGGCCGGAATTAAACCCATTCGACTCCCCAGGCTGAAGCCCGGGGTATATCCAGGGTTAATACTGAACGGCGTTTTGGACCTCGATTTTAAAATCGGGGGTTGGCGCCGCGAATGTATCAAAACAGTTTCGATGAACTCCCCGTCCCGGAGACGGAAAACGAGCTTGCGGACGCCGTCGTGTGACTCGAAAACGCCATGGAGATCGAGCCCGTTGATGGTCAGCCGGGAGAGCAATTTCTCGCGCAAGGGCTTGGGAAAGTTTGTGAATTGATCGAACCGCGTGGAGCCCTTCCGGTAGATCCAGGAAAAGGCCTGGTCGGCCCGGAAGGCAGGCTCGCCCATGTCGCGGAATTCGCTCCGCAATTCGTCGATCGTCAGATCCCGGATATCCCGCATGAAGATTCTACTTAATGCTGACCATAAGCCAGAGCAGGAGGATGATGACGCCGACCAGGATCCAACTGCCCCCGAACCCGATCACGTCCATCCTGGTCGGTTTGAGAATCTCCCAACTCGAACGCGGCCAGATCTTCAGGCGCCCGATCCGATCGGGTTCGTCGGCCGCCGCTTCCACGGCCCGGGCGTCCTCCTCCGGCGTCGGTTGGATGGGCGTGTGAATCTTGCCGAAGAAGCGGTCCAGGTCCTTTTTGGGGACCGGCTGGGTGACCAGGCTGATGAGAAAGAGCAGAAGAAACGGGAACAGGGCGTCGAACCCGAACCTGGCGGCGGAAAGCTGGGCTTTGGTCCAGCCCGAAAAGTCGATCCCCAGCCAACTCAGGACCCAGATCTCGGCGTTGAAGCGGCCCAGCCCGACCTTGGCCGAGGCCGGATCGGCCGGATCGCGGCGGGCAACCTTGTCATAAAAGACGGCCGCGGGCTCGATGACATGAGGACGTTCGATCTTCAGCCCCAAGGATGCGGCCCGGCCTTCAAGAACGTCCTCCTGTAAAGCCGCCGTTCGGATCATGACGGTTCGCGGCTTCGTCTCGGCCAGGAAAGTCGGATTCGTCCGGGCCCAGTTCCAGGACTGGAAGACGTTGGGGACCACGGCGTAAATGGCGAAACAGACAAAGATTTGGATGATGACGGCCCGCTTGGTGAGACGCCGCCAGATGAATCCCAGCCAGATAGAGGCCCCGAAGACGGCCGGCAGGGAGATGAAATACTGAAACAGGGACAACAGGTTGCCGACGAACAGGGCCGTCCCGATGCCGCCCATGAGGGTCAAAGCCAAGACGACCTTGCCCAGGGCAAGGTAGTGGCGCTCGCTCTTCCGCGGCCGGATCGGCTGGTAGATGTTACGGACGAAGAGGGCCGAATAGGAGACGGCGTTGGCGCTCAGGGATGACATATTGGCGGCCAGGACGCCCACCATCATCAGGCCGATCGCGCTGGGGAAGAGGAGTTCCCGGGTCATCAGCCCCCAGATGAGGTCCGGATCGTGGAGCTGGCCGCCGAAGAGGGCCACCGCCAAGAGGCCAGTCAAGGCCCAGAAGATCATCACGAAGCGCTTGAAAAACATGCCCATGATCATGCCGAAACGGGCCGAGTTTTCGGTCTTAGCTGAACCGGCCGTCTGCATCATCCCGGCCGAAGCGATGATCGAGACGAGATTGGCCATGATCATGGCCAGAATTGTATACCAGGCGTATTCCGAGGTTGTGACCGAGCCAAACAGGTTGAACATGAAATCCGGAACCTTGGCGTGGAGACCCGCGAATCCCCCGACTCGGGCCAGCCCGAGCGGGACCAGCATGAGAGAGAACACGGTTTTCAGGACGCCTTGGACGATATCGGTCATGGCCGCGGCGATGAATCCCCCCATCACGGTGTAGGCGCTGACGACAAAGGCGAAGAGGATGTAGACAATAAGCGGATCGGTGTAGGAAACGAAAGACTTGAGCTCGCCTTTTTTATTACGATCGTCCAGCTCCCGGTAGCGGATGATTTCCCGGGCCGACAAGCCGAGGTCGAGCTTTTTACGAAGGCTCTGGTACTCCACGAATTCGTTCACGTTGTTTCGTTCCGCCGTGTTGTAAGAGGCGGCCGGTTTGGGCGTCAGGGCTTGGAACATCTTGCCGGCAACCATATAGCTGACGCCACCGCCGACGAAGGCCATAATCAAGGTAAAAACGGCGAAAGCCGCGCCCAAAAACTCGCTCCGGAAGCGTTCGGTAAAGAAATCGCCCAGGGTCACCAGCCGCGAACGGCGCATAAAGGCGGTGGTGAACCAGTAGAAAGGCGTCAGGAATAGGACCAGGTACTGGATCCACATGCCGCCGATGCCCTGCCGGTAGATCTCGCGCGTCACGGCCACAGCCTGATCGGCGTTCGTTGAAGTCCCGAAATTCAGGAAGAACTGGGTGAACTTGCCGAGCTTGCGCCCGGCCAAGTAGAAGTCGCCGGCCGTTTTGTTGCGCCGCTGGGCCCAGCGGCCCATGGCCAGCATGCCGAGCAGATAAATGAGAATGATCGAAACGTCGATCCAGTGCAGGCCGAGGATGGACATGAGGTCATTAAACTAAATCGCCTCCCCCTTGTCAAAACGGATTCAGGCTGACCGCATGACACTTTTCTCTTTGAGCGAGAAAACGCATAAGGCGCGGCCGTATCCCCCGTAGCGACGGGGGGAGGACCCTGTCAGGGTGCTGAGCGAGGGGGAGAGGGCCAAAGCCATGCGGCCACGCTATCCGGAAGTGTGATAGAATTTCCACCCATGTCGGGCCTATTTGACTCGCTTCAACGAATTCCCCGGATGGGCGAGATTCTGTCCGTTAACGCCGCCTTTCTGTGGGCGGCGGCAATCGTCCTCTTTCGGGTCGTCGGCCGGGACGTTCACGCCCTGGCCATCAACCTGTTCAAGAATTCCCTGGCCGTCATCCTGCTTGGTCTGTCTATGGCCGTGATCGGGAATCCCATTTTCCCCGCCCTCCCGATCAGCGACTATGTCGTCTTCCTTCTAAGCGGCGTCATCGGCCTCGCCGTGGCTGATACCCTGATGCTCCTGGCATTGAACAAACTGGGGGCCGAGCTCCTGGCCATTGTCGACTGCGCCTACAGCCCGTTCGTCATCGGATTTTCGTTTCTCTTCCTGGGAGAACGGATGAACACCGTCCAGGCTCTGGGGGTCGTTCTCATCGTTCTGGCCGTGCTTTTGATCAGCGGTAAAAAAAGCGACGCCCAGATCCCCAGGCGGGACCTCCTGGTCGGGGTGGTCCTCGGCGTCGCGAGCGTCTTTTTGATGGCCGCCGGTATCGTCATGGTCAAACCCCTGCTCGGCCGAACACCTCTTTTGTGGGGAACGATGATCCGGATGGCCGGAGGAGCGGCCGCCCTTCTCATTTTTCTGGCCTTTCACCCCGGCCGCGGGCTGATTCTGCGTCCGCTTCGCTCGCCTCGGACATTCCGCCTTCTCCTCCCCGCTTCCCTGCTGGCGGCTTATTTTTCGAATGTCAGTTGGCTGGCCGGGATGCGCCTGACCCAGGCTTCGATCGCCTCGGCCCTCAATCAGCTCAGCACGATCTTCATCTTCATCCTGGCCGCGGTCTTCCTCAAGGAAAAACCTACTCCTCTTAAACTCGCCGCCGTCGCCCTGGCTTTCGCCGGAGCCATCCTGATTTCCGTCCCCTTCTAAAAAGGAAGGCCGGATCTCGCCCACCGATACGACCGGCATCCTGGAAGGATCCGGTGTCGGAGGCGGAGTCCGGCCTCTCTCCGTCAGTCAAAAGCCGAGCCTTCGCGGCGGAAGTTTACCCCCGGGACGCCGTCGCGCGGGGCCGGACAGCTTTCCTCTGCCCGTTCATGCCAGAAGCTTGTTGACGATGTCGACCGCCGAAGCCGCGTCGGGTGCATAGCCTCGCGCGCCGATCTGATCGGCAAATTCCTGGGTCAGGGGGGCGCCGCCGACGATGACGGGAATCGTCAGTCCGGCCTCCCGCACCGCTTGGACCACGCCTTTCATCTGGACCATGGTCGTCGTCAACAGGGCGGAAATCGCCACGACATCCGCCTTGTGGTCCCTGGCCGCGGCGACGAACTTCTCCGGGGACACATCGGCACCCAAATCGAAAATTTTATACCCGGACCCCTTAAGCATCATGGCCACAAGGTTTTTTCCGATGTCGTGAAGGTCGCCCTTGACAGTTCCGATCACGACAAGGCCCTTGGGTTCGACCTTTTCCCGGATCAGAAGGGGCTCGAGTTTGGCCAGCCCGGCATTCATGGCCCGGGCCGCGACGAGAACCTCGGGGATGAAGACCTCGTTATTCTTGAAAAGAACACCCAGTTTTTCCATCCCCACGATAAGGCCTTCGTTCAGGATCTGCCGGGCGGTCATCCCGCCGGCGACGGCCTGGTCGACCAAAGCCTCGACGTCGGCCTTCCGGCCCGCCATCAGGGCGTCTTGGATCTTTACCAGCATGGCAGCACTCCTTGCGTTCGTCGATTCGCGTTCTTTATATCATAGAATCCGGGCGCCGAAAAGCCTCCGCCCGGGTCCTCCGCCGGAAGGAGCAATTTATACGTTCGGGGCTCAAAACCCCGATTCTTAAATCGGGGTCAAGGGACAAGCCTTCGGGTTTATTTTTTTCCCCCCGGGTTTCGCTTCGGGCCCCTTATACAGAGCATCGATATCGCGCTTGCCTCGATCAAGGTAAGGCACGGTGTTCTCCATCCATAACGACCGCGGCTTGCCCAGCAGAAAATGGTCAAAGAAATCATCAGCCGTTCGCCCTGAGCCCTGAGCCGTGAAAAACCGGACTACGGTCATTTTGCCCTGTTTGACAATCTCTCTCCGGGAGCGTTATAAGTCAAAGGGACGGGCCTTAGGCTCGCCACTGGCCCGTGGTTTGTATCCACGGGCCAGTACGGCGGAAGTGGATCCCCGGGCAAAGCCCGCCCTCATTCGCTTCGCAAATGAGGACTGCAAAGCCCGGAGTCCCTGCCGCCGCCCCGGCCGCCATGAAGGGCCGTTCCATGAAACAGTTCAAGGTCGGAATCGACAGCTACAGCCTGAAACCCCTCGGTCTGGACGCCCTCGGTCTATTGGCTTGGGCCGGGAGAAACGGCGCCTCCGGAGTCCAGTTTTCCGAAGTGCCGAACGAAGCCGGAGACCCCGGCATTCTCCACGAGATCGGGCAGGAAGCCCTTGCCCGCGGGCTTTACCTCGAATGGGGCGGCGGTCAACACATTCCTTTCGACATTCAATCAGGCCGGCCCATCAACATCGCCGAGACCAACCGGAAAGCGGCCGAAGAAGCCGCTGCTCTGGGACTTCACTCCATCCGCTCGTGCTCCGGCGGTTTAATGCGCTGGCGGCCGGACGATCCCCCCATCGACCATTATCTGGCCGCCATGGCCGCCAGCCTGCGAACCCAGGCTCCGATGTTCCGCGACCTCGGTATCGTACTGGCAGTGGAAACTCATTTTGAATTCACTACCGCCGAAATCCGGCGACTGTTCGACATGTGCGATGCGGAGCCCGGCGATTTTCTGGGCGTTTGTCTCGATACCATGAACCTCCTCACCCTTTTGGAAGACCCGGTTTCGGCCACGCGGCGCGTCCTGCCGTGGGTCGTGACGACCCACATAAAGGACGGCGGCATCCTGGCTCCCGGGGAAGACTTCCGAACATTCACGGCCGAAACCGGAGCGGGCATCGTCGATTTCGCCCGCATTTTTGAGGACTTGTCTTCGCTCGAACAGGAAATTACGCTTTCCATCGAGGACCACGGCGGCGATTTCGCCATTCCTTGGGGAGACCCCGCTTTCCGGGCCAAGTTCCGGGATCTCGATCCCGCGGAACTCGAACACCTCCGCTGTCTGGCCCGACAAACTGAAAAACTCATGGACAGCGGTTCTCTGGCCGTTCTCGACCGGATGGAATGGCCGTCCGTCTGCGAGGAGCGGGTGCGGCGCGATATCGCCGCGGTCCGGTCGATGGTCGAATCCTCTATTCGTTAGAATCACGAACCCATGGCTCCCCACGAAAAATTTCGCTTTTCAAACTCGGCGGCCTTCCGGTCGAAAATCCAGCAGTTGGGGCTGACGATCCCGTTTTCGCCGGATATCAGCCCGCTTCTCCAGCCCGGATCGATCTCCGGCCGGCCGACCTGCAATCGTCTGGCCGTCCATCCCATGGAGGGAGCGGACGCCGAACCGGACGGCACGCCCGGGTCTCTGACCTATCGTCGATACGAGCGCTTCGGCGCCGGGGGATGCGGCCTGATCTGGTTCGAAGCGGCGGCCGTCGTCCCGGAGGGGCGCTCTAATCCCCATCAGCTTCAACTCACGCCGCGGAACCTTGATGGATTCAAACAGCTTGTCGGCCGGACTCGAGAAGCGGCTGATCGGGCGGGCAGGATAACCGCCCCGCTTCTCCTTCTTCAGCTCACTCATTCCGGACGATTCTCCAAACCGAACGGCATTCCGGCTCCGATCATCGCCCGACGGGATCCGGCGCTGGACGCCCTCCACCGTTTATCCCCCGACCATCCTCTCGTTTCCGATGAGTCCCTCGACCGGCTCCGGGGGGATTTTTTGCGCGCCGCCGACCTGGCCGCTGACGCCGGGTTCGACGGCGTGGATATCAAAGCCTGTCACGGATATCTCGTCGGAGAACTGCTGGCTTCCCGGACGCGCCGGGAAGGGCGATACGGAGGACCATTCGAAAATCGGGCTCGTTTTTTGGTTGAGACAACGGCCCAGATCAAGGCCGCGCGGCCGGAGCTGCTGCTGGCCTGCCGATTGGGCGTCTATGACGGTTTGGTCGGCGGATTTGGTGTCCCCGGCAACGGAACCGCGGCGGAAGACCTATGGGAACCGCTGGCGCTTGTCCGCCGCTTGATCGAGGCGGGATTATCGATCTTAAATATCACGGCCGGAATTCCAGCCTATCGGCCGCATTTCGGCCGGCCCTACGACCAGCCCATCCCCGGAAGTATTCCGCCGCCGGAACATCCGCTGGAAAGCGTAGCCCGACTCATCCGGCTGGCCTCGGAAATTCAAAAGGCAAACCCGGATCTGCCTGTAGTCGGAACGGGATATTCCTGGCTGCGAGGATTCTTCCCGGCCACCGCCGCCGGAGTGGTGCGGGATAAATGCGCCTCTTTTATCGGGCTGGGGCGTCTGGCAATCGCTTATCCGGACTTTGCCCGCGACTTGACGCGGGACGGACGCCTCGACTCCCGCCGGATGTGCACGGCTTGTTCGGGCTGTTCGGTCCTGCTCCGGGCCGGGGGCCCATCCGGCTGTGTCGTTCGGGATGCTGAGCGCTACAAGTTTTCCGGGCCGGACCCGAAACCTTCGTCCGGCGGGACCGTATGAAGTGAGAGCGCCGCGAATTTTCGCGCCGCGAGGAGCACCCGATGAAAATCCTGCGAAAGCTGGGGATCGTGGGAAGCTGGCTTCTCATCGTTCTGGTTGTCGTTTTTGCCGTCTACTTGATCTCCATCCGGCCCTGGCATCGGACCTGGGGGGCCTCGAAGGCCGAATCCAGCCGGCCCCTGCCCGGAGACGGGCTGGTTGCTTCGCCGAATTATGAAACAACCAGGGCCGTCACGATCAAAGCGCCGCCCGAGATGGTTTGGCCCTGGCTCGTCCAGATGGGAAACGGACGCGGAGGGCTTTACAGCTATGATTGGATCGACCGCACCCTCAATATTCTGGACGGCCCCAGCGCCGACCATATTCTGCCCCAGCATCAGGATTTGAAGGCGGGCATGGACATCCCCTTGGGAAGCGGGCCGGGTTGGCCGGTAGCCTCCCTGGATCCAAAAAGCTCAATGGTCTTCGATATCCGCCAACCCGGAATCCATATCACCTGGTCCTGGCTCCTCTCTCCCACCCAGGACGGTAGATCGAGGCTTCTCCTGAGGACCCGAGGACGACTGGATATTCCTCTTTATAAGATCCCGCTGTTCTCCCTTCTTGACGTGGGCGAATTCGTCATGGTCCGCAAGATGCTGGGGGGGATCAAACAACGGGCCGAAGGCGGATCCCAAACGCCGATGGCGGAGCTGATCGAATTGGGGTTCTGGGCAACGGCCGCGCTGATGGGACTCGTCGCTCTGGGAGGGGCATTCCTGCGGAAGAACTGGCGCCGTCCGTTCGTCGCGGCTTGGGCTTCGCTGATCCTCGTCGTCTATCTGGCCTTCCGCCAGCCGCCGCTTTGGATCGGCGCCCTCTTGAACCTGACCCTGCTGGCCGCCCTGGTTTTCGCCTTTCGAAAACAGCGACCGAAAAAAGCCTGAGACATAATCCCACTCGCCTCCCCGGCCGCCGTGGAATTTCGACGGCGGTTCACGTATAATGCGCGATTGTGAACCGGGGATTTCCCCGCGAAACGCGATGACGGAGGAACCCTCCGGAACGGCCGGAGGTATTGTTCCCGAAATAGGAGGCAATCATGACCGATAATATCCCTCATCGAGGTCGAATCGGAATTTTGACCGGCGGCGGAGACGTTCCCGGTCTCAATCCCGCCATCCGGGCCGTTACTATCCGGGCCATCCATGAGGGCTTTGAAGTCATCGGCATCCGCCGAGGCTGGGCCGGGTTAATTGAAATGTGCCGGGACAAAGAATGCGACAATTCCGACCACATCCAAGTCCTGACCGAGGAAAATGTCAACCGCATCGGCCGCACCGGAGGGACGTTTCTGCATACTTCGCGCACCCGCCCGAGTCACGTCCCCGACGTCAATGTCCCGGAGCATTTGCGTGATCGGTACCGGGGACCCAACAACGACCTGACCGACGAGGTCCTCAAGAATCTCGAATTCCTGGGTATCCACACGCTCATTCCCATCGGCGGCGATGATACTTTGAGCTACGGCCTCCATCTCCACAAACAAGGCGTCAGGGTCATCGCCATCCCTAAGACCATGGACAACGATGTCCCCGGTACGGATTATTGCATCGGGTTCAGCACCTGCCTGTCCCGGACGATCGAGCTGACCCATGCCTTGCGGACGTCGGCTGGGTCGCACGAACGGTTCCTGGTCATCGAAGTCTTCGGCCGGTACGCGGGTTTCACGGCCCTGCTCCCGACCATGGCCGGGGCGGCCAACCGCTGCGTCATCCCGGAGCACACCTTCGACCTGGAGCGATTGTGCGAGCTTATGACCGCCGACCGCAAGACCAATCCCAGCCTTTATTCCGTGGTCCTTGTTTCGGAAGGCGCCCAATTCAAGGGCGGCGATATGGTTTTCGCCAGCGAAGAAAAGGACATGTTCGGCCATAAGAAGCTGGGCGGGGTCGGCGACATCGTCGCCAACGCCTTGCGGGAGCTGTCGCCCCGCTTCAATAACGGCCGGCGGATCAACGTCATCAGCCAGAGGCTGAGCTATCTGGTCCGCTGCGGCCATCCCGACGCCGTCGATTCCCTAGTGCCGATGGCCTATGGGAACATCGCCCTGGACCTGGTCCTGGAGGGACAATCGGGCCGCATGGTCTGTCTCCGCAACGGCGAGTATGACCATGTCTCCATCGAAATCGTCACCAGCCATAAAAAACTCATCGACATCGACAAATATTACGACCGTGAGCGCCTCCGGCCGCTCTATAACAGCTTCCTTCACAAGCCGTTTTTCATCGTCACCAACGATTGATCGGCCGGCGGCGTCCCGGTCCGCTTCAACCATTCGTTGCCCTCATGGAGCTCTTGCGCCGTGAGGACAGCCCTTCGAAAAATGGTTTTTCTTTTTCCGGCCATGACAGCGGCGGATTAACCCTGCCTTCTTCATTAATTTCGCCGTTCCGGAGGAAAAAGATGAATAATGCAGGTCATGTTTTGAAGAGTCCGGGCAGAGCCTATCCCGATTTCTACCGGCCCCCGGTTGCCGCCGGCCGCCGTTTCGCCGTACAATGACGGCGGAAGCGGGCGAGTTGGATCATGAAAACAACCGAAATCCGAATCGGCGGCCGACGAGTTCCTTTGCATTCCCTAAACACGCTGATCATCGGTTCCGGGGCCGCAGCCCTCAACGCCGCCGTCAGCCTCCGGGAGCTGGGAACGACCGATATCGCCTTGGTCACTGATTCCTTCGGAGGCGGGACATCCTTCAACACGGGCTCGGACAAGCAGACCTACTATAAATTATCCCTAGCCGGGGACAGGGGCGATTCCGTCGTTGAGATGGCCCGCGACCTGTGCGCCGGAGGAGGAATGCACGGCGACATCGCCCTCTGCGAAGCGGCGGGTTCCGTCCGCGCTTTCTTCAACCTTGTCCGTCTGGGCGTGCCTTTTCCTCATGACCCGCAGGGCGCGTTCATCGGTTACAAGACCGACCACGATCCGCGCCGTCGGGCGACCTCGGCCGGGCCCTTGACCTCCAAATTCATGAGCGAAGCCCTGGCCGGCGAAGCCCGGAAACGAAAGATCCGGGTCTTCGATCGGCACCCCGTCGTTGGCCTGCTCACCGCGCCGGACAAAGACGGACGGAAGGTTGTCGGCGCGGTGGCCCTGGATGCCACCCGGTCCGGCCGAAAATCCATCGGGTTGGTCGTTTTTAACGCAGTCAATATCGTTCTCGGAACCGGAGGACCGGCCGGCATCTATAAGACCTCGGTCTATCCGGAAAGCCAGACCGGATCCCACGGCCTGGCCTTTGAAATCGGCGCCACAGGCCACAACCTGACCGAGTGGCAATTCGGGCTGGCTTCGATAAAATTCCGCTGGAATCTTTCCGGAACCTATCAGCAGGCCATCCCCCGCTACATCTCCACCGACAAACGGGGCCGGGACGAGCGGGAATTTCTGGCCGATTTTTTCCCCGATGCCGGCCGAGCGGCCACGGCCGTATTTCTTAAAGGGTACCAATGGCCCTTCGATCCTCGAAAAATTGCCGGATACGGTTCGTCTCTCATCGACGTGCTCGTCCATCGGGAGACTGTCGTCAAGGGTCGTCGCGTTTTCTTGGATTTCAGGAGCAATCCGGCCGGTCTCGCCGCCGGTCTTGATGGTCTTGACTCCGAAGCGCGCCGGTATCTCGAGTTGTCGAGCGCTCTTTTAGGGACACCCATCGAACGGTTGCTCCGCATGAATCCGCCGGCCGTCGATCTTTATCTCCGGAACGGCATCGATCTGGCCGCGGAGCCCCTCGAAATCGGCGTCTGCGCCCAGCACAATAACGGCGGATTGAAGGGGAATGCCTGGTGGGAATCCAACATCCGCCGCCTCTTCCCCGTCGGCGAAGCCAACGGCACCCACGGCGTTTATCGTCCCGGCGGATCGGCTTTAAACGCGGGACAGGTCGGAAGCTTCCGCGCCGCTCAATTCATCGCCCGCCGTTGCGGCGAGCGGCCTCCGTCCCCGGCCGATTTTCTGCTTGCGGCGGGTTCCCAGATCGAGGCCAAATGGAATCAAGCCCGGATGATGATGGCGGAATCCGCCTCCGGCCGGGTCCGCCCGGAGGCGGCGCGGAGCGAATTCCAAGCGCGAATGACGGCCGTCGGCGCGCATATCCGGAACCCCAAAGCCGTCGGCCGCGAATCCAAGGCCGCCTGGCGTCAACTGGATGAGCTGCGGAAATCGCTCCGCGTCGGCTCGGCCGAGGAGCTTCCGGAGGCCTTCCGGACACTCGATCTTTGTTTGACTCAAGCCGTCTACTTGGAAGCCCTGAAGGAATACCTATCCCAGGGAGGACGAAGTCGAGGTTCGTACATCGTTCTCGATCCGGCCGGCGATCTCCCCTGTCCCGGCCTGGGGGATGAGTGGCGGTATTCCCTGGCCGAACCGGGCCATCCGGCCAACCGGCGAATCCTGGAAATCGGGCTCGACGGGGAGGGGAAGATCGTGAAGTCGTGGGTGGAGGCACGCCCCATCCCCTCCTCCGAAGACTGGTTCGAAACCGTCTGGGCGGATTTCCGCGCCGACCGCATCATCCGATAGGAGCCGACCATGAACACGCGACGCGTCGCTTTGATCACGGGAGCGGGCCGGGGCATCGGCCGGGGCATCGCCCTGGCCCTGGCCGATGCGGGATTCGAAATCGCCGGCTGCGATATCGTCTTCGAGCCGGAGAATGCAACAACGGGGCTTTTCGAAGTTAAAACAGCCGTCGAAAAAACCGGCGCGTCATTCCTCCCTTTACGGGGCGACGTCGGCGCGCTCGACGGCCACGACTCGATCCTGAGCGCAGTCCGGGAACGATTCGGACGGCTCGACCTTCTGGTCAACAACGCCGGTGTCGCTCCAAAGGAGCGGCGGGACATTCTGGAAACCGACAGCGAGAGCTTCGACCGGGTCATGGACATCAACTTGCGCGGCCCGTTTTTTCTGACTCAGAAAGCGGTCCCCTATTTGGTGGAGCTGGCCGCGAAAGACTCCGCTTCGCGACCGGCGGTTGTTTTCATCACCTCGATTTCGGCCGTCGTTTCGTCCATATCTCGCCCGGAATACTGCGTTTCCAAGGCGGGTTTGAGCATGACGGCCCGCCTGTTCGCCGACCGCCTGGCGGGGACCGGCGTCAACGTCTATGAAATCCGCCCGGGCATCATCCGGACGGAAATGACGGAGACGGTCAAGGACAAATACGATCCGCTCATCGCCGCAGGTCTCGTCCCCCAGAAACGTTGGGGGTTCCCGGAAGACGTCGGCCGAGCGGTGACGGCTGTCGCCGAAGGCCGTTTCTCTTTTTCAACGGGCATGGTCATCGAGGTCAGCGGCGGCATGGATATCCGCCGCCTCTGATATATCAGGGGTCAGGTCTTAACATATAACATTCGCCCATAAGTCGCACATATGGATATATATACGTTGATTGTTAGTAGAAAAGATGGACAGATTTATCCCTCTCTTAAGTAAACCCATTCGACTCCCCGGGGTATTATCAGGGTTAATGCTTAGCGGCGCATTGGCCTGTACTCATAAAGCACGGCTTCTGCTTTATGAGTGCGGCGCTTTTTACCCTAATTTATAAATTTTGATTTGGCGCCGGCGAACGTGTCAAACTCGATCGGCGAAAGACACCAACAAAACAAATCGTGGGCTCAGAGAGGAGACCGATCATGGCCCGAGCGCAGGTAATTCCGATTTTTTCCGGCCCCCGGCTCCCGATATTGAGGCGGGTGCCATCTTCGTGGTATATAAAGAATGATCTCTTCCATTTTGTGGACCTAGTGCCTAAACGGCACTTGGTACTATCCCAAAGGGATCGAGGGTGAGATCGGGGTCATGGTCGCGATCTTCTTTTTCTCCACACAAAATGGAAGAGAACCATAATGGACAACGCTGAAAGGAAAAAAAATGTCTCACCATCGCCCCGACGGCGGACGCATCTTCTGGGGACTCGTCCTCATCCTGATCGGCGGGTTGTTTCTGCTCGACCAGATGGACAAGCTCGATTTCGGCAACGTCATGTCGACCTATTGGCCGGTCATCCTCATCCTCATCGGTCTCTCTACGCTTTTCAGCTCCGGCTTTCGAAAGCTGGGATCGGGTTTGTTTTTCATCCTGCTGGGAGGATTTTTCCTGCTCCGGGAACTGGGATATCTGCACCACGATATCTGGCAATATATCTGGCCCGCGTTGATCATTCTGGCCGGGGTCTGGGTTCTTTTCGGATCTCTCTTCCGTCACCGGGGCCCATCCTCTTTCCCCGTCGACGCCGGAAACGATATGGACATTTCGGCCGTCATGTCCGGACAGGAGCGGCGCTTCAACTCGCCCGCCTTCAAGGGCGGCCGGGCCACCGCCGTCATGGGCGGCATCGAGATCGACTTGACCGGATCAAACCTCGACGGAGGCAAAGCCGCGGTCGAGCTGACCGCGATCATGGGCAGCGTCGAACTGCGCGTTCCCAAAGACTGGAAGCTCATCATCAACAGCACCCCGATTCTGGGCGGAATCGACGATAAACGCCGGTCCGTTCCCGAGTCCGAGGCCAAAGCAACACTCTACGTCAAGGCCACCGCCATCATGGGCGGGATCGAAATCAAGGATTAAGCCTGGGAGAATCATGCGAAAAACTTTGCTCTGGATACTGGCCTTCCTTATCGCCGCGGGGACCATGGTTTATCAGCGCCTGACCGGCCCGACCTACCCCAAGCGCGGCCAAGCGGTCATCGGCGGTCAAACCATCAATTTCCGCCTCCCCCGGAGCTCGGAAAACCTAAAGGACTGCGAAATCGTCCTGGCCATCCCCGGCGCGGATATCGGCGGTTACATCGAATTCCGCCGCTTCAAGACGGAAGATCCTTGGTCGAAATTTCCGTTGATTCGCCGGGACGACAGCCTCCTCGGATTCCTCCCCAAGCAGCCTTTGGCCGGAAAGCTGGCCTACCGGATCGTTGTCTTGGAAGGCGAAAAGGAAGTGCCGTTGAATGGGGCAGAGCCCGTCGTCATCCGTTTCCGCGGCGCCGTCCCCGCCTGGGTCCTCATCCCCCATGTGTTCACCATGCTGCTGGCCATGCTGCTGGCGGCCCGGGCCGGTTTAGCCGCGCTGGACAAAAAGAGCAAACCCATCGCCTACGCCAAGTGGGCGGCGATTTTTCTCTTCCTCAGCGGCTTCATCCTGGGCCCGCTGATGCAATACTACGGGTTCGGCAAGCTGTGGACGGGTTTCCCCTTCGGCCATGACCTGACGGACAACAAAACGCTGGTGGCCTTGCTCGGGTGGATCATCGCCTTATGGGCCGGACGGAAGGGCAAAGAGGCGCGCGCCTGGGTTCTGGCCGCATCGATCCTTTCCCTAGCCGTCTTCCTCATCCCTCACAGTCTTCTGGGATCGGAGCTTGACTACTCGGCCTTGAAACCTCCGGCAAAATAGCCCGAGGTTTATCACGGCGGTTCCTCCATCCGGGTTCGTTGGCGAACACGGGGAAAAAGTCGCCGCGTTCCGGCTTATTTCAGGGTAAACCGCACCGTGACGGTAAAAATCGCCGCCCTTGGTTTGCCGTCGATGACCATCGGTTCATAAATCCACTGGCGGACGGCATCGATGGCTGCCTGGTCGAGCAAGGGAATGGACCGCAGAATCTTGACAGCTTGGATTCGGCCATAGATGTCGGTTTGAGCTTCGCAGATGACCATACCCTCGACAAGGGCTAAGCGGGCGATTTCGGGATAGGCCGGAGAAACTTCCTTGATCAATTTCGGAGGGCGGAGGTCGCCCGTGACACGCACCGCTCCCTCGGCCGGAACAACGATTTCCGCTGAAGCTTCGGCGGCATTCCAGACGAGTGTCTGCATGGACAGGAAATAGGGCTTCCCGGTTCGATCGGCAAATCCGAAGACGGCGGTATTCTTCTGCGGCAAGGTGAATTCGGTGTCCAGCAGATTGGATTTGGCCCCGCCGTTCTGCTCGAAAACTTCGATCCGGAAACGCTTTTGGGCGATCGAGACGGGCGTGACCATGACCAGGTAAATCTTGTCGCTCTTGTCGTCGAGACGAAAGAAATGGAAAGCCTTGTCGGTCTTCCCCGCGTCCCACGCCAGGTCGGCCTCGGTCAGCAAGCTGACGCCGCGCAGGTTGAAGATCTGTTTGATCTTGGCCTCTTGGGCGGCCTGATCGGCCTCGGCCTGGATATTGGCTGAGACCGTGAAGCTGAGATAAGAAGAGGTGACGGCTTTGACGGGTTCGGCCGATCCTTCACGCATGCCCTCAAAGACCCGCATCTTCATCGAGCCTAAGCCTGGTTTCCCGGCGACAACATTTCGAGTTCCTTCTCTCTGTTTCCAGAATGCGTCGATGAACGTATCCCGTTCTTTATCGGTCGCCAAGCGAGTGAACACCTGCCTCTCTTTTTCTGAAATGATAAGGGCTACGTCCTCTTTCAGCCATTTCTCGTACTTATTCGGCGGAGAGATTTGCCGGGCGGCCTCCGCGGGATCGGTCCGTTCAAGGTTCTGAACAGAATAAACCACCGACCCCATCCCCATCCCAATGATCACCAGCAGCGGCATGAGAATTTTTTTCATTTTTCCCTCCTTACAAGCTTTTCTCCACCCAGACGAGGATCATTCCGTCGTTGGATTGGAGGATATACGTATTCGCCGATCGGTTGTCGACGCGGGCCGAATGCAGAATGAAACCATCGTTCTCAACGATATTCGAGACCACGGCCGGGGACGGAGACGGGGATTGAATATACCGGACGACTCCGACCAGCATGAACGAGACCACAGCTAACCCGCTTAAAGCCGAAGCCCAGCGGAAGACAAGACTCAACCGACGCGGACGGCCGGAAAAAGCCGATCCGGGAACAGTCCCGTTCATGGATCGGTCTCGTCCGATCCCCGGCCCCGCCTTCCGAACGATCGGCCAGATGTCATTCAATCGTCCCAAGTCGCCGGCTTGGATGAGTACGCGCCGGACCTCATCGCGCCCGGCCAACCGTCGGGCGCAGTCCGGACATTTCTCCATGTGCGCCGCCAGCCTCCCTTTCCAGGCCCGTACCGGCGCCAACCGATACATCCACTCAAAGATACCCGAGTGTTTCATGACCTTTCTCCAATTCCGCTTTGATCTTTTTTCGGGCATTGAACAAGTAGACGCGGGCCGTGGAGGCGGCGCAACCCAAGACGCCGGCGATCTCGACCGCGGTCAGCCCATCGTTGGCCCAAAGCGCCGCCGCCAGGCGCTCCCTCGGGCTCAGATTTTCAAGAAGCTTCAAAAAATGCGTTGGATCGGCGGTGGCCTTATTCGGCTCCGTGTAAGGGGGCCGCAGCGGATCGGCGGCCGCACGGGCGAAAAACGCCCGGAACCGCCGTTTGCGCTTGATCAGGTCAAGAACTCGGCGGTAGAGGATGGTATAAAGCCAATTCCGGAAGTTGAGGCTGGGGTCGTACCGGTCGAGATGAAGAAAAGCCTGGACGAACGTTTCCTGGCAAACATCTTCGGCGTCCTGCCGGTTGCCCAGCATATTCACGGCCAGCGCCGTCAGCGGTCCTTGGTACTGGTTCACGATCGGACGGAACTCCTCCCCGTCTCCGCACAGGCACGCCGCGATCCGTTTTTTTTCGTCCATCGGGTCTCTTTGACCCTTTCACTGTTAATTACGCCGGAGGGCGCCGCAGCGTTTAGGGAGGGTCTTTGGGTATTCTTCTCCCATCTCCGGGGATGGTCAAGCGGCATGGTGACCGGCGAGATGGGATATATTCCCTTTACTTCATCCTGGCGAGAAGCGCCTCCGCCTTCTCCTTGAACTGGGGATGGGAGGCGGCCTGCTCGGCCAGAGGGCGGGCGCGCTCTTTGAAGCCGGCATTCATCCAGCTTACCGCACCGCCATAAAACGCAGTCGCCCGGGTGGCTTGGGCGATGCGAAGCTGGGTTTCTTTCTTGGCCAGCATCCGGGCCCGACGGTCGTCTGATAATGGGGCGGACTTTATTTCGTCGATTTTTTCGCGCAAAGCCTTTTCGTTCCCGCCGAGGATCTCCGCCGCCCGCACAAAAAACCCGGCCGCTTCGGCCCATCGGGAACGCTTGTCGCTGATCCGGCCCAAGCCGAACAGCGCCTCGGTGTTGCCCTGGTTATATTTCAACGCTTCCTTGAACTCCGTTTCGGAACGGTCGAGCTCGCCCTTTTCCAGGGCGATCGTACCGGCCAGCCCAAAGACCTCGGAATTCGTCGGCAGGCGCCCTTTGGATTCCTCGATATTCAGTTGAGCCAAGTCAACCGCTTTGAGCGCCTGATGGTTCCAGGCCAGCCAATAATGGGCCTCTCCCATCAGCCAGTTGCCCAACTCGACCATCCTGCCCAAAACCTCAATGGCTTCCTGATACCGGCCCAGGTAACTGAGGCTGATGGCCTTCCCCAGCAGCGCATCCCGGTAGCCGGGCGAGAGAGCCAAAGTCTTGTCATAGTAAGCCAGGCTCTTTTCGAATTCCTCGGTTGTCGTGTAAATGCTGGCCAGATAAATGAAGACCTGGGGGGAATCGACAAGCCCCGCCTCGGCCTTGAGAAAGTTCGACTCAGCCGAAAGGACCTTTCTTTCCCCTAGCGCCATCTCCCCCAGGTGGAAATAGGCCTCAAAGAACTCCGGATCCTCCGCCGCCAGCTTGTCTAGAAGTTCCGGCTTTTCCTTCGTATACCGCAGGGCGTTCAGGTAACGCATCAATCGTGAATCCGGAAACAGGGCAAAGAGGGGAGAGAAATCTTCCTGCCCTTCACGCATCGAGGCCATTGAGGCATAGAAGACCAGATAACAGTATGCGGAGAACTCCTCGCTCGCCGCCTTGGCCCTCAGCTCAGCCTGGAAAGTCCGGGCCGCCTTCATGGCCTTCTCGAAGTCCGCCTGCGTCCAACGAGCGAACGAACGGGTGTCGATATCGGTCTGGATGCCGCGGGTTCGGGCCGAGACGAGATCCGCCTGGTCGACATAGAATTTCAGCCCGGCCAGCTCGGGATTCTCCCGGAGCACGGCCAGGGCGGTTTCGACCGTCCGGCTGGATTGGATGGACAGCTGGCGCTCACGGATCCGGAGCAGGACCAGGGTCCGGACATAATCAACGGCCACGGCCTGGCGGGCCGGTTGGAGGGTATAGAGCCCGGCGTAAATCAAAGCCGCTTTCTTGAACGCTCCATAATGACCCTTTTGGACCAGCCCGGCCGCCTCGGCTTTCCTCGACTCGACCGGAACTCCGTCGGGACCGATGAGCACTTGTCCGCCGCCGGAGCAGGCCGACAGGAGCATAACGAGACAAAGAAGCGCGGCCGGACCGGCCGCTCGGACGTTTGCAGACGCTTTAGCCATGAAGCACCCCTCCCTTCATATACGACGCCGCGGGTCGGATTGTTTAGCCCCGGGTCAGGAGCGCTTTTTGCGGTTTGTCCGGCAAAAATCCATCATGGCATCGATGGCTCTCTGGCCGGCTTGCGGACTGCCGTCCTGCCCGACGAAGGCCTGGACAAAAGCGACGAGTTCCGGCGCCGCCGGATGGTCCTCGTAATCGTGAAGGACGTTGACGATGGCCGCGTCCAGGCCGCGCCGCCGGGCCAGCTCCAGGTAGGCGCGACAAACTCCGGTCTTGCGGCCGGGGAGTTCGCGCACGGAATTGGTGATTCCCAGGGATAAATGCACCCCCTTGAAAGCCGGGTCCCGCCGGATGCGGCGGATCGTTTCGAAAGTCCGGAAAGTGAAGCCGGGGGTATCGGGAGCCATGGGCATGTCGATGGCCATGGGGAAAACGGTCGAGTCGATGAAAATATCGTCCGGACGGAAGCCGTGCTTCCCCGTCGCCGCCGCGAACAGAGCCCGGGCCATGGCCACGAGCTCATCCACGCTGTAGACGCCTTCATGTCCGGCCGTTTTCTCGTCGACGAGCATGCCGATAAACTTGAACGGCCGTCCGGCGCGAAGCGGCAGGAGCCGGTCCATGGTAAATGTCTTGACCGCGTTGACCAGCGGTACGGAGACTTCGGACGGCGCATCTTCAAACCAGGATTGCAATCCCGCCTCGAGAACGTCCGGAGACCCGCTGTCGACGCACACCGGAACTCCCCGGCCGTTCGTCCGGATGAAACGGACGTAATCCCTCATCATCCGTTTGCGGAACTCCAAGTCGCTGCCGCCGAAGGCGTCGACGTTGATATCGATATAGTCGGCCTTATGTTCGATCTGGGCCTCGATCAGGGCCAGCAGGTAATCGCGCGCGCCGCCGGGCCGGTCGAGCGCGCCCTCCCCCAGGGTCTGGAGCTCGGACATCGCCGCCGCCGTTTTGGGGATGCTTCCATGGAGAAGCTCTCCGATCTGGATGAGCGACCGCGGCCGGGCATGATCGCGACCGAAATAAAAATTGGGAATTGAGGCCGTGTGGGCCAGGACCGGATTGCGGTCGGGAAGGACGTTATCTTCGAGTCTCCTCACACCGGACTTCCCTTCGCTCGCCGCCGCCCGGTAAATCGACTCGCCGACGCAGACGCGGTCGGGATTGGTGCCGCAGCGGCCCTGAACATCGGCATCTCCGCAGGGCGGGTTGGAGAGCCCTTTTTCGCATCGGCCGAGCGTGCACAGGCCGAAATTCTCGGGTAAAAAACAATCGCCGCATTCCTGACAATCGAAAAAGAGCGTCTTGGCCGCTTTTTCGCCCGCCAAGACGAGATCATAGGCAAAGCCCTGCCCCCGCCGGATCGACGGAAAAGAAGCCAGAACGGCCTTAGTCGCCGGATAAAGACCCTTTCCCGGCGTCAGAAGCAAGCCATGGGTAAGATCGAACATCCGTTTCCCGAGTCCGGGCTTGAGAGGCGATGCGGTCCGGCGGATACCGCTCTCATCATAAAGATAATATCCCGCCGTTCCATCGGGAAGCCGGCCGACCCCGAAATCGAGCTTGGCCCGGTGCTCTCTCCATCCGCCGCCGATCTCCTCGGCCCGGCGCAGGACCGCGGTCATCGTGGCGAAATCCGGCAAGCCGCCCAGGTCGACACCCGCCGCTCCCAGATCGCGGTACATGGCCGTCTGCAAGGCGGCCCTTTCGATATGGTCGGCCGTGGATTCGCGGGCGACGGTCCGGAAAAGCTCCCGGCTGACGTAGCAACCCGGAAGCTTGCCCTCCGCCATCAACCGCGGCGAGGCGTTGATCGTAGACAAAAAGAAAACGTTGCCGAAGACCGGCACTTCGAGATTTTCTTCCCCCAGATAGCGGAACAGCTCTTCGCTTTTCCGCGAATCCCAGCCCATTTGGGTGATCAGCGCCTTGGCCCCAGCCCTGATTTTCTTTTTCATCTTGAAATACTGCTGGACCTGGGACGCTTCGGTATATTTGAAAGGGGAAACGGCGGCCAGGGGGAAAAATCGGGGCACTCCGTCGAACCGCCCCGGGCCGGCCTCGACAATAGAGGCGAAATCGAGCTCCCGGACGAGGCCAAGCAAGCCGATCGAATCGACTTCGAAAACTCCTTTGGATGCGGCCGGTTTATCACCGGTCAAAGCCAGGACGGACTCCAAGCCTAGCAGGCGAAGCCCCAGAAGATAGGTTTTGATCGCCTCAGCATTATGGTCCTTGGCGGAGACATGGGGAACGACGTCGAGGCCGCTCCAGGATCCTTTTTTATCGAGGATGGCGAAAATATCGACCGGGCTCAAAGACGCCCTGCCGTTGGGGCTTTGGGGAATGGTGATTCCGGCGAACCGGAAAGCCGCCGGGACTTCGGCCGCGCCCCCGGCCGCATCGGCCAGGAACCGCTCGAAATTCCTCAGATTATGGCCCGGCAGAGAAACAAGCTCGGCCAGGATGAGAAAGGGACGGTCTTCCGCCTTGGCGGCCGACCTTTCCATCAACAAGGATCTCAAACTTCGTCGTTGCACTCCGCGTGACTCCTCTACCAGCTACAGTGACGGATTTTTGCCCCGGTAATTTAGCACAATCCACCTCGATCTCCAAAGAAAACCGTCCTCGCCCTTCCTCCCAGAGGGCAGGGGGAGGACGAGATTAATTTTCAGGGGGAAATGGCGCTGGCTGTCGAGGCGCCAAGGTTTAAAAAGAAAGGAAACGGGGCTAAGGAGGGTCCTCTCCAGCCAGCATCGATAGTTCGATCATAGTGAATCCGCAAGAAAAAGTCAAAGCCCGTTTATTTCAAAGCCCGCCAACAAAGAAAATAGGATCCCCCTTCCGGCCGAAATATTAAACCCATTCGACTCCCCAGGCTTTGCAGTCCTCATTCGCGAGCGAATGAGGACTGCAAAGCCTGGGGTATATCCTACAAAAACCGTAGGGCTTGCTCGGAAAAGCCCCGAGCATGTCCAGGGTTAATACTGAGCGGCGCTTTGTTCCCCGATCTAAAAATCGGGGTTTTGCGCCGCGAATGTATAAAATCGTGAATCTCTCCCATTTTGTATGGAGGAAAGGGGGATCGGGGCCATTCGACGATAGGCGGGATTCGCCTCTTGACATATTCATATTTTATAATATAATGTATTTTGTATATTAAATGAGGTCCGCCATGAGATCTGCGCTCGCCGAATACGGTCCCGCGGCCAAGCGGTTCAAGGCCCTGGCCCACCCCGCCCGGATCCTTCTGCTCCAGCGCTTGACGGAATCGGAATGCTGTGTCTCGGAAGTCGGGAAATGCCTCGGACTTTCTCAACCCAACGTATCCCAGCATCTCAAGATCCTGAAGGAAGCGGGGATCATCGAGGGACGCCGCGAAAAGACGCGCATCTGCTACCGGATCACCGACGCCCGGATCTCCCGGATCCTCAAAATAGCCCTGGAAGGAGAAAAACCCAGATGAAAAACATTCTTGATGTCACCGACGCCGCGTTTGCCGCCGAAATCCTCAAGGCCGAATTGCCGGTCGTTGTCGATTTTTGGGCTCCCTGGTGCGGCCCCTGCCGCATGATGGCCCCGGTTCTCGAAAGCGCTTCGGAAAAGATGTCCGGCCGGATCAAGTTCGCGAAACTGAACACCGACGACAACAACCGCACGGCCGGAGGCCACGGGATCACCGCCATTCCAACGCTGATTGTCTTCGAAAAAGGCGTTGAAAAAGACCGTTTGGTCGGATTCGTTGCTCCCAAGGAATTGGAAAACTGGCTGGAAAAATTCGCCCGGCCGGCCGCCTCGTCCGAACCGAGCGCACCGAAAGCCTGATATTAGGCTTTTTCCGTTGCCCCTCCCCAAGGCGGCTTGATTTCCTTAGTTTTTATTGTATATTATAACTATAGGATTTAAGTATATCGACCAGGAGGTCCCATGAGTATCCGTCAGAAGATGGCCATAGCGGCCCTCAGCCTGTTTCTGGGTTGGACGGGCTGGAAAGGCCTGAACGCTTTGTTGTATGGGGAATTTTCCCCCTCTCCCGGAGCCGAGAAAGGAGCCCCTTCGATGACCCAACAGATCCGAAAAACCGACGCCGAGTGGAAAAAGACTCTGACGCCGGAACAATATACCGTCATGTTCCAATGCGGGACGGAACCGGCCTTTTCGGGAAAATATAATGATTTCTGGGACAGCGGAGTCTATGAATGCGCCGCCTGCGGCGCCCCGTTGTTCACGTCCGAAAAGAAATATGAACACGGGACGGGCTGGCCGAGCTTCACTTCCCCCTACGCCGAGGCCAACATCATCACCAAAGACGACCTCTCCTATGGGATGCGACGGACGGAAGCGCGCTGTTTCGTCTGCGATGCCCATCTGGGCCACGTTTTCGACGACGGCCCGGCCCCCAATGGAAAGCATTACTGCATCAATTCGGCGGCCATGGTCTTCCGCTCCGCCGCCGAGATAAAAGCCTCCGCTCCCCAGGTCGCCACTTTCGCCGCGGGTTGTTTCTGGGGTGTCGAGTACAAATTCAGCCAGGTTGAAGGTGTCCTGACGACGGCCGCGGGCTACAGCGGCGGAAAGTCCGACAATCCAACCTATAAACAGGTTTGCTCGGACTCGACCGGCCATGCTGAATCCGTCCAGGTGACTTTCGATCCGCTAAAGATCAGCTACGAGAACCTGGTCCGCAAATTCTTTAGTTTCCATGACCCGACCCAGCTCAACCGCCAGGGTCCGGACGTGGGCACGCAGTACCGTTCGGTGATCTTCACCCAGGACGAGAGCCAGGAAAAAACCGCCCAGAAAGTCCGGTCCGAAATCGAGAAGGAAGGACGCTTCCGGGGCCGCATCGTTACCGAGATCGTTCCGGCCGCGCCGTTTTTCCGAGCCGAGGACTATCATCAGAAATATTACGAAAAGAACAAGCGGGGCGCCTGCGCATTTTGATGAGCTGAGCTCATCCGCCGTCTTATCCGCAGCCCTCCCGGCGTACATAGGCCGTGCGAAGGCCATTATCAAGGTGAATCAACGACTAGCCCAAAATGGCATCCCTGGATTTCAATAAAGTTTTTGGGGCTTTCGGATCTTTTCCATTTGGTGTGGGTAAGTGAGGCGGCACGGTGTTCGGCCAACGGCGAAACCGCGCGGGTTTAGCCGTTCCTAGTCGTTTTCGAGGAGAGCCGGATCGGAAAGAATCAGGCCGGCGAAGATGTCCGAGTATCCCGAACCAAGACCGTTAGATCGATCACGGGATGCGAGTTCTGAGCCGCCCAGAAAACGGCGCAGGAACGGCGTGAAAAACCCGCGCCGCCGGGCCGAATACCATGCCGCAAGACACAGAATGGAAGAGATCCGATCTTTTAAAAATAGGCGGAAAAATTGCAGGTACAATTCGGCCGCTTGGATTATAATCGGCGCCGAGGTACCCGCATGATCATCCACCGCGCCGACTTGACGGTCCAAGATCTGCGCTAGGACGATGCCCAAACCCGACCGCCGCCCGCCCCGAAAAAAAGAGCCTGCCCCCCGCCGGGCCGGAATCGAGATCAACCCCGAATTCAAACGGGCCCTCGACCTGCTGGAGACGACGGACAAACCGGTCTTCATCACCGGCCGGGCGGGTACCGGGAAATCGACTCTCCTGGAGTACTTTCGCGACACGACGAAAAAACAGGTCGCCGTGCTGGCCCCGACCGGCGTAGCCGCCTTGAACGTCCACGGCCAGACCATCCACTCGTTCTGCAAGTTCAAACCCGACATCACCCTGGAAACGGTTAAGACGCTCAACAAGAAGAAAGACAAGGACAAGGCCGACCTTTATAAAAACCTCGACACCGTCGTCATCGACGAGATTTCCATGGTCCGGGCCGATCTGCTCGACTGCGTGGAAAAGTTCCTCCGCCTGAATGGGCCGATGCCCAAACTGCGCTTCGGCGGGATTCAGATGGTGTTTATCGGCGACCTTTACCAACTCCCGCCCGTGGTCACCTGGCGGGAGAAATCCCTGTTCGATTCGCCCTACGAGACGCCGTTTTTCTTCTCCGCCCGCGTTTTCGCCGAGAACGGCTATCCCCTGGAATTTATCGAGCTGGAGAAAATCTACCGCCAGTCGGACGCCGGGTTCATCGGGCTCCTGAACGCCATCCGCAACCGGTCGGCCACCGATGAAGACCTGGCCAGTCTCAACCGGCGCTATGACCCGGCCTTCGTCCCTCCCGAAGACGAGTTTTATATCACCCTGACCAGCACCAACGATCAGGCTTTCCAGAGAAACCGTGAAAAGCTCGAGACTCTCGACGGCGAGACCTTCACCTACGACGGATTCATGGAGGGGGAATTCGACCGGTCCTCTCTGCCCACGGATGAGCGCCTGGAGCTCAAAACAGGCGCCCAAGTCATGCTCCTGACGAACGACCCGCTGGGGCGCTGGGTCAACGGCTCGATCGGCAAGATCATCGACGTCGTCCGGGAGACGGGCGGCCCGGATGTCATCGAGGTCGAGCTGCGCGACGGCGAGATCGTGGACATCGTTCCCAATATCTGGGAGCTTTTCCGATTCGCCTACGATCGGGAGGGCGACAAGATCGTCAGCGAATCCGTCGGGGCCTTCACCCAGTACCCTCTCAAGCTGGCCTGGGCCGTGACCATCCACAAGAGCCAGGGCAAGACCTTCGACCGGGTGGTCGTCGATGTCGGCCGCGGCACGTTCGCCCACGGCCAAGTCTATGTGGCCCTGAGCCGGTGCACGAGCTTCGAGGGCCTGGTCCTCAAAAAGCCCATTCAGCTGGGGCATATTCGAATGGATTGGCGGGTGGTCCAATTTCTGACCCGTTTCCAGTACAAAAAGTCCGACGAGCGGTTCGCCTACGCCGACAAACGGCGGCTGATCGAGGAGGCCATCTCCGAGGGAAAGACCCTGGAGATCGTTTATTTGAAGCCCGACGATACGAAATCCAAGCGCAAAATCAGGCCGGAATGCATCGAGCCCATGGTGTACAGGGGCAAGACTTTCGAGGGTCTGCGGGCCTGGTGTTACAAACGCGAGGACATCCGCAACTTCCGCATCGATCGCATGCTGGAGATCAAAGTGCTCTGATAGGGTACCGAAAGAACAGCGGGGATACGAGAGGATCTCGTTTTTCGGGCGGGGAACCGGCAATATCCAGCCTCATGAGACAATCCGCCCCGCCGAGCGTCTCTCTTAATGCCGGGACAAATTGGGTCAAGGCGATTGACATCGAGGAGCCGCTTATGTACATTTGTTTTCAGGGGAGATTGATGAAAAAACTGCAAATATTGCTGGACGACGACCTTTACGGAAGACTCAAAAAATCCGCAACGTTGCGCCGGGAAAGCTTGGCCGACGTCATCCGCTTGTTTTTAAGGGAAAGATTGGACAAGGAGCTGGATGCGGGGGCTATCCCAATTCTCGGGCCGGCCGAGATCCAGGAGCTCCTGCGTCTCATGGACACCAAGGAAACCGGTTCAGTCAAAATACGGAAAGAAAACCCGGCGTCCTGATCAGATCATCTTTACCCCGTCGTCCAGGAGGATTTCCTCCGGTTTCAAGGACACGACATGAACCAGGTGCTTTTTGAGGGAAGGGAACCCCCTCATTTCTCACTCCACGATCGTGCCCGTGTCTCCCACTTTCCATTGGCCGGCATCGAGGACATAAAGCATCGTCCGGACGACCTCGCGCTCGTTTTCGGTCTTATACTTGATACCGACGATCATCAAGTCATCCAGCCCTTTGAAGAACAGCGACAGGATGTTTTCCGTCACCTGGGCGAACCGTTTGCCCTTGAATCTCCTCAGGACCTTGGCGTCGCGGCCGTAATTCCTGATATAGATGGGCAGCGCCTGACGGTTGGCGGCATCGGTCTTGATGAATTCCTCGACGGCGTTGGTCGGGACGAAATTCTCGTCAATCATGACCCAGGCCGATTCCGCCCGGTTGCCCTTCCCGCCCCGGAGAGATTTGTAGACGAAATACCCACCCAGGGCGAGGATGTCCACCAGAAGAAAAACGACGATGATTTTAACCGTCTTATTCATGAATACTCCTTGGAATTCCGTCAATCCTCGGGCGTGGGAAGCTTTTTCTGCACCCCTTTCTTCAGTCCCGCACCGCCCGCGATCTTCCGGGCCGCCTCGTCCTGAAGAACTTTGAAACGATCCGAGGTGATGGGACGCTTTTTGAATTTGAACAGGAAGCCGCTGACGACCCCGGCGGTCCGGATCGTCCCCTTCTCATCGGGATCCAGAACCCCCTCGTCCTCCCCGACGCCGAACAGGTCCTTCTCGCGCGGCGCGGGGTCGCGCTTAAGGGCGTCTTCACATTCGACTTTGTCCATGTAGTCTTGATCGCGCAAAGTGCGGAGCATGGCCGCCATACTGACGCCGAAATAACGCTTGAGAAAAAGCGCCTGGTCATAGTGGACCCGTTGGCCATGGAATTCCTTGTTCACGATCTCGTGGACCTTTGAAGGCGGCATGAGAAATCGGGCGGCAAAGGCCTGAGCGTATTGTTCACGGGGGTGGTAGAGTTCGACATAATCGTCGACGAACATGTCCGGACTTTCGACGACCGGACCTTCGAGCCGGTCCTTGAGAAAATGGCAGTACTCATGGGCGGCGCTGAAGACCTGGCGGCCGAGCGACTGGGCCGAGTTGACCAGGGCAAAGGCGGCTTGCTTAGCTTCGAGATAAACAAAGACGCCGCTGACCCGGGAATCCTCGGGCATGGGCTGGCGCAGGATGCGCAGACCATTGGCCTCGAAAAGGGCGAAGACATCGCGAATGGGCTCGTCACCGAGACCCAGACGGCGGCGCTCCTCGTCGGCCATCCGGTGGGGCGGGATGTTGCCGTAAAGCGGGGCCGGGTCGAGCCGGCGGCCGGTCACGGTTTCGAGCTTGAGGTAATCGTCGCAATAGCGGCGGAACCTCTGAAGTTCCTCCCGGGCGCGGTCATCCACGGTCTCGGCCCGGAAGAGCAGGGCAAAAGCGTCCGCCGGCGCCTCCCGCTCATAGAAGAAGTATGGAATGTCCTTATTGAGGAACGAAGCCATTTTGTTGAGGGCGGCAAAACTCGGCGTTCGTTTACCCGCTTCGAGGTAGGAGATGTACTCGGCCGAGTAGCCCAGCGCCTTGGCGAAGGCCGTCTGGGTCAAACCCATCTTTTCCCTGGATTTACGCAGCTTGTGACCGAGGAATTGGTTCATGTGGTCCTCCCCGCAGCGGATGGACGCAGATTAACACGCCGTTAAGGAGAAGTCAATAAAAGCGGCCGGGGCTTAAATGGCAGTTTAAGGCCTGCCGCCGATCCCCGCGGCCTTGTACGCCTTCCAAAACTCGACATAGGAACGGGCGTGACCGGCATTGTGGCGGATTTCCTCATCGGAAAGCTTGCGGGCGACAACCGCCGGAGTACCCAGAACCAGCGAACCCTCGGGGTAGGACTTGCGCGGCGGGACGAGAGCTCCCGCGGCGACGATTGATCCCCGCCGGATGACGGCGCCGTCGAGGACAATCGCGCCCATGCCGATAATGCAATCGTCTTCTATGGTGCAGGCATGGAGGACGGCGTTGTGGCCGACCGTCACGTTCGCCCCCAGCACGGTGGGACGGTCGAAATCGACGTGGACCGTGCAATTATCCTGGATGTTGGAGTTCTCGCCGATGACGATATCGGCCACGTCGGCCCGCAGGACGGAGTTGTACCAGACGCTGGCCCCGGCCTTGAGGGTCACGCGGCCGATCAAACGGGCCCCCTCGGCGAGAAATGTTTCCGGGTGGATTTCGGGATGCCTGGCGCTGAAGTCGTACATGTTCGCCCGATCACCATCCGATGATGGCAGCGTCCCGCGGATATTCGATCGTCCAATCAATCAGGATTTCCTTTTTCCCCTGAGGGGCCAGGCTCAGCGTCCATGTCAGCAGGCCTTTGTCGTCTTTCTTCCCCGGCGCCGGCTGGAGAGAGACATCCCTCACTTCGATTTTCGAGTTCTGGCTCACGGGAATCTGGTCGGTCACCTCGATTTCGACCGGGGTTTTGCGCAGATTCTGCACGGTAATCCGAGTGACCAGCCGGAGCTTCTCGGTTTTGCTCAGGAATCCGCCGCCCGACTTCTCTCTTTTCACCAGTTCGGTCCGGACCTTGATCTGACCGTCTTCGCCGAAAAACATCCGGGTCTCCTCGCCGGCGGCCACGAACGGCAGTTTTGTCGCACCGACGAAGTCCTGATTGATGAAGAGATCGGCGCCGCCGGACAGGAGCGGGTAGGCCAGCGTATTGGTCAGCGTGCCGCGCAGGAAGGCCGCTTCCCTCCCTTTAGGGACAGCCGAATAATCGAACCTGATCTTGAGCGTCGGGTTATCGATCGGGAACTTGTGCGGCGCCCCGTCGCTCGGAACATCGATGGCCCGACGGATCTCGAAGTTGAGATGGATCCCGGTATCGGTGACGGCGGCCGTTTCGACCTCGGCTTCCCGCGGCGGGGCCGGAGGTGCGGCCGCGGCCGCCATCTCGGTCATCCGCATCCGGTCTTCGGTGCCGCCTCCTCCCTTGCCGGGCGCCGCCATCCGCCCTTCGCTCCGGGCGACCGGCCGGGGAACGTAAATATCCAGAATCCAGGGCGACAGCTCGCGGGGCCTGCTTTCGAGCGCGGGAGACGAGGTCGATAGTGAAGCCTTCACCCCTTCCCAATTTTCCCCGCTTCTTTGCTGAATCAGCCCGGAGACGGCCAATTCAACCTCTCCGCTGTCGGGCAGGGCCCGGATCGTATAGAGCGGCGTCCACATGGCGTTCGTCACCGTATAAGAAAGGTCCAGGGTAAAATCCCCCGCCGTTCGGGCGTCGAGGAGGACGGTCACTTTCCGCGCCTCCCGGGGTTTCGAGGGCTTGATTTCATCGATCCGTTTTTTAATGGACTCGGCTTTGAGTTCCTGTTCCTTGAGGATTTTCTGCCGGTCAAGCTGACTGTTTTTGAAGGCTCCGAGTTTGGCGCCGAGAAACTCGATCGTCTTCTCCCAAGCCGCCGGATCGGCCTTGCCCTGGGCCAGGTCAGCCGAAGCCTTGGACGCCTGGGTTGATTGAATGGACAACAGAAAATTCTCCTGGGCGGCCAGGACGGCCAGGCCGTTCTTGGTCCGATTCATCTCGAATTGGAGAGCTTCCAGTTCGGACTGGAGTTTCCGGGCTTCCGGCAAGAGCGGTGATTCCAGATACTCGTTGGCGGATTCCAGACCGAGGATTTTGACCTCGGCCGTTCCCCGCCCCGTGGCCCGCAGGGAACTGCCGATGAGGGTCGTCGGCAGGCCCGAAAATACGACGGACTGGGGACCGAGAATGGGCCTGATTTCGGCCGACCGAACCACGGTCGCCCGATCAGGGAAAATGACCACCGAGCGAATGCGGCTATCGGCCTGGATCTTGAGGTCCGGAATATCTTTAATAAACCGCGGAGGCGGGACCTCTTGAGCGGCGGCCGCGAGGCCGGCAACAAGAGACAATAAGGCCAGGGAGACGCGAGTTTTTCGAAAACAAAGCATGGATGGATCTCCTTTCTCTTTCTTATGATGTATAACAAATGCCCGATGACCGCAAGCGCCGTCAATCCAAATACAACCGGGGAGTACGATTATTCCCCCCTTTGCCCGTCTTATTCAAGAAATCGATTTTTCCCTTTGAAATGTCGATACTCATGAATATTGCAGGTCAGCATCACACACGGCGGCCTTCGGCCAAAATTAAACCCATTCGACTCCCCAGGCTTTGCAGTCCTCATTCGCGAAGCGAATTAGGGCAGGCTTTGCAGTCCTCATTCGCGAAGCGAATTAGGGCAGGCTTTGCAGTCCTCATTCGCGAAGCGAATTAGGGCAGGCTTTGCAGTCCTCATTCGCGA
>CAZLAM010000082.1:0-18247 GCA_964557435.1 uncultured Eubacteriales bacterium
GCCCGAGAAAAAGCAGCCCGTATCCGGCGTCGCCGATCAGGATGGCGAAGAAAAGACTCAAGAAGATCAGCAGAAAGGCGTTGGCGTCGGTTTCGGCGTAGCCGGGAAAAGTTCCCATGAAGTTGAACAGGGGTTGGATCGCCCGGACCCATCCGGGATTGCGGATGAGTGTCGGCACTTCGTCGGGATCGTCCGGATCGACGGCCAGAAAACCCCATCCCTCGCGCGCGGCGGCGGATTTGACGGCCGGAACGGCGTCCCGGGGGCAGAAACCCTGAACAAAAACAAAGCCTTCCTCTTGGCCCATTCCTGCATGGACCCGGGCGAATGACAATTTTCCCTCGAGTATTCGGCCATAGGCGAGGAGGGCCGCTCTCTTCTCCGCCAGGGCCTCCCATTCCACCCCGATGTCCTTCTCCCGGGCGTCGAGCCGCTCGATTTCCTGGACAAGGTCTTCCGTCTCGAAGTCCGGAACGGTCTCTTCCCGGAGGTCCAGACGGTCCTCGGGAGCGGCGGCGAAAAGGGCGAGTCGTATCCGCCCCTTGGTTTCTCCCAGAACGATGAAGGAGCGTTCCGGCGGAACCATTTTCAGTTCGCTCCGTCCGGCTTCGTAGAGATGAAGGGTTAATCCAGCTTCGGCCAGAGCCCTGGCCGAGCGGACGGAAAAATCCCCCCACTTTGAGAACCAAGCTCTTCGTTCCTCGGCCTCCCGGAGACCGGCCTGGATTTGTTCCCTCTGGCGATGGAGCTCGATAAGCGTATCGACGATTCGCCGCCCTTCCTCGGCGATGAAGCCGGAGCCGCGACCCGCGTCTATCTCCGCATCGCCGGAGGGGGCGGTCCAGGGGATGGCTTTTTCCAGCCGGGCTTGTTCGGCTTTCAGATTTTCGAGATCCTCGAGGGGAAGAGCGGCGACGGGTTTGACATGCAGGACGCCGAGTTTCCGGAGTTCTCTCAAGGTCTCCTTCCGGTTGTCCTGGGCGGCCAGAATGGTGACTTTTTTCATCCGGACGATCATGCCGCAACTCCCCGGACTTCGCCCATCCGCTTCTCCTCGATCTTGGCCTTGGCGATCTTCCCCCGGACGACTTCGGCCGTCTGGAGGTCACCGAGAAAAATCTGGATGATCCGGATGTTCTCCCTCGCTTCCGGAATTTTGACGCCTTCGAAGAGTTTGATCCGCTGGGTCGTCACCCGCAGCTCTTCCCGGAGAATCTTCTGCTGCCGCTCGGCAAATTCCCTGGCTGCGTCGCGGCGGATGGCGGTCTGGAGCTCAGGCAGAGCACGGTCCACCCACAAAGGAGTCGTCAGGAGGTCATAGTCCGGCAAATCAAAGACGACCTCGTCCAGGACGGGGATGGCGATTCCGGCGATATTATCCTGGGAGGTCCGGATATCGCGGACCCGGACCATTTCGGCCAGTCCCGCCTCTTCCGAAAAGACGGCCACCCAGGGGCGTATTGCGTTCACCTGTTCCTCTTCCTGCTTATCCAAGAGGTCGGCCGCGGCCTGGATGCGGCGGATCTCGATCAAGAGCTGTTGCTTCTTGAGTTCGAGCGTGGGCAGAAAACGGAGGTATCTCTTCAGATGGTCCTTCTGAAGCTTGAGCTCGTTCTTGGTCAACCGGACCTTGGCCATCGGATCAGGTTCTCCGCTTTGCCGGCCTCATCGGGAGGCCGCTTCGTCCTTACCCTCCGCCGCGTGCGCTTCCGGCCGGGGCCAGAATTCCTTGATCAGCTCCGAGCGCAGCCCGGTTTCTTCCGGTTTGAAACACTCGGCCATGATCGCCCAGCCCCGGTCCAACGCTTGTTCCAGGGGGATATTGACCGACAGGTCCATCATCCGGCTTTCGAACAGCCGGCCGTATTTGAGGAGTTTCTCATCCCAGGGAGTCGTCCGGAAGCCCATCGACCGCTTTTCCTCGGCTTCCTTGGACTGGGCGTAGAGCTGGATCATACCGTCCATGATGGCCCGGTGGTCCTTGCGCGTCCGGCTGTTGACGAATTGCTTCAAGCGGCTGAGACTGCCGAACGGCTCGATCCGTCCGTGCCGCAGGTAGAACTGGCCTTCGGTGATATAGCCCGTATTGTCGGGAACGGGGTGGGTGACGTCGTCTCCGGGCATGGTCGTGGCCGCCAGGATGGTGATAGAACCCGCTCCCTCGAAATCGACGGCCTTTTCATAGCGGGAGGCGAGTTGGCTGTAGAGATCGCCGGGGTAGCCGCGATTGGAAGGGACTTGCTCCATGGCGATGGCGATTTCCTTGAGTGCGTCGGCGAAATTCGTCATATCGGTCAGCAGGACGAGGACGTTTTTCCCTTCCAGAGCGAACCGTTCCGCGATCGCCAGGCAAAGATCGGGGACCATCAGGCCCTCGACGACGGGGTCGGCCGCCGTATGGATAAATAGGATCGACCGGGACAAGGCGCCGCCTCTCTCCAGGGCGATCCGGAATTTCATGTACTCGTCGAATTTCAGCCCGATGCCGCCGAGAATAATCAAATCGACCTCGGCCTGAAGGGCGATCCGGGCCAACAGCTCGTTGTAGGGTTCGCCCGAAACCGAGAAGATGGGCAGCTTCTGGGAGGCGACCAGGGAGTTGAAAACGTCGATCATGGGAATGTTGGTCCGGATGATCCGATGAGGGATGATGCGCTTGGCCGGGTTGACCGACGGTCCGGCGACAGGGATGAGCGGCTGAGTGATCTCCGGGCCGTTGTCGCGGGGCTTGCCGCTGCCGTCGAAGACGCGGCCGAGCATGTTTTCGGAGAAGGCCACCTGCATCGGGTGACCGAGAAATTCGACCTCGTCGCTCGTGGAAACGCCGCGGCTGCCGGCAAAAATCTGGAGAGAAACGATATCGCCCTCCAACTTGATGACCTGGGCCAGGGACCGTCCCCGCCGGGTGGCGACGGACGCCAATTCCTCGTAGGCCGCGCCGGAGGCCTTGACCGTGATGACGTCGCCGGTGATGCTGAGGACTTTGTTGTGGATCTTACGCATGGCTCGCCGCCTTGCCCAGGATTTCGTCGATTTGCTGTTCCTGCGCCCGGAATTCCCCGGTATCCAGGGGGAGATAGTTCCAGTCGATGAATTTCAGGCGCAAATCATGGAAGAAGCTGCGGGCTTCCTCTTTATTTTGAAAATTCAATCCGGCCCTGAGGATGCCGTCGATTTTTTCGATGACATACTTTTGCCGCTGGGGAGAGGTGGCGGCGTCGACCGGATCAAAGGCGTTCTGCTGGAGGTAGACGGAGTCCAGGAATTCCGATTTGAGGTAGACGATGAAGTCTTCCAGCGAGGTTCCTTCTTCGCCGATGACCAGCATCATCTGGTGGATCTCCGCTCCCTTGGCCAGGATTTCCCGGGCGAAACGGACGATTCGTTCGGAGCAGTATCCGGGGTACTTGGACCAGCTGTCCAGGGGATGGATCGCCGGAAAGCGGCGGGCGTTGGAGCGGTCTCGGGACAGGCCGTGAAAAGCGCCGACGACCTTCAATGTAGCCTGCGTGACCGGCTCCTCGAAGTTTCCGCCGGCCGGGCTGACCGTGCCGCCGATGGTTAAACTGCCCCGGCCGCCCGTCTCCAGTTCGACGAGGCCTGCCCGTTCGTAGAAACCGGCGATCCGCGACTCGAGATAGGCCGGGAAGGCTTCTTCGCCCGGGATTTCCTCCAACCGGCCGGAGACTTCGCGCAAGGCTTGCGCCCAGCGCGAGGTCGAATCGGCCAGCAGGAGAACATCGAGCCCCTGCTGGCGGTAGTATTCGCCCAGAGTGGCGGCCGTGTAGACCGAGGCTTCCCGGGCCGCGACGGGCATCGATGATGTGTTGGCGATGATGATCGTCCGTTCCATAAGCGACCGGCCCGTCCGGGGGTCGGTCAAGGTGGGAAACTCGCGCATCGTCTCCACGATTTCGCCGGCCCGCTCGCCGCAGGCGGCGATGACGACGATGTCGACCTCGGCGTAGCGGCTGGTGATCTGCTGAAGAACGGTTTTGCCGGCGCCGAAAGGCCCCGGGATGCAATAGGTTCCGCCCTTGGCCACGGGGAAAAAAGTGTCGATGATCCGGATTTTGGTCGTCAGCGGCTCGACGGGGAGATGCTTATCCCGGTAGGCCCGGATCGGAATTTTGATCGGCCAGGAGAAAGCCATCCGGCATTCGCGCCGGTTCCCCCGCCCGTCCCGAACGACGGCGACGATGTCCCGGATGGTGCAGGCGCCGGCTGGCCGGATGGATTCGACGGTCATGGCGGCGGGAAAATCGAAGGGGACCAGAATGCTGTGGACGAACTGGGTCTCGGGCACCGATCCCAGGATGGAACCGGGGCGGACGATATCGCCGGGATTGGCCAGCGGCGTGAATTCCCAGGGTTTCTTTCCGTCCAGGGCATCGAGGATGACGCCCCGGGGGAGGAAGAACCCGTATTTATCCGCCAATTCGGGCAACGGATTCTGGAGGCCGTCGTAGATCTGGCCCAGGAGTCCCGGTCCCAGCGTTACCGAGAGCAGTTCGCCGCTGAACTCCACCTCGTCGCCGACCTTGAGCCCCTTGGTGCTTTCGAAGACCTGAAGATAAGCGGTGTTGTTGCGGACCCGGATGACCTCGGCCTTGAGGCGTTCCCGGCCGCGGACGGCGAATCCGACTTCATTCTGGGTGACGGTGCCGTCGAAAAGCGCCGTAATCATATTGCCGTTGATGCCGGTGATGTGTCCGATCATGTTCGTTGTTCCATGTGTCCGCTGATACGTTCGCGGCGCCCAACCCCGATTTTTAAATCGGGGTATAAAGCGCCGCTCAGTATTAACCCGGGATAGACCCCGGGCTTCAGCCCGGGGAGTAGAATGGGTTTTATTGTTCGGAAGACCCGGAAGCCGCGCTCGCCGTCATAACCGGCCAGCCGGGCCAGAATCTGGAGTTTGAGGTGGTAGACGATGAGCGTCTCGAGGTCGAAATAGTGTCCCCGTTCCTCTTCCTCGAGCCTATCCCAGCGATACTTGAGGAGCTTGCGCTCGACTTCCAAGGGATTTCCCTCCCGCACCAGGGAGGAGGGGAAGGAAAGCTTGAGGTCCGTTTCTTCCCGGAGGGCGCGGCGCCAGCCGGCCAGTTCAGCCCGAAAATCCCGCTCGAAGGCTTTGAAACGGTTGTAAAGCGCCGACGGGGTCGGTTCCGGAGAGAGATCGTACAAATGGACTTGGCGCAGAGTTTCGAGGGCGCTTCGTCCGAGCCATTTGCCGGCTTCCTCCAGGAAGACTTCGCCGGAGATCAGGGGTTTCCGCTCGAACTGTAGTCCCGGAAGCTGAGCAACGAGGTAGTAGTATCGGTCCATCATTCCTCTTTCCCGTCGACAAGTTCCCGGAGTTGAGGATTGAGGAGCGATTTCAGGGCGATGGCCAGGCTTTCGTCGGTGAAATCGTAGTAGACGTCTTCTCCCTTGAGGGCGAAGCGGAAGCCGTGATCGTCGGAGGGGTTGATTCGGAGAACGAGACCGGATTGGATTTCTTTCTTCACTCCGGAGGCGATCATCCGTTCGACCGTCTCTTTGTCCTTCTGGCCGAGGACGATCTCCGCGCCGGTTTTGTCGACCCAGCCGTCGACGATCCGCAGAATCATCTCTCCCACCAATGCCGGATCGAGGGCGGCGGAGATTTCCGCTTTAAAAACCCGGTCGAAGAGAGACTGAACCTGGTTCTTGAGCAGAAGCAGGGTATCGCGCGCGGCCTGCCGAACGGCCCGTTCGCCGTTGGACGCGAACTCGCCGGCCCGCTTCTCGGCCTCGAGGACGATCCCGGCCGATTGTTGGCGGACCTTTTCCAGCATGGCCGCCGCTTCTTTGGCGGCCTCCTCGATTTCGCCCCGTCCGATTCTCCGGCCTTCCTCGACGCCTTTTTCTTTGAGCGTCTCGATGAGTTTTCCCAGTTCGACGTCCATGGATCGTTCTCTCCTAGGCTTTGGATTCGCCCGGCCGGCGGTCGTAGAAGCGGTATTATAGCAGATTCTACGCTGGTTGAATCCCCCCCAACGGTCTTTGGAGAAGAGTGCTAAAGGCCTTTACAGAGGGCATCCGAACCCCTATAATAGACCGGCTTCTGAGCTTTGAGGCGCCGCCCGGACGGACGGCGTCGTGGAATGTGCGGAAGTGGCGGAATGGCAGACGCGTAAGCCTCAGGAGTTTATGTCCGTAAGGACGTGGGGGTTCAAGTCCCCCCTTCCGCACCAGTCATCATCGAGGGGCCGTTTCCCGGGGAAACGGCCCCCTTTTTATTTTAATTAAACCCATTCGACTCCCCGCTTTGCAGTCCTCAATCGCGAAGCGAATGAGGGCGGGCTGAAGCCCGGGGTATATCCTGGGTTAATACTGAGCTGCGCTTTGAACCCCGATTTAAAAATCGGGGTTCAAAGCGCAGCAAATGTATAAACTCCGAACTCGCGGGCGGCGTCGAAGAGGGCGACAATGTTTTCCGGCGGGACGCCTTTCTGGATGTTATGGACGTTGTTGAAGACATAGCCTCCGCCGGGCATGAAGGCGGCCAGGTTGGTCCGGACATGGTCCCGGACCGCCTCCGGCGAGGCGAACGGGAGGATGTGCTGGGCGTCGATGCCGCCGCCCCAGAACGACAGGTCGCGGCCGAAGCGGGCTTTGAGCGTCTGCGGATCCATCCCCCGCAGGCCGATCTGGACGGGATTCAGGACCTGGATGCCGTTGCTGATGAGGTCGGGGAGAAGAGCCGAGCAGTCGCCGCAGGTGTGATACCAGATTTTCGCCCGGGTCAGGGTGCGGAGCCGCCGGACGAGGGCGGCTTGGCGCGGCTGAATCAAGCGCCGGTAGATGGCGGGGGAGAAGAGGGGGCCGTCCTGCCCCGCCAGGTCGTCGCCGATCATGACCACATCGACGATGTCGCCGACGGCCTTCATGAAGCCCGTCTCGAAATCAAGCCAATATGCCAAGACCCGGTCGAGGAGGGCTTCGCAGAAAGCGGGCCGTTCGAGCAGGTCCTCGAACCAGTTTTCGAGGCCGCGCAAATACCAGCAGATTTCGTAAACCACGCCCGAGATGCCCGTGCAGATGGCATAGGGCGTTTCGCGCCGAAGACGCCGGGCCTCTTCGCGCACGCCGGCGAACCGCGAGGCGTCTTTCCCATCGGGAAAGGGATATCCGGCGAGATCGGCGATCGTTGCCCCGGCCAGCGGATGATGGGTGATGTCCATATAGCTTGGCTCGTCGTCGGGACTGGACCAGACGATCCCGAATTCGTCCCGCAGGTCGTGCCACAGCCGGCCTTGGCGGATGTGGGGGACGATTCCGCCGTTCCACCCCTCCGGGGCCCGGGCGCAGACATAGCGTGTGTCGACCCCGAACCGCTCCAGGACGCGCTCGCTCGGCTGGACAATCTGTTGGACCGGGTCGAGGATGACGATCTCCTCTGGGTAGCCCAAATGATCGATCAGGCTGCGGTAGGCGTCCTTGTGGATCCCAGTCTGGAAACCGCCGAGGTCGATGGGGACACGGTCCGGGATTTGATGGTTGAGCGCCCGGACGACGCGCTCTCGGGAGGTCAGGACGTCCGGCATCGTTTTTTCCTCAGCGGCCTCTCGAAGCCAGGTAGTTGCCGCCGCCGATGACGATCGTCGACAGGATCAGGACGAGGATGGCGGCCGCGATCAAACCATAGACCTTCCGTGTGGACCCGCGCCATTCCCGGAAGGCCAGCCCCCAGAGCGTACTGAAAACGATGATGAAGGTCATGTGGATCGACCAGCTCGAGAAATCGTACCGGCCCATCTTCGTCGTGCCCATGCCGTAGAACATGAACTGGAGATACCAGGTCGTCCCGGCCGCAGCGGAAAAGAACAGGTTGCGGAGAATCGGGGTGCGCCGATCGGTGTAATTCCGGGCCGATTTGTTCCGTCGGAAGAGAAGCAGGCACCACAATAGATTGGTGGTGAATCCGCCGGCCAGGATGACGATGAACACCGGCCCGTTCTGCCACAGCGGCGGCGCTCCGGCGGCCAGGGCCCGCTCGGCGATGGGTTTCCCGGCGGCGATTCCAAAGGCGAAACAAGCGCTCATGACACCGCTCAGAAGGGCGATGAAAAACCCCTTGCGGAAGTCGAATTCCAGGATGGAGGCTTTTTTCTCGGCCGCGCTGAGCCGTTTTTCCTTGGCCATCCCGGCCGCTCCGGCGGCGGCGATTCCGAGGAGACCGAGGACCACACCGGCCAGCGTCACTTTCCCCGATGTCGTCGCTAGAAGCCCCCCGATTTTCCCGAAGTAGATCGGCGGGATGATCGTTCCGAAGGCGGCCGTGTTGCCCAGGGCCAGGGCGTATCCCAGGGACATCCCGAGATAGCGCATGGTCAGCCCGAAGGTCAGGCCTCCGACGCCCCACAACAGCCCGAAGAAATAACTCCAGGCCAGGCTTGAGGCCGGGGCGTCCCGCAAGGCGCCGGCCAGTCCGGGGACGGTCAATAGTGCGACGATCCAGGGCGCGGCCAGCCAGGCCGATACGCCGCTGGCCAGCCAGTAGCTTTCCCAGGCCCAGCCGCGGATTTTCCGGAAGGGGATGGTGAAGCTGGCCGCCGCGAAACCGCCGACGGCGTGAAGAAGGATGCCGAGCCAGGGATTCATGATCGGGGGACCCGGCCGGATAATATCACTCCGGCCGGAATCTAGTCTCGTTTAATCCGCCTTCTTTTTCATCGGCGCCTTGCCGCCTTCCGTTGTTTTCGGAGGGGCTGCTTTCGTTTCCGCCTTTATCTTTTTTCCCTTGCCCTCTGCGGCGGCTTTCTTAGGCTTCTCGCCTTTATCGCCTTCTTGTTCTTTCTGGGGGGCGGCCGCCCTTTCCGCCTTTATCTTCACCATTTCTTCCGCTCTCTTTTCGTTGTCGGTAATGAACTTCACCCTTTTATCAATGGCCTTGATATTGGCCTTCAATTTTCTAAGGAGAGTATCTTTAGCGGCCTTGGGAGTTTCGATTCCCTTCCCCGACAGCAAAGACAGCCGGTCTTGCAGTTTCTGTTCGAAATATGCCTTTTGCCCCATGAGCATCTGCTTCCGCTTTAATCCCATTTTTTTCTCCTTTCCGATTTGGCTGTTATTCTCCGGCGGATCTTGGATCCTGCTGAGCCAACATTTCCTCGCCGACGGATAATTGTCGAAGGTATGTATAGCAGGGTTTTCGCTAAAAAGCCATCGCCTTTTAGGAGGCCCACCGCGGCTACATCGAGAAGGAGAAGATTCAAATATCGGGGATGAACTTGTGCTTGCGTTCTCGCTCGGCCGGCGTAATACTGGAAGCAAGGGAAGGACGTCAGAACCCGTCCCGCCACTCGACGAAAACGCCGATGGTCGCCATAGATTAGATGACGAATACAGCAGTCATTTCGGCTCCCTCTTTGGAGAAGCGTTGCGGCGATGGGGCAAGCCTCAAATTATTTTGGAACGGCCGGTGGTTTCAAGTACATTCGGTTCCCCGGTAGCGTCCCTATCCGGACTGGGCTTAAGTGCTTTATTTGTTCGCGCATACATACTTAACATTATTTCTGATTATATGTTACTTATGAGTACATGGTTGCCAGGGCCTTTTGGCGGCGGCGTCTCGACGGTGCTTGGCGTGAAGCGCCCATCGTCTGGCTGGCCGGTACCGTAATATGTGATCTTCGAACTTTTTTCATGAAGGCGAGGATGCAGAACCAACTGAAACAATTGCGTTTGGCCAGCCCGGCATAGAAAGCTCACAATATGTCTGGACCATTTTAGAAGGTCGGAGGGATACGCCTCGTCGGGAGAGGATAAACGGGCGCGCCGCGTGCGGCGTAATATTCTGCGACGGGCGCCGCCGTCGGAGGGGCGCGTATTTGCGTGGCCGCTCGCGGCCGAGGGGATGAACATGAAGCATCGGACCATCGCGACGGTTGGAATCCTGGCTTTTCTCGTCCTGCCGATGATGCCCGCACTCTCCGCTCCCCAGAAGGTCGAAACCAAGGACGGCGTCCGAATCATCCATAACGTCCAGCCGGGCAAGTGGAGAACGACGTCCAAGGTTCGCCTTGACCCGGTCCGCATCATCGGGGACTCCGACACCGATGACGAGAATCTCGCTTTCAACATGCCCAACGACCCGGCCGAGGACAGCCGGGGAAACATCTACATCGCGGACAGCTCCAACGCCCGCATCCAGAAGTTCACCAAGGAGGGGACATTTGTCGCGTCCCTGGGTCGGAAGGGGCAGGGGCCGGGAGAGTTCAACTCGATCCGCTCCCTGGCCGTCGACGCGGACGACCGCTTGTTCGCTTTCGACGCGAGCCAGCGCCGGCTGACGATTCTGACGACCGAGGGCGAGGAAGTGCGGACGATCCGGTTTGTCAAGAGCCCCATTTCCGGCCTGCGTCTGATGAAGGACGTTTTGTTCCTGTCTGGGTGGTCACCTATCGACGGCAGATCAAGCCCGAGGAAGTCATCCGGATATCCATGTCCGGGAACCAGTCGGGCTCGACCGTCAAGCACGAGGGGAATACGGATCTCCGGACCACCGATATGTTCCAGCTCGACGTCTTTGATTCCGAGGGGGTTCTCTTGGGAAGCCTCCCCGTCGCGCAGTTCATTGACGGAATTTGGATTTTCGGCGATCGCCTCTACCTCCTGGACCGCGACCATGGCGTCGCCTACCATCAATATCGGATCGTCGAGCGCTGATTCGCTTGGCTTACCTACAAATTGTGGTGAGGAGCTAAAAAGATTATTTCCGCCTTTCCCATCAAACCCGACGGCAGCAGGGCGCTTCTTTCATTGAACTTGTTTTTCACATTGGTTCTAGTGTAGGGGGTTTCGTCTGGGTTTCTCAGATCCCCCACGATCCGGTTGTTCCAGGTATTGATGACCTCAACCTTGATTTCATTGGTCCCCGGTTTGAGGTGCCCGGTAATGTTGGCCCGGTAGGGCGGGGTCCAGATAATCCCGGCATCATGTCCGTTGATGATGACCCGGGCTGTTTCCTGAATGTCCCCGAAAGCAACGTAAACAACCGGCGCTTTGGCGAGAATATCCTCAATAACCGTAAATTCCCTGCTATAGGTTGCGTTGCCGGAGTAGAATTTTACGCCGGCCGAATCGATATCCGGCCAACTGGTAAGCCGATCCATTGGATAGACCGCGGGACCGCCCATTCCGGGATTGAAGCTGACCTTCCAGTTTTCAGTGATATCCGTCTTTGCGGCGCCATCGTGGCTGCCTGAAAATCCAAACTGTAGATCTGCGCCGAGCCCCGGATCGTTTTTCCCCGACGACCTGTCCCTAAAAACGACGAACCGGGAGGCCAAAGGATCCATCATCAATTCCATGCGGATTCCGGCGCCCGATTTTTCATGGCTAACCTTCCGTTGGATCAGGCCTGTTTCCGAATCCCACAATTCGGGAACCCTGTTTGAGCCGACCCTGAAGGTGCATGTGATCCGCTGTGCTTTTGGACTGCTGTTGGAAACAAAATAAATGTCTTCTGTTTCAGTCCGGCGATGGATGTAATCGATGATCGACCCGCTGTTGTCAAGGCCTTTGACCTCAAGATCAGGCACCACATTCATCTCTTCCAATACCTCTTTCACCGACTTGCCCCAGTAGACCTTCCCGTTTCCGTAGGGGTTTGAAAATGTCTTTTTGCCGTCGGCCTGGCCCCATAGCTTCCCGGCGATGGCTTTCACCTCATCGTCGCATTCCGGATAATTCGCCAGAGAGGTGGTCCTTTCCGGCTTGGGGCCGATCACGATGGCCCCGTCGGACACCAGCTTCTCAAGGCTCTTTAAAACTTCAAGGGAAATATCCGCCCGGTCCGGAAGCAACATGACCCGGTAGGAAACGCCGGACGGCAGCACCAGCTTTCCGGCTTCCACCCGCAAGGTCGTGGTGATAACGTCGGCATTGATGTAGTCATAATCATACCCGGGCAACGCTCCGACATTGACCGGCTTGGGCTGCCCGCAGTGCGGGCACTGGTCCTCGTTGAATCTCGGGGTGATGTTCGGGTCGATCCGCTTGGGCGGCACCAGGTTGGGCGCCTGGTCCCCATAATAGAGGCAGGCGTCTCCGACAAAATTTCCCTGTCTCAAGAGATAGGAGCATCGGCTGAGATAATCCATGAATGGCCGAGCCATATCCCACCAGGTGGTGTTGACATTGAGGTGCTCCCCGGCATGATAGGCGAATCCCGGCTTGCCCGCGATTTCGGGATTATGGGCGAAGGTGTGGAAAACGATCTGGTTGAGGCCCTGGCAGAAGGCGATGTCGATCAATTGCTTATAGTCGGTGGGGCCATGTTGCCAGTGGTTCCAGCCCGTAAGCGATTCGGCCGCCACCACCTGTTTTCCGTAAATATGGGCCGCGCTGGCGGCCTCCCGGGTAACCCAAAATCGTTGCCGGTTCCAGAATTCCCCCATGGGGACATCGGAATTTCCAAGCCCTTTCAGCGGATCAACCCGCGGAAAACCTCCATGGCCGGCCTCGGCGAACATCTTGATTCCGTTCTTATGGGCCATTTCAACAGACTGGCCAAAATGATTTTCAATGATCATGTCGCTTACAAGGCGGCTGTAATCTCCCAGGAACCGCTCCCCTACAATACGGTCCTTGCTGCTGTATCCCTGCAGGAGAGGCAGGAATGGCCCGGGATCGTATCCGTACCGGGCTTTAAACTCCTGAATGAAGCCGGGGGTCCAGTCTTTCGCGGGCCAAACCTCATAGCTGTCGACCTCCAGGAACTTTAAATGGTTTGGCGGCGCACTGACCCGGGCCAGTCTGGTCAGGATGGTATCGAAATGGATCTTTGTCGCCCTTCGGCTCAAATGGTCGATCACCGGTCCGTTGGAATTTGGACTTGGGCATTCCAGGTTCTGACCGGTATTACACATGAAAAAAGAGATGACATCCCATTTCCCCTTGGGCACATCCCAGTCTATATTCTGATCTGCCGTCGTGAACTCATCCAAACAAACCGGTTTAGGCCCGGAATAATCGATCTCCTTGGCCTGGGAATGGGGCAGGGCGACTGAGGTTACCAATAAGCAGGCCTTGGCTCCCTTGGCAAGGCTTTCAGGTCTCGCCACTCTGATTTTCTTCTTTAATGGTCCTTCTACTATCTGGGTTGTACTAAGCAGCTGCTTACTTGCGTCCGCCTCATCGATCCAATCACCCCCTGCATTCCAGCTGCTGGAGGCTATCATCCCCAGATCCAGCCCCAGCCGGCCTGCGGTTTTCAAGGCCAAGGCGATGGTTTCCAGCGATTGGTCGCCCAGGAAGGCGGGACCTGCGGGAATCATTTTCCCGGGATCAGCGAGCGAACCGACGTCCCAGATAAATGCCCCGCGCATACCCTGTCTTTTCATTTCCTCCAGTTCATAAACCATTTTTGCGGTGTCGACGTAGCCGTTTAGCCAAGCCCAAAAGGCCAAGGGCCTGAATTCTGTGGAAGGATTTTTGAACTCTTCCTCTAATTTCCCCCCTTGCGGCATTTTGGCGGTACACTGCGCCAGCAGAAATGAAATGCCTGTTAGAAACGAAAGAGCCTTGATGAGCCTGACGAATTGCTTTCTCATGTCTTTACCAGAGCGGCGCGATTGGCAAGGAAACACACTCTTAACCGTGATTCAAAGATATCATTGGCAGCGGGGGTTGTTGGCGCGAAAGCGAAGAACAGAACGGCGAACGCGGCGAGAATAAGGGAAAGGGAAGTACGGAGAGTCAAGGCCATGGCGGGCTCCTCCTCTTGGGGGAATCGGGCCCTATTCTTCCACAGTCGCGCCCCAAAGTCGACGGAGCCGGACACAAAAAAACCCTACCCTCCCGCGGCCGCGGGGCTCGGGAGGATAGGGCGCAACGGTGAGGATGCTCTTGCTTATTTGGCGGTCTTTTCCACGCCGACCGCTTTAGCCTTGACGGCCAGCTCTTTCATGGCCTCCTGCTTCTCCAGGATCATCTGGAGGGTCTTCTTGAGCTCGGCCTTCTTCTCCGAGCTCTCGGCCTTTTCCAGATCGGAGCGGACTTGCGTCTCTTTCTCCTTGAGGGAGGTCAGCTTGGCCTTGATCTCCTCGAGCGGGGGAAGCTCGGACGGCTTGGAGACCTTGACGACGTGCTCCCCCATGACGCTCGCCCTCTCCTTCAGCTCCTGCAGCTTCTTCTCCAGATCGGCCTTGACCGCGGGGTCCTTGGCTTCGGCCAGCTCCGCGTTGAGCTTCTCGGCCATCTGTTTGAGCTTCATCATCTCCTCGGAAGGAGCGGCCGCCGACTTCATGTGGATTCCTTGGGTTTCCAGCTTGGCGACCAGATCCTGACGTTTCTGGGCCAGCTTTTCCAGCTTGGCCTTGATCTCGCCGCGCTTCGACTCGTCTTCGGTCCCCTTGAAGGCCGCTTTGAGCTCGGACTGCATCTGGTCGATCTTCCTGACCTCATCGGCGGCCTGGGCCGCCTTCTCCTTGGACATCTTTTCCATCGCGGCCTGGTCGGGCTTGTCCTGGCCCGAGGGCTGCGCCGAGGCGGCCATCCGGGGGACAGCGAACAGGGCGATCAGGGCCAGGGCCGCGGGGATGGCCAGCAGGCATTTCCACCGGGAGCCGCCGGCGGACGGGTTACGGGACATCATGAGTATTCTCCTATGGATTTGCGACTGCTTGAAGCTGTTCCCCACTCCAAACAGCCGGGCGCCCACGTGCTGCTCGAAAACGAGCCGCCGGTACCCGGTGCCGCCGAAGCCCTGCGCAATGACTCCGGCGTCGGCCAGGTACTCGTGAGTCTCTTGAAGCGATTTTTTGAACGGCCAGACGAGAGGATTGAACCACAGAAGAACCGTAGCCAGATCCATGAGCAGGAGGTCCAGCGAGTGGAGCTGGCGGATATGGATGCGTTCGTGGGCCAGGATGCGACGGACATCGCCTGGCTCGAGGCCGTTCTCGTTGAGAAAGACGAAGCCGAGGAAGGAAAAGGGCGAAAACTCCGTTCCCACGGAGACGACCCGCGAGCCGTCGCGGCGGACCACCCCGTTGCGCCTGACGACCGAGGCCAGCCGGGCCAGGTGGACGCCGAAGCGGAGCAGGAAGACGAGCGCCCCGGCGGCGTAGACGAGGGCCACGGCGTCGTGGAGGTCGAGGCCGCGGGCGAGCGGCGGGCCGGAAGGCAGGGATGCCAGGTCGAGCGACACGGGAGCCGTCCGGAACGGCGACGCGACCGGGAAGGCCGGGATGAGGAACGAAAGGGCCAGGGCGGCAATGAGATAGACCCGGTTCAAATGGAAATGTGTCTCGTTCCGCAGGAAGAGGGCGTAGACGGCGTAGAAGAGAGTCAGTCCGAGGGCGGCTTTGGCGGCGTAGGACAGCAGGGGGATCATTCCTTCCCCTCCTTCTGCCGGTCGATCTCCTCGTCGAGGAGACGCCGCATGCCCTCGAGCTCCTGCAGGCTCATGTCCCGCCCGCCGGCGAAGAAGGAGACCATTTCTGGAAACGAGTCTCCGAAGAAGCGGCGGACGAAGGACCGGACGAACTTCTTCTTGTATTCATCGCGGCCGACAAGCGGAAAGTACTCGTGGGTCTTGCCGTAGGCCTTGTGGCCGACGACCTTTTTCTTCTCCAGGATGCGAAGGAAGGTCGAGACGGTGTTGTAGGCGGGCTTCGGTTCGGGCAGCTTTTCGATGATGTCCTTGACAAAGCCCTTCTCCAGCCCCCAGAGGACCTGCATGATCTCTTCTTCCGCCCGGGTCAGCTCTTTCATTTCACCCTCAATATAAAACTAATTTATTAGTTTGTCAACTATTATTTTCGTTGTATAACTAAATTCACTAATTATACGACGAAGACTAGAGTTGTGTTGCAGAATCATAAGGGAAAATCCACCGCGTAAGCGGGAGTATAGGCTTTGAAGTCCTCAGGCGCGAAGCGAATGAGGGCGGGTTTTACCTGGGGATCCATTTCCCGCCGTACTCGCCCGCGAATATTGCGGGCGAGTGGCTGGCCCCAGGCCTGTCCCTTGACGCCCACCGGGGGAAGGTCAAGAAGGCGAGCCTGTCGGTGCTCCGGATCGTTGAGGAGGAGTTCCGGCGCCTTTCCTCTAAAGGATGACCTGCCCTAATTCGTCACGAAAAAACTTGGGCTTAGAGCGGTTCATGATCCGGGATGGTTTCTTTTCCATGAAATCCCTATGGATACGGCCATTGATTTGGGTGTTAGGAGCATTGAGCATGGTATCGTTCCTTGGCCGGATGTTCTGAAAGACGAACTTAAAAAGGTGCACGATCAACTCATGGCAGAAAATGCTGATAAGGCCACACGAGAATCATTCATAGATAAAGTCATTGAGCTTGGGGGTGAATCGATTTCGATGGAGAAACTTCAGCGCCTGATCGATAAGGTAATCGAAAACGATGTCTACATCTGTCCAACCCTCTATATCTATGGCCCAGAAGACATCTTCACCAAGGAATTCATAAAGAACAAGGTCAAAATCCTCGTCGGCCATGACGGCCCCAGTCCTTCGCTCCTATTTACCGAGATGAAATTGCTAAGGGATCGTGGGTTATCGGAACTAGAGATCATTAGAGGTGCGACCATTTATCCGGCGCAATGGCTGGGCGTGGAGGATAGGTACGGCTCGGTCTCTCCCGGAAAGCTGGCAAACCTGGTTATTCTTGACAAGAATCCACTCGAAGACATTGGGAATTTCGAGTCCCCGTATATGGTTATCAAGAACGGTCAGGTGGTTTTCGCAAGGTCAAGATGATTGAAGAGATTGGCATATAACACGTAATATGGCAGAAATTTATGCGGGCCTGGGTTTAATTTACATTTATTAAAAATTCTTACACCCCAATCCAGACTCCCGGCGTCCTTTGCCGGGCTTCCCCTGGACCGGAAATGTGGTATTGGCACGAATCTCGCTGTAATGAAGACCTGTTATATGATACTTTTCTCTTCGAGCGAGAAAACGCATAAGGCAACGCTGTGTAAGCCGGAAAAACTGTACTACGATCAGAAAAAAACGGATCGACCTAATGATAAAAATCCGCGCTCTCCAAACAATTGTTCTTCTGATTCTGTGTCTGGGGCCTCTCTATGGCCAAAAAAACAAGGTGTTCGATGAGGCATTGGCGCAGCTCCGATCATCCGGGCTTCCTTTTTCCAGAGGCATGAACGAATTCGCGAAAGGCCGTAACGAGAATGCCACGGCCGCCTTTCAGGAGTGTCTTCGGAAGATGCCCCGGCACGTTTATGCCCATTATTACCTGGCCAATCTCTTCTACATCCAAAAAAATTTTCAAAAGTCTTTGCATCACATGGAGCAGGCCGTCGGCCAATTTGATTTCATGAAGGACCTCAGTGATTATGCCGACCAGCAGGAAGGCAAAAAAATCGACTCTTTCCAAAGAATGATGGAAACGGAATGGGACAGCACCAGCTCCTGTCGGGAATTGCGCAGATTGGAAACCCTTTCGGCCGAAATTGCCCATGATCTGACAGAAAAAGAGTTGCTGGCCCAACAACGCAAACGCATTCAGGACCAGCAGAAGGCCCATTACCTTTATTTTTTCGGCAACGTCTTCTTCCAGCTCCAGCGTTTTCCCGAAGCCGCACAAAAATACAAAGAAGCCATCGAAATCAATCCCCGCCATGCCAGCGCCTATAACAACCTGACCGCCATCTTCTATCTAAATAAAGAATTTCCCGCGGCCATGGCTTGTCTGGAGAGGGCCGAACAGCAGGGCCTCGAGGATAATATGAACTTGCGACTGAAACATTTAGTCCATGAGGCTCTTGGCCGACCGACCGAGGGGATCCTCCGGGAGGATTTATCCCCCGAGGCGGAGAATGATATCGGTGTCATACGATTCGCCCTGGCCTTCCAGCCGCAGGAAGCCCGACGTCCTCTTCTGTACGAAAACGGCTATATTGTTTTCAGCAAAAAGTCCAAGCAGGCGGTCATCATCGATCCGGGCGCGCCGGACTCGAGGATCGGAGACTTTATCCGGGAGCGAAATTTAAAGGTCAGAGCCATTCTGAACACGCACGACCACCCCGACCATACCGGTGCCGACGGCTATTTTTCCGGCCTCTTCGGGGCCCCGGTCTACGCTTCAAAAATCGACGCCAAAAACTTGACCCCTCCGCCGGATACGTTTCTCGCGGACGGAGAGACCCTCGATTTTGACGGCTTGTCCATCCGCGTGTTTCAAACTCCCGGCCATACACGAGGAAGCCTTTGTTTCCTGATCGGTGAT
>CAZLAM010000083.1:0-19629 GCA_964557435.1 uncultured Eubacteriales bacterium
CGAGGAATCCGCCCGGATCGACGATGTCCCGGTAAATCCGACGGCACTCAATGATTAACTCCGCTTCTTCGAAACCTGGGGCCGCGACGTGTGCGGACGCGACGGGCGTGAGACCGGATTCGGCGATCTTATCGCCCTGTCGGCCGGACTTGGCGCCCAGGAGTTTGACAATAATGTTCACACATTATAACTAGTTTCTAAACTTCAATTGTATCTCGATTTATACAATTATCAGCCCCGCGGCCGGGAACACGCCGGGCGATTGAAAGAAATAACCATGGAGCGGGGTGAAACCCTTGCCTAGATCAAATACGCCGGAAAAGTCATTCTACCTGGTTTTAGAGGACCTCCACGATCACCTCCCGGACCTCACGCTCGTCGGTGGATGGGTCCCTTTCATATACGCACGCCACATCTGATTAACGGAAACCGCTCATCTCCTGACCACCGCTGATATCGATTTCGGTTTGACCGGACGAGCTTCGGTTTCCGCCGAGCAAACTGTGTTCGAAACTCTCTCCAAGCTGGATTATCGGGAACACCACTTGAATCTTGGCCGGCTGTGGCCCGTCGTTCTCTACAAGAACGGCAAGATACCCGTTGAATTCCTAGCCGATTCAACGATGGAAACAAAGGCCATCACGGCCATCCTTGGATCTCAGATTCATGTCAATAGGACAAGGAGGGGGTCACCTCGGCGAACACCACGTTTCCCGATTACCACCTGTCAAGCCATTTAAAAAAATTACCGTTTGGGTGGTGGGCTGATCAGGTTGCCGGCTATTGCAGAATGAAGCTGGCCGGGGCGTATGCTTTCAGCGGAAAGGTAAGTGCACGACTCTTAATCGGCACCGGCTGGCCGAGTTTCTCACCGCGCAGGTTCACCGGCGCGGCACTGCGATAATTTCCGGGCAAAGTCACGGTAAGCTCATCGGTAACTCCGGCCTGTTCCCAAACCCGCAGCACGGTACCCGCTCCATCCGGATTAGGGCCGAAGGCGGTGAGCAGCACCCCCTTGCGGGACAGAGTGAGTCCGGATTGGATTTGTGGCAATGTCCCGGCTGGGCCATTCGCAACGGCGGCCAGCAACGGGACGCGTGCTTCCCATGAGGGGACGACAAGGGCATCCACAGTTGCTGAGTTCTTCGCGGTCGGCCACAACCGAACCCGGCTGGACCATGAACCACCCTGCCATTCGGGAAAGTTGGTGTTCCACTCGTTGTTGTAGAGGTTGACGAAGACGCTCGGTTGCCGTGGCATGTCATCGAGCGAAAACTTCCACAAGCCCGGCCCGCCGAGGCTCACGCAGGGCGAATCGAGCGGACAAAGCCCGACGCCGCTGCCGTCCTGGCCGGTGATGGTGAGGCCGCTGTTGAGGCAGAAGTAGTGGCGGTTGGCGCCCGCGACGATATCTTTCGCGGGGTCGATCGGACCGCCGAGCCGGCCTAGGAGAAACCGCGGTTGAGCGACCTTAAACGGGAAGCACAACCAGCCGCCCTCGGGCCGGGGATCGGCCGTTTTGTTAGTCACATGCCACTCGACGTCCACGCCGGGCTGCTGGTGATAAAGCGTGAAGACGAGCGTGATAGAGTCGGCCAGGCCCAGCGGGTCGGTCGCCGTCAGCGTCGCGATGTCGGCGGTGACGGTGTGCTTTACGGTTAATCTCCAAGCCGGCGGAGTCAGTGTGATCGCCTTGGCGTCCTCCGGCAGATTGCCTTTCGGCCAAGAGTATTTGCCGCGGCCGTAGGCGGTGTGAAACGCGAGCATCCGGGCGTTGTCAAAGCGTTCATGAAGAAACTGTCCCAAGGCGTAGGGGCCGGCCTGGTCCACCAGCTCGCGACCGGTTTGCTTGTCCACCAGCGAGGCGATCCCGCCGCGTTTCAGGTCAAAGGCGGCCTTGTAGAACGGAGTTTCGAGCTCGATGGAAGTCGGAGACTCCGAGGTTGGGGACGCCTTAAAGGCATCGGGTTGATAGCTTTTATAGCCATTCGCCGGTACGTTCTCGGCGAAGAGGAACTGACCCGGAGTATCGGGATTTTCAACCACGCCGGAGCGCTTCCATGGCAGCGCGTTAAAGACAATGATGCGGTTGCCGACGGCTTTGATGGACTTGGCCAGCAGTTCGAGCCGTTCGGTAAGCTCCCGGTGAACGATCGCGTCGGCCCGGCGGGCGAAAGCCCGTTTGTCGTCAAACGCGGCTTCGTATTTCTGATAGGCACCGCGGGCATAAGCCGCCTTCCACTCATCGCCGTAAAGATAGCGGGGCGTGCCGCTGTTCCACGATTCGCCATCCGGACCAAACGGACCAAACGTGTGCTCGCTGAAGAGTCCGCTTTGCTCGTAGGCTTCGGCGAGCGCGGGGGCCAAAGAACCCGGCGCAACTCCCCAGCCGCGAAGCTGCGTGTCGATGGCATCGAGCGCCGGTTCGAGCGCCCGGAACCGGCGGGCGGCTTTGGCCTCTATCGGCATCGATAGCCACCCGTGAATCCAGGTGTCGGGCATGTCCGCCCGCACCACCGGCAGGTCGGGATTTTCAGCGATCACCGCCCGCGCGAAATCGTCGAGCGTGCCAAAGTGCACCTGGACGCCCGACAGACTCACCGCAGCTTGCCGGCGCAGGCGCTCAACCTCGGCTGGCGTGGGCGGGCCGAGGTTATCGCCGGTCATTACCATGGCCAGATAGTTTTTGCTAGGCCAGCCGCGAGGAGCTATCAGACCGGAGCCATAGACGGGGGTATAATTGCAGAGGATGCGCGAGCCGTCGGGCCCTTCCCACCAGAAGAGCGGCGGCACCCGCATGAACGCGCTGGAATCATTGCAGCCAAGTTGGAGGAACCTTACGCCGGCATGGGCTAACAGCGTGGGCATGACCCAGGAGTGACTGGGAACATCGGTCATTTTCGCGCCGATGGGCAGGGGTAGACCGTATTGCCGCGCCAGTCGCGAGGAAAAGCCCAACCCCCGGACCAAATCCTCCAAGTCCTGCGTCTCCGTATGCGTGGTGAACGGCAGTGCGTGGAAGGCGATCGCGCCTTCCCGGATCGCCTGCTCGATGCGTGCTCGTCGCGCCGGGTCCTGCTGCGGGCCGAGCACGTGGGTCAGCGGCCAGCCCGCCAGCGTCCAAGAGAACCGCTTCTCCGGCGGCAACTCGCGCGAAGCCTCCACCGCCTTGAGCGCACCGTCCATCATCGGCTCCCGATACTTTGTTAGAACCGCGTCGATCCGGTCGGTGTAGCCGATGTCGAGATGCGTTTTAAAGACCACCCAGACATGCTCGGTCCTGACCTCCGGCGTCGCGAGGACCGCGGCATTTCCGATCAGTGTGATCATGGAGAACAAAACGATGATCGATTTCATGGCGGATGATAAATTCGGTTTCTTGGCCGGCATGGATTTATTTCCTTTTCGCGCTTTTAATTTCGTATCGATTTCCCATCCCGCCACCGCCGGCAAGAGTAAATCCCGGCCCGGGGAATGTCAATAGACGCACTCATATTCGCCTACTTGACCTTCCCCCCGGTGGGCGTTGGCGTAAGGCCCATAGTAGAAACATGCCGACTTAGCGGCAAATCCTGAGGGTGCGCAAGAAATATTTTCTCGCAACTGGTTCTACCGGTGTTGCAGTGCGCGGACGCTGCAACCGGTGCGTCAAACCCCCCAACACGAAAGGGCCGCCTCGTGCCTGCGCGATGGCAGGCACGGGGGACGGGCGACAGATAAATAATTATCCATGCCCCGGATAGAACTTGGGTTTGAGCTTGCGCCGCACCAGATGCTTAGGCAACGCACTTAGAAAAGTGCGGGATAACGTTTCTTGATCAGCGACTGCTCCTCTTTGGTGAGATCCTTCAAAGGCACAGGGGCATCTTCCGGCCGACGGTTTTTCTGGTTGATGCGGTTGATCAAACTCCAATTCCGGGACGGTTTGGCAGCCGAGGGGTCGGCAGGTTCGCGGGCCGGCAGATCATATCGCGTGAAGTCGATGACCTTGCCAGGTTCATCTTTCTGCCAGTCACGCAGAATCGCCAGCCGGAAATCGGTGTTCATGAACCAGCGGATTTCCAGATTTGTTTCAGAACCTCCTATACCGGTACCGCGTTGCACAAAGTGATAATCAAGACCCCTATTGTCCGGATGCTCACGCCGCCAAGCCTCGCCGAATTCCCCCTGCGTGACGATCCGGGTGTCGGGCCAGCGTTGCCGCACGTTCTGGAGCCACTGGGTGAGGCAGTCCAGAACTTCCGGTTTGAGATTCTTGACTAGACTGATCTCCCAACAATTTGCCACCCATCCAAACCCGTTGCGCGTGAAGCCATCGTCAAAGTGATTCGCCGTGACCGCCATCACTTCGGCCATGCCTTTCTCCACGCCGAGATTGCGATACGACTCGATCGGCCCCACCCCGAGACGGCTGTTGAACCCGCCCTCAAACCCGAAACGCCGCGCGCACAGAAAATCACAGGTCCAACCATCCAGATTCACACAATCAATGAAGTCGGCCTTCCCCTGCGCCGGCTTACAACCGTGTTCACGGCTGGGATAATAGGGATAAGAGACGGAGCCATCGCCGTCCCCGTTGTCGATGCCGTACTGGCTCCAGATCGTGCCCTGACAGACATGGATGCCTTCCTCTTCGGCTAGATAGCGCATATTCTCAGCGGCCAGGAAACCGGCCACAATGCTTTTGGGTTTGTAGCCGTCTCCAACCATGCCGCGTATTTTCTGAAGCGCCTCCTTGATATCCTGATTGACTTGCGCGCGCGTGCTGTACATGGGCGCGAAAAATCCGCCGGGGATAAAGGTGATCTCATCGCCATAGGTTTTGTGATAGCCGACGACCTGATTGCGGATGGCGGCATAATTCGGCCGTTCATCATGGAGCGCCTGCCAGGAGAAGGCCCAGGTCACTTTTGCACCCGGGAAACCCTTGGATACCGCATCACGGAATGCGGCCACGGTTTCGGGCGTATGAACAGCCGCTTCGTCCACGCCTTCGTTCAAATCACGCGCCGCTTCAATCTGGTTTACGCGGATCACCGTATTCAACGTTAGAAAACGACCCCCCGTCACGGTCAGAGGTCTCTCTGAAAACGGTTCGGATTTTGAGACAATATAGGTTTTCCCGGGCAGTGCGGTAAACGCAACTTCGGATACCGCGCCGGTTACGCTGACGGATTTCACAGTCGTTCCGTCGCATCGAACTTTGATGGCCGCATTTTTGTCAGGAAAAATAACTTTGAATTCCCGCTGAAACGCCGTTTTCAACTCTACTGACGTATCCGTGGGATAGTTCACCTCCAGTTTGCCAAGTTTTAATCGCCGACCTTTGGCCTGGGGTGGGACCACAATCGTTCGGTAATCCTCCTGAATGCCGTAAATGGTATTCACTGCGATGCTCCAGGTGGTTACCCCCCAGCAATAATCCTTGACCCCTAAACCGAGACCTTCAACACCGTTGTAACGTTCATAGGCATGGCCGTCATATTTCCTCACCAGCTCAAATACTCTATCAGCCATCTCTATGGCAACGTCATAATAGCCATAGCGATTAAGGCCGAGTGCAATCAAATAATCAGTTGGGGGCCACATGTCACCGCGCCAAAATCCATCCGGGCGAAAAGTAGGCTCATTCATCGCTGTCGTTGTTACCGGGTATTTGCTCCAAAACAGAGACGGGTCGGTTAACTGCTTGGCCAATTCCCCGGCCTGTTTCTCGCTTGCCATACCGGCAGTCAGAGGAAGAAACCCCTGCAGCGTTCGAATGCGGATTTGTTTGTCGGTATCTCTGTCCAGACTGTAGAAGTATTTTGTTTCCGGGTCCCACATCTTCGCGCGAATCGCCTCCGTTCGTTGGGCAAGGTTTCGTTCGTATTTTTTCATCATTTCGATGCGTCCGGTTCTCTGGCACATCTCCATCATAGCCCTCTCAGACATTGCCAGGAAACAAGTTTGATCGACACCTTCAATGTTCCCATACCACGCACCGCCTGTGCCGCGTGTAGGATGCTTTGTTAATTTCAGAGCATCAAGGGGCGCCGCAAAATCAAATGTTTCAAAGCGAGCCGTCTGGACTATATCAGCGATCGAACATTTCTTATATGCGCCATACTCGATCAATCCATCATTATCCACATCCCGCTCGGTGGCATACCACGTTAAAAATATATCCAAATACGGCAGGCAGAGATCCAGCAATTCCCGATCATTGGTCTGATTAAAGATCATCAGACACCCCCAGGCAAGAATCGGGATTTGGGAGAAACCATCCTGCGGTAGATCCGGTTTGGTCGTACAGGGTACCATGCCGTATCGGTACGATCCTTTTGGCGCTTCCGGATTATTGTCGATCACATTCCAATAATTACGAAAGACATCACACACCAAGTCATTGTCATCCAACGGAGCCCATGCATTCAGAATAAACATTGTATCCCACAGCAACTGGCACTTGCCGTATGACGCGTCGCCTGCTCCTGAAATCGAGAAAAACCTGTAAGGCAGGCCAGGAAGGGCCGGCTCCCACAGTTTATCAAACGTGCAATCGATATATAAATCATGCACCAGCTTGGTTACTTCCGGGTTTTCCGTATATATTTGTCTTGGCAAGTTCTCTTTGGCGTGCTTAATGCTCTTTTCAGCAAGAGTGTAACTCCGTGTTTTCCCTTCTTCGCCCGGCACGGCATCCGCCCTGACGGGCCAGGCCGCCGCCAGGCCGGGGCGCGCGCCATAAATGGTGGGTCCATTCAAGCGGGGTGCGGGCCCGGGCATTGGCGGTAGAACCACCCGTTCATCCCCCTGCCGCATGGAACTCGTGCCGGGCGACCCGAGTGCTATCACAGCAGTGGCATGGATGAATAACGTCACGAGGACGAAGGGAGCGACGAACGGAAAAATGTGGTTTTTCATGGATATATCAACTGTTATGGTTTGGTCGTCAACAACGGTTTCATGGCCTCGGCCAGGCTGTATCCAACCATGCAATACACCCTGGCGCTTCCCTGATAATGGCAATACCAGTTGCAAACGTGCTTGTCAGATTCCTTTTTGGCTTGCTGGTACGCCGCATCTTTTTCCAGAGCCTTGTCGCCAGCTTCTTTGACGAGCTGTTCCATTTTCTTGGGATCCGCGTTTTCCGGCTGGTCTTTCCGTTGCTCCTTAAGCTTAACCGCAACCGCCTTTCTCACCCGGCTTTCTTGCACTTCCATTTTCCCGGGCAATTCATCCAGCTCAGGATACCAGAAGGGGGCGGTACGCACATAACCCAAGGTGCCTATCAACGCCGGGCAGGTCGCGATTTTCGCCTGGGCAGCCCTGAAATCGGCCATATTCTTGTCGGCTTTTTCGCCGCCGACGCCGAGTTCTCCCATGACTACCGGCAGCTTCGGCGCCTCGAACTCGGCGCGCAGGTCCTGAACCAGATGCACGAAATTCGGGCAATATTCATCATACACCTGCTGCCTGATCTTATCGCCAGGCTGACACATGTCGTTCCAGCCCTGGAACCAGACGAACCCGCAGAGTTCGGTCTTGAGCCCCTTGAGCTGCGGAAAATCGGTGTCGAGATTAGCCAGGCACTCACGCACCTCTTTCACCATTTTGTGATAAGACGCACCACTCGCCTCCGGCGTACAGTCTGTCTCATAGGCCGGTTTGCCGGCGCTGGGCGGCCGGAAATTTCCATACAGGCTGTGCCCGCCCCAGCAGGTCTTGATCAGCAGAACCGGTTCTTTAAAGTGATCGCCCATCCCGATGCCGAACATCAGCTCCGGCCCGAACCAATCCGCCCCCCATGCACCCATACCAACCGACAGCGGACGCTTGATTTTTTCGTCTTCTTTCTGGTAAGAGACAAACACATCATCGCGCACAACGAATGAGCCGTCGTCTTTCCTGATCTTCTTCAACAGATATCCATGAGTCGGGTGCTCACCCAGCCTGTCGAGTGTTTGCACACCACCATGCCCTTCCATGTTCGACTGCCCGGCAAGAATGAAAACCTTCACCGGCCCCTTGAACTCCTGCCGCGGCTTGCCTGCCCCAGCCTGCTGGGCCATCACCGCATTCGCCACCCATGACATGGCAACCACTGCGCCAACTATTGCACTTGTTGTTTTAGTATTCACTTTATTCTTTGTTTTGACTGTTTCACGGGTTCACCTGTCACTTGGAATCAGAGACGATACGGCCGGGGACATGTCCATGGTTAAAGGATAAGTATTTCCTTTTCCGTGACGCCGCGAACTCCTGCTCCGACCGATGAATCTCCCTGCTTGACCGCATTGGAAATATACTTCCGGCCGCTCGGCGATGTCAATGACAACGAAAAATGCGACAATCGAGCCAGAAAAGCATATGGGGACGGAAAATCCTCTCGCACCGACCGAAAGACGATAGACTCCCGATCCCTCCTGATCATCAAATCTTAGAAATATTCCCCGCTCTCCTCGGCCGCACTCATGGAGCCGCAAACTCGTCTCTTTGAGTACAGGCCGAAGCGGCCGCTATTATAGCACCCTCTTTTTTAGCACTTGGGGTGGTTCGAATTTTGGGGGTCAGTCCCTGCGGAATTAAACCCAATCGACTCCCCAGGCTCGGCTTCCGCCCCGGCGGTTTGACGACGGGGTTGCAGTCCTCAATCGCGAAGCGAATGAGGGCGGGCTGAACCCTACAAAAACCGTAGGGCTTGCTCACCAAAGTCCAGAGCATGCCCTATAAAAACCATAGGACTTGACGGGCAAGGCCCGGGGTATCATATGGGTTAACACTAAGCGGCGCTTTTGTCCTAATTTATAAATTAGGATTGGCGCCGCAAATGTATCACCAAAAAAGTGACTCCCGCGTTCGCGGGGGCAGGCTTATTCCCCCACCCAGAACACCGACGTCTCCGGCTCCAGCTTTAATTGCGCTTTTGTAGATTTGTTCCCGGCGGAAACCACCCGAACAGTTGTTAGATGGGTCATATGACCATTGTGCGGATTCCAAAGCTGCAGTTTGTAATCTCCATTCAGCAAAACAGTCACATCCACAGTAGTCTCTGATGAATTGGCAAAGAAGAAGATATCCTTCCCGTTGAGTTTTTTATGCAGATAAGACAGATTACCTCCTGATACTGAAATGTCATTCTCAAAGCGGACGTCCCATGAATGGCCTGTATCATCCAGAACCTTTTTCAGCATCACCGCATTTGGTGCCGGAATAAAATAGGCTCTCCCTCCGCTGTTATTAGCGTGCAGGGTATAGAATTTCAATTCTGATAAGATGTTCCGGTTCTGAGGGTCAAGGATTTCAACCTCAGGAATCAAGACCTTTTCCGGATCCCCGGTATCAAGTACGATCCGGATCGCCGATGTGGCAATGGGACTAAAGGCAACCGATTTCTCATTGCCGGTTCCTTTCCCATTACCGACATCAATCCATTCATTTTCTGATTGATACAGTAACTTAAATCCAAAAATCCGGTCATCCGCTCCATTGATTTTCACTTGACGGACTGATCTTTTCCCACCTAAACCAATTTCCAGATATTCTCCAGTCAGGTTTCCCTGCGATGGTTTCCAGGACGTTTCCAATTTGCCGTCGATCGCATAGGAAGGAATGAACCCCCCTGTATTCCAGTTACTTGACGCCCTTGTACTGATCATATCCGGTGTCTGACAAGGATCGTCGCCGAACATCGCTTTCACGAGCTGTTTGACCTCGTCATCCTTACCGGCCTCTGCCGAATGGTCCGGCAATGCCGAGGTGGCGATCACTATCCCGCCCTCATCATAAAAGGACTTCATTTTTTTCAGGTTGTCCAACTGAATGGTTTTCGAACCCGGGATGATGATGATTTTGAATTCCTCTGGATTGAATTCGTTCATCAAATGGATTCTATCCCCATTTACCCGGCATTTATCATCGAGGATCTCCGGATGGATATAGGTAAAATCCCTCCGGATATCCAGGGAGAGCATCTCCCCGATATCCAGGTAGTCGGCCTCGCCGGGTATGACCCCGCCCATCCCCGGATCACCCGGACCGAAATGATAACTGCCCTGCAGTGAGGCGATCGGATAGAGGATCGCGATATCGGCAACGTGCCGCCCGCCCTGGAGCATGCACTGCAACCGGCCGATATATTCATTGAATGCCGGAAGTGCCGATCCGAATTTTTTACTGGCTGGCGACAGATCCGGCTGTATATCAACGATATCTGTATACCAAACAGCATGGGGCTCCATCAGGTTGATTCCCTTGGCAAACTGGTCCATCGCCTCCTTATACAGATTGTGTTCAGAGAATTCCCCTGTTGCCCCATAGCATTCGGTTGCCACCACCGGACGATCGTAATTATTGGCTGCCGAACTGATTACCTTATAAATAAAGGAGGATCTCCCATAATAGAATATTTGATCCACGGCTGGAATATCCTGATATTTAAACGCTTTCATCAGATCACCGCACGTGGCGACCGGGTTAACGATCTCCTCCTGGTCGACGTGGCCCGTGAGCTGAATTTTATGTGCGCGGCACCAGTCGTTGATGGTCTTTGGGAATCCCTGGGTATACAATTCCGCTCTGAAACCCAGTAAGGCATTCCGTGCCGCTTGGGTTTCGGGACCGATATCAAACCAGAGGGAAGGATAATACAGAACCGGACTGAAACCGTGCTTTGCCTTGAACTTGTTGTTGAATTCACCGGTCCAGGTGCGGGCCCCCTCGACCCAACGCAAACAGGGCTCATCGTAAAACGCATAATCGATAGTGGTTCCAAAATGCCCGGGAAAGGCCTGGTAATATTTTTCATAAGTCAGTTCGATAAAGCGGTTCACCGCTTCAGGGCTGAGATAATCACAATGGTTTCGGCCGGAAGAGCTGTCGGGGTTGAGCGTAAAGATCATCACCTTCCAGTCCCCGGCAGGCAATTCGGCAGTCAGCCTGTTCAGACGGACCTTGTCGGAAAGGTCGATTCGTTGCAGAGAACTATTTTCCATGCCTACGGCCCCCATAAACGTACCCGCGGGCAACGGGTGATTTAAAGATCGGGGACCCTTAACCTCAAGTAGTTCCATATCGATCCGCTTGCTCACCGCCCCGGGATACTGCTTTACCAGCTGGCCACCGGCCATTCCGCTGGGAAAGTAAAACTCATCATACAAGCATAACTTCATTCCCAAACTGTCGGCGATCTCCACTGCCATTTTGTACTGGGCGAGATACTCCGGAGTCATGAATTCAGGGGTCATGCCGTACGATGGAACGATGCCCAACCCATAATAGCCGGCCTCTTTGGAAGCTTTCATGACTTTAAGGGTTTGCTCCCTGCTTAAAGGTTTATTCCAGAACCAGAGTGGCCGGGATTTGAGGTTTAACGGCGGATTGATGAAATTCTGCTTTAGCTGGTTTTTTGAATCCCCGCACGAAAAGGCTAGAGAGAACAAAAAAAACAGCGACAATACTCGGGTGGTTGCTTTAAGGGATAGGAATTTTCTTTTTCGGCCAGCCGAGGCTAAGAATGCGGTTTCGTTATGAATTCCCATTTGGGCCTCGGGAAAAAGGATAAATAAGCGTTCGAGGGTTGTCAAGCACGATACCGGAGCGGGAATTCGCGGCGTCCCGTAAAATGCGGATTCCTATCCTTCGCCGCTAAACCCGGTCCCGTATTCGAAGGATGTGCAGCATGACAGACGAGACGGTCAATCGGCGGGATTTCATCAAGGCGGCGGCCGGGGTGGCCGCCTACAGCCCGGCGCCGATGCGGCCGTACCATTCGGCGTATCATCCGAAAGTGTGGCGGGCCTGGCTGGATTTTGGCAGCAGCATGATGGGCGACCGGGGCGTGCATACGCTGGACTCGGTGGTGTGGTCGCTGAAACTCGGCTTGCCGGAAAGCATCGAGGCCATCACTTTTGACCGGAATGGGGACACCTGGCCGCTCGCGGCGATGGTGATGTTCCAGTTCGCCGCGCGCGCCATTATTAAGCTTGACAATAATGTTCACACATTATAAATTGTTCATATAATTGTGAACTTTGACTATAATGTGAACAATGAGACGAAATATCTTCGCCGATAAAGCTTCCCGGGTTCTCCGCCGCATGCTTCGTGAGCCCGGCCGCCGCTGGAACGTTCGTGATTTCGTGGGAGCCGACGGGGTGAGCCTCGGCTTGGCCCAAGCCGTCCTCGAATTCGTCGAAACCATGGGCTGCGCGGAGAGGAACAAGAAAGGGGCCGCGAGCTTTACCCTGCTGACGAATCCCGGCCTGCTGATAGCCGAATGGGTGAAGGCCTATTCATTCTCCCATAACGAGATCCGGACTTTCTATTTCCCATTTCCCGGCATCATCAAAAGAATCAAAACAGCCCTCGCCGGACTCCCCTACGCATTGACTCTTCATGGAGGAGCGAATTTTCTGACCTCCTGGGTCAAAACCGAGCACATCCATTTCTACCTCGATGATACGGCCGAACCGGATCTCCTCCTCAGCGTCGGGCAAAGGCTGGGCCTCAAGGAATTAGTGAACGGCGGCAACGTCCACATCATCCGGCCGTATTATGCCCATAGCGTTTTTTTCAACAGCCAAAAAATCAATGGGTATCCCATCGTTTCGAAGCTTCAATTGTATCTCGATTTATACAATTATCAGCCCCGCGGCCGGGAACACGCCGAGCGATTGAAAGAAATATCCATGGACCGGGGTGAAACCCTTGCCTAGCTCAAACACGCCGGAAAAGTCATTCTACCTGGTTTTAGAGGATCTCCGCGATCACCTCCCGGACCTCACGCTCGTCGGCGGCTGGGTCCCTTTCATATACGCGCGCCACGTCTGGAAAACGGAAACCACTCATCTCGTGACCACCGCTGATATCGATTTCGGTTTGACCGGACGAGCTTCGGTTTCCGCCGAACAAACCGTTTTCGAAACTCTCTCCAAGCTGGATTATCGGGAACACCACTTGAATCTTGGCCGGTTATGGCCCGTCGTTCTCTATAAGAACGGCCAGATACCCGTTGAATTCCTAGCCGATTCAACGACGGAAACAAAAGCCATCGCGGCCATCCTTGGATCTCAGATTCATGTCAATAAGCTCGATAAATTAGGTTTTCTCTTGAGGAACCGAATTCACGTGCGTCTCAGGATCGGAACGCAAACACGGACCCTGTTCTGTCCGCGTCCCTCGACGTTTCTGATCCACAAGCTGGAAACATTCACGGAAAGGGATGGCGATCTCAAAAAAGCTAAAGATCTTTTTTACGCCTATTTCATTCTCAGATGCATCCCCGATATCGCCGCGCTTTATCAGGAAGCCCGGGGATATCGCGGAGAGAGAGCGTTTTCCCAAGTCGAAAAGAATATCGGCGATTATTTTTCGAGACTGACGAGCTGGGGCTGTCTCTGGGTGGAAAGGGAAAACGGACCTGACGAGCTTATCCAGGACGTCCGTAAGGACGCGTTCGAAAGGTTCAATAAACTAAAGGAAGAGCTTCAGGCGTTCTGAAAGAGCTATAGAAATTCCTTTTTTCCCGCGGCGCCCCCATGACCGCTCCGACCGATGAATCTTCTCGTTTGACCACGCGGGGAATAATCTTCCGGCGGTCCAGCGATTAATAAAACCATTCGACTCCCTTGTAAAATGCACAGGACTTACACCCCCCGCAAAAGCCCGAACGGGGCTCAGGATCCGGCGAAGGGGTTCCGGATGCAGAGGTCTCCGAACTTCCGGCCGTCGGACAGGTCCTCGGACAAAAGGACATCGGCCGCCCCCTTCCTGGCGGCGGCGACAACAAGGGCGTCCCAGAAAGAGATCTTCTCGCTGATTTGCATATCGATCGCTTCCAAGACCGCCTCACCGTCATTCGTGACGACATCCCAAGTCAGGAAATCCTCGATGATCTCCCTGGCCGACTCCGGGGGCAAAGGGGAGGCGATCTTTTTTGTCACCGTGACATAGAATTCCTGCAGAACCTGGGTGCTGAGGACGCCGCCCTCGGCATTCCACAGGTCGATCAGAAGAGCCTTGGCGATTTCGTGCTTGCGGCCGGCATCCCTGTCGTATGCGTAAACGATGATGTTGGTGTCAAGAAAGACACGCTCACCGCTCATGGAGCGCCTCGCGATCGGCCGGCCGCCGGCCTTTCGTTTCCCATTTGAATCCGGTCTTCAACCGGCTCAATTGGCTTTCTCGGGCTTTGGCGAACCCGGAAGCCCGAACATTTTTTTCCTCGATCGCCAGTCGAACGTACTCATTCAGGGAACGCTCTTCCCTGACGGCCATCTCCTTGGCTTTTTGAACCAACGGATAGGGAAGGGACAGAGTCAAGTTGCGCTTTTCCATGGGTATCCTATTTTATACATAATTATGTGTATCACTTTTTTGTGTGTTATTCAAGAGGCGAGGGCTCAATTCCCCGCCAAGCGGAATCGTCCGGGGTTCCGGGGATTGCTTTCCTGACGGTTGGATTTCAGGCGGTCCGGGTCAGTCGAACAATTTTCTGGTCAGCGCGGCCAGCCGCACGGCATATTTTTCGCAGCTCTTGTAGGAGCGGTCATCGGGCCGCCCTACGGCCACCGGACCGTAGTGGTCGCCCTGGTGGTCGCCCTGAACGATCATGCCGTGGATCATCAAGGCCTTGAGTATGTCTAAAACGGTCGTCTCGTTGCCCCCGGCCAGGTTGCCGGAGGAGGTGAATGCTCCGCCGACCTTGCCCTTAAGCTTGCCGTGGTGCTTGACGCTCTCGTCAATGAGCTTTTTGAGAGGCCAGGCCATGGTGCCGTAATACGTCGGCGAGCCGAAAATCAGGCAATCATAGGCCAGGAGCTCGGCGGGCCGGACATCCTCGGCTTTTTTCAAGTCGGCCGGCAAGCCTTTTTCATTCAAGACTTCGGCGATCCGGACGGCCATCTTCTCGGTGTTGTGGGAATGGCTGTAATAGCAAACCAATGCTTTGGGCATGAAACCCTCCCTTAATTTTTTTCAGCGGTACCGCGAATACCCTCTCCGACCCATGATTATCTCCGTTTAACCGCGCTTGAGCATTTTTATCCTTGGTTTTTTATTTTACCACGCCTAATGAAAAAGCCAAACCAACCGGCTATCCCCAAAATTGCCGTTAGAAGCTTCCTTCCCCGCGCGGATTATGCGGTCGAAGCTGTTTGTTTTCCATCCCGGCGTAAAAAAAGGATCAAATGCCGGCAACGGATCCGGGGCAAGGAACGCCCCCGGCCGGTTCCGGATCAAAACGACCCACTTGCCAATTTTTTCCAAGAATGGCAAATTAGAGCCCTGATTTCAATGAGCGGTTTCTTCGTCTTCGACTGCGAAACGACGGGCCTTCCCGTCCGCCGCAACCTTTCCGTCCGGGAGGTGGACGGCTGGCCGCGCCTCGTCCAGCTGGCCTGGGCAACCTATGACGCCTGGGGCCGGCTCGAAACGGCGGAAAGCCGCATCGTCCGGCCCGCTGGGTTTCTGATTCCGGAGGATTCCACGCGGATCCACGGCATCAGTCACGCCCGGGCCCTCGAAATAGGCGAACCCGTGGGTGACGTCCTCGATCGCTTCGCCCGGACCGTCGATTCCCCCTTCGAGGCCGTGATCGCCCACAATCTCGAATACGACCGCAACGTCGTCGGAGCCGAGCTAATCCGGGCGGACCTGCCCAACCGGCTTTTCGAACGGCCGGGGTTGTGCACGATGACGACGACGACCAACCTCCTCCGTCTGCCCGGCCCCTATGGGTTCAAGTGGCCCAAGCTGGAGGAGCTGTACGCCTTCCTGTTCGGGACGGCCTACGACGGCGCCCACGACGCGGCCCGCGACGCGGAGGCCTGCGCCCGCTGTTTCTTCGAGCTGTTGCGCAGAGGCCATTACCCCCGGAGCTGACGGGCCTTCATTTCAGAGTCGTCATTCCCGCAAGTCCGTGCTCACATAGATGAAAAAGCATCGGGGTTTGGCGCCGCAAATGTTTCAAACGAGTGCGGAAATGAAGCCCGCCGGTCCATGAAAAAGGCGCCAGAGGATCAACACGACATGATCTATGTTGCCGTAGCTCCCCCGAAAACGATCGGTGAAGACCTCTTAAAGAAGGTGGCATCCCTCGTCGGCAAAGAGATTTTTGATACGCGCCTCCTGCTCGCCGGAGAGATTCCCAGAATCATCGCCTCCTCCCTCGACACCGACACAGCGGACTCGATAGCTCAGAGCTTGAGTGATGCGGGACTTTTGGCCTTCGCGTGCGGGGATGCCGAGCTTCGAAACCGCTCGGCCGGTTTTGTGGCGCATACGGCGAGATCCGGAGAGCGGGAAGCTATATTCCGGGACAGGGGTGGCCGGGAGATCAGAGTCGAAGCCGGCGGCGCATTCCTGATAATAAGGGGAAGGATACAGAGCACCACGCGGGAAAAGACATCCACCACAAGCTTGAAATTAACTGCAAATTGATCTACTTATGCCATTTGGCCATAGAGCGGCGGGCAGGCCGGTGAAGGATGAGAATCATGGACCCCCACTCCATGAGTGCGGCAAGGCTGCCATAAACAACTTCAACTTAAGATGAACACTGTAGCAGCTGTCTTACACCGGCGCAGATGCGCTGTTTGTTGGGGAGACTCCGGTCTTCAAGGCAACGGGCGTAAGGGATGGTTGTCCGGGTGCAGACGCGGGCATATCGGCAAGATAGGCCCGCCTCCAATACGACAGCTGACAATTCACCGGAGAGACCAAAGCCCTCGTAGTCTTCGTCCACCACCAACAGACGGCCGGTCTGTTCCACCGCTTGGCAGACCGCCGTTTTGTCCAGCGGCGAAACGGTTCGCAAATCCAGAACACCGGCTGAAATACCTTCCGACTCAAGGGCTTGCGCGGCTTCCAAAGCGCGGTGCACGCCCACGCCCACGCTGACGATTGTTACATCACCCCCGGCCCGGCGAATGACGGCTTTACCGATGGGAACGCTTTCCCACTTCTGCGGCACAGCGCCTTTAGCCCCCTCGGAAGGAATATCAAACCGCACCTTGTGTCTTGCTCCTGATCCAAGGAACTCCAGCCAGGTTTCTGACAGGAGTTTATGCTCGAGGAAGATAACCGGTCCATCATGTTGGAGAGCGGCCAGCATCAGACCACCCGCATCGGCCGGTGTTGATGGAACCAGCACCGTCAGTCCCGGTATGTGGGCCAGCCAACCCCACAAAGATTGCTCATGCTGCCCGCCGTCGCCGTAACCGCCTCCGCAAGGCGCGCGCACCACAACGGGCGCGGTCCATTTGCCGCCTGAAAACGCTTCGACTTTAGCGGCATGGTTGAGCAGGGCATCCATGCAAACTCCGAGAAAATCCACCATATACATTTCAACCACCGGACGCAATCCGGCCATGGCGGCCGCTACGCCGGCCCCCAAAAAAGCGCTTTCGCTGATGGGAGCAGCCCGCACGCGTCGGGGTCCAAAACGCACGAGCAGGTTGCGCCGCAGTATGGGAGTATCCTCACCAAAAAGAATGATTCGCGGGTCATCCGCCATGGCCTGGGCAAGTGCATCATCAATGGCCTGAGTGAACGACATGCTTTTCATGACGGCACCTCCAGGAGGGCTGAGACAAGCACATCATTTATTTCTTTCTCACTTTGGTCTTCCAGTTCTTTCAAGCGCACGGGGTCCGACGGCAGGGTTGCGCGCGTACGCGCTACCGGATCATTGGCTGGATCCCGGCGTGGATCGCGCATCGTCGAGAGGACGGCGGCAATAACGGATCTTAAACCTGCTATGCGTTCGCGCCAGGAGGCACCGCCGGGACGCAGGATTGACTGGGCCAGCGGAATGGCGATTCCAGGCATTTCTCTAAAGGGATGGCTCACGATCCGCATTAAATGGAAGCCCAAAAAGTGACCTTCGAAATGTACGCAGCGGACGTGCAGGAAGGCCGGCCCCTGACCGGAACGGGCGCTTTCAATGGCGATATGCGCGGCCGTCCACACCGCGGCTACATCGCAGCCGTCCACTTCAACAGCCGAGAGGCCCAACCCGCGCGCTCGTTCATTCAAATCCCCACCCGTCACCTTGACGGATGGGGTGGTTATAGCCCAGCCGTCATCCTTGCAGACAAACAAGACGGGCAAATTCCAAACCGCAGCCAGGTTCATCGATTCCAACAACATGCCTTGGTTCATCGCTCCATCACCAAAAAAAGCAACGGCAACCGCCCCCGGACGCAGGTACTGTGCGGCCAAGGCAAAACCGGCGGCGGCTGGTCCCGATGCCCCGACGATCCCTGAAGAGGCAGCCAGGAACTCTTTGGAAAACAGGTGCATATGCCCGCCCCTGCCGCCGCACAACCCATCCGGATAGCCAAGCATTTCGCGCGCCAAAAGGACAGGGTCTACCCCTCGCATGAGCAAGGCCGCGGTGCCGCGATGATCCAATGCCATGGCGTCGCCTTCCCTTAAGTGGGCAACGACCCCCGCGATAATGGCTTCTTCGCCTGTTCCGAGGTGCATCTCACCCGATATCAAGCCGTCGTGCCAGAGTTTGGCAATGACTTCTTCGAACAAGCGGCTTTTTAACATGAGCGCATATAGAAACCATAGATCGGGCGGCATAATAATCTCCTCTTCTTAGCGGATTTCTTTGATGAGAAACTCCGCCAATCGATCCAAATAGACTTCTCCCTTATCAGCCGAGGCTTTCCGGGGATCGCCGATGACGCCGTTCTTGGTCAAGGCGGGCATGCCCTGCTTTAAAATGATCTTGACTTCTTTTTCAGTGGTGGGGCCCAGATAGCCGGGCTCGAACTTTTCCCGGACGACCAGCTCGTTTTCCAGCGCCATCATGATGGATGTTTCGTTTTCGCCGGCGTGAGCGCCGGATTCGTATTCGGTGACGCCAAATTCCGCCGAGACCGAATTCAGAAAGTGAGCGAAACCCAACAGATCGGTATAACCGAGAAGGCTGATTTTCGGAAATTTTTTCCGGGCCTCATCGATGGCTTGGCGAACCGTTTGGAAATTGCCGCCGTGGCTCGGCAAAAAAATGATCCGCTGGAAACCGCATCGGCTCAGACTGTCCACATAATCGAGAATCATCATTTTCAGGGTTTCCGGTTTCAACGAAATCGTCCCGCCGAAGGCGAGGTGGTGATCGGAAATCCCGACCGGAATGGTCCTGGCTTGAAGCGTATGCCCCAATTTCAAGGCGAATCGCCGGGCCACCTCATCGCCGATCCGGGCATCGGTCATGGTCGGAAGATGGGGGCCATGCTGTTCGGTGGCGCCGACTCCGACCACGACCGAAGTAAAGCCGTGGGCAATCGCCTTATTAATGTCCGGGGCCGCCATTTCTTCCATCCGGATTGTTTTCATGGATTTCTCCTTTATTTGATTGTTGGCCGAAGCGGCTCCCGGCGGAGGACTTGGGGCAAGGAGCTGACGCTCCACGGACTCAAGTCCCTTGAATCCCGCGAAGGGGATTGGCTTTGGCATCACCAAACCGCGCCCAACGGCCCAAAATATTTTTTCCATCACGGTGTCAACGTTTGGACAAGCTCCAGCGTACATAGATTGTGAATGTATCTTCGCATTTCAGGTAAAGGAAACAAACAATGGTTTCAAAAACACTCATGGCCGCCTCGACCAGGCCCATCATACTTTCCATTCTCT
>CAZLAM010000084.1:0-8787 GCA_964557435.1 uncultured Eubacteriales bacterium
TGGTCACGGCCGGCTTGCGCGGGGGGAAAATCAGCCAGGTTACGCCGGCCGTCGAAAAGGCGGTCCGCGGCCTGGACCTGCCCTCCGACTACCGGGTCGTTTTCGGCGGCGAGAGTGAGGAGATGCGAAAGTCGTTTAAAAGTCTGATATTCGCCCTTGTCCTGGCCGCCCTTTTGACTTACATGATCATGGCCGCCCAGTTCGAGTCCCTCCTCCACCCGTTCCTGGTCATGTTCACGATTCCCATGGGTGTGGCCGGGACGATCGTAGCCCTGTTCCTGACCGGTCAGACGATCAACGTCATCTCCATCATCGGCTTGGTCGTCCTGGTCGGCTTGGTCGTCGATGACGCCATCGTCGAGGTGGATTACGCCAACCTCCTGCGCAAACAAGGCAAGGGCCTGCGGGCGGCCGTCCATGAAGCCGGCATGACCCGCCTCCGGCCCATTCTGATCGCCTCGTTGTCGACGATCTTCGGCTTGCTGCCCATGGCTCTGGGATTGGAGAGAGGCGGTGAGCTGATGCGGCCGTTGGGGATCGTCGTCCTGAGCGGGATGACCTTCTCCACGTTCCTGACCCTCATCCTCATCCCGGTGATGTATGAGGCCATGGAAAAACGCCGGGAGAAAAAACGATGAAAGGTCTCATCAACCGACCCGTGGCGACGGCCATGATTTATATGGCTTTGCTCGTCTTGGGTATTTATTCGTTCCTCAACACGCCGCTCGAATTAGCCCCCAAGGAGGATTTCCCCCAGCTCGACGTGTTCACGCCCTGGTCGGGCGTCCCGCCCGAGATCGTCCAGACCCAGGTCACATCCCCCCTGGAGGAAGCCTGCGCGACGGTCAAGGGTGTGCGCAAGATGACGTCTATTTCGCAGATCGGGTCAAGCCGCATCACCTTGGAGTTTGATCCCAAGACGAACATGGATTTCGCCCTGCTGGCCTTGCGCGAGGAATTGGCCAAGACGCGGCGGCTCCTGCCCCCACTCGTCCGCCCGACCGTCCAACCCTATGTTCCCGACGATTTCCGGGTCCGGCCTTTTCTAAGCTGTACGGTCTCGGGGCCGTATACGCTCCAGCGCTTGCGCGAGCTGGTCAAGGACAAGCTCGAGTTCGGCTTGGGCGCGGTCAAGGGCGTCGCCCGGGTGGAGGTCATGGGCGGGTCGGAGGCCGAGGTTCGGATCGCCCTCGACAAGCGGGCGATCAAGGCTTTCAATATCCATCCCTATCAGGTCAACGCCGCTTTGAGCCAACGACTGCGAACATACCCTACGGGGCGGGTCCAAAAAGGAAACCAGGAATTTCTATTCAAATTTGCCGATGTGATCGACAGCCTGCAGGAAATCCGGGATACGATTGTGGCCGACGCCGGCGGGCACCCCATACGAATCAAGGATGTGGCCGAGGTTTCGATTTCTTACGCCGAGGTTTACAGCATCCACCGCATCAACGGCCAGCCGACGGTCAGTTTCAGCGTATCCAAGGAGAAGGGCGCCAATACGCTGCGGGTGGCGAAAAACGTCCAGGACGCCCTGACTCGCATCAAAGCGGCCTTGCCGGCCGATCTGGCGTTTAAGGCCGTGGATGATGAGAGCGAGGAGATCCGGAAAAACCTGGCCGACCTTTACCGGCTGGCGGCCATCATCACCGTCGTCGTCTTCATCATGGTCTTCGTCATCCTGAGGCGGATCAAGGCCTCGCTCCTCATCCTGTCGTCGATCGCCTTTTCCGTCGTCATTACCTTCAATCTTATCTATCTGTTCAAAGTCTCCCTCAACATGCTGACGCTGGGCGCGCTGGCGCTGGGATTCGGCATGTTCGTCGACAACTCCATCGTCGTTTTCGACAACATCCTTCGTCTGCGGGAGCGGGGGATGGCGGTCAAGGAGGCCGCCCTCCAGGGCCCCAAGGAAGTCTTCACCGCCGTCCTGGCCTCGACGCTGACGACGGTGGCCGTATTTTGCAGTTTCCCATTTTTCCAGGGGCGGTTGAAGATTTATTATCTGCCCCTGGCCATGGTCATCACCGCCGCCTTGCTGGCCTCCCTGGTTGTTTCTTTTACCCTCATTCCAGCCCTGGCGCCCCGGTTCATCACCGATCCCAAAGGCGGGGAAAAAATCCGCGTCCGGCGGGGCCGGGGAAATTGGCTGAGATTTCTCATCCGGCGTCCGATCGAGGTCCTTCTCATAGTCCTCGTCATCATGGGCGGGACCTATAAATGGTTCCGGTCGGAAGTGACGATCGGAGAGTGGTTCCGCTGGTACTCCAAGGAATATCTTTATGTCCGGATCGGGATGCCGCCCGGGACGGACATCGTCCGCACGGACGCGGCCATCAAGACGTTCGAGGATAAGGTCGTCGAACAGGTTTACGCCAAGGACATGAACGCCCAGGTCCAGGCCGAGAACGCCAATCTGCTCATTTCATTTCCGCCGGACATCGAAAAGTCGTATTTTCCTTACCTCCTCAAGGAGGAGCTTATCCAACTGGCCACCCAGTTCGCCGGGCTGGACATCAGCGTCAGCGGATTCGATCCGCAGTATTACGCCTCCAGCATGGGCACGGGGATCTATTTCAGCTCGCGAATCAAGTTTTACGGCTATAACCTGAAAAAGCTCAAGGCCATCACCGCCGACCTGGAGCGAACCCTCAAACGCAACCCGCGTATCAAGGAGGTCCGGACCGTTTCCAGCCGGTTCGGCTGGTATCGGGGCGACACGTTTGAAAACATCCTCAAGATCGACAAGTCCGTCCTGCGCAAATACGACGTCGATCCGCAGTATCTGTACTTCCACCTGCAGACGGTCATCCAGGGGAATTTCGGGCGACCGGCCAAGATCATGTCGGGGGGGAAGGAGATCACGGTTTCGGTCAAGTTCCCCGACGCTGAGACCCTGGACATCCGCGGCCTTCGGGAAACGCTGGTTCGGACGCGCGGGGGGCAGTACCTCAGGCTGGGTGAAATCGCCGCGCTGGAGGAAATACCCATCGCCGGGTCCATTGACCGGGAGAACCAGCAATTCCAGCAGACCATCATGTGGGAGTTCCGTGGGCCGGCCAAGGCCGAAGAGCGCTACCGCAAGGGCGTCTTCGCCAGCCTCAGCCTGCCGCCCGGATTTTCGGCCACCCTGGACGAAAACTGGCAGATGACCCGGGAGGAGAAGGGGCAGATCTTCCTCGCCCTGGGCGTCTCGATAGTCATCATCTTCATGATTTTAGCCGCTCTTTATGAATCGCTCCTCTACCCGTTCTATATTCTCCTGGCCGTACCGCTGTCGCTCATCGGTGTGTGGATCGTTTTCATCATTGCCGGCCGGTCGTTCGACGTTACGGCCTACATCGGCGTCATTCTGCTCAACGGCATCGTCGTCAACAACGCCATCCTTCTTGTCGATCAGATCAACCTCAAGCGGCGCCGGGGGGCGTCGATCGTGGACGCGGCCGTGGAAGGGACGCGGGACCGCATCCGGCCTATTTTCATGACCACGAGCACGACCGTTCTGGGCATGCTGCCTATGCTGCTGATCGTGGCCGGGGAGGGCAAACGCCAGATCTGGACTTCTCTGGCCCTGTGCACGGTCGGCGGATTGGTCACCTCGACGATCTTTATCCTGGGCGTCGTGCCGATCTTTTTTGTCCATGGTGAGAAGCTGCGCGGCTGGGGAGCGCGGCTGGCGGCCGGCCTCGGTGGGACGAAGCGGACTAAGCCTGGAATCCCGCCTCTGGACGGATCCTTTTAAAAGGCTGTTGCGTTTGGGGATTCCCATCCGCTCCCGGGTTTGCTATATTTCACCCATAAAAACCAAGGCGTGCGATGGCGAGACACGAAGAGAGGATGCATGACAACCGATAGCGATAAACTCAGGAAAAAACTCGATACATACCCGCGCCTCCCGCTCATCCACCGCCCCACGCCGATGCGGAAGCTCGAGCGTCTGACGGCCGAATTGGGCGGGCCGGAGATCTGGATCAAGCGCGACGACCTGACCGGCCTGGCCTTCGGCGGCAACAAGTCGCGCAAGCTTGAATTCATCATGCCCGACGTCCTGGCCAAGAAGGCCGACGTCCTGGTCACCTGGGCCAGCCTGCAATCGAACTGGGCCATGCAGACGGCGGCGGCTTGCGCCCGGTTCGGTGTCCGGCCCGTACTGGTCCTGTTCAAGACTTACGACCTCCCGCCGGAGCCCGACGGCAACATCCTGCTTGATCGGATTCTGGGGGCCGAGATCAGGTTCCGGGACGCCGTGCGGGGAAAACTCGTTACCCAGCCTGAAGCTTTGGCGGCCGCCGAGGAAATCGCCGCCGAATTCCGGGCCCAAGGAAAAAATGTTTATGTGGCCCCCGTCGGCGGGTCCCTGCCGATGGCCGATATGGACCGGCCCCTGGGGGCGATCGCCTACGTGGAAGCCTTCGTCGAGATGCTCGATCAGACGCGGTCTGCGGGTTTTTCTCCGGAGGCCGTCGTTCATTCGACGGGATCGGGTTCCACCCAGGCGGGGTTGATTATCGGGGCCAAGGCCCTGGCCTCGGGAACGCGCATCGTCGGCATCAGTGTCTCCGATCCGAAGGAATCGTTCGCCGGGATCGTCGCCGACGTGGTCAAGGCGACGGAGCGCGAGCTGAAACTGCCCGAAACCGCCGCGCCGGATGATATCATCGTTTTCGACGAATACATCCGGGACGGCTACGGGATCATCAACCGGGATGTGGCCGGCATCATCCGGCGCGTCTTCATCGCCGAGGGCATCGTCCTCGATCCCGTCTATACTTCCAAGGCCTTTATCGGTCTCGTCGACCTCATCGCCCGGGGCTTTTTCAAACCGACGGACAAAATCGTCTTCTTCCATACGGGCGGAACGCCCGCGCTTTTCCCCAACCGGGGACGGATTATGGATTTTCTGGAGCTTACCTGATACCGCTATCCTTCAGATATCTCAGGAACTCGCTGTCCGTGCTCAACAGGAGCCAGGTGTCCTTCTGCAGGCTGGCCCTATAGGTATCCAGGGACTTCATAAAGGCGTAAAACTCGGGGTCGAGGTTGTAGGCCTGGGCGTAGATGCGGACGGCTTCGGCGTCGGACTTGCCTTTGACTTCCTGGGCCTTTTTATAGGCTTCGGACTGGATCCGCTTCAGCTCCCGCTCTTTCTGGCCGCGGATCTCGGCGCTCTTGCCGTCGCCTTCCGAGCGATACTTGGAGGCGATTCGCTGTCGTTCGGCGATCATCCGGTCGAAAACCTTGCGCTGGACTTCGTCCACATAGTTGACCCGCTTGATCCTGACGTCCACGAGTTCGATCCCGAATTGGGGCGTGATTTTGGAGGCGGCCGCCAGGATGGTCTGGGCGATCTTTTCGCGGCCGATCTGGATCTTGGTGTTGATCTCGGACATCTCCAGCAGGGGAGACTCTTCGGATAGCTCGAAGACCCGATTGGACGAACGGACGATTTCGATCAGGTCGATATTGGCTACGGCGTTGCGCGTCTCACCGTCGACGACGTCGTCCAGCCGGGAATGGGCGGCGCGTTCCTCGCCGACGCGTTGGAAGAACACCAGGGGGTCGGCGATCCGCCAGCGGCAGTAGGTGTCGACCCAGATGTATTTCTTGTCCTTGGTCGGGATCTGGTTGGGATCGCCGTCCCAGGACAGCCAGCGTTTTTCGAAGTAATTGACCTTCTGGATGAAGGGCGTCTTGAAATGCATGCCGGGTTTGGTTACGGCGCCGCCGATCGGCTCGCCGAACTGGGTGATGATGACCTGGTTGGTTTCGGTGACAATATAAATGGAACTGAGAAATACGCCGATCCCGACGACGGCCAGGGCGATAAAAATGTAGTTGCGGGTTTGGGGCTTCACTTTTTCACCTCCGAATTGAGGGTCATGTTCAAGAGCGGGAACATGTTTTTCTGCTTGTCGTCCATGATTATCTTCTTATCGATCTTGCTCAGGACCTCGGTGATCATCTCCAAATAGAGGCGTTTGCGGGTGACCGTCGGGGCTTTGACGTACTCGCGGTAAACCTGGGTGAACCGGCTGGCGTCGCCCAGGGCGTTGTTGACGCGTTCGGAGGAGTAGCCCTCGGCGCCCCGGATGGCCTGCTCGGCTTCACCTTGGGCCTTGGGGATTTCTTTATTGTACTCGGCCCAAGACTCATTGATCTTGCGCTCTTTTTCCTGGAGGGCCTCGTTGACTTCATTGAAGGACGGTTTGACCTGGTCGGGAGGGTTGACGTCTTGAAAGATAAGTTGGCTGACATCGATCCCGATTTCGTAAAGATCGCACAACTTCTGCAAATCGTCCTTGGCCTCGGCCGCGATGCGGGCCCGGCCGACGGTGACGACTTCGTCGACCGAGTTGTCTCCGACGACCCGCCGGACGACGGCTTCATTCATGTCCCGGAAGGTCTGCTCGGTTTCCCTCATCTTGAACAGGAACTTGTAGGGGTCCTTGATCTTGTACTGGACAATCCATTCGGCCACCACGACATTGAGGTCTCCGGTCAGCATGACCGCTTCTTTCTGGCTTTCGTCAGTGACCTCGAATTCGGATTTGACTCCGGCGTTCGTGGTCCGGAAGCCGAACTCCATCTTAAGCTGGCGTTGGACGGGAACCTTGGTCACGGACTTGATTCCCAGCGGGGCCTTGAAGTGCAAGCCGGGTTCGCCGGTCCGGACGAACTTGCCGAAGCGGAGAATGACCCCCATTTCATCCTGGGCGACCTGGTAAACGGCGCCGGTCAGGACGAAGATGGCGACGGCGGCGATGACCAGGATTTTGATGATACTCTTGGGAATCTTGGGCATGCGGATCTCGTAAGTGGGAAAATTCGTGGGCATTGATCCTCCATTTCCCCGCCTGTTCGGCGGGCCGATGATAGACGGTCCCCCCATTGTACGCGATTTGGGAGAAAAAGTTAAATGCTCTCAGATGGCGGTGTCGAGATCGTCGAGGTCGCAGGCCCGAATATCGAGCGTTGCGGGGTCGAGGTCCTCGATCGTTTTCAGTCCCGACCCGGTCAAAATGAGCACATTCAGGCTTTCGGCGTCGAGCGCTTTGCGCCGTTGGAGACGCAGAACGGCGGCCAGCGCGGTAGCCGCGGCGGGGTCGCAAAACAATCCCTCTCGGGAGGCCAGAAGCGACTGGGCGCGCAGAATCTCGTCCTCGCTGACGGCCGTCATGATTCCGCCCATTTTTTCCAGGAGATGAAGGACCAGATTCCCGCCGGGGGGAAAAGGATTGGAGATGGCGTGGGCGATCGTTCGGGGAACGGGGAACCGCCGGATATGCGACGCACTTCGGTCGAAGGCCCGGGCGATGGGCGAACAGCCCATGGCTTGGACGCCGATGAAGCGGGGGACGGCCTGGATCAATCCCGCCTCCCGGAGGTCGAGGAAAGCGCGAATCAAGCCGATGAAGTGGCCGCCGGCGCTGACCGGGACGACGATATGAACCCTGGTCCGGGGGGCGAAAGCAGCGGGGCCGAGGCTTTCGTAGATCTCATAGCCCGTGATTTTATAACCTTCGATCCGGAAGGGATCGACCGAATTCATGAAGGCGATGCCGTGGGCTCGGCCGATCTCGAAGCTCTTCCTGAACAGCCCGGCGTAATCGCCGCGGACTTTGATGACGGCCGGCCCGTAAATCGCGGCGGCCGCTATTTTCTCCCGCGTCGTATCTTCCTTGACGAAGATCAGGCTGGTCAGCCCGGCCTTGGCGGCGTAGGCGGCCGTGGAGCCGGCCATGTTGCCCGTGGAAATGGTCCCCAAGCGCCGGAAGCCGAGCTCGACGGCCTTCTGGACGGCGATGACCGAGCCGCGGTCTTTAAAGCTGGCCGTCGGGTTCATCATCTCGTTCTTGGCCAGCACATTGGGGAGACCGAATTCGGCCATCAGCCGGTCCATCCGGCGCAAGGGTGTTCCTCCCTCGCCGAGTGAAAATCGGCGGTCAAACCCTTTCAGGGGGAGAAAATCCGCGTAGCGGTCGTAAATCGTCGCCCCCGACTTGCGGAGGCGGCGTTTTTTGGGCGGATAGTGGACGATCATGGGTTCGCCGCAGTCCGGGCAGAACGGCCCATGGATGTCCAGGGGGAAGGATTTGCAGCAGAACAGACATTCCAGTTCGTCCATCGGATTCTCCTGGCCCTGGATTATATCCCAAAATCGCCGCGAGAGAATTATTTCTCCAAGTGGATTACAAAATGGGGGGAAATCCTTGCCCAAATCTATCGGCAATTTTGGCTATATTAGATGTATTGTCTCTCCCTCGTTAGGCGCATAGCCTGTATTATTCATGAATTTTAGATGAGTTTCCCTCGCCCGGGCTTTGCATTATTCATGAATTCATTGATGCCGTTTTATTCGCGCCAGGAAATAGAGGAACACGATCCCGATTTAAGAAAATCGGGTCACGTCCCTCCTTTTCCACTATTCCCTCTAGAAAGTCGATATTCATGAATAATTCAGGATAGAATAGGTCCGATCAAGAAGTCCTCCATGAAAAGAATTCCTCTCAGCGACTACCGTGATACCGGGTTCATGAAAAAGGCGCTGGCCGAAGCGCGGAAAGCCGCCGCGAAGGGAGAAGTCCCCGTCGGTGCCGTTGTCGTCAAGGATGGCCGCATCATCGCCCGGGGCTCCAACCGGCCGATCGGGACAAACGATCCAACCGCCCACGCCGAGATCGTGGCCTTGCGCCGCGCCGCGCGCAAGCTGGCCAACTATCGCCTGCCTGGTTGCGATATTTATGTCACCGTCGAACCCTGTGCCATGTGCCTGGGAGCGATCCTCCA
>CAZLAM010000085.1:0-3441 GCA_964557435.1 uncultured Eubacteriales bacterium
ATGTGGAAGCCAATTTTATGGATAAAAAGAGCGGCCGACATATCTGCTCACCGCTTCATTATGGAAAGCGAAAACTGTTCAACAGATACTTATTCTTCGATTCTTGCCGTCAGAACGGCGGCGGCGAGCTTTTATAAAAACTGTCGGCATAGCTATAATGGAAAAATAGACATCTTTCTTAACGATAATGAAAGCTGGATGAAAAAATTCTTAGACAGGATGGACTGGAAAGGCCTTATAAAAGATAAGGCCCGAATCACATTTATTCCGGGTCCACATGATTGGAGTAATCCAAAACAAATCGAAAAAATTAGCCAATTACTCGGCAACCGCCTGGTCTCTGTCCAAAATACGGTCGAGCGTAGAACAAGAGAGCATTGAATAAATCCATATTTGCTGGAATCCTCAATAAGGGAATGCCGGTATAATATAAGCCATGTGCGGGATTGCCGGATTATTGGGATTGGGGACAACCAAGCCGGACTATGACTCTCTGATGCGCATGATTCTTGTTCAGCAGCATCGGGGGCCGGATGGGCAAGGCGTTTTTCTGGACGGGCCCGTCGGCCTGGGACACGCGCGTCTCAGTATTATCGACCACCAGGGTGGTCATCAGCCGATGCAAATTCCCGAGACCGGGTTGGCCATCACGTTCAACGGAGAAATATTTAATTATATTGAATTACGGGAAGAGCTCTTGGCCAAAGGACATAAGTTTGTCACCCTTTCGGACACCGAGGTTGTTCTTCGTCTTTTCCATGAATATGGACCGTCGGGCGTCAAAAAAATGAACGGCCAATGGGCGTTCGCGATATGGGATTCCCGCCGGCGATCCCTGTTCCTGTCCCGCGACCGCGCCGGAATCCGGCCTCTCTTTTACACGGTCCAAAGTGGCTTCTTCGGTTTCGCTTCGGAAGCAAAGGCGCTTCTTTCTCTTCCCTTCATCTCCCGAAAAATAGATTCCCGCGCATTGGCCGAGACGTTTGTCTTCTGGCATCCGCTTCCTCCACGCTCCATTTTCGAAGGAATATCCGTTCTTCCACCGGGTCATAATCTGGCCATCGGGCTCGATCGGCCCCAGCCGGAAATTCGTTCTTACTGGCAAATCCGCTATGAGCAGAAAAATAAATATGCGGATGATGAGAATTACTTCCAGGAGTTGAAATCCCTCATCGCCGACGCCACCCGGCTGATGCTCCGGGCGGACGTCCCCGTCGGAGCCTACCTCAGCGGGGGGCTTGATTCCTCCGTGACGACGGCCGCTATTTGCGGAAATGATCATGCGGCGTTCCGGACTTTTTCCGTGGGGTTCAGCGATCATCGCTATGACGAAAGCGCTTATCAGAGCGAGGTTTCCGATTTTCTCGGCACGAAGCACGAGAGTGTGACCTGCCGGAACGGCGATATCGGCCGAGTTTTTCCGCGGGTCGTGTGGCACGCGGAGCAGCCTATCGTCCGAACCGCGCCCGCCCCGCTCTTTCTGCTCTCGCAACTTGTTCGCCAATCCGGAATGAAAGTCGTCCTCACCGGCGAAGGCGCCGATGAAGTCCTGGGCGGGTACGATATTTTTAAAGAGGCGAAAATTCGCCGCTTCTGCAGCCGCTATCCCGATTCAAAATGGCGTCCGCTGCTGCTGAAACGGCTTTATCCCTACATGGAAAACATCCAAAAACAATCCGCCTCCTATCTGAAGACCTTCTTCCGGATTTCGCCGGAGGCCGTCCTGAATCCTCTCTCCTCGCACCTTCCTCGGTGGGAGCTGGGGGCCAATAACATTCTTTTTCTTTCGGATGAGGTTAGAGCGGAGCTGGGAGGATGGAATTATTCGGCCGAATTGAAAAACCGTTTGCCGGCGGAATTCGACGGCTGGGATTGGTTCTCCCGGGCCCAATACCTGGAATTCTCCTTCCTCATGCCCGGCTACATTCTTTCGGCTCAGGGCGACCGCATGGCGCTGGCCCATGGCGTGGAAAGCCGCTTTCCTTTCCTGGACCACCGCATCATCGAGTTTGGGGCCGGTCTCCCGCTGCGGCTCAGAATGAACGGACTGGTCGAAAAGTACGCGCTCAAGAAGGCGGCGCGCGGTCTCATCCCCGAATCGGTCATCCGGAGAACCAAACAACCGTATCGGGCGCCGGGCACCGCGAGCTTCACGGGCCCGAACATGATCGAGCCCGCCTATTTAGGGGAGATCATGTCCGAAGAAAGGCTGAAGGCCCAGCGGCTTTTCAACCCCAAGGCCGTCGCTTTGCTGGTTCAAAAAGCCCGACAAGGGCGAGTTTTGGGAGTGCGCGACGACATGGCCTTCGTCGGCGTCCTCTCCGGCCAACTTCTCGCCGAACAATTCCTGGGGGCCTCCCCCTCGATCATGAATTGAGGCTTAACATTCCATGACCAAAGACGACATCATCGTTCCCCTGCTCAAATTCATCACGGAAGTGTTTCTCTTCGGCCAGGACAAGGGCCTGAAGCCGGAAGACTCCTTGTTGAAAAAGGGCATCATCGATTCCACGGGAGTCATCGAACTCATCGATTTCATCGAAGACGCCTTTCAGATCACCGTCGAGGACGAGGAAATCGTCCCCGACAATCTCGACTCGATCGAACGCGTGACGGCCTTTGTGCTGCGCAAACGGGCCGATTGATGGAAAGGCCCCCCGCCATGGCCCCCCTTCTCTCGCGCGAATCGCTGAAAATCGACTGCGCTCAAGAGCTGGAAAAAATCACCCAAGCCGTCCGCGAACAGGTCACCCAGGTCCTGCGCCGCCGCGGCGCGGTGGTCGGCCTCTCCGGCGGCATCGACAGCACCCTGGTGGCCGCGCTTTGCGTCCGAGCGCTCGGCCCGGACCGGGTCTTCGGCATTCTGATGCCGGAAGAAGACTCCGCCCCCGAAAGCACGGATTTGGGCAAAAGTGCGGCCGCCTCCCAGGGGATCCCCTATGTCGTTGAAAACATTACCCCGATCCTGCGGGGCGCGGGCTGTTACGAGCGTCGCGACGCCGCGATTCGGAAGATGATTCCGGAATATGGGGGCGGGTATCGTTCGAAAATCGTCCTTCCCAGCGTGATCGAGGACGATCGGATGCGCGTCTTCTCGCTGGTCGTCCAATCCCCCCAAGGCGAGGTCCGCAAGCTCAGAATGCCGGCCAACGTCTATCGGGAGGTCATCGCGGCAACAAATTTCAAGCAGCGTTCCAGGATGATGATCGAATATTTTCATGCCGACCGCCTGAATTACGCCGTGGCCGGGACCGCCAATCGCCTGGAACACGAACTCGGCTTTTTCGTCAAGCACGGGGACGGGGCGGCCGACTTCAAGCCTATCGCCCATCTCTATAAGACGCAGGTCTATCAGCTGGCGGAGCATCTCGGCGTTCCGCGGGAGATTCTCTCCCGGCCCGCGACAACCGATACGTATTCTCTGCCGCAATCGCAGGAAGA
>CAZLAM010000086.1:0-7108 GCA_964557435.1 uncultured Eubacteriales bacterium
CCATGAGCAAAAGACAACCGATTCTCAAGGCCGACGACCTGTCCAAGCGCTATGAAGACGGCATCCTGGCCCTGGATCACCTCAACCTTGAAGTTCAGGCCGGCGAAGTCTATTGCCTGCTGGGCGCCAACGGCGCGGGCAAGACGACGACGATCAACCTGTTTCTGGGATTCATCCCGCCGACCACGGGCGCTTGCCTGATCAACGGCATCGACGTCGGCAAAGATCCGTTGGAAGCAAAAAAACACGTCGCCTTCGTCTCCGAAAACGTCATGCTTTACGGCAACTTCACGGCCCGTCAGAACCTCGATTTCTTCGCCAAGCTGGGCGGCAAGCCCAACCTGGATAAGGAGCGCTACTACCAGGTCATGCGCCGGGTCTCGCTCCAGGAAAAGGCCTTCGAACAACGGGTCAAGAACTTTTCCAAAGGCATGCGCCAGAAGCTGGGCATCTCCATCGCCATCATCAAGGACGCCGCGGCCATCCTGCTCGACGAGCCGACTTCCGGCCTCGACCCCAAGGCCGCCGAGGAGTTCCAGGAGATCCTGCTCGAACTCAAGGCCGAGGGCAAGGCCATCCTGATGTCCACCCACGACATCTTCCGGGCCAAGGACATCGGCGACCGGGTCGGCATCATGAAGGAAGGCCGCCTGGTCATGGAGCGGACGCGCGAAGAGCTCCAGACCGAAGACCTGGTTAAGATCTACATCGATTACATGAAATCCGAGCCTCTGACGGCTTGAGGCCGCCCGTGTCCAGCGCCAAGCACGGTCCGTTCAGGACCATCGTCGAAAAGGAGATCGCCGCCAATCTCCTCAGCTACAAGTTCTTCATCGTCATCCTGCTGGCTTCGGTCCTGATCTTCACCAGCCTGTTCGTCATGGCCCGGGACTTCAAGGCACGGACGGCCGATTATCAGCTCATTAAGCCCCAGCCCGGCGAACCCAGCGCCGTCCTCCCCCTCAATCCGTTGTCCGTTTTCGCCAAGGGGCTGGAGGACTCCATCACCCGATCCTATGAGCTCAATTTCAACGGCATCGAAACCCGGACCGGGCGGAGTTCCGTCAACAGCGTCTTCGACTTCTTTCCCGCGCCGGATTTCGTCTATATCATCAAAGTCGTCCTATCGCTGGTGGCCCTGCTCTTCGGGTTCGACCTGATCAGCCGGGAGAAAGAGGCCGGAACGCTAAAACTGACGCTGGCCAACCCGGTTTCCCGAGCCGCCCTGCTGGCCGGCAAATGGGTCGGCAATTTGTTGAGCCTGGCCGTTCCCTTCCTGCTGGTGACGGGCATCGGCATCGCTCTCCTGAGCCTCGACCCCGCCTTCCGCCTGACGGCGTCCGGACTCGGCCGGCTGGCCCTCATCCTCGTCCTCAGCCTGACCTATATGGCCCTGTTTCTCAGCCTGGGATTGTTCATCTCGACCGTCACCAAGCGGTCATCTTCGTCGCTGGTGATCCTGCTCCTGATCTGGGCGGCCATGGTCTTCATCCTGCCCAACTTGGGCACGCTCCTGGCCCGCCAGATCGTCGAGCTGCCCTCGGTCCGCGCTCTGCAGGAAAAGCGGGACCAAATCTGGACCCGGGAAGTTCTTCTTTCTTATGCCGACCGGAGTACTTGGGACGCCCGTCTGGCGGCCATGAATGACGAGATCGACCGGCTGGAGGAGGATTATCGCCAAAAATTCGGCCGCCTGGTGCGGTTGGCCAAGTCCTTTAACCGAGTTTCCCCGGCGGCCAGCTTCGTCTATGCCGTCACGGAAATCGCCGGGACGGGCATCGGCGAGGAAAGCCGCCTCAAGGGGGAGGTCATCCGGTATAAGAACCGGGTTCTGTCGAGCGGAACCCTGGAGGGGAAGCGGGCGCCGGCGTTTATTTATGCCTACCGGTCCGTGGGAAATGTTTTGGCCGAGGGCGGGATGTTCGACATCGCTTGGCTGCTCGTATTCAACATTATCATTTTTGCCGCCGGCTACGCCGCCGTCATCCGTTATGACGTGCGCTGAGGGAATGCCATGGTCAACGCCCTTCTCCGGAAAGAAATCCATAACCACATCCTATCCTTCCGGTTTTCCGCCGTGTTCGTCATGCTCCTGGTGATCGTTCCGGCCACCGTCCTCATCCTGACCAACGATACGATCCGCAAGCAGGACGAATTCTCCCGGCGTCAAACCGAGATCCAGAATTATCTGTCGCGGTATGCCCACTTCAACCGTCTGGCCAACGTGATCCAACCCAGTCAACCGCCCCTTCCGTTTTATGCTTTGGTCCGGGGATTATCGGCCGACATGAACATGAACACCTTCGACAACGACCCCCTTCCGATCATGTTCCCCATGATCGACCTGACCTTCATTCTGGCCATCCTTCTGAGCCTGGCCGCGCTGATCTTTTCCTATGACGCCATCTCCGGCGAGAAGGAGGACGGGACGCTGAAGCTCATGCTGGCCAACGGGATCTCGCGCTCCAAAATCATCCTGGCCAAGATCGTCGGATGCGTGGCGACCCTGTTGATTCCTTTTCTCCTCTCGCTGGCCGTGGGCATGCTCTTTCTGCTGTTCAATCCGCGGGTGGCCTGGAAGGGATCGGACTGGGGCGCACTGGCCATGATTCTGCTCGGCGCCCTGATTTATCTCGGCTTTTTTTCCGGGCTGGGCATTCTCATCTCGTCGCGGCACGCCGCCAGCTCCTCCTCCATCCTGACGTCCCTGTTCGTTTGGGTTCTCTTCGTCCTGGTCGTCCCCAACCTCAGCCCCTACGTCGCCTCCCTCCTCCGCCCGACCCCGTCCGTCATCAAGATCGGCCGGGAAGTCGACCGCTTGACCGACGTCGACCGCGACGATCTGGGCCGCCGATTGGAGAAGGAAAAAAACGCCGCCCTGTTAAGACCTATCCGGTTTTAGAGAGCGTTTCCCGGATGAGCGAGGCGGAAATCAAGACGAAAATCACTCAAAATCCCGAATTCGACCGGGCTTATGCGCTGCTGCGGAAAGAGAGGGAAGCGGCCTGGCGGGAAGCCAACGTCATCCAGGGAGCCAAGGCCGACGTCCTGCGGGAAGACCGGAATAAAAAGGAAGCCGCCCAAACGCGCCTGTCCATCGGCTTGTCCATGATCTCCCCCCTAGCCGCCTTTACCTATCTAACCGCCGATTTGTCCAATACCGGAAGAAGAAACCAAACGCACTTCGAGACCCTGTCCAAGGCCTGGTGGCGATCCTACGGGGAATATATGGACCGCCGCATGGAATCCATGCGGCGGGAAAATCCGACCATGGACCTATGGAATACGGCCGTGGACGTCCGCGACATGCCGCGGTTTGCCTATAAGGAAGAAGACCTGGCCGCACGCATCAAGGGCGTGTCGGGACCGCTCCTCTTGCTGATCGGACTGACCTTGGCCGTCTTCGCCGCCGCCTACGCCTCGTTCATCCGCTACGACGCCCGCTAGGGCGGTAAGTCCGTCAGGCGACGAGAAATCGGACACGGCGTTTTCGGAATCCTACCGGAAAAAAATTATTGCGTTCGGCCTTCTCGATCTTCTTCAAGGCCAACTCCAGAAGAAGTTCTTTCTTCTCCGGGTCCCTCTTCGCCGTCTTCTTGTATTTCCGGAGTCCCAGGCGGTCGCGGAGAAGCAACATCTCGGTAGCGGACGTTTGTTGTCGTGTTTTGCCTGCAGGTTTCATGGGGCTTTCCGGTCTTTCAGAGCCCGAAGCTCGGCCAGAGTGTCGTTTTCCGGAAGAGCCGCCCTCTTCTCGAGATAAGCCCAGTCGAGTTCCCGCCGATAGCGCACGATCAGGAGCTCCGTCATTTCGCAGTCAACTTCGGATTTCCAATGCTTGCACGCGTTCATCCGGTCGATGATCAGGTCTTCGAGGCCGATGACGACGCAGCGCAGGCCCCCTTCGAGCTCGACGGTTTCGCGCGGGGCATCCTCGCCGGCGAGCTTAGAAGCCGGAGCCTCAACGGCCATGTCCAGTCCCTCATGAACCCAATAGCGGCCCTTTTTGACAAAGTCCAGCTCCCGCAGCGCCGCGTCCAGAGCATCGCGGTCGACGCAGGCCAGGTCGATGTCAGCCGTAAAATAAACCTCGCGGGTGTAATAAGAAAGGGCCAGCCCTCCTATAAGCACCGGAGCCGGCTGGCCCCGGTCCTCCAGAACGCGGGTGATCAAACCGGTCATCATCATCTGGCGAGCGAGGGGGGCTTCGGTTGCGCCGATCTTCGTCAGGATGTCTTTGAGATCCATAGGCTCATGATAACAACAAAGGATAGGGGAAACAAGCCGGGCGCGGGCGCTCGATTCGAGGTCAGTCCCGCTCTTCCATGTACTGGATGTACAGCGCGGTCAGGTCCTCGCCCTCCAACTCCTCCTTGGTCTTCAGCATCACCAGGCGGCCGCGTTTCATGAACCCGACTCGGTCGGCGATGAGCTTGGCCCGGAAGATATCGTGCGTCGACATCAGGATGGATTTTCCCGCGTCGCGCATTTGAAGGAGGAGATTGAGGAATTCCTGGCCCGATTTGGGGTCCAATCCCGAGGTCGGCTCATCCAGGAGGATATTGGGCGCATCCTTCATCAGGGCGATGGCCAAGCCGAGCTTTTGCCGCATCCCCTTGGAATAATTCTTCGTCCGCGAGTCGAAGGCATCGTCTTGCAGGCCGACGCTCTTCATGACCCGGCTGTAATCGACCTTGGTCAGATTCCGCTTTCCGGCCAGCTTGGAAAAATAATCCATGTTCTGGAAGGCGGTCAAGTTGCCGTAGAGCATAACGTTTTCCGAGACGAAGGCCAGCGCATCCTTGGACCGCAGGGGCTCCTTGGTCACGTCGATGCCTTCGACGAGCGCCGTGCCCGAAGTCGGGGGGATGAAATTGAGCAGAATATTGATCGTCGTCGTCTTGCCCGCGCCGTTGGCGCCGAACATAGCGAAGATCTCGCCCGGGGCGACTTTGAAACTCAGGTCATCAACGGCCAACTGCCCGTCTTCGTACTTTTTAGTCAGATTGATGGTTTCCAGCATGGTGCGCCTCTCAGCGGACGTCGTATTTCAGGAACGAGACATAGGCTCCGACGAAAAAGACGATAATCAGGACGACCATCGCGATGTAATCGGGTAAAGCCCGGGAAAGGGAACGGCCCAGGGTTTCGGGGGCAAAGACATGTTGGGGCATTTCAGCCAGGGAGACGCCGCTCGTTTGGGCGCCCGTCTGCATGTTGATGCTCCGCATCATCAAAGGGTTGATCCATTTGGTGAAAATGGGCTTATAAGCGCGGATGGAGGCCAGAAACCGCTCGTGTTCGTCCAGGCCCGTCCGGGCCAGGCTCATGGTGGAAAACATCAGTGCCGAAGCCGGCGAGATCCGCGACAGGTTGATGGCCAACCGCTCCTGGGACCGCTTGCGGGTCTGATAATCGCGCTCCAGGGCGGCGTTGTTGGCATCGATCTTGGAAGTCGCATCCTGCTGGTAATCTTCCAGATACTTGCGGAATTTTTCCTGGAAAACTTTCGGGTCCTCGCCCGGTTTGGGAGCATTGGCCTTGATCCAATCCTGGATGATTTTCTGGGCTCCTCCCTGAACCTGCTGGAGGAAAGCGTCTTTTTTAGCCGTGATTTCGTGGATTGATGGAATGGGTTGGATTTGGGTGGCGGCCAGGACCGAGACCTTGGGAATGATGGTGACAAAAATCACCCAAATGAACAATAAGACGAGAAAGCTCGTGGCGCTCTTGTTCGTCCGGGCCGAAACGAACAGGCCCAGAGTGAAGAACACCGACAGGTACAGAAAGAACATCAGAAACATAAGCAGGAGGCGGGTCCAGTCTTCCCCGCCCAGGGAGATATTCGGATAGACCAGCATGATAAGAAGGCTGAGGATGAGCGGAATGATGAGCGGAATAAGCAGGCTGATGTAACCGCCGATGAACTTGCCCATGATCAGCCGGTCCCGCGGGACGCGGTTGGACAAGGCCAGCTTGAGAGTGCCCCGCTCCTTTTCGCCGACGATGTCGTCGTAGGTGAAAAGGATGGCGAACAGGCTGAGTACGATTTTAACGATAAACGTCAGGTCGAGCGCGCCGAAGACGGAAAAAACGGGGTTGCTCTCGTATTTGGAATCGACGAGGGTCGGATCATAAGCAATGTTGACCGAAGCCACCCGGCCGACGGCTTCGGCGACGCCGGAAGCGATCGTGCTCAGGACCTGCGGCGGGCGGTTGATCTTGGTCCCCAGGCCGGCCAGTGAGGCATAGCTCTGCTGGGATTCCAAGTTTTTCTTATTCAGGCCCACGGCCGAATCGTATTCCTTCTTCTCCGCCCGGAAATTGGTGATCCCGGTATAGACCGAGAGCAGGATGAGGATGGTGCAGAGCAGAAAGGTGAAGACGAATTTGGGGCTGGTTATCGTCTCTAGAATCTCTTTCTTGATGATGTCCTTGAGCATGGAAATCCTCCTCCGCAATGTTCACTTATTATTCTTCTTTTCCGGGATTAAATCAACGGCCGACGGGGTCGGCAGGATCATGTCGTCAGGGAGGTCGAACGGCAAACGGGAGGGGCGTGGTGGCCAGTTTGAGCGATACCCGCGTCGAATAATCGACGCCGTCGAAATCCCGGGACTGAAATTCGAGGGCCAGATCCTGGACGGTCTCGATCTTGGGCGGCTCGACGTCTTTTTTTCCGCGTTTCTTGAGCAGGTCCTTGAGGAGCGAATACAGCAAACCGATGGCGTTGAATATGGAGAATGAGTTCATGGGGTTTGGTTTGTCCCGGTTGAGCATGTAATCGGGCTTGAAGCCGAAGGGATTCTTGGATGGCTTGACGTCGATCTTCAGGGAAACAGGCCGGACCGTTTTCCGGCTGACCATCACGGTTTCGCCCCCGATATAGAGCGTCAGGGTGTATTCCAGGGGACGGGCCGACTGGGCCACTGACACCGGCGCCGGCCGGGGCCGCGTCGAGGACACTTCGACATCGAGAGCGATTTCCCGGCTCAGGAGAAGACTCCCCGACTTGACCTCCAGGCGGTAGATGTGCCGTCCCGAGCCGAGGAAAAGGGCGTTGGCGTCCAGGGCGATGATATTGAACCCCGGGCTGAACTGGCCGGCCTTG
>CAZLAM010000087.1:0-3027 GCA_964557435.1 uncultured Eubacteriales bacterium
GCGATTTCCTTCATGATCGGCTGCATGGCTTTGCAGGGAATGCATTTGTCCGCGCCGAGCTCGATGAAGGTGATCAGGTGCTTGGAAAAGTCGATATCCAGATTATCGGTGACCAGGACGGTTCCCTCGGCCGCCGACTGGACTTTAGCCGCGTTCGGGGAAGTCGATGCGGAATTGAAGGAAGGGGGAGCGGCCGGCTCGCCGGATGAGGCCTTTGATCCGCATCCGGCTCCAGTCAGGATGACGGCCAGGAGAACCGCAGGCAGGACAAGCGAAAATCGATTCTGCCGGGGAGTATCTTCGCTTTTTAAGAAAACAGGCGTTTGAATTTCCGAAAAAAGGATGCGTGTATTCATCGGGTTTCTGTCTCCTTGAGCCAATTTTTAATCTCCTCGACCGTCGGAAGGCGGCCCGCGCTTTTGACTTTTCCGTCGATGACGAGGCCGGGGGTGGCCATAACCCGATAGGTCATGATTTTTTGAATATCCTCGATTTTCTCGACGTCGGCCGCCAGGCCGGTTTCGGCCAGCGCATTCCGGACCCGCCTCTCGAGATCGTGACAACGGGCGCAGCCCATGCCCAACACTTTGATGTCCAAATCGTCCTCCTATTCCGGAATCCCAAGAGGCATTCCCGGTTTGATACGGCGGCCGGAACACTTCTTCTTGCGAATTTCCTTTTTGAGGCAGACCATCAATTTTTTCCTGTCCGCGGTCTCATTTTCCGCTTCCGTCGCGCCATCCCGGGAAAAGAGTTCCAAAAGCGGGGCGATCACGGCCCGGGCCCGCGGGGGGATGCGATAGATGATCCATTGGCCGTCCCGCGTGTCTTCGACCAGCCCGGCGTCCCGCAGAATCCGGAGCTGATGGGAGAGGCGCGATTGGGCCAGGCCCAAAACGAACATCATCTCGCAGACGCACAGGTCCTGTTCGAGGAGGAGCCGGACGATCCGCAAGCGGGTCCGCTCGGACAGTGATTTGAAAACACGCAGCATGTCGTTCTTCGGCATCTTGACCTCTCTAGAGAAATCAGTATATGATAATATCTTCATATATTCAACACTCATGAACCGATAACGATTCATGAGTGCACTCCGCGTCCAAGGATGGATCCCCGGGATGCAAGCCTGTGGAGCGTCGGGAGCCCTTATGAAATTGTTGACACGATCTCCGATTCGTTTCGTCCTCCCCGTCGTCCTGGCCGCCGCCTGGGTCGGTCTGTATGCGAACCTGGGCCGGCTGGCCGACGCCCTGGTGTTTGGCCTGCTCGGTATGCGGCCCGGCGGGCGTTTGGCCGAGGCGCTCCGTTTCTTTTTCTTCGACGTTCCCAAGGTTCTTCTCCTCCTGGTTCTGATCGTCTTTGCCGTCGGGATCATCCGGACGTACTTCGCCCCCGAACGGACCCGCCGTCTGCTCGAAGGCCGGTCGCTGCTCCTGGGAAACGTGATGGCCGCGTCCCTGGGCATCGTCACCCCGTTCTGCTCCTGTTCGGCGGTGCCGCTGTTTCTCGGTTTCGTCGAAGCCGGTATCCCCCTCGGCGTCACCTTCTCTTTCCTCATCGCCGCTCCGATGATCAATGAAGTCGCCGTAGTGCTCCTGTTCAGCCTGTTCGGCTGGAAAACGGCCGTGGTCTACATGATCACCGGCCTTTTCATCGCCATCACGGCCGGTTGGATCATCGGATGCCTCCGGCTCGAACGCTGGGTCGAGCCTTGGGTTTATGAACTGAAAGGCGGACCGGGATCGTTGGAGGAGGGCCGAATCACAATGGCCGACCGCATCGCCTCCGGCCGGACCGCGGTCAAGGAGATCGTCGGAAAAGTCTGGCCCTATGTTGTCGGGGGGATCGCCGTTGGGGCCGCCGTCCACGGTTATGTGCCGGAAAACTTCATGGCTTCGTTCATGGGCAAATCGGCCTGGTGGTCCGTGCCCCTCTCCGTTTTGATCGGGGTTCCTCTCTATTCCAACGCCGCGGGGATCATCCCCATCGTCCAGGCCCTGCTGGAGAAGGGCGCTTCCCTCGGCACGGCCCTGGCCTTTATGATGGCCGTCATCGGGCTATCGTTTCCGGAGGCGGTCATCCTGCGCAAAGTCCTCAAGATCCCTCTTCTCCTCGTCTTTTTCGGCGTCGTGGCGGCGGGCATCATGATCGTCGGATTTATTTTCAATTTCATCTTTTAAAGGGGCCGGCCCGTGGGGGCCTTGGCATCAGGCAATGAAAAGCCGCTCCGCGAAGCAAGTTGGATAATGCGATTTTGGGAGGTCCCAAAAGGAGGACGGTCATGAAAACACTTAACTTAAATGTTCCTTTCAACCCGGACCCCGCGGGCCCGGACGTTGAAGTTCTGCTGGACGAAGGCCGGGCCAAGGTCCGACGGATCGACTTGGCCGCCGGGGGCAGGATCCCGCCTTGCGAGATGCGGGACGATGTGGTCTTTATCGTGATGTCGGGCCGGGTCTCGTTTTCGACCGACTCCTCGAACTCAACCGTCGAGGCCCCGGGCGCCGTATATATCCCCGGCCGCGGACTCACTCGAAGCCTGACGGCGGAATCCCCTGCCCGAATCCTGGCCGTTTTGTGCCGAGCGAACGAAAACACGGAGCCTGCCGAGTGAAGGCTCTGGCCGTCTTTACCGCGGCCTCGATTGGAAGAAGCCGGGAGTCTTTGATGGATCACCAAAAGAGGATAAACCATGAGGCCTAAAACCGTTCTTTTCCTGTGTACCGCCAACAGCGCCCGGTCGCAGATGGCCGAAGCCCTGGTCAATCACGACATGGGCGATCGGTTCGAAGCGCTTTCCGCCGGGACGGCCCCCACGACGCCCCGGCCTGAGGCAATCAAGGTCCTGGCCGAGCTCGGCATCGATCATTCCCGGGCCCGGAGCAAATCGCTCGACGAGTTCGCGGACCGCGACTTCGATTTCGTCATTACGCTTTGCGATGGAGCGAACGAAACCTGTCCGCTGTTCTTCGGTGGTGTCGAGAGGGCTCACTTGGGCTTTGAGGACCCGGCCGCGGTCTCGGGTTC
>CAZLAM010000088.1:0-11318 GCA_964557435.1 uncultured Eubacteriales bacterium
CGACATCATCACCTCCGATCCGATCCACCCCTGGATCAAGGGATCAGCCGCCCTTTATTCCAAGGAGTATTTCGAGCTCTGCCGCAGGCGGCTAAAACCCGGCGGACTGATCACCCAATGGGTCCCCCTCTATGAAAGCAACCCCGACGCGGTCAAAAGCGAGTTGGCCACTTTCTTCGACGTCTTTCCCCGGGGAACGATCTGGGCCAACGATCTTCAGGGCATGGGCTATGACGTCGTCCTGCTGGGCCAGGAAAGCCCCCTGAAAGTCGATTTGGAAAGCCTGGAGCAAAAAATGAACGACCCGGCTTACGAGGCGGCAGCCGACTCCATCCGGGAAGTCGGTTTTTCCTCGGCCGTCGGGCTGTTTTCGACTTACGCCGGACAGGGGCCCGATCTCCGGACCTGGCTGAAAGACGCGGCCATCAACCGCGACCGCAATCTCCGGCTTCAATACCTGGCCGGGATGGGCCTCAATCAAACCCAGGGCCTCAATATCTTCGACGATATCCTGTCCTTCCGGCGCTATCCCGAAGAGATCTTTTCCGGGTCGGCCGAGCAGGTCGAAATCCTGAAGAAGCTCCTGCAATTGACCAAGTAGGCGGACCGGGGATTTTTCGAGCCGGCTGTTTATTGATCGGTTGAGCCGAACACCGTAACCGAGAGGATCTCATTCTCGAGTTGATCAGGGCCGATTGGCTCATTATTTTGTCTACTTTACAGTAGTCTACTCATGAGTAGACTATCGGGAAATGTGCTTTTGCTTGTGTTGGTATGGCTAAAACGGACCCGGATTGGGATCGTTCGAAATAGAACTACCGGTCAGAATCGTAGCCCCTGAACGAGTCATCAAGAGCAACAAAACTATCCGACGCGCTTATCAATTATCGTGATTTTTAGATCATCGTGTAATGCCCTGGCCGATATTTTTTTATAATCCGTTCAAACGATTTATTCTTTGCAATTATCATGCAATAAAGCTGGCTCCAAAATGGGGTTAAATCTTTGTTGGGACCCGTGAAAAAGCCGGATTTCGATATCGATAAATCCGCCAATTTTGAATTGTTTCTAATATCATCAAGCGTGATGGGATTCTTAAGTTGACAGATACGCTTACATTTGCCATAGCCTTTGAAGCCGAATTTGGGTATGGAATGTTCACTAGCGAGGAGTATATCCTTAAAATGCGATTGGCCGCGGCCGGCTCGCCAGACAATAATAATATCCCCTTTGCGCGCTGCTTGCGGCATTGACCACCATAGATTCCTCTTTTTCACATTATCAAGCTCTTCAAAATGTTCTTTTCTTTTTGCATGAGCGAGACGAACACGTTTGGATAGGTTCAGCTCGCGTTGAAGAGAGATGATTTTCACATTTTTTGGGGGATTCTGCCAATTATCCTCCCAGCAAACAATTGTGCACTTTTTCCTTTTCAGACTTTCAAGGTGCCGATGCGTTACAAAACTTTTCGCCTTATACTCAAATTCGATCCAGACTTGATCGCCATGTTTTCGAGCAATACAATCCGGGAAATTCCCTTGGGCTTTAATCACTCCAGAGAAGCCCAATTCCCTCATTTTCAGAGCAAAGACAATAATAACGCCAGCTTCATTCCTAGGTTCATAATCCATTCCGGTAACACTATTCAAAGGCCGAGCTAGCTCTTTTGACATTCAATCCTCCCGTTTTGTTCGGAGATATTGCTCGATTTTACAAAATAATATGAGAGTATTATTTTTTCCATTTTAAACCTATAGCTGATAAAGCACTTTATTTCCAAAATCCCAAACGAGAGACTTTTGAGCTTTCGCGACTTCTGCTTTCTTTAATTTAAGTGGACTTTTTGTTTTGCGCATGTTTATCTCCCCATCAAGCCGCCGCCCACTCCTCCGACAGCACCTCCGCCTGCTCCAGGACCGTCTGGGTGGCTTTTTCTTGTTTATCAGGCGGATAGCCGTATTTCCGCAGGATTCGCTTCACATAAACCCGGAGCTTAGCTCTCACGTTCTCCCGCAAAGTCCAATCGATCGTGACGTTTTCCTTAATCGTCATCACTAACTCTCTGGCAATCTTCCTTAATATCTCATCCCCCAAGACCTTAACCGCGCTATCGTTCGTTTCCAGCGCATCATAAAAGGCCAACTCGTCCTCCGATAGGCCGAGCTTCTCCCCTCTGGCATTCGCTTCCCGCATATCCTTCGCCAGTTGGATCAATTCCTCGATGACCTGAGCCGCTTCGATAGCCCGATTTTGATATCTTCGGATCGTCTGTTCCAGCATTTCCGCAAAAGACCGCGCCTGGACAACGTTCTTCCGCCTCCGCATGTTCAGTTCGCCCTTCAACAGCTTCTGTAAAAGCTCCACGGCCAGATTTCGCTGAGGCATCCCCCGCACTTCGGCCAGAAACTCGTCCGACAAGATCGAAATATCCGGCTTCGCCAGCCCCGCCGCCGCGAAAATATCCAGCACACCCTCCGGGGCGACCGCTCGCGCGATGATCTGCCTGACCGCATGATCGAGATCTTCCTCCGGTCTCGCATCCCCGGGCGCGCGCTTGGCCAAAACCGCCTGCACGGCCTGGAAGAACGCCACATCGTCCCGGATAGCCAGAGCCTTGGTATGCGGCACGGCTAGTGCGAACGCCTGCGATAGTTCCCTCACAGCCCTTAGACACCGATCCTTCCCGTTCTCCTGTTTGAGGATATGCTCCTGGGCAGGCGGCAGTAATCCCAGCCTTTCCTGCGGTTTACCTGTCATCCACTTCGACCAATTATATCCATGGAAAAGATCGAAGCAGATCTCGTACTTTTCCTGCATGACGGAAACGGCCTCTGCTTGATCGAGCGCCGTCCGTCCCGTCCCGCCGCTTTCCGTATAGGTCGCCAGCGCCGCCTTCAGTTCTTGAACCAGTCCGAGATAATCCACGACCAGCCCGCCGGGTTTATCCATAAAGACTCGATTAACCCGGGCGATGGCCTGCATCAGCCCGTGGCCGCGCATCGGTTTGTCGATATACATCGTATGCAGGCTCGGAGCGTCGAAGCCGGTGAGCCACATATCGCGCACCAGCACGATCTTCATCGGATCGGTCGCATCCCTAAACCGCTTGGCCAGCGTCTCTCGCCTCGGCTTATTCCGGATATGCTGTTGCCACTCTAAAGGATCCGAGGCCGAACCCGTCATGACGACCTTGATTGCACCGCGGTCGTCATCTTCATGCTCCCATTCCGGCCGCAGATCAACAAGCTTGCGGTAAAGCTCGACGCAGATGCGCCGGCTCATGCAGACTACCATGGCCTTGCCGTCCAGGGCTTCGAGCCGTTTTTCGAAGTGATCGACGATGTCCTGGGCGACAATCCCCAATCGTTTCTCGGCGCCTACGACGGCCTCCAACTGAGCCCATTTGGTCTTCAGCTTCTCCTTGCGCTCGACCTCTTCGCCCTCGGTGGCCTCTTCGAAATCCGGGTCGATCTTCGGCCGCTCCGCCTCGTCGAGCGCCAGCTTGGCCAGCCGGCTCTCATAATAAATCGGCACTGTGGCCTTGTCCTGCACGGCCCGCTGGATGTCGTAGACGCTGATGTATTCACCGAAGACAGCCCTTGTATTGGCGTCGGTCTTCTCGATCGGCGTCCCGGTAAAGCCGATGAACGATGCGTTTGGCAGCGCGTCGCGCATATGCCTGGCGTATCCGTCGATGAAGTCGTACTGGCTGCGGTGGGCCTCGTCGGCGATGACCACGATGTTGCGCCGGTCCGACAGCATCGGATACCGGTCGCCCTTTTCTTCCGGGAAGAACTTATGAATCGTCGTGAAGACAACTCCGCCCGCCGCCACGCTGAGCAGCTCCCGCAGGTACGCCCGGTTCTCGGCTTGGACCGGCGGCTGACGCAGAAGCTCCTTGCACCGAGAGAAAGTGCCGAAGAGCTGATCATCCAGATCGTTCCGGTCCGTGAGGACGACGATGGTCGGGTTCTCCATCGCCGGCTCACGGATGATGCGGCCGGCGTAAAAGGCCATGGTCAGGCTTTTTCCCGAACCCTGCGTGTGCCAGACCACACCCACCCGCCGGTCTCCCAGTTTGCCCCCAGGCTGGAGACCGGATTCAAATCGGCCCACTTCTCCCTCAGATGTGCCGGATTTGCGACGGAGAATTGCGGCTCTCAGTGTCTCTCCGACGGCCGCCTGAACAGCATGATATTGATGGTATCCGGCCATCTTCTTGGCTAGGTTCCCATCCCCTGCGTCTTCATAGACGATGAAGTCCCGAATCAGCCCAAGAAACCGATGAGGAGCCAAAGCGCCTTCGATCAAAACCCGCAGTTCGGGCAAATTCGGATCGGCGAGTCCCCTTCCGGTAATCGTCCGCCAGGGTTTAAACCATTCCCGCCCCGCCGTCAGCGTTCCAAGGCACGTTTCCATCCCATCGGAGATGACGAGAAGCTCGTTCGTTGTAAAGAGAGAAGGGATCTCCGCCTTATAAGTTTGGAATTGTTGGAAAGCCGTCCGTAGAGTGGCGTTTTCGTCCGCCGCGTTCTTCAATTCCAAGACGGCCAAAGGCAGGCCGTTGACGAAGAGAACGATGTCCGGCCGGCGGTTATGCTTATTTTCTATGACGGTGAACTGGTTGACCGCAAGAAAGTCGTTATTCTTGATACTTTCAAAATCGAGAATCTTCGCCTGGGCTCCTCGAATTTCCCCTCCGGGAGTACGATACTCAACCGTCACCCCATCCACGAGCATTCGATGAACAGCCCGATTTCGCATCGGGAGTTCGGCACCCTCGGGACGAGTAAGCCTACGGTAGGCATCTTCAAGCGCTTCCGGAGGAAGATCGGGATTGAGCTGCACTAACGCGTCACGAAGCCGCTTTTCTAAAACCACTTGGTCATATTCGGTCCGTTCCGCGAATAATTCGCCGGGGGCGATTTCAGGGCCATTCTTAATCGCCCACTGTGTGCTTTCGAGCCAGGCAAGGGCAGCTTCCTCGACGACGGATTCAGTAAAAGAAAGCATGAGTCTATTCCGAAGGCTCCAGCTTCAAGTTTTTCACGATGGGGCCGAGCACCTTATACATTGTTTCAAGCCGTTGCCTTAACCATTCGAACTGTTCCGGCCAAATATTTTCATTCAGGAAATCTGCATTCTGTCGAGTATAGAGCCGACAGGCCAATTTTTTTTCGGGATTGTGCCAGGTCAGCGGGAATCCCAGTTCCTTCTCGATATTTTCCTTTTGCTTCTCCAAGGCAGTAAATTCCTGCTTTGCTTTTTGCCCATCCAGGTAGAGCTCCGCTCGAATCTCCGGACCCTTTTCTCCCGTTTCAGAGTTCCAAGTCGAAACGATAGAATTGAGATGCATACCGGAGCGACCGATCGCATGGTTTGTCCAATGTTGTGGTGATGGTTTTTGACATTTGATAAAACTGCCTCTGTCCTCCATGTGCATCTTGAATGCCGTCCAAAACTTCAACTGTAGTTGTTTGTGAGCCGAAACCCCGCCACTTCCTGCTGCGGCTTGTTGCACAGTCCGAGCCCAGTCGTTCGGCTGACTGATGATATTAAATTTCGGGGCAACAGGAGAACCTCCGATTCGCCACAACTCAATTTCCATACCAAATAAATTGATTTTCTCATCGGTCCGCTCATTAAGCCAGTCCAGAGTAGCCCGGTGTTCATCCATAAACCGTTCCGCGATCCAGACGATGGTAACCGCATTCAGCCCCGCGGCATAAGTAAGCAATTGGCCGGGATGCGAATGGTCGGTGCGCTCAATCTGATTCTCAATAAGAACCCAATTATCTGAGGCCGTGTCTTTACATAATATGTCTGCTCTGAACGGTCCTACATCTTTTTCCTGTGACTCCAGTTCCAATTCGATACCGATTGCTTCCCCCAGGAGATTTAGATTTTCCTCCTGAACAAGCCACGGCGTAAAATCACCGGATTCAGATCTCCAGACCTCTCTCAATCCTACCTTCTCTAAACGACCAAGGGTTTTGTCGCTCATTTTTCATTCCTTTTTCCTCGTTTCCAAAAACTATTATGCATCTTTCACTCTCAACTCCCCGGAGAGGAGCTTGGGTAGAAGTGCATCGCGTAGGGCGGCGAGGATGCGAGATTCGCGTTCGTTCGAGACGATCTTTCGGTAAAGCGGTCTTAAGAAGCGATCGAAGACGTTTAATACCTCCGAAGGCGGCGCGACAACTGAAATAGGGCGGAAATTTGTTTTACTAATTTCAAGAAACGTAGAACCGTTTGCGAAACTCAAGATATCTAAGTGAGCAGAACGAGCCCACAGCAATAGAAAAATATTGGATATGCCTTCTTTTGGCTTCATCGCGATAAACCCCTGGTTGATGGCCACCGGTACTTCGGCAATCGCTAAATACCCTATCGGGGCACGCGAAGAGAGCAGAACAGTCCCAATAGGCAATAAGCCCGAACTAATCTGCGTAAGGCCAGCGTCGGTGACACGGCGCTCCGTATCCAAAAGTACGGGAACGGTAATTGTAGAAAGGTCCTTTGGCGTCGCCCAGTAATGGACACCGTCTTCCCAGAAGGTAGCTTCGGTCGTGCTCGGCGTGCTGCCTCCGACGACTTCCGCGAGATCACTGATTGTTTTTACCTCCCACCCCTCCGGAATCTCGCCTATCTCGGAGTCCACGAGGCGGGAGGGGAATAGGTCGGCGAGAGGTTTAGGGAGGCCGGGATCTCGGCCTTCGGCCCCTTCGACTTTGCTCAGGGCATGTTTGGCGCGGACGGGGTCGAAGTCCACGAACCACGACTTGAAGAGCGCCCGCGCCATTTCTTCCAGCGTTTCGTTCATCCGCCGATTCATCTCGATCTTATCGTCCAGCGTACCAAGCATATCAACGATTCGACTTTGAATGGGCGTCGGCTCTTGCGCAGGGAAAGCCAGAAAATCCTCGCGCGCCAATCCCAAGTTTGTGGTACCTGTCGCGTATGCACGGCAGTAGCTTCGGTACTGCGGCGTTCGGAGTAGCCAGTAGAGATAGTCGAGAGGGACATCGGCCTTTTTCGGCTTCAACTTAACCGTATCCTGCGTCAGTCGACCCGGCGGGTGATCGAGCGGCAACCTCGCGACCGCGCCTAGCAAGTCAGCCGATTGAGTGACATCCTTTAGGGATAGGTATAGTTCACCGGGATGAACAAGAAGTTTGTCGGGTGAGTCACCGCCATATGTCTTAAGGGAGTCAGTACGGAAACCCCCATTGCGCTGAATCGTCGCAAGACCTAGCAAGACAGGACCAGTTTGACCCAATAACCGACTCTTGTAGGTAGTTCCTCGCTGAAGCGTAAAGTAATCTCCCAACGTAAGGTGTTGGGTCTTACTCGCCATACCCAAGTTCCTTCGGGTCTGGGATGATGGCGGCGGCCGGCCTTATGGTTTCTGACTGTCGCATGAGAGATCTAGAGGATCTTCCGCTTTCTCGTTCGGGACATATCCTGTATAGGCGATTCATCGGCTTTCTTCCGGAGCAAATCCGATGTGGCGTTTTGATTTAGCGGGCGGTGTAGGTGGCGTCATTAGTTGCCGGATAGCGTCGAATACGACTTTGAATTGAACATCATATTTCTTTTCCAGAGCATCGAACTTTCTGGCTAGGTCCATATTGGATTGCAGCATTTGGCGTAGCCTAACGAACGCTCGCATGATCTCGATGTTCACCCGGACAGCGCGAGGGCTGCGTAGGACGCTTGAGAGCATCGCCACCCCCTGCTCGGTGAAGGCATACGGCGTGGCCCGCCGAAGCCCACCCCAGCTAGAAGTCACAATTTGTGATTTCAAGTTCGCGAATTCTTCATCACTCAATTGAAACATAAAATCTTCGGGAAACCGCTCCGGGTTCCGTTTAATCGCTTGAATAAGAGCACGTGGTTCCACGTTATAGAGCCCAGCAAGATGCAAACTTAGCATCACTTTTTGGCCCCGAATCATAAATATTTTTGTTTCGATACGTTCAACAGGAATGATCTGCGAATTATTTCTCATATCCAAGTCCCTTTAAATTCTTACGGATCTCTTTCTCCAAGCGGGCAGATTCAGCGAATTGTTCCTCCAGCGTCGCGGTCAGGCGCTTCATTTTATCCGCAAACGGTTCACCGTCGTCTTCATGGGCCTCGGCGCCGACATACCGACCTGGCGTAAGTACATAACCATGTTTCCGGACTTCCTCAAGCGGCGCGCTCATGCAGAAGCCTGGGATATTCTCGTACTTGCCCTCCTTCCCTCCGACTCTCCTCAGGGCAGTTTTCTCGCCGCGCCAGGCGTGATATGTGGAAGCGATTCGGGCGACATCCTCGGCGGTCAGTTCGCGGTGAGTGCGATCGGCCATACGGCCGAGCTTGCGGGCGTCGATAAAGAGAATGTGGCCGCGACGCTCGCGGTATTGCCCGTTCTTCCTATTGCGCGCTAAAAACCACAGGCACGCCGGGATCTGTGTGGAATAGAAAAGTTGGCCGGGGAGAGCGACCATGCAATCAACCAGGTCGGCCTCAATCATATTCTTGCGGATTTCGCCTTCGCCGGATTGATTGGAAGACATCGAGCCATTGGCCAAGACATAGCCGGCATATCCCGTCGAAGAAAGATGGTGGATGATATGCTGGACCCAAGCAAAGTTGGCGTTTCCCGCCGGAGGAACTCCATAAACCCAGCGCTTGTCGTCGCGGAGGAGTTCGCCGCGCCAATCGCTGACGTTGAAGGGCGGATTGGCCAGAATGAAATCGGCCTTAAGGTCGGGATGGCGGTCGTTGTGGAAGGAATCGCCGTGAGCAATCTGGCCGCTGTCGATGCCGCGGATGGCCAGATTCATCCGTGCCAGCCGCCAGGTCGTATAGTTGGACTCCTGGCCATAGATGGAGATGTCGGCTTTGACCTTGCGAGCCTGTCCTGAGCTTGTCGAAGGGTTGCCGTTTCCCTTGGCGTGAGCGCGGATGAAATCGACGGATTGCACGAACATGCCCGAGGAACCGCAGCAAGGATCGTAAACCCGGCCGCGATAGGGCTCGAGCATCTCGACCAGGAGCTTGACGATACAGCGCGGCGTGTAGAATTCGCCGCCTTTTTTTCCTTCGGCGCTGGCGAATTGAGATAGAAAATACTCGTAGACACGGCCGAGAACGTCCTTAGCCCGGCTGGCTTCATCGCCGACTTTGATGTTGCTGATGAGATCGATAAGCTGGCCGAGGCGCTCTTTATCGAGAGTCGGGCGGGCATAATCTTTGGGCAAAACGCCCTTGAGCGCCGGATTGTCCCGCTCAATCCCGGCCATGGCGTCATCGACAAGGCGGCCGATGGTGGGTTGCTTGGCTTTCGCTTTCAGGTGCGGCCAGCGGGCTTCGGGAGGGACCCAAAAGATATTAAAAGCGCGGTACTCGTCGGGGTCTTCGGGATCGGCGCCCTTCGATCTCTCGGAGACGAGAGTAATGTGTTTTTCTTCGAAAGCATCGGAGATGTACTTGAGAAAAATGAGGCCAAGGACAACGTGCTTGTACTCGGCGGCATCCATACCGCCGCGAAGGGCGTCGGCCATCTGCCAAAGCTGGGATTCATAGCCGATGGTAGCGGAGGAATCGGGTTTGGATTTAGAAGACCGCTCGGTATTCTTCACAAAACACCTCGCCCTCACGCTATTTTGGTTAGGATATATCGGAATTATGCTTTTGGTCAAGGAAACTGACAAAGGCGGTGGGTCTGCGTTCTATTCGCTGCTGAGTTTCGCGCTGACGATGCGGTTGAGGCTGACATGTTCCTCGGCCGCCTTCAAGGCCAGCTCTCTGTGCACGTGGGGCGGGATTCTGACGATGAATTTTCCGCTGAACGAGCGGCCGGCCAGCGGAGTCGGGGGCGACTCTCCATTGTTCTTCATATCCGCAACGGCCGCCGCAACGATTTTGCGAATCTCACGAAGCGCTGTCTCCGGGCTCTCGGCCAGCCAACTGAGGCTGGGGAATTCAAGACAAAGGCCGACATACTCATGATCATCCTCGGACCAGGTGATCTTATAGGTATAACGATCATCACTCAGGCTCATTGGCGCGCTCCAGTCTCTCTAAGGCCGACAAAACTTGTTTAACCTGGTAAACCTTCGCCTTTCCGCTGGCATTCTGGATATTGATCCTCGGATCTCCGATCCAGGGGGTCTTATAAACCTTATGGCTGCCTCCGGACTGCCTTGGCGGTTCGAAATATCGATCGCAGACCTTGCACAAATCGACGAAACGGACATGGGCCGGGTTTCTCCTCATTCCGTTGACGAGATCTTCAATTCGAGTCTTCATAATGATATCATTATTGATACTATTGTCAATGATTTTCGAACGGCGCTTTCATCTAAATCATATCTATTATGAAAGACGTCGGGATGGGTACCGTCTTCTCAATTCGCGGCGATTCGAGAAAAGGGAGTTTTTAGAAGGAGGGAAAACGCGCCCCGCCGCCACGAGCCTCTCAAACAACCCGTCACCCGGTTCGGTCAAGCGGTTTTCTCCTTCCTGTCATATAGAAGACGCTCGAAAGGCAAGAATATTCCATTTTGGATAGACCGCGACGATAGAAACTCCCCGCGTCGGAACCTCAAAATCCTTTAGGATTTTCTCAAAAACCGGCGGAAAAAGTTGTCGGACGCGTTGAACACGCCGACCCACTTGGAGAAGACCAGGAAATCGTGGACCTCGTCGGGGAAAACGATCATCTCGTGGTAGATGTTGCGGGCGCGGAGAAGCTGGACCAACCCGGTCGTCTGGGAGAAAGCCACGTTGCGGTCGTCGTCGCCGTGGACGAGAAGAACGGGGGAAGTCCATTTGTCCACGGTGGCGATCGACGAGGCTTTGAAAGACGTGCTTTCGGTATCCAGGGAGTTGCCCCATAGATGGACGCCGGCAATATCGACGCCGGCCTTGAAGATGTCGGAATTCCGGGACAATCCCAGGGCCGTGATCAGCCCGCCGTAGGACAAACCCCATAATCCGATCCGGTCGGGGTCGACATCGGGACGCGACTGCAGATAGCGGGCCGCCGCCAGGATGTCCAGGTATTCCGAGGACCCGGCCGCCCCGCGGTTGGGGGCGGTGCGGAATTCCCGGCCGTAGCCGATGCCCGAGCGGTAGTTGACCGAAATGACGACATACCCCTGGGCGGCGAAATACTGATTAACGGCATAGGCCATGTGATAGAAAAACATGTAGTGATAACCGAGCAGCATCTGCCGGGCCGGGCCGCCATGACCGAAGAGAATCGCCGGCCGCCGTTCGCCCGGCTTGATGTCCCTGGGGACGAAAACCTGATTGTGGAATTC
>CAZLAM010000089.1:0-14849 GCA_964557435.1 uncultured Eubacteriales bacterium
ATCGTTTTCAACCTCGTGGAAATCGTCAACAAGGGTGGTAACTCCCTGCTTAATGTCGGCCCCACGCCGGAAGGACTCATTCCCCAACCGTGCATCGACCGCCTCGCAAAAGTCGGTGAGTGGATGGAGGTCAACGGCGAGTTGAAGGTGGAGCAAACCGATAGCGGGGTGAGCGTTTCATTGCCGACGGAAGCTCCGGATGAAATCGCTTCCATCATCTGCCTGGAAATTGTGGACCAGGTTGCCAAAGTCACAACGCCAATAATAAAATAGAGGAATACGCACATGAAAAAACTCACATCCTTCATCTTCTCCGCTTTGCTGTTGGTGCCGCTGATTACGTTGCACGCCGCCGAGGTTACGAACCTGCGCTGTGAATACCTGAAAGACCCTCTTGGCATCGATCTCGCCAAGCCGCGCTTGTCGTGGGTCATTGAGGACAGAGGACAGAGGACAGAGGACAGAGGTCAGAGGCAGATGGCCTATCAGGTGCTGGTATCGTCAACACCGGAGTTGATTGCCAAAGACAGGGGTGATTTGTGGGACAGCGGGAAAGTGGAGAGCGATCAGAGCATTCAAGTGCAATATGCAGGCAAAGCGATTGAGTCGCGCATGGTTTGCCATTGGAAAGTCCGGGTGTGGACGCTGACCTCCGACCTCCGACCTCTGACCGCTTCTTCCTGGAGTAAGCCGGCATCATGGACGATGGGGCTGCTGAAGCCCGAAGACTGGCAGGCGAAATGGATCACCCATCCTGATCCAAAGCGGCTTTCCCATCCCTGGCTGCGCCGGACTTTTGAGTTGAAGGAAGGTGTTGAACGGGCGGTAATCTCTATCAACACCGGTTCCTATTATGAACTGCACATCAACGGCCATAAGGTCGGTCCGTACGTGTTGGAGCCCGGCATCACGCAGATCAATAAGCGCCTGATCGTCAATTCCTATGATGTAACCTCGTGCTTGGTGAAAGGCCCGAACACGATTGCCATTTGGATGGGCCCTGGCTGGTATCAGTCGGGTAACGGCAACACGTACAATGCGCCGATTCTGCGCGCTCAATTGAGTGCTGAGATTCCATCCGGCCGCCTGGTGATCGGGACCGACGCAAGCTGGCGGGTCAAGGAGAGCTGTATTTCACAGCTGGGCGGCTGGCGCTGGAATGACTTCGGCGGCGAGCGTTTTGACGCCAGGGAGTTTATCGAAGATTGGGATCAGATCGGCCTGGACGATTCCCGGTGGGCGCCGGCGCGCGAAATACCGGCGCCGGAAAGCGCTCATTCCTGGCTGGCCTGCGAAAGTGCGCGCCTTGACGATCCGGTGAAGCCTGTCGAGATTCGGCGACTGCAAAACGGAAAGTGGGTGATCGACTTCGGGCGGCCCCTGACCGGCTGGATGCGGTTGAAAATGCACGATCTCAAGGCCGGGCAGGAAGTGCAGATCCATTATGCCGATATCGATGACAACCGCAACGCGCGGAAGCTGGCCTTCATGGCCAATGCCGATGGATTCCAGGATTTCAATCAGAAGGATGTTTTCATCAGTGCCGGATGCGACGAGGAGATGTTCTGTTCAAAATTCAATTACCACAGCTTCCGGTATGCCGTCATTGCCGGGCTTGACCGTGAACCTTCCCTCAGCGATGCAGAAGCCATGATGATCGAGCCTGACATGGCCTCCGCGGGTTCATTCGAATGTTCGAACGATCTGTTCAACCGGATTCATGAAACGACGCGCTACACGCTGCGCACCCAGAATCCGGGCCTGTCTTTGGGAACGGGTGAGGCGCGTGAGAAGTCGGCCTACGGCGATGGCGGTGCTCATCTTTCCGGGTATCTTTACAACTTCCGGTGTGACGCGAATTTAAAGAAGTGGATACGTGACTGGAGCGATGCCCAGCGGGAGGACGGCTGGTTCAGGCACACGGCGCCATCTTTCGAGGATCACGGCGGCGGTCCGGCGTGGGGAGGCCAGGTCAGCGAGTTGGTCCGGCGGATGCTTCTCTATTATGGGGATCAAGGCATTGTCGAGCAGATGGTTGGCCGGCTCAGTAAGTACGTCGATTTCCTGGAAAGTAAAACCCGCGAGGACATCCTGCGGGCCTACACGCCGACCGGGCGGAAGGATATCATGTTCATCGGCGATTGGGCGCGGCCCCCGAAATCCCCGGGGAGCGGGTTCAACGAAGACACCAAAGAAGAACAGGAATTCTTCAACAATTCCTATCGCGTGTTGATGTGGCAACAGCTGCAGGACTTGGCCGTGAGCCTCGGCCGCACCGATGAAGTCAGGCGCTGCGGGGAACGGCTGGCGACCCTCCGTCCGCTTGTGCACAAGACATTCTACCGGCCGGAAAAGGGCGCCTACCTCTACAGCAACCAAAGCAGTCTGGCCATGGCCCTCTATGCGCGCATCCCGCCGCCTCAACTTCGTGTCGCAATCATGGCCCAATTGGAGAATGAGATTGTGGTCGGGAAGAACGGCCATCTCGACACCGGATTGCTGGGAACATTCATTTTGCTCGATCTGCTGATCCACGAGAACCGGAACGATCTCATCGCCCTGATGATGGGGCAGACGACCTATCCGGGTTGGGGATACCTGCTTAATGAAGTCGGGCTGAAGACCTGGCCCGAAACCTGGAGCGGCTGGGGCAGCCATGTGATCCTCGTCACGGCCACGCCGGGCTCGTGGTTCTTCGAGGGCCTGGGCGGCCTGCGGCCCGATCAGGCGCATCCCGGGTTCAAGCATTTCACGCTGCGACCCGGCCTCGTCAAGAATGTTGACTGGGTCAAGTGCGGCTACCTATCCCCCTACGGCCGGATTATCAGCAACTGGAAGCGCCAGAATGAAAAACTGACGATGGCGGTCACGATCCCGCCGAACACCACCGCGACGGTGTATTTTCCCGCGGAAAATGAAGGCCTGGTCCTTGAGTCGGGCCTACCCGCGGCGGAGGCCGTCGGCGTGAAATTTCTGCGGATGGAAAACGCCCACGCGGTTTACGCGGTCGGATCGGGCGTGTACCAATTTTCAGGTCCGATCAAATAAATCACACCCCATGACCAACACAATAAACACAACTGTTCGTTATTTGGCGATCCTCGCCGCGATGCTGCTGACATCCCGTTGTATTAAGGCGACCGGCTTGTCCGTGATCGACCTGCGGTGCGAATACCTGGCCGATCCGCTCGGCATCGATACGGCTTACCCGCGGTTCAGTTGGAAGCTGGTCGATCCGGACGGGACCCGGAGTCAGAAGCAAACCGCATTTCGAATCGTCGTCCAGGGCGACGCTGCCGATAAGGCGCCGGCCGGGACCGTGCTGTGGGATTCGGGGAAGGTCGCTTCGCCGGAGTCCGTCAACAATGTCTATGCCGGTGCCCCGCTGACATCTAACCAGACCTGCACCTGGAAAGTCCGGGTCTGGGACAAGGATGGAAGGCCTGCGGATTGGACCCCGGCGGCACGGTTCTCGATTGGTCTATTGGAGCCTTCGGATTGGCACGGGGAGTGGATCCGGTTCAAGGAGGCCGACAACATCAAGCACATCTGGTACCGGAAGACGTTTTCATTGGAAAGCGTCCCTTCGCGCGCCTTCGCCTACCTGGGCTCGATCGGCTATCATGAGTTATACGTGAATGGCGAGAGGATCGGGACCAGCGTCCTGTCGCCCGGGGTCACCGATCTGGAAAAGCGCGTGCTCTACGTCACTTATGACATCACCGGCAAGCTGAGGAAAGGCGGCAACGTGATCGCGGTCTGGACCGGTCCCGGTTGGGCGCGGTCCGATGGTTCCTTCGGCAAGGGTGTCTGGAAGCAGGATTCCATTTTCAAGTGTCAGGTCAACGTGTCGAACGGGGTGAGTTTGCATTCGGATGCGAGCTGGAAATGCAAGATCAGTTCCAGTGAGAACCTGGGGCTGTGGAAGGGCGGCGGCCAGGGAGAATATGGCGGCGAATTGATTGATGCCCGCAGGCATATGGCCGATTGGCACATGACGTCCTGTGATGACGGCGACTGGGCGAACGCCACCACCGATCCGAAGTCGCTGGTTCTGTCCGCGGAGATGCAGGAGCCCGACCGCAAGGTGGAAACCCTGGTTCCCGTGGCGATCACCGGTGAGAACGGCCGCTTCAGGATCGACATGGGCAGAAACTTCACCGGGTGGTTCGAGATGGATCTTCGCAACGGCCGGGCCGGGGACATCGTGAAAATCATGACGGCCAACCGTCCCCAGGAGACGCTCGAATTCAAGCAGGAGAGCCATTACATTTTCGACGCCGGCGGGACGGGCACGTTCAGCCACCGCTTCAACTACATGGCCGGACGCTGGATTACGGTCGAAGGATTATCCTATAAGCCTGAACCGAAGGATATCAGGGGCTACATCATCACCAACGACCGGAAGCGGATCGGAAGCTTCGCCTGTTCGAATAAGCTCTTCAACGACATCTACGAAACGGATCTGCGGACCTACATCGCCTGCTCGGTCAACGGGGTGACGATGGATTGCCCGCACCGCGAACGCTTCGGATATGGCGAGATTGCCCTGGCCTGTTCGTGGGGGTGCGCCATCCCGAATTTTGAATCCGCGCCCTACTATCGGAAGGCGGCCCGGGACTGGTTTGACGTGCAGCGGGAGGATGGGTTCGTCAACACCATCGCGCCCCAGGTGTATAAAGGAGCGGGCGGCACCCTCTGGAGCAGTGCGCCGGTGACGCTGAGTTGGGAGTTCTACAAGGCCTACGGCGACAGGCGGCAGCTGGAGGAAGCCTACCCGCCGATGAAGAAATGGCTGGATTTCCTGAATAAATCGGTGTCCTCGAACGGCGTCCTGACGTCTTACGAGAAAGCCTCTCGTTTCCTCGGCGACTGGGCCACCCCGCACGGCAGCGAGTATGGCGACACGCCCGAGGCGAAGCTGTTCAATAATTGCGTGTACGCCTACTGCCTCGATGTCCTGGTCCAGGCCGCCGCGATCCTCGGCCGGTCCGAAGATGTGGCGATCTATTCGGCCAGGCTGGCGAATCTCAGGAAGAGCGTGCACAAACACTTCTTCAACGAAGACACCAAGACCTACATCGACGGCCGGCAGCTGGCGATGGCCTTTCCCCTCTACACAGGCATCACGCCGGAGCGTGAACGGCAGGCGGTGTTCGCCAATTTCGTCGAGGAGATCAGCAAGCGCAAGCCCTACCTCGACACCGGCAGTTCCGGACTGCCGATATTGTTGAAGTACATCGTTGAGGATGCGGAGCGGGCCGACCTGTTAACCCCCTGCCTCACCCGCACGGAACAGCCCGGATACGGATTCTTCCTCAAGTCCGGCGAGACGACCTGGCCCGAGTATTGGAAGATCACCGGCGAGGCCAGCCGCATCCACACCTGTTACACGGGAATTGCCGGTTATTTCGTCAAGGCGCTGGCCGGCATCCGCCCCGATCCGTCCGCTTATGGAATGCAGAAGTTCATCATCAAGCCCGCGATCGTCGGCGATCTGACCTGGGTCAAATGCCATCACGATTCCCTTTATGGCCGCATCGTCAGCAACTGGAAACGTGAGGGCGCGAAGCTGACGATGGATGTTGCGATTCCGCCGAACACCACGGCCGCCGTTTATGTCCCGGCCCAAGATGCCGCCGGCGTGACCGAGTCCGGCAGGCCCGCCATTAATGCGAAAGGCCTGAAATTCCTGCGCTTTGAAAACAATGCGGCGATTTATGCGGTAGGTTCCGGAACCTATCGATTTCAGTCCACGCTCACGGAAGCTGTCAAATGAAACAAGCAAAATTGAAAAAAACATGTCGAAACTTTTTAAAAAGGAAAAAAAATGAAATTCCGAATCCTTATCCTATTGTGCCTGCTGACTCCCCGGCTTCACGCACAGGTGAATCCTGAAAATCTGAATTACCCTCCGATCGCTTGGAAATCCAGGCCTCCTGCCGATTGCCCTTTTCCGGTTTCCAAAGAGATCACCGGCATCACGCTGCTCGGAGCTAAAAGCGGGTTCCATTTCGGCGATACCTGGTATCCCACATGGGCCAAAGACGGAAACCTCTATTCCCCCTGGACCGATGGCGGGGCCTGGCGACTGGATGGGTCGTACGATTCCTCGCAATCCGGAGGCGAAGTCGGCGCCGAGCGCACTGGTCAGGCCGTGATCGAAGGCGATGATCCGCTCAACCTTAAAGTTTATAGCCTGGGCATCAGCTTTGCCTCACCAAGCCCCTACCATGGCCGCTATCCGTGCGGAAGTCTGATATATGAAGGCGTATGGTATTACGGCACTTACTGCCTGGATCCCTCGGTCTGGGCCGATTATGGCGGACAAGTGATCAACTGGCCCTGGATGGGGCCATTTGTGGGATTCAGAACCAGCACTGATTATGGACGTACCTGGACAGAGACTTCCCTCACCCCTGCGAAGCCCTTATTCGGTGAGACCGGGATCAATGGCTATCCGGTAAAGATCGGAGCGCCCCATTTCGTGGATTTCGGTAAAAACCTTCAGTATTCTCCCGATGGAAAGGCCTATCTGGTGGCCCATGGAGCCGATACCACAGATGCGAAATACCGTTTCTGGAACGACAGCTGGATCACGGGCGACCAGATTTACCTGACCAGGGTTTTCCCGTCTCTTGAAAACATGAACGATGCGTCCAAATATGAATTTTATGCCGGTACCGATCCCAGCGGGAAACCGGTTTGGACCGACGATTTCAAGAAAATCAGACCTCTGCTCGAATGGAATAACAACATGGGCTGCGTTACCATGACCTACAATGCCCCCCTTAAAAAATACCTGATGTGTGTAACGGACGGCGGCAATACCTGCTCAAAGATGCATACCTATATCCTTGAATCCAATGAGATGACAGGTCCATGGAAACTGGTCACCTACCTTAAGGACTTTGGGGAACAGGCCTATTTTGTGAACCTGCCTTCAAAATTCATCAGTTTGGATGGACGCACCGCGTGGCTGTGGTATTCAGCAAACTTCGCCAAAAACAAAAACGGGATGCATATTGACGAAAACCCGCCTGGGAGCCATTACGGCTTGGTTATGCAGAAGATCTTACTCCATAAGTGACCTTTCGGAAAATGAGACGGGCCGACAGAAATACAATAGTAAAACCATACAGTTATGGCTAAGAAATCACACGCACCGGATAGGGCCATTTCCCGGCGTCGCTTTTTATATTCCGCCGGCATGGCGACAGCAGCTCTTGGCATGAGCCCACTGACGGACAGGGCCGGGTCCGCCAAGGGAAATCCCGCTCGGACCAACGTGCCGGGTAATCTGTGCCTGTGGTCCGACCGCCCGGCGGAAGCCTGGATGACGGAAGCCTTTCCGATCGGCAATGGTCCCATGGGGGCGATGCTCTTTGGCGGCACCGCGATCGAGCGGGTCCAGTTCAATGAGATCAGTCTCTGGGGCGGAGATCGCCTGGCCGTCGGGGGCCTTGATGATGATGGCCAAGAGCTGGGGTCCTATCAGGCGTTTGGCGACATCTTCATCCATCTTGGCCATGACCTCTCCGAGGTGACCCACTACCGGCAGGAGCTCGATATCGATCGCGCCGTTCATCAGGTGACCTACGATTACGATGGGGTGCGCTATCAACGCACCGCCTTCGCCAGCCATCCCGACAGAGTCATCGTGATCCACCTGACGGCGAACCAGCCCGCCGCCTGCACCGGCCGCGTTCAGCTTGCGGACATGCACCAGGCCGGGATTGTCGCCGCCGGCAACAAGTTCAGCTCGGTGGGCAAGCTCGGGAACGGATTTGAATACGAAGCCCAGCTGCTCGTGCTGAAGAAGAACGGCGCCCTCGCGGTCAAGAATGACGAGGCCTGCGCCAAAAATCCGTGGAACATAGTCGTGCCCGGCACCAGTCTGGCCTTCGACCAATGCGACAGCCTGACCCTGATCCTCGGGGCCGGCACGAACTTCCTCCAGGATCACACCAAGCAGTGGCTGGGGCCGCATCCCCACGCCGCCGTCACGAAGCGGGTGGATTCCGCCGCCGAGCAGAGCGTGAAAGAGCTGCTGGCCCGGCATGTGAAAGATTATCAATCCCTCTTCCGCCGGTTTTCGCTCGAGGTGGGAACCACCACGCCGGACCTGCTCGCCAAAACCACGCTGGCGCGGCTGGAGGCCTATGCCAAGAACACGACGGCCGATCCGAATCTCGAAGCCTTGTTCTGCCAGTTTGGCCGTTATCTGCTGATCAGCTGCTCGCGCCCCGGTTCCTTGCCCGCCAATCTCCAGGGAGTCTGGAACGACAGCAACGAGCCCGCCTGGGCCTGCGACTACCACTCGAATATCAACCTCGAGATGAACTACTGGCCGGCCGAGCCGGCCAATCTCGCCGAATGTCACCAGCCGTTCATCAATTACGTCACGAGTGTCCGAGAGGTCAGCGCGAAGAATACGCAGCGAAAGTACGGCCAGGTCAGGGGCTGGACCGTCCAGACGATGAACAACGCCTGCGGCGTTTCGTATTGGAAATGGAATCCGCCCGGCAGCGCTTGGTATGCGCAGCATCTGTGGGAGCATTTCGCCTTCGGTCGCGACAAGGCCTATCTCCGCCAGACTGCCTATCCCGTGCTCAAGGAAGTCTGCCGGTTCTGGGACGACCACTTGAAACGGCGGCCGGACGGCACGCTTGTCACCCCCGACGGCTGGTCGCCCGAGCACGGCCCCGCCGAGGAGGGCGTCACTTACGATCAGGAGATCATTTACGACCTGTTCACCAACACGATCGAGGCCGCCGATGTGCTGGGCGATGACCAGGAATTCCGCGATCACATCGCCGGCCTGCGGGACAAGCTGCTCAAGCCGAAGATCGGGCGTTGGGGGCAATTGCAGGAGTGGGAAGCCGACAAGGACGATCCCAAAGATGATCATCGCCATGTATCGCATTTGTTCGCCCTGTATCCCGGCCGCCAGATCACCCAGGCCGCAACACCCGAACTGGCCGAGGCCGCCCGGGTTTCCTTGCAAGCCCGCGGCGATAAAAGCACCGGCTGGAGTCGCGCCTGGAAGATCAACTTCTGGGCCAGACTGTGGGACGGCGATCACGCCTACACCATGCTGCGAAGCTTGCTGAACGTGGTCCGCGGGACGAAAACGGTCTACGGCGAGAGCGGCGGCGGCGTCTATCCGAACCTGTTCGACTCCCATCCTCCGTTCCAGATTGACGGCAATTTCGGCGCGACGGCCGGCTTCTGCGAGATGCTGGTGCAGAGCCACGCCGGCCGGATCCATCTGCTGCCCGCGCTGCCCAAAGCGTGGCCGACCGGCAAGGTCACCGGCCTTTGCGCGCGGGGCGGATTCGAGGTGGACATGAGCTGGGCCGACGGCCGCTTGACCAAGGCCGTGATCCATTCCAAGTCAGGCGTGCCCTGTAAGGTCGTTTGCGGTGACCAGAGCTGGGAATTCAACACCACGGCCGGGAAGTCCTATCCCCTCAAGCTCACAGAAATGGTTTAACGCTCATGAGAAACGATATCGTGACGGGTTTGATTGGCTTGTGCCTTTTGAGTTCGAGATTGTCGGCGGCTGACGGTCATTCCGTGACGGCTGATCCGTCACCACAAGCGGAAGCGGTGAAGTCCGTCCGGTTCGTCGGTGCGGAGCAATGGCCGGGCATCCAGGAATTCACCGGCGATAAACACAAAGCGGAACTTCCGCCTGAAGCCGCTGACCCCGATACCTATGACCTGTCGGTCTGGAATAACGTCAAACCCGGGATCCAATCCGGTTTCGGATCGCTTGATGTATCGTATTCAAAAAGTATTCCTCCAAAGGGAACAATTGCGAATTCAATAACTCTTCGGGGCTGGAAGGGTGAACGAGTCAGTTGTCTCTTGCTGGTGTGGTCTGCTCTCAACAAGGAAAATATCACTATACAGGCGAGCGGATTCAGCAACGGCCATTTTGAAATTGGCCAGGAACATATTTCCATCTCCGCCTTAAGATATGTTCTGGTGGGCGATTTTCATGGATGCGGGACCAACGATAATGCGAGTCCCGCGCACATCAGCCCTGATCTTTTGAGTCAAGCAAACAGTTTCTCAATCGGCACCCGCGAAAACCGCCCGGTTTGGATCTCGGTGGACATACCGAGTGATACGCCTGCCGGCATCTATACGGGAACGGTATCAAGACAATCGGCATCCGGCACGGTAAATCACGGGATCCGTCTGGAAGTGCAGAATGCAACACTGCCGGCTACTTCCGAATGGTCTTTTCACCTGGACCTTTGGCAGCACCCGGACGCCGTGGCGAGATATGGCCAAGTCGCATTGTGGTCAACGGAACACCTTTCCCTTTTACGACCGATGCTCACCATGATGGCTAAAGCCGGGCAAAAGTGTATTACCGCAACCTTGATTGAGGAACCCTGGAATCATCAGACCTACGATGATTTCGGCGGAATGATCAAGTGGACCAAGCGTGCCAACGGGACCTGGAGTTATGATTACTCTCATTTCGATACCTACGTGGCCCTGGCGATGGAATGCGGGATTAACAAACAGATCAATTGTTATTCCATGGCCCCGGTGGGCAATACATTCACCTGGTTCGATGAAGCCGCTTCTCAAACCGTTAAACGAGTGTTGCCTACGGGTTCCACGGAATACAATGATCTATGGAGACCCTTTCTGGCTGCCTTCAGGGCGCATCTTCAACAAAAGGGCTGGTTGGGAATAACAGCCATAGCGGGAGATGAACGTGGCTGGATGGAAATGCAAAGTCTGTTGACCCTTGTGAAAGAAACAGCACCCGAGCTGAAGGTGGCCTTGGCCGGCGATTATGATAGTCACATTGACTCATCGATCTATGATTTCAGCTCTTACTGGGGGTCCGTTAATACCATGTCGACGCAGGGGGGCGGACTTGCTCAATCCAGAAGGAGGTTAGGCCACATTACAACGTTTTATGTCGCTTGTAATATACCGTTTCCCAATACGTTTACCTTTTCTCCCCCGGCCGAAGCATGTTACCTGGGCTGGTTCGCTTCGGCCATGGGCTTAGACGGGTTTTTAAGATGGGCCTATAACAGTTGGCCCAAGAATCCGAACCTTGATTCCCGATATATCAAATGGCCCAGCGGTGATACCTTCATGGTTTACCCTGAGGCCCGAAGCTCAGTACGCTTTGAAAGGCTCAGGGAGGGCATCCAGGACTATGAAAAAGTCAGAATACTCCGGACGGAGTTGGCCGGACGCCGGACACCGGAAGCCGCCGCCGCCGCAAAAAGACTGGGTGACTTTCTGGACTCGATCAGCATCAATACCCTTCCTAGTAAGACGGCCGCCGACGTTATCAATGCAGGAAAGCAGCTGGTCTACGGAATTGTAAAATCGGGTGATCATGACAAATATTAAGCGATTTCCCGGCGTCTTTCACTGACCTTCCCGGTACGGTCGTCCCAATCGGGTGCGGTCCGTTCTATAAAAAGCCGGCCGGGGAGTGACCTGCCCCCACTTAGTGTTCCACCTGCGAAGTGAAAAATCGAGGCTTAGGCGACGGCGCCAGCCGGAGCGAGAGCTACATCTACGCCATAAGGATCGAGGCCGCCGCGCCGCTCACTTCATCGGTCGGCTGAAGCCCTGGCTGCGGTACTTTTCCAGCAGCGCCGCCAGCGCATCCGCGATCGGACGATGGTCGGCCGCGAGGTCGCGCTTCTCTCCCGGGTCGGCATCCAGGTCATAAAGCAGGCCGCTCGCCGCGGCTTGTTTGGCGGCGACAAGCTTCCATCGACCCTGACGTATGGCCAAGTCGCCTTGGCCCCCCTGGAAGACGAGGGCTTCGTGAAGAGGCCGGCCTTGGGATTTCCCGAGAAGCGCCGGAAGGACACTCCAACTGTCCTCGGCGGCTTCGTCCGGAAGAGGTACGCCGACCAGATCGGCGAACGTCGCGAACAGGTCGCCCAGACTGACAATATCTCCGGATACCGTTCCCGGCCGAATTTTTCCCGGCCAGCGGACGATGAACGGCACCCGATGGCCGCCTTCCCAGACATCGCTCTTGAATCCGCGGAAATCCATCTCGGATTTGTGCCCGTTGGCGCCTTTCTGGCCGCCATTGTCGCTGGTGACGATGAGAAGCGTGTGGTCGGCCAGCCCGCGTTTCCGGAGGTGGGCGTCGACCTCTCCGACCACCCAATCGTACAAGGCCACGAGGTCGCCGCGGGCGCCTTCCCGGCTCTTGCCTTTCATGAATTCCGGCACGAGCCACGGGATATGCGGGGAGTTGGGTGAAACTATGAGAAAGAGAGGGGCACCCGGTTTTTGCCTGAGGTGGCGGTCGATGGCCTCCCGAGCCTTGTCGGCCAGGACGACATCGATGTTTTCCTCCGACCAATCATCGGCCATGGGTCCCGGCAGGAATCCGGGCAATCCGCGCCATTCCTCCCGGCTCATACGGGTCGGCACGGCGACCGGCCGATCGTTCTCGAGGAAGACGTAGGGCGGATCGTTGCTGGGGCAGCCGGCGTTGCCGTAGAAATAATCGAACCCGCGCTGAATAGGCCCCCCGCCGACCGGGCGGCCGAAATCGACGCGCCACTGGAGCCTCTCATCCGTCTGAAAAGGCTTGTCCCGGTCGTAGAACTCCTCGGCTTTGCTTCCATCCTTCGTCGCCCAATCGAGCCCGAGATGCCATTTCCCTATGTACGACGTGCCGTAGCCGCGGGTCCTGAGAAGCGAAGCCAGGGTCATCCGCGAAGGCTCGATCAAGGGCCGCTCGTACGGCATCAAAACGCCCTTTTTAAGCCGGGTCCGCCAAGAATATCGCCCCGTGAGCAAGCTGTAGCGCGTCGGTGAACACAAGGCCGCGGGCGCATGAGCGTCCGTGAACCTCGCGCCTTCGGCCGCTATCCGGTCCATCTGGGGGGTCGGTATCAGGGACTCGGGGTTGTAGCATCCGGGATCTCCAAGTCCCATATCGTCGGCCATGATGATGACGATGTGCGGAAAGTCCTGCTGCAGCCCGGCCGTTCCCCGAACGGCTCGTGCGGAAGGGAAGGCCGGAACAGCGGCGCTTAAACCGAGTGTCTTCAGAAAGCCGCGGCGATTCATGCGATTCTCATTGAAAAACCGTCCTCCGGATCCGGGACCGAGGGGACGTGAAAGGATTATGTCATTTTCGCGCCCTTGGGGAAATAGGCGCGCCCGCAACTCCAACGGCGCTGAATCAACTAAAGGGTAGAATCTAAGACAAGGCGAAAGCCGAGATGCGGCTTGCTTTTCACCGGGTCTTGATCATTGCGGTGCCCGCTGCGCAGATAGTCCCCGCCGTGAAGGAAACCTCCGCCCCGGCAGACACGGCGCTTGCCGCGGCTTGGACCGGTCGGATTCGAATAGGGGGACGCTCCATAATAGGCGCTTCCAAACCAGTCGGAGCACCACTCCCAGACATTTCCCACCATATCAAACAGGCCGAAGTCATTCGGCCTTTTTGTCCCGACCGGATGGGTTTTGCCGCCGGAATTTCCGACATGCCAGGCAATCTCGTCGAGCGGACCATACTGCGACAACAGGCTTCCGCCACGGCAGCATTTCTCCCACTCGGCTTCGGTCGGAAGTCGGAAATGGAGCCCCGATTCCTTATTGAGCGCCCACAGAAATGATTGAACGTCCTGATAGGACACGTTCCCCTGAGGGAGATCCTGTTCTTCAAGCCCTCCGGCGTCGCCTCCCATGACGGCTTGCCAGATCGCCCGGGTGACTTCATACTTGCCGATCCAGATTCCTTTCGTATGCACACGATGGACCGGACCCTCGTCCAACTCCCTCCCATATTCACGGTTCGGCGACCCCATCATGAAATTCCCGGCGGGGATATAGACCATGGCAATCCCTTTAATCAGTTTGATTTCCCAGTAGCCCTGAAGATTTTTTTGGACGTTATCGGTGAACCGTGTAATCCAAATATCTTCGGCCGGAACGGAAGAGTCTTTTTCGAACGGTTTGGTCTGAGCAGCAACATCAAAGCGCACCAGGAGAAGCATCCACATGGCCAGCGGGAGTCGTTTCTTCACGAAGGGCCTTTCGCCTTCTATTATACAGAGTAGTTCCTTTCACTTGATAGCGGGTCCGGCACAGGGCTTGACCGCTACTTCTTTCTAATTTCCTCTTTGAGGATCTCAACCAGATTGCGGATGAGTCCCTCGTCGGTTTTCTTCCCTTCGGGGGAAGCGATCTTGAAGGTCATCGTACCCGCTCCCCTGTCATAGCGGGAATCCATCACCGTGTAGCCCTCGGGCAGCTCCTTCTTCAATCTCGCGACGGCGGCATTCTCCGCGTCACCGGACTTTCGCGCTTGATCGCCCTCGATTCCGGTGAGGACAATCTGGATCGTGCGGTCATCCCTGATGATGACTTTGGTGACGTTTTTAGGCTCGTCTCTCTCCGTGATCCAGACATCGACTTTGCCCTGGCCCTCACCCTCCGCTATTTTCTTGGCCAGGGCGAGCTCGCGACCGGGCTTGACCTCGTCGATTCTTTTCGCCACCTTGATTTCCCCCGGAGCGCCTTCGAGCTCGTAGGCCAGCCGCGGGAGCTTTTCCGCGGCAGCCTTGAGATCCGTTTCGAGTTTTTCCAAGGATTTTTCGAGCGCCGTGAAATCGAGTTTTTTCTCCTTGACCGCCGCGGCCTGCTCGCGGATCTCGCGGACCTTGTCCAGGATCTCTTTAATGGATAAGAATTTCCTTTTCCGCCCGGGCCCCGGGGCGCATTCAGAATCGGCTTGAATCCCCATCCTGACCTCGTCGATGAGGTTATTCCGACCCGCGGGCGATGTCAAGGCCGGCCGGGAGGGCCGGATCGCGGGCCGG
>CAZLAM010000090.1:0-17856 GCA_964557435.1 uncultured Eubacteriales bacterium
GGACGCCAGCCAGAAGGAAACAAACCAAAGGGCCCCGACGAACAGAAAGTCGAAGAGCACAGAGGCCGATTTGCGGAAGATGCCCAGCCGTTGCCGCGGCTCTTCATCATCGCTGATTTCGGATGTCGCGGGCGCCGCCGGGAGGGACGGAATCGATCCGTCTCCGAAGCGGATTTCCGGGGCTTCCTCCTTCCCGTCGAGGGGCAGGAAGAGATCCTCCCGGGTGATCCGTTCGGGGACGCCCATTAGAGTGGAATCGGGCGGGCGGGTCGGCGGAGGAACCATCAAAGGTGTGCGGGCTAAAACTTCGTTTTGAAAATCCACGGTATCGCCGGGGGTGAAACTCGACACCGGGGCTTCAAAAGCGGGCTCCAAGTCGTCCGGCTCGGGAAGCTTCTCCATCCGGAAAGCCGCCGGAGACTCAGCCTCATCGCTCACTTCATCGAGTTTCATCGAAATCGGAAGCTCGTCCTCATCGTCTTTCGGTGCGGCCGGCCGGCCCAGTTCGTACTTCGGAGACGCGGCTTCGAGACGGTCGTCTTCGGCGGCGATTTGCCCGACGATTTCTTCCGCTTCCTGGGAAGGACCGATGACCGGCTCGTCCCCATCGGGGGATTCGGCTTTCCGTGAACGAGTTTTTTCTTTATCATCCAAGGCCGCGATCAGCCGGGCGATTTCGTCCTTGGTGTCGGAGTCGGCTTCGGCCTTGGACTTGGCCGGAGGGATCTTTCGGCCGGCGCGCGAAGCCCGGCGCGGGGTTTTTTCAGCGGTTTTATTATCTTCACCCGCCGGTCGGATATCCTCCTGGGGGATTGTTTCTGCGGAATTCTGAACGGTTCCGGAAGCGGGCTTCGCCTCGCCGGGGAAATATTCACTGCCGCTGAGAACAGCCTCGAGGTCGATCTCTTCGAGCTCGGAGGCGGACTCGGCAGGGTCTAGGGATTTTTCGAGGCCGTTATCCTCCGGGAAATCCTCGTCGACGATTTTTTCGCCCTTGATCGGTTCCTCGGACAGGCCGTCCTCGGAAAAAAGCAGCTGCGTGCCGCAATTGTTGCAGTATTTCTGCGATTCGTCGATGATCGCTTTGCAGTACGGACAGCGTCGTATAGCCACTGTATATCTTTATATAAAGGGATTTGCTGTTCTTGTCAAATGGATAACGCGGCGGCGCGAATACGCCCGGCCGGGTTAGGCTCCGCCTAAGTCCGCCTAAGTCGTTGACTTTCCGGACGGTTTCGGCTAAAAATATCCCGCCGTGGGCGATTAACTCAGCGGCCAGAGTACTACCTTCACACGGTAGGAGTCACTGGTTCAAATCCAGTATCGCCCATTCCCCATTTTTTTAAATAACTATAATTGTTTTAAGTTGCAATTTTGGATTGTGCTTCCTAAAGGATGATTCATTTTATCGGTGTGACCCGGGATCCCCAACTTCCGGCAGACTTTGGGCACGCGAGTCCCCGTCTCTGTTTGCCGCAGAGCGAAGGCGATCTGCTCTTCCGTGAACTTCGATGTTTTCGCCGACAAAGCCTCATACCAGAGATTTTGCGCAAAACTTACATTATCGCTGGAACATTTTTCAGGGATGATGTCCTAATCTGTGATCTCTTGCGAGGCGTATTAACCAAACCAGGGGAGCAGATCAGGCCGGGACCTTAAAGAAGAGGCGAAAGAGGAAATAAAAACCTCCGCCGATGAGGCCTGCCCCGGGGATTGTGAAGATCCAGGCCCAGACGATCTTGAGGGCAACTCCCCAGCGGACCGCCGAAAGCCTCCGCGTGGCACCCACGCCGGAGATCGCACCCGTGATGACGTGTGTAGTGCTGACGGGGACGCCTAAGTAAGTGGCCAGGAAGATGCTCATTGCACTCGCCGTCTCGGCGCAGAAGCCGTCGATGGGCCGCAGCTTTGTAATCTTCTGCCCCATCGTCTTGACAATCCGCCAGCCGCCCGATAGGGTTCCCAGGGCGATGGCCGCATAAGAGCTGAGGACGATCCAAAAGGGGATATGAAACGTTTTCATGTAACCCGCCGAGAAGACGAGGCTGGCGATGATGCCGATGGTCTTCTGAGCGTCGTTACCGCCGTGGCCGAGGCTGTAGAGGCATGAGGAAATGAGCGTGAGTTTCCGAAACCATGGGTTGATTTGGGCAGGTTTCTTCTTCTGGGCGATTCGGACCGCGACCCAAATGAAAAAAACGCCAAGGACCAAGCCGAGCAATGGAGCCAGGAAAATGAAAATGATCATCTTCACCCAGCCCTGGGCGATGATGACGCGCAGCCCCGCTTTGGCGATCGCGGCACCGGCATAGGCGCCGATAAGGGCATGCGAGGAGCTCGTCGGAAGACCGAGAAGCCAGGTCAGGATGTTCCAGCAAGTGGCCCCGAGCAGCCCGGCGAAAACAACAATGGGCGTCACTGCGGATATATCGATCATCCCCGTGCTGACCGTCTGGGCCACGGCCGTCTTGAAGAAGAGGAAGGCGACGAAGTTGAAAAAAGCCGCCCAGGCGACGGCTTGCCGCGGGCTCAGGACCTGGGTCGAGACGGTGGTGGCGATAGAGTTGGCCGCGTCATGCATACCGTTTGTGAAGGCAAACGCCAAGGCGACCAGGATGATGAGGATCACGAGGAGAAGGCTTACAACGGGCATTGAACTCAGCCTTTTTCAACGATTACGCCCTCGACGACGCCGGCCACTCCTTGGCGGGTCGGGGCGGAGAATTTCCGGTACCCGGCGAATAAGCGGAGTTTCATGGGGAGCGTTCCGACGGGCTGGAATATACAAAAGTGGCGGCGGGTTGTCAATTCAAAGCTCCAAGGGGGAAGCCCCCTCCTTGAATTCGCCGGGCCTGATGAGCCGCTCGATCTTGAAGGCCCCAAGCTTACGAGCCTTAAGGAACCCGTCCCATGCCGCTTCGGCCAGCCGACCGTTCTCCCTGAGGTCGAAGAGCCATTCCCCACGCCTCTAATGGTCCCGCGGGGCTGATGCCGGCATGGATCTCCCGAAGCCAACGCTTGTTGAGCTCCTCGTGTGCTCCGATCGGATCGGCCATCAGGATGGGCAGTCCTAGGCCGCAATAGAATGCCAGCTCGCTAGGTTTGGTCCAGAGGACGTCGGTCCGACGCAGATGGGCGTTGAATCGATTGAGATAGGCATAGACGTCCTGGTCGTAGATGATTTTGAGGCCGCGGTCGAGCTCGCAGCGTAGACCAGTCTCGTTGACGTATCTCAGGACACGCTCGAAGACCCTTTTTTGGGTCCCGCAGGAGAGCGTCAGGCAGACCTCGTCTTTCCGGATACGGTCCCCGAGGCCCGCCAGTATCTTTTTGACCATCCCGGTCTGAGCACCGGCGCCGCCGATGGCGAACATCACGGTGAAATGACGCGCCCGGTCTGCGGGTACGGAGTCCCGGCCAAGCCAGCCGAGCACGGACCGCTCGTGATAGGAAAAGAATTTTCCGGCCGGGTCGAGCCGGAGCTTGCGTTCGAAAAGGTCGGCCTTAAGGACCTCGAGTCCCGTTTCCGAGCCGATGTTCTCCTTGGGCAGGGGGAAGCCCGTCATGAGGATGGCCTCTTCGGGAACACCGTAGGCCAGAAGCCTGCAGCGCACTTGGGTGCAGGGCGCCAAATACCGGATCCGGCTCGCCTTCGGAGCCTCGGGGACCCAGACCCGGTTGAAGTCCGCATCACAGATAAGCAGGTACTGGTCCTGCCGCGGACGGGGGACCGGCGGCTCGAGCGTATCCATCGCGACCGCCGTGGCATAGAACGTGTGGATGGCCGGATATGGAGCGGTAGCCAGCTTGTCCCGAAGGCTGCGGCAAAGTCCGCGTTTTTGGACCAGGCGCTTGAGAAACTTCACAGCCAGGTTCGGCCTGGACTGGTCGGTTTTCGGGTAGTACGGTTGGATGCGCTGGACCGCAAGCAACAAACCGACCAAGGCCTTGCCAACGACAGGGATCGCTCCGGCCTTCGATGAAGCGTAGTAAATGCGGCGCAGGCGCCGCCAGATGCCATAATCGGGGTCGGGGGTCGTCCGGCGCGAGCCGTAGATGACCACCCTTCGTGGGTGAGGTCGCGCAGGGGGTAGGCCGCCCGGAGATGGCCTAGGCCCATCAGGACGCAAAAACATAGGAAAAATGGAGGCGGGCTAAAAAAAAGATAATAAAAGAAATAAGATATGAGCGAGTTTTTCAAAATTATGGGAATCGTACACACGGTAGGAGTCACTGGTTCAAATCCAGGATCGCCCATTCCTCCCTTTTCAACAACTTCCACGGTTGGGCGCCCCGGCAAAACCGGGACTGAGTCCCTCCCGCCGCCGGCCCGACAGCCGCGAAGACGGGAGGCGAATGCCGGCTATTCCCCGGCGGTCACTTGGCCGCGCCGCGCCGGCCCCCCAAAAAAAAGCCGACGGACATGGACCAGACGCAGTTATTCATGTTCAGATCATAGGCGAAGTCGGGACCCAGGGGGAAGCCCCATGGGACGAATCGGGACATGGGGACGAAAACCTTGAGCGGATTGGCCTTGAGCCCGAGGTAGAACCAGCTGTCGATCACGAACGTCCCGTTGCCCAGGTCGATGGCCACGCCGCCCCCGATGACGAGGCTGACCTCGACATGGACTCCTTGGTGTTGAACCCGAAGCCCGGAAGGCCGACCTCGATCTTGCTGTCCAGCTCGCCCGGCAGGTTCCAAGCGATCGAGGGCCCGAAGAGTAGGGTCGGACGGATCGAGTCCCGCAACGGAAGCGACAGCGCGCATAAACTTTGTATATAAAACCAGATCGTGGATAATGGGCCCATGAATAAACAGCAGCTTTGGATTATTGTTCTTTCATACCTAGTCCTTTCGGCAGGGCTTTCCGCATCCGCGGCCCTTGGAGAGGACCGTATTTCTTCTCAGGTTCCGGAGGCTTCTATGCTGATCGACGACTTTTCAAATCCCGGGCGGATGTCCGCCCTCGGAACGTTTTGGAGGGGATTCACCGACCAGGTCATGGGCGGCGTTTCGACAGCTTCATCGAAGATCGAAACGATCGACGGTCGCCGGGCCCTTCGACTTGCCGGAGAAGTTTCTTTGAAGAACAACGGCGGATTCGTTCAAGTGGCGCTCCCGCTCACCGGAAGCGGTGCCCCTCTGGACGCCTCGGCTTACCGGGGAATCCGGGTGAGCGTCCGCGGGAACAGCGAAACCTATCATCTCCATCTGCGGACGACCACGACGACTCTGCCTTGGCAGTATTATCACTCCGCGTTTCCGGCCGGATCGAAATGGGCTACGGTCGAGCTTCCCTTCGACAGCTTCGAGCCAGCGGCGATGAAAACCAAGCTCGATCCTTCCCGGTTGACCCGGATCGCCGTTGTCGCGTCGGAAAAAGATTTCCGGGCCGATATCGCCGTTTCGAAAATCGAATTTTTCAAATAATGGCCATCGGCCCTCGCTCTTTCACGACCTTAAAGAGGAGTCTCGCGGGCACCGAATTCGGCCCGCTCATGCCAAGCCGCCTTATTTGCATGCTCCATTTGCTTATTCTAATACCGATAAGCAAAGCCTTTTGGGAAACTATTTTTCACACCAAGAGGCTTTTCCATTATCCGGAAATTATTGGAAACTTGCCGATATATTCCTTATGGTTCACTAATTCTACAAGGACTCTCGCGGCCTTTTTTCTACTGGTCAGCAGTTCTGCAGGGCCGCCGTCGGTTAACTTATATTTTTTTATTTCCTTGTTGCTTTTACCCAGCTTGAGCACCCTGACTACGGTCCAGTCAAGATTGGATTTCCTTAAGACTTTTAAATGTTCCACTCCGTCATTGATCCGCTCAGGGTCGACCCTTCCTACAATATAGTTGAGCACTTTATCTAAAATGGAAGGCTTATCATCCCTCACTCGCGCCCCAGTCCCGGTGAGGCTAAGCAATCTCTTGATGCCTATTTCTTCCATTGCTTTTGCTAAATTGACCATTCCTTTGGTTTGCATAAATGGGTCAGATCCCTTTATGTGGCCGATCACACTGATCACCGCGTCTGAGCCTCTGATAGCCTCAAGCACGCTATCATATTCCATAATATTGCCTTTCTTGACTACCGTATCAATTGGAAAATATCTAATTGATCTGTCACTATATACAAAGGCTACCACTTCAAAACCATGCATCCTTGCGCAATTCACCACTTCTACCCCTGTTCTTCCAGCTGCCCCAAATATGCATAATTTCATAGGTTATTTTCTAGGTCGTGGAATCAACAGGGCATTTTTCAAAGTATTACTGGCTGGCTGCATCAGACGGGTGCCATAAGATCTCCGCCAGGACTTCATGGCGGTTCATCCACGGAGGAGTCCAAGGCGCATTGTAGCCGGCGTATGCGGTGCTTCCTTGTACCCCTACGTTGTCACGAGCAAGTGCCGAGAGCAATTTTTCTTGCATCCGTCTGATCCGTGCGTCAGAGCGATGCCATGAGAACCGCAGTACTGCATATTTCTTAGCAGGAATCATCACTATTTTCACCCGGGAATCAATTGGCGCCGGCAGTGTCTCCAGGGTATAGGAGCAAGGGATGCCAAAAGAGATAGTCTGCGAATCGCCCTCAGACGTCGCCACGACGGGAGCGGTCATGGCAATACGTTCTGATGTTTTGCCGCCCTTGTGCGCGACCACGGGGGCCGTCATGGCTATGCTTTCTTTTTTTGTATTCCCTCCGAAAATATATCCTGCCACGATCCTAAAACCTTTGCTCATCGATTCTCCATAAGAACCCTGTACGGCAGTCTGGGCAACGATATGCGCCGGATATTCCCGTATTTCATAGCCATTCATTTTCTTAACCACGGTGTAGTCCGCTTGCTCGACACGCGAACCCAATAATCCCCAGAGGAACCAAAGCAGCATCATGACGACGAGAGCGATGAGAGTAATGAACATAATTGAATTATACATGGCGTCCACTTTATTTTACATCGATGACATTTTCTCAGCTTCACCCTTTAATAATGGCATCATAGGCATAACAACCTGTGAGAATCGCTTTGGAATCGCGGCCGGACCGCAAATCCATTGACCGGCCCGCATGACATCGGGAAAGGGGGTCATCACAGAGACGCTCTTTCCATTCATTGTAGCCATCCTTGTGACGGCTCCGAGTTTCATTTCATCGGCTGCATCCGGGAGCATTCGGAAAGGTCCTGATCCGGAGATCCGCTTGGCTTTGGCGGAGCCCTATTCCCAGCGGAAGATTTTGACCGTGACGGCCAGGGCGACGGCCATCAAGGCCAGGAGAAGCGCCGCCTCGCCGGCGAATCGCGACCATTCCTGGCCGAACCAAAGTCCTTTCAGCATGCGGACGACATAAGTCAGCGGGATAAAGCGGGACAGTGCCTGGACTTTGGCCGGCATGATCTCGATCGGGATCGTGGCCCCGGACAGGAAGACCATCGGGAAAAAGAAGGCCATCCCGGTGATCTGGGCCGTCCGGGCGGTTTTGACCACGGCGGCCAGGATGAATCCCAGGGAAAAAATGCTCAGGCAAGAGAGGACGAAGGCCAGGCCGAACCCCACGGCGTCGCCGGCGAATTTCAGCCCGTAAAAAATCCGGGCGGCGGCGATGAGCAGGGCCATGCCCAAGGCGGTCATGGTGAACACCACGATCACGTCGGCGGCCAGGAGAGCCAGGGGCCGAAGGGGGGTCGTCTTGAACCGCCGGAGGATCCCCGTTTCCCGGTAGGTGGAAAGGATGACCGGAAGGGAGAGCAGGCTGCTGACGGCGATGATCATGGCCGTGTAGGATGGCACGGAAACGTCCAGGCTGCCTCGCCCGCCGAACATCGGGCTGGGGGCGTTGCCGTAGACCGCGCCGTAGACGAAAAGCAGGATCAGCGGGAACGCGAGAGTGAAAAAGAGGGCCTGGGGCTCTCGAAGGAACAGCTTCATCTCCATCCAGGTCAGTTTGAGGAAGCTTCTCATCGGGTTCCCCCCGTCAATCGCGGATCCGTCGGCCGGTGAGCTTGAGGAAGACGTCCTCCAGGCTCGGCTGCTCTGTCCGGAATTCAAAAAACGGGATCCGGCGCTCGGTTAGAAGATTCACGACATCGGCGATGAACCGCTCGCCCAGGCCCAGGACCGTCGTCCGGCCGCCGGCGGCCTCCACGCTCCGGACCGTCGGCAGCGCGCGCAGCGCCCCGGGGTCCCAGCCGTCCTTGCAGGAAAAGACAATTTTGCTTTCGACGCCCAGGTCCCGGACCAGGTTCTCCGGCGAGTCCAGGGCTATGATGCGGCCGTGGTCCATGACGGCGACTCTGTGGCAGAGGCGCTCCGCTTCCTCCATGAAATGGGTGGTCAGGAGGATGGTTTTCCCTTGTTCGTTGACGCTCCTGATGAGGTCCCACATCACCCGGCGGCCCTGGGGGTCCAGACCCGTCGTGACTTCGTCCAGGAACACGACCTCGGGATCGTGGATCAGGGCCAGGGCGATGAACAGACGCTGGCGCTGCCCCCCGGACAGCTTGATGAAGGCCGTGTTCCGGCAGGCGGTCAGCTCGAGCTGCTCGATGAGACGACTCGGGTCCACAACCCGGGTATAGAAGGAAGCGAACAGGTCCAGGGCTTCCCGGACTTTCATCTGGTGGGGGAGGATCGCTTGCTGGATCTGGACCCCGACCCTGCGGCTGAGAGCGACCCGGTCCCTCCCCGGTCGAAGGCCTAAAACCTCGAGCGTTCCCCGGTCGGGCGTCCTCAAACCTTCAAGGCATTCGATGGTTGTTGTTTTTCCGGCCCCGTTGGGGCCGACGATGCCGAAGGCTTCCCCCCGGCCGACCTCAAAGCCGATGTCGTCGACGGCCACAGTCCGGCCGTAGGTCTTGCGGAGATGTACGACGCGGATGACAGCCGGGCTGGGATTGTTCACACCGCCTCCCTCCCATTGCCCCGCCGGCATAAATTTCCACCTGACGCTTTTTCCGCCTTCAGCACTTTATCTGCCGCCAGCTTGCCGGTCAATATCGACATCGGTACCCCTCCCGGGCTATAAACCCACTGCCCTGCCTGATAAACCGAGGGGATTGGTGTCAGAACCGAACGATCGGCTATCTGTATCTTATTGATGACCGGAATCGATTCCGTGAATGCCCAGCCTGTGATTCCTCCCTCAGAACTGCCAACCCTGTTTTCAATGCTCAGGGGGGTAAAGGAGAAGCGTGCCATGACCTTATCTTTCAGCATTGGGTAAATCGTCCCTGAAATTACTCTTAGAATGCGATCCTCAAGCTCCGTTACGAACTCATCAAGCCATCCTGATTCCCCGATCTTTTTAAACAGATCATACTCCGCCAGCAGACTGATGATGACACCTGTTTTTCCCGGAGGAACCAACCCGGCATCCTTAAGGCCGGGAATAGAAATTTCATATGTGTTCAAACTGGTAAATCTGTCCAGCCAGGCCAGGATCTCTTCTTTTCTGACCTCGGCAAAATTACTTAGGAGTTCGTTCAACTCTTCGCGGTGTGTTTCGCCCAGGCCTTGCTTTGAAGGAGTATAAAAAAAGTGTCCGTGTGCGATCTTCCCGAAACTCTCCAGAGGTTCATCGACTTCAAGGAACATGGTGAAGACGGAATCTCCCCCTCTGTGGCTAAGCATTCTTGCTTTAGTCTCTTCGATCTTTGTTCTGATTTCCGGTGCCACGGATTCTGTTTCGGTTGTCTTGTAGAGTGTCTTCAGGTCGGCAGCCCAGATCATGTTTTTATATCTATAGCTGTTATTCCGTTTATCGGTCACAAGATGATCGGCAGGAAATACCCCGGTGATCACTGTTTCGTTCTTTATCTCTCCCCCAAGTTCCAGAAATTTCTCCACAAGGGCTTCCGACAGCCTGCCTACCCCACCCTTGGGATAGAAATAGTCAAGATACAGTGAAAAATAGCTTAGGGCAAAGAATGAAGGTGTGTTCTTGAAAAAATGCTGCGAGATCATATCCCTTAGTGAAGGATCTTTGACAATTGTCTTCAGATACTCCTCTACCGGCATGTTCATACGGTTTATCTTCCTGACGGTAAAAAGGAACCTGGGAAACCATGGCAGTATCTTCTTAAAAATGAATCCTCTATCCCTTTTCAGGTCCTTGAAGACCGGATTCTCTATCCCATAGAGGACATCCATATGCTTCATGACCTTTCTTATGATTCTTAAAAGATCATCAATCTCCTTGTCACTTTCGGGGTAGAATTTTTTGAGCAGGTCGCTGTAATCCGACAGGCTGTTAATGTCTTTGATGTGCAGCACGTCGTTTTCAATACCAAGTGATACCGGACTCTTCACGACTTCAAGATCAATACCCAGGTCCTTGAGCATCGTAAAGATAATCCCGGCATCGAGCAGTGCCCTTACGCCGGCATCAAAACGAAAGCCGTTGCGGGCAAATGTATTGACCAGTCCTCCACACTCACTATTTTTTTCAATAAGCAGCACCTTCTGGCCCGCGCGGGCCAGGTAGACGGTTGCCGTCAATCCGGCAACACCTCCGCCAACAACAACCGTATCGTACCTGTATTCGGCCATATTTTCTTACCTGGCAAACAGGCCGTCTGTTTCCTTGATGGCTTTCCCGGGTTTGGCATCGGGCAATCCGGTCAGCTTAAGGGTAATATCCCATAATTCGCAGGCAACCTCTCTGTCCCGGGCCGGCGGCGCCGGCTCCTCTTCGGTGGTTAGATTGAAGAACTTTCCGCTCACGGCTTCTACCTCTTTTGAAACACCCAGATAATACAATGCCTCAGCCGAAATTTCAGCCGACTTCAAGGTCTTGTCCAGGAAATTCCTCTTGAACCATTTGTAACCCGGTCCGTTATCCTGGCCGGTGTCCGTTTTCACCGCTCCCGGATGCATGGTATTAATCGTGACCCCGGTGTTCTGAAACTGTTCGTTGAAGACGATCATGGAAAGAAGCTGAGCCGTTTTGGCCGATCCGTAGCTCTTCAGCCCCGAATATCTCCGCCTCTCCCAGTTCAGGTCGTCCAGCCTCAATCCCCATGCTTCGAACCGGTGGGCTTCCGATCCGACCATAATGATCCGGGCTTTTTGCTGTGCTTTCAGTTTTTCCCTTAATAGGTAATTCAGTATGAAGGACGAGAGGTAATGGATAGCAAATGTTTTTTCGAATCCGTCACTGGTTAATGCTTTTTTTGTCAGGTAAATGCCTGCATTGTGGATCAGCACGTCAATCGGGGTATGAAGTTTTGCCAGTTCATTTGAAACCCGGAAAATATCTTGTAGATTACTCAGATCGGCAATCCTGTAATCGCAGCCGTTGCCAAACTCATTTTCAATATCACGCCGAAGGGCTTCCGATTTCTGCGGGTTTCGATTGACGCACATCAGGTTTGCCCCATGAGCGGCATACTTCCTGGCTGTTTGGTAGCCTATCCCGGACGTGGCTCCGGTAATGACAATCAGTTTGTTTTTGAAGTCCTCAGCGCAGATTTTGGGATCCGACCTGTTGTTTCGGATCATTGCCAATATGTTTGACCACTTGTATTCTTTGAAATATTTGCGGAATTTACTCTTCTTCATAACCGTTTATTATCCAAACCTCTTTTTCATGAATCTCCTGTAGGCTTTGCCGAACCTCGGAATATTGTCGAATATATCCCCCCACAGATCGTAGTAGTCTCTCTGTTCTGTGATCTTACCCTCCTCGTTCAGGGTAAGCCTGCTGGTTCCATATAAAACCGAACTCGGATTCTTCTTGAATTTTATGGTCATCTCCCATTCGAGAAAAACAGTGTTATCCTTCTGAACGGCATCGACGATCTTCATCGACAGGTCCTTTGAACGTTTTGTCAGCCGTTCGGCCATTGCGGTGAACTCGTCGATGCCGCGCAATTCCTGAATAGAATCCCTGAAATAGATATCGTTATCGTAATAGGGAAGTATATGCGACCAGTCGGGCTTCCCCTCTGTGTTGTATGTTTTGGACCATAACTCCCGTACTTTCTCAACCGAAGTAATTTTGTAATCCGTTACGCCATTTTCTGCGGAAATTATTTTCTCCATAAATAAACCCTCGTTACAAGTTGGCACTTTGCGGGACCATCTCTGTCCAACTCTCCCTTTTCACCCGAAGCATGGAGTATGTCCAGTACGGTAGGCCCTATAGTCTGGACACTGAAACGGCCTGGATAAGGTGTTGTTGACCCGCACCCCGTTTCCCGCCCATTCTTTCAGCAACTTTTCGTTTTTGAAGGGGGAGAACCCAATTTACCTTGAAAGGCCAAGGGCGGCTTTTAAAACAAAATTATAAATAAATCCCCAACGTAAAAATATAATCCTGATTCCGTAAAGGCGCGGGGGCCTGTCCTGCGGAGGTCGGCATCATCAATGTGTTCCAGCCAATATTAAAACGGTATTCAAAAAAACATTTTTTACCGAAAAGCTTAAAATCCAAACCGGCTCCATAGAGAAATCCGTAATCAAAGATATCCACTCCTTCCAATTTAGTCGACTCGGTAAAGGGTATTTGCATACTGCCCATATTAACAACGCCTTCTATCCGGGATTTTCCATTAAGCAAAATAGAAAGGGCAAAACCGCTACTCCCATATATTTTGAAATTCCCCAATTTGACAAACGTATAACGAAAAATAAAGGGGAGTTCCAGATAGTTTAAATTATATTCGGTATGGGAATTTAAAGGAGGGACATCCATGGAAATATCTTGCCTGGAGCCTTTCATGACATAGAGTAATTCCTGCTGTACGCCAAAAGATTCGGTGATAGGAAAATAAACCAAAATACCGCCTACTCCTCCATGCTTGTAAAGAGTATCCACCGTGTAGGGAATGCCTGGAACGGTAATTCCATACTGGGTGGACATACTGTACCCGCCCTTGAGTCCAAAACGAACACCGGTTTGAGCGGATAAAGAACTGTTCAATAAAACAAATATGAACAGCAACACATAAATCATTTTTTTCACTATGCTGGGATATTAAGAAAAATATTTTGAAATTGCAATAGATGCAGCAAAAATTATCAGCCTGTCCTGACGGATCTAATTTGTCAGTCCCTATGGGAAATGTGAATTATTTGTGAAAAATCAGAAAAAAGAAATTTCTTGGCACGGAAGGTTCAATTTTCTGAAATCCGGATGAAAAATCGCTACTGCTTATTTTCACCTACCAGCGGCAGAACCGACTCAACTGAAAAAGTGACCAAAAAGCTATTCTTCAAATAATGCGGTTCGCAGTAAACCCCGGGATATTGGCGATCGCAGGTTTTGCTAATTATTTCTTGATTATCGGTCTCGCTCTCTTTCTTAAGATAGATGCGCTTACCTTCATAACCCGGGCCATCTTCTTTATAAAGGAATACCGCCGAGGGGTTCTTCTTGATATTCGTATGCGTGAGTTTATCCCCCATGATAAACGCAACATGCGTATCATCGATTACTTGAGGTTTTGAGTATACGGCGGCATTGACCTTGCCCTTTTCATCTGCCGTGCTCAACACGCCAAGCCCTTTTGTGCTCTGAAAGTAATTTAGTAAATCCATTGCCACACCTCCTTATTTTGCGTGCTCAATTTGCTTATTATAACAACAATAAGCAAAGTCTTTTTGGAAAATATTTTTTTCTACAAAAGACTTTTCCATTATCCAGAAATTATTGGTAACTTGCCTATATATTCCTTATTGTTCACTAAATCTACAAGTACTCTCACTGCCTTTTTTCTACTGGTCAGCAGTTCTGCAGGGCCGCCAGCGGCGCTGGGTTTTCTGATCCTCCTGGCGCCCCCTCCCATTCTCGCTCAAAGCTACGAACTTCGTGCCCCATTCGCCGACAAGCCGGCCTACTCGGAAGCAAGCCTTCCCGTGACCAAGGGATTTACGGTCCGTGGCCCCGGGATTGTCGTCATTCGGCAATAGTACACGCCTCATCTCCCCGTCAATAATACCTATAACTCCGGAGGCGTCTTCTTCGCCGGCAAGTTAAGCCTGAACCTCAACAAAGCCTTCGTGTACAATCAGGCGGCGGAGGGATCATTAGGGTAATGATCGATCAATTTATGGTTATCCTTGATGATAGCTTTCGCCCGAGTCAGCATCTGCTCGGCGGTCCCGATGACGTCCCGGGCCCCATTCTCGGAAAACTTGAGGCCGTAGTCCGCTTCCTGGCGCAGATACATGCCGTGCTCATAATCTTGCAAGAGGGATCGTTCGATCTCATTCGCATATAATTCGCGAACGGCGACATAGAGCGCATGATGGCTTTTTTCCCGAAACCCCTTTTCAAAAAGAAGCGCCCGCGCGGCATGGAACGCGGCATAATACCCCTGGATGGTGGCCCACTTGAATTTCTTGGCAGCCCATGATTCTTTCGCATCTTTCAGGTCCGCTGCGCCGGCTTTCAGCTCCTTCGCAACCAACGCCGGGTCCCGCCTGAACCGAGTGACATTCCTCTCGTCGAGCAGCTTCTCGAGCGCTAGGCCGAAGCCGTTTCCCATAAGAGAACCCCCCTGTCGATCCGTTCGAAGAGCGGCTTGTCCCGTCTCCTCAGGACGGCAAATTCACCCGCGTCCATGATGATGGGGGCGACCGGCCTGGCGCTGCCGAGATTGAATGCGCTCACCGAATTCTTGGCGACGCTTTTGTCCTCCGTGAGGATGAAGACATCGATATCGCTTTCGGGACCGTCCGCGCCCTCGGCGCAGCTCCCGAATAACAGGACTTTTCGGGCCGACGCCTTTAAAGACTCGACGAAGGGTCGAAGCGCCCATACATTACCGGCGATCTTCATATGCCTGACAAAGGGATCCTCAGACTTCAGACGGTAGAAGACCATCCGTCCTTTCTCGGCCCTGTCCAGCAGGGCCAGAGCCGCCAGCTGGCGGAGGATTTTATTGGCCGAGCCTTTGCTGATCTTCGCCAACCTCATGACTTCGCGCTCGTGGAATTCGCCCCGTGGGCGGTCAAAGAAGAACGCCAGGACTTTCAGCGTCGTTGGTTTCAGGTAGTCAAATATTTCGGGCATATGCTCATTAATTTATACATTCAGTCTATTAATTTGACCATCTCCTGTCAAGCCCTCTTATCGCGGCGACGGCGGATCCCGATGATCCAAGACACCGAGCTCTTCCGCCCCGCCTGCTCGTCTCCATGCTCAGACAGGGTGGCTCCGAGCGCGCTCACGTCTCCGTCGAAACACACGGAACCGGTGGCTGAAGATCTCCGAACTCATCCCTTGGGCGGAGCTCGAGGGAGAATATCTCAAGTGCTTTGCCACGGTCGGACGGCCGGCCAAAGACGCCCAGCTCATCCGGGGACTTCTTTGGCTTAAACACATGACCAAGCTCAGCTCGTTTTCCAAGACCAAACGGAAAACCCGAAAGATCATCCGCTGTTCTCGAAAAGGCTAACGTTTTTCCCAAACCTTGAATCTCTGCAGGCCGCCCGCCGCGATTTCAAAGGGCCCGGGTGAAAGGTTGGCCGCATCTCTCGGCCTACCGAAATAATCCCTGTCGATGACGACAGGAGATCCGTCCGGGTTCTCGAAAGGAAGATTCGGGATCACGACACGGCCCAGCAGCCGGGTCGTGACCAGGCTTCGCTTCCGCTCGGAGAGCCAGTCCCCTTCCATCGCCATTTCCAGATAGACGCCGTCTTTTTCGACCATCAGCCTCGCCCCGGCGTCGAATTGCGACTTGTCCAAGGCTCCGTCCTCGCGCTTGCTCTGCAGCTTCGCCTTGAGCTCCTCGCTCAACCCCCTGAACCGCATGGAACGATCTTCGGCCAAGGAAGCATTGGTCCCCTTTGTATAGACGTTGCCCGACATGACGACCGGCAGGAGCGCCTCGTCATATTGCCGGACATTGCCTCCCAGGACGTACAGGTTATTGAGGAATCGGATATCTCCCCCCGGATTGTCGTACAAGCCCGTGACAAACGTTGAATGAGGCGGGTGATAGGGCGTCAGCCGGGCATCATAGGCCACCACGTCCATCTTCCCGCCGAAGAGATTATGAGCGAAGGCCGCCCCGCTCGAATTCATCAGCAAGCTCGTTCCGGAGAGCAGGATGTTGTTGCTGACCAGGATCGGGCCATGGTCGACTTCCAGAAAGATGTCCAGCAGGTTGTCGTGCATCAGGTTGTTCCTGACCTGAGCCCCCTGCGCCATCCAATCGAGCCAGACCCCCATGTTCGATCGGGAGATGTGATTGTCCGCGATCTGCACGTCCACGGCGCCGTGGAACTTGATACCCGCCATCTCGGCGCCGGAGAACAGGCGGCGGATATGGATGTCGTGAATAGTATTGCCCGTGACGGTGCTGAACGCGCAGCCCATGCTTCCGACAATGCCGGCTTGCTCGCAATAGGCAATGAGATTGCGGCGCACGAGATGGCCGCCGATAGTGCCTTTGTTCCACCCGAAGGCCAGCGCCCGGTTGATCGTGCCCACGTATCCTTCAGCCGACTCCGTATCTTTGTTGTCAAACGCATCCCCGTATTTCCCCAGGGAAATGCCGACGCATTTCGAGTATTGGACGATGTTGTCCTCGATGATCCAGCCCCGGCTCCAATGCGTGCCGACCAGCCCTATCTGCTCGGCCGTGGGCGGCGCCCAATTGGTGGCCGCGTGCCGCAGTATAAAGCCGCGGAGAGTGATGAAATTGATGAACGGCCCGTCCGGATAGAAAACGGTCGGCCGGACGTTGATTTCGACTGTTTCTTTGTTGGGATCGACGTTCTTGAATTGGGCCCAGATCGTCGTGTGTTCCGCATCGACGACCGCGTACCACAGCGGATTCTTTTCGTCGGCGGCGCCCATGGCCTCCTCTTGCTTCGCAGCCTCCATCAGCCAATCGCCGTTTAGGTAGACGCTGCCCCTATGATAGGCCCTCTCCTTGGGGGTCGGCGAGAACCAATCGCCGTGGATGAGCTCCCGATACGGGTTGAACGCCCCGAAAAAGCCGTTCGGGATCCGGACCGACCAAGTATCGCCCGCCCCTTTGACCCACCCCTTGACGATTTCGGAGCCCGCGATTTCGACCTTCTCGCCGGGAGCGGCCTCATAGACGATGCGTTCAGTTTCTGAACTGCCGCCGCGGGGCGGGGCGATTCGTTCGCGGTACACGCCGGCATGCACGGTGATGACATCGCCGGGCAGGGCCAGATCGGCGGCCCGCTGAATGGTGCGAAGCGGCGCGGCCGGCGTTCCGGGATTGGAATCGCGGCCCTTGAGGGCAACGTGAATTTCGGCCGCGGAAGCGGAGGCCGCCAAACCGAAGACGGCAACATAGAGGGCGAAGGCTTTGCGCAGGGCCATTTATAATCCTCCTCCCGACTCGCTTTTGGCTTTCAGCTTGAATTGACGCGCCAGCCCGTCAAGCATCATGGTCACGACCGTGCAGGTCATGCCGTTGTAGGGGACTCCCAACGGTTTCCCGGTCATGGAATCGTAATGCTCATTAATGCCGTTCTTCAGGGCGTTGGCGATCGTCTTGTCGGATATGCCGGCCGCGATATCGGGATAGCCGTTCAGGGCGAAACCGCAGGCGACCTGGTAATTCGAAGCCGGCCAGACGTCTCCGCGCCAGTATTGATCCGATTTCCAGCGGCGATCCTTGCGGTCCACGGTAGGGATCGGCAGAGGCGTCTGCCAACGCTCCGTCATGAAAGATTCCGCCATGCGTCCGGCCATGGTCCGGGTCGGAACCTCGGCCATCAACGGCATCCAGCTTCCGATGGTCGCCACCTTGATCTTTTCCAAGGTGTCCCGCTTCACGGCCAGGAACGTCCCGCTCTCCTCGTCCCACATGTATTTGCGAACGGCCTCCACCGATTTGCTGATGCGCTTCTGGCGCCG